>CANGFO010000001.1 GCA_947453195.1 Flavobacteriaceae bacterium
AGTAGAAGGTGAATTTGGAACAAAGTATTCTAAACTTATTAAGAATTAGGTATATTAAGACAACTCAATAAAAAAACTCCAACAGTAACTGTTGGAGTTTTTTTTGTGGTCCCACCTGGGCTCGAACCAGGGACCACCTGATTATGAGTCAGGTGCTCTAACCAACTGAGCTATAGGACCGGTTAAGAGGTTGCAATATTACCACTATTTTTAATTTATTGCAAGTGTTTTTTGTTTTTTGGCAAACCTACAGAAAAATTCCATCATTTATGCTATTTTCTGGCACAACTCAATCAAAACACCATTGGTAGTTTTTGGATGTAAAAAAACAACCAACTTATTGTCGGCGCCCTTTTTTGGCACTTCATTTAACAATACAAATCCTTCTTCTTGCAAGCGTTGCATTTCACTGTGAATGTCTTGTACATCAAAAGCAATGTGGTGAATTCCCTCGCCTTTTTTTTCTAAAAATTTGGCAATAGGGCTATCCGCGTTGGTTGCTTCTAGCAATTCGATTTTGTTTGGCCCATTCATGAAGAACGAGGTTTTCACCCCTTCGCTAGCCACTTCTTCTTGCTTGTAGGCTGGTGCGCCAAATAATTTTTCGAAAAGCAAATTGGAGGTTTCCAAACTTTTTACAGCAATCCCGATATGTTCTATTTTTCTCATCATTTAAGGTACAAAGTTCTAAGATTCTTAGGTGCTAAGGTATTAAAAATTACAAAATCTATTAAGAATAACGAAGGTATTTCATCAACAAAACAAAACAATAACAAACTTTGGCGCTTAACGACTTTGCGACTTTAAAAAAATCGTATTTTTGCCAAATGGAAACAAACAGACAGAAAAAAATAGGAAGTGTTTTACAAAATGATTTAGTAGACATTCTTCAAGGTGAAATAAGAAAAAATGGAATTACCAATTTGGTGATTTCAGTTTCTAAAGTGTCCGTAACCTCCGATCTTGGAGTTGCCCGAGTATATCTTAGTGTGTTCCCTCAAGACAGAGCACAAGAAATATTAGAAGCGGTAAAATCAAACATGCCATTAATCAAACACGATTTAGCGCAACGCATTAAAATGCAGCTTCGAAAAGTGCCCAATCTTTCTTTCTACATAGACGACTCTCTTGATTATATTGAGAAAATAGACAACGCCCTTGCCGGAAAAGAAAACCCAATTACCAATAGAGAACTTCTAGAAAAACGAAAAAGATCGTAAGTGAATTTTCCGCTGTACATAGCCAAAAGGTACCTTTTTAGCAAAAGCAAAAATAATGCAATCAACATTATTACCCGAATTGCTTCGGGGGGGATTATCATTGGTGCCATGGCCTTGTTTGTAGTGCTATCGGTTTTTAGCGGATTACGCGTTTTTAGTTTGTCGTTTTCCAACGATTTTGATCCCGATTTAAAGGTAATCCCAAAAACCGGAAAGTCATTCGTGCTTACTCCATATCAAGAACAAAAATTACAAAAATATGCGGGAGTAGCTTCTTACAGCAAAATAATAGAAGAGCGCGTGCTCTTTTCATTTGACGATAAACAACAAGTAGCCTATATTAAAGGGGTAGATTCTAATTATGTTAAAGTCAACAAAGCTTCACAAAAATTATTTAACGGACAATGGCTAAGGCCAAACACCTATCAAGTAGTAATTGGCTATGGCATTTCTGAGAAACTTTCCCTTGGTTTATTCGACATGAATAATGTTTTGGAAGTGATGGCTCCCAAACCAGGAAAAGGTGATTTTTCATCATTAAATCCCGAAGATTCTTTTAGCAAATTAGCCTTGGTTCCTGTTGGAATTTATGCCATAAGTGAAGAACTCGATTCCAAATATGTCTTTGCCGATTTGGGCTTGGCGCAAGAATTATTATTATACCGCCCAAATCAAATTTCAGGAATTGAAATAAGAACAAAACCCAATGCAAACGAAGCCGAAGTAATTGAAACCGTAACTAAAATTTGCAACAATAAAGTAGCGGTAAAAACACGTGCCCAACTCAACGCGACGCTTTACAAAATGCTCAACACCGAAAATATTGCGGTGTATCTTATTTTTACTTTGGTGATTATTATAGCGCTTTTCAACTTAATTGGCGCTTTAATTATGATGGTTTTGGATAAAAAAGTTAATCTAAAAACGCTATTTAATTTGGGTGTGGAAGTGAAAGATTTGCGCAAAATTTTCCTATTGCAAGGAACGCTATTAAGCGTTTTTGGCGGATTAATTGGTTTGATTTTAGGAATTATTATTGTGGTAATTCAACAACAATTCCAACTGATTATGATTACTCCATCGTTAGCTTATCCGGTGGAATTTAGCTTTCAAAATGTAGCCATAGTATTTGCTACTATCGTTTCCCTTGGATTTATTGCAAGCTTAATTGCAAGTAGTCGAGTGACTAAAAAGTTATTGGATTAGTCTTCGACAAGCTCAGACTGACACAACTGTTCTCTAAAATTAGTTAACAAGTTTGCGATTTGATTTACAGTTTAAAACATGCTAATCCATTTCAGCCGTCATCATCACATTGAGCCTTAATTGTCACATTCGGTCATGATCCTCACATTGAGCATTAATTGTCACATTGAGCCTGTCGAAATGGACAATTTAATGAAACTCCTCCTAAAAATTATTTAAGTTTAATAGATAGGCAAATCCGAATAGATCTCCTGAATTTCATTTAATGCTTGAAACAATTGCTCGGGATCTTCTAGGGTAACTAGTTTCAATCGGAATTCTTTAAAATTGGGAATTCCTTTGAAATAATTGGTATAGTGGCGGCGCATTTCTACAATTCCGAGGCGTTCCCCTTTCCAGTCCATAGACCAAGTTAAGTGATTTCTTGCAGCCTCAACACGGTCTATAATTGTTGGTTTTGCTAGATGTTCTCCTGTAGCAAAATAGTGCTTAATTTCGTTAAAAATCCAAGGATAACCAATAGCTGCACGACCAATCATCATGCCGTCTAGTCCGTATTTGTTTTTATATTCTAAAGCTTTTTCGGGAGAATCGATATCGCCATTCCCAAAAATTGGCATGGTAATTCTAGGGTTATTTTTGATGCGTTGGATGTGACTCCAATCGGAATGCCCTTTATACATTTGGGCGCGCGTTCTTGCATGCACCGTTAAGGCTTGCACACCAATATCTTGCAAACGCTCGGCAACCTCATCAATATTAATGGAATTTTCATCCCAACCCAAACGGGTTTTTACCGTTACCGGAAGATTGGTTCCTTTAATAACCGATTTGGTTAAACGCACCATCAAATCAACATCTTTCAAAACACCGGCTCCGGCTCCTTTACAAACTACTTTTTTTACGGGACAACCAAAATTAATGTCTACCAAGTCGGGCTGCACGGCATCTACAATTCGAGCAGATAGTTCCATTGCTTCTTCATCACCACCAAATATTTGGATTCCAACCGGACGCTCGTAATCGAAAATATCTAATTTTTGTTTGCTTTTTACGGCATCACGAATCAAGCCTTCACTCGAAATAAATTCGGAATACATTAAATCGGCACCATGTAATTTACACAATCTACGAAATGGCGGATCGCTCACATCTTCCATTGGAGCGAGTAGCAAAGGGAAATCGGGTAAAATGATGTTGCCAATTTTGGGCATGGATATTGAATTTTTGGCAAAAGTACAAAATTTTGTGTGTTTCAAGTTTAAGGTTTCAAATTTGAGTCATATAAATCAAATCTTTGCTTTATATTTGCAGATTAAATCCTTACTTATTAGGGTTTGCGTTAGGGATTGAAGCGGCATCCTTTTGTGCAGCATTAGCGGAACAAAAGATACAGCGGAAAGCCTGACCAACAATGAAACGATAGTGGAGTTGTGGTAACGCCCAAAAAATTGACAAAATTCAAGCATGAAAAATATTAGAAATTTTTGCATTATTGCACATATTGATCACGGAAAAAGTACGCTTGCCGACCGACTTCTTGGGGCAACCCAAACGGTTACGGCCCGTGAAGAAAAAGCGCAGTTGCTGGATAACATGGACTTGGAGCGCGAGCGTGGAATTACCATTAAGAGTCACGCCATTCAAATGGAGTACAAATACAAAGGCGAAGATTATATCTTGAACCTTATTGACACTCCGGGGCATGTGGATTTTTCGTATGAAGTTTCCCGATCTATTGCGGCTTGCGAAGGTGCGCTACTTATTGTGGATGCGGCTCAAAGTATTCAGGCGCAAACAATTTCTAACTTGTATTTGGCTTTAGAAAACGACTTGGAGATTATTCCGGTGTTGAATAAAGTGGATTTGCCAAGTTCGAATCCGGAGGAAGTAAGTGACGATATTATTGATTTATTGGGTTGCAAACTAGAAGAAATCATTCACGCATCGGGTAAAACCGGATTTGGCGTAGAAAATATATTGGCTGCTATTATTGAAAAAATTCCGCCGCCAAAAGGAAATAAAGAAGAACCTTTACAAGCCTTGATTTTTGATTCACATTACAATCCGTTTCGTGGAATTGAGGTAATTTTTCGTGTGAAAAATGGCGAAATCCGTAAAGGGCAAAAAATTAAATTCATGGCAACCGGTAATGAATATTTTGCCGATGAAGTGGGAACTCTTAAATTAAACCAAGTGCCAAAAGATTGCATATCTACTGGCGATGTGGGGTATTTAATTTCGGGGATTAAAGAAGCAAAAGAGGTGAAAGTGGGTGACACGATTACCGATGCGAAAACGCCAACCACAAATATGATTACGGGATTTGAGGATGTAAAACCAATGGTTTTTGCCGGAATTTATCCTGTGGACACCGAAGATTTTGAAGACTTGCGTTCGTCAATGGAGAAACTGCAATTAAATGATGCTTCGTTAGTATTTACGGCAGAGAGTTCGGCGGCATTAGGATTTGGTTTCCGTTGTGGATTCTTAGGAATGTTGCACATGGAAATCATTCAGGAGCGCTTGGAGCGTGAATTTGATATGACCGTTATTACTACGGTTCCTAACGTTTCGTATTTGGCTTACACCAAAAAAGATCCGGATACTTCGTTTATAATAAACAACCCTTCCGACTTGCCAGAGCCATCGCGTTTGGACCGTGTGGAAGAACCATATATTAAAGCAACAATCATCACAAAGGCTGATTTTGTTGGGAATGTCATGAGTTTGTGTATTGAAAAACGCGGACTAATTACCAACCAAACCTATTTAACTACCGAAAGAGTAGAGTTGAATTTTGATATGCCTTTGGCCGAAATTGTATTTGATTTTTACGACCGATTGAAAACGGTTTCCAAAGGATATGCTTCGTTTGACTATTCACCAATTGGGATGCGTACTTCTAAATTAGTGAAACTGGATGTGCTTTTAAACGGACAAACCGTAGATGCACTTTCGGCATTAATTCACGAGGATAATGCGTATCATATTGGGAAAAAAATGACCGAAAAATTACGCGAGTTAATTCCGAGACAGCAATTTGACATTCCGATTCAGGCTGCTATTGGAGCTAAAATCATTGCGCGTGAAACCATAAAAGCACTTCGTAAAGATGTTACCGCCAAATGTTATGGTGGGGATATTTCTCGTAAAAGAAAACTTTTGGAAAAACAGAAAAAAGGGAAAAAGAGAATGCGTCAGGTTGGAAATGTAGAAATTCCACAAGAAGCATTTATGGCAGTGTTGAAGTTGAATGACTAAGAGGTATTAAGATAATAGTATTAAGAATTAAGACTAACCCAATGACGAAAGTTGTTGGGTTTTTTGATTGGGAAACTTTCAAGCAAAGAGTGTTTTGTGGTAAACGAAATTCCTTTGTACCTTTGCCACATGATAGAAGAAAAAAATCCGCAACGCACTTCCCTATCCCAACTGGGAGAATTTGGTTTGATTGAACATTTAACCAAGAATTTTACCGTTCAACTGCCATCTACCCTAAAGGGAATTGGCGATGACGCTGCAGTTTTAGATTTTGGATCTAAAAAAATGGTAGTTTCTACCGATTTGCTAATTGAAGGGGTTCATTTTGATTTATCCTACATGCCGTTAAAGCATTTGGGTTACAAAGCCGTAGTGGTAAATGTGTCGGATATATGCGCAATGAATGCCAAAGCGACTCAAATAACTGTTTCGGTTGCTGTTTCAAATCGTTTTCCTTTGGAAGCCTTAGAAGAGCTGTTTGAAGGAATTACGCATGCGGCTAAATTTTATAATGTTGATGTAATTGGTGGCGATACCACTTCGTCTCAAAAAGGTTTGATTCTTTCAATCACCGCTATTGGCGAAGCAAATCAAGAAGATATTACATACAGAAACGGTGCAAATGCAACCGATTTACTTGTTGTAACGGGTGATATAGGTTCGGCTTATATGGGATTGCAAGTTTTAGAAAGAGAAAAACAAGTATTTCAGGTAAATCCTAACAATCAGCCCGATTTAGATGCTTACACCTATTTAATTGAACGCCAATTAAAGCCCGAAGCGCGCCATGATATTAAAGGATTATTGGAGAAATTGGAATTAAAACCAACTTCGATGATTGATATTTCGGATGGGTTGTCTTCAGAGATCATTCACCTTTGCAAACAAAGCGGTGTGGGTTGTAATTTATATGAAGAGAAAATTCCGGTAGACCCTCAGTTTATTAATGTGTGTGAGGAATTTAATATAGATTCTACCACTGTTGCTATAAATGGAGGTGAAGATTATGAATTGTTGTTCACTATTAAAATGGAGGATTATGATAAAATAAAAGCGAATCCAAACTTTACTGTAATCGGACACATGACGCAAGAAAGTGAAGGGATTCATTTAATTACTCGTGCCAATACCAAAATCCCTTTAAAAGCCAGAGGTTGGGATGCTATAAGAGATTAATATTAATAAAACTTTCAATAAGAGAGTGTTAAATAAAAAAAAATATTGCACTAATTAAGTACATTTGATTTACTAAATATTCAAAACTATGAAAAAATTACTTTTTGTTTTACCGCTACTTATAGCTTTTGTTTGCCAAAGTCAAGAAAAAAAGACTAAGGATTTTGATAGTAAAAAACACGAAATCAAATTTGGAGCCATAAAAATGTTGGCTGTGCCGATTTTTGAAGGCACTTATGAATATATCTATTCTAAGGACTTTACTTTTGGGGGTTCTTTACTAATGAATTTACAAAGCGATAAAAATTATCCTGAAAATTTTTCAATTACTCCATTCGCGCGTTTTTATTTTCAAGAAACTCAAGAGTATGGAGCTAAAGGATTTTTTGTAGAAGGTTTTGCCAAATATTCTAGTGGTAGAAACAATCCAAATTATTACTCCCAGTACTATGACTATAGTGCAGGTGCTATAGGACTTTCACTGGGTAAAAAATATATAAATCGTTCTGGATTTGTATTGGAATTATTAGCAGGAGCAGGAAGAGTACTCGGGAATTCTGAAGTAGCTCCTGATGCAATCTTTAGGGGAGATATAAATATTGGGTACCGATTTTAATTCTATTTATCTTATAAAAAAATCCACTAATTTCTTAGTGGATTTTTTTTAACTATTGATTTCAATTAGATCATTTTTTGCAACCAGTTTTTCATAGAAACTTCGTTTTCTATAATGGTTTTTAAATCGGAAATCTTAACGCGATCTTGTTTCATGGTATCTCTATGGCGAATAGTTACCGTTTGGTCTTCTATCGTTTGGTGATCTACTGTAATACAAAACGGAGTTCCAAGAGCATCTTGTCTTCTGTAGCGTCTTCCTACTGCATCTTTTTCATCATAAGTTACATTGAAATCCCATTTTAAATCGGCTATTATTTGCTGTGCAATTTCTGGCAATCCATCTTTTTTAACCAATGGTAAAATCGCCGCTTTGGTTGGCGCTAAAACCGCTGGCAAACTCAATACGGTTCGTAACGAACCGTCTTCTAGCGTTTCTTCTTTTAAAGAAGTTGCAAATACAGCTAAAAACATTCTATCTAATCCAACCGAAGTTTCTACTACATACGGCACATAGTTTTGATTCAATTCGGTGTCAAAATATTGTAATTTTCTTCCTGAAAATTGTTCGTGTGCTTTTAAATCGAAATCGGTTCTAGAGTGAATTCCCTCCAATTCTTTAAATCCAAATGGGAAGTTAAACTCAATATCGGCAGCAGCATTAGCATAATGCGCTAATTTTTCATGATCGTGAAAACGGTAATTTTCTTTTCCTAAACCAAGAGATAAATGCCATTTCAATCGGGTGTCTTTCCAGTAGTCGTACCATTTCATTTCTTCGCCTGGTTTTACAAAGAATTGCATTTCCATTTGCTCAAATTCACGCATACGGAAAATAAATTGACGAGCTACAATTTCGTTTCTAAAGGCTTTTCCGGTTTGTGCAATTCCGAATGGAATTTTCATACGCCCTGATTTTTGCACATTTAAGAAATTCACAAAAATTCCTTGCGCTGTTTCTGGACGAAGGTATAAATCCATTGCAGTATCTGCTGAAGCTCCAAGTTTAGTTCCAAACATCAGATTAAACTGACGCACTTCGGTCCAGTTTCGAGAACCTGTTTCGGGATCGGCAATTTCCAATTCTTCAATCAATGCTTTCACATCTTCCAAATCGCCATTACCTAAAGAGCGACCCATTCTTTCAAGAATTTCTCTTTCTTTAGCAAGATATTCTACCACACGCGCATTGGTAGTGATGAATTCTTGTTCGTTAAAAGCATCGCCAAAGCGTACTTTTGCTTTTTCAATTTCTTTTTTGGCTTTCAGATTTAATTTTTCGGCATAATCCTCAATTAAAACATCGGCGCGGTATCTTTTTTTAGAATCTTTATTGTCAATTAATGGATCGTTAAAAGCATCCACATGCCCAGAAGCTTTCCACGTAGTAGGATGCATTAATATTGCCGCATCCAATCCAACAATGTTTTCGTGCATTTGCACCATTGCTTTCCACCAATATTCGCGGATGTTTTTCTTTAATTCTACTCCATTTTGTGCATAATCATAAACTGCACTAAGTCCATCGTAAATTTCGCTTGACGGAAAAA
Source organism: Flavobacteriaceae bacterium (assembly GCA_947453195.1). Taxonomy (GTDB): domain Bacteria; phylum Bacteroidota; class Bacteroidia; order Flavobacteriales; family Flavobacteriaceae; genus Flavobacterium. The sequence goes on from CANGFO010000001.1 coordinate 9,032, forward strand.
TAAATCCGTATTCTTTTGCATGCGAAATTACATTCTTAAATATATCTTCTTGTTTTGCCATAGTGGTGCAAAAATATAAAAAGTGCGTTTAAATTATATTGCTATTTGGATTTTTATTAAATTTAAGTAACAAATAGTTTAGCTGATGTTTGAAAAACTCCTTAATTTATTTTTTCCAAAAGCGTGTGCGGGCTGTAATTCATTTTTGTTGGCCAATGAAAAAGTAATTTGCACCGTTTGCCGACACGAAATTCCACTGACTAATCATTCTAAAATAGAAAACAACGAAGCGCAAGTAAAATTTTATGGCAGAATTCCAATTGAGTTTGCCGGTGCTTTATTTTATTTCCACAAAAAAGGAATTGTTCAAGAATTAATTCACAAACTCAAATACAAAGGACATCAAGAAATTGGCACAGCTATTGGCTATTGGTATGCCGAAGAAATAAAAAACATTAAGGAATTGCAGGATGTAGACTTTATAATTCCGGTGCCTTTACACAAAAAAAGGCTTAAAGAACGGGGATACAATCAGGTGGAAACCTTTGGAAAAGCACTTTCCGAAAGCACAAAAACACCTTACAATGACAACGTTTTAATTAGAACTATTTATTCAAAAACGCAAACCAACAAGAACATTTTAGGACGCAGTGAAGTAGTAAAGAGTATCTTTAGCATAACAGCGGATGAGTCGCTTCATAACAAGCATTTTTTACTTATTGATGATGTGATTACCACCGGTTCTACTCTAGAAGCTTGTGGCAGAGAATTACTGAAAATTCCGGGAGCACGATTGAGTATTGTTTGCATGGCCATGACGCAATAATTATTTTTAGTTAATTATAAATCAAAAGATTTCGTTACCTCTAAATATAATTGTTATTTTGCGAATAAATTCAGAAGGAATGCAAAGCGTATATTCTAAATATCTATTATTATTACTAGCAATAATCACGATTGGATGTGCTAAAAGAGGATCTATCACCGGTGGAAAAAAAGATACTATTCCTCCGGTATTAATTAGTAGTTTACCAAAAAATGGATCTATAAATTTTATTGGAAAAGATATCCAATTAACTTTTGACGAATTTGTAAAATTAAAAGACGTTTCGAAACAGTTGATTATTTCTCCACCCATGAAATTGCAACCGGAAATATTACCGGCAACCGCAAGCAAAACTCTTACCTTAAAAATAAAAGACACTTTACAACCCAATACCACTTACAGTTTCAATTTTGGAAAAAGTATTCAAGACAATAACGAAGGGAACCCCTACCAACAATTTAAATATGTATTCTCTACTGGTAGTTATATCGATTCGCTTACTTTAGGGGCGACCACGAAAGATGCCCTTGGAAAAAAAGTAGACAACTTTGTATCTATTTTATTGTATGAAGTGAATGAAAAATATACCGATTCTGCTATTTACAAACAAGCGCCAAGGTATGTAACCAATACTTTAGACAGTTTGAAAATAGGGAAATTTGAAAATTTGAAAAAAGGGAAATACCGTCTTGTTGCTTTAAAGGATGCCAACTCAAATAATAAATTTGATCCTAAAACAGATAAAATTGGTTTCCAAAAAGATTTTATTACCCTACCGAATGACACCATTTACGAGCTGGAGTTATTTAAAGAAGAATTGCCTTTTAAATCGATAAATTTCTCCCAAGCTTCTGCCGCAAGATACACAATGGGCTATGAAGGAAACAGCAAAGATGTGAAAATTTCGATTAAGAAAGGTACAGAAGAGATCCCTTATTTACTAACTAAATTACCAAAAAAAGATTCGCTTCAATTGTGGTTTAAAGCTCCTAAAGGGGATAGTGTTAAGGTTGCAATTTCTAAAAACAATTATGCTAAATCGTACTCACTAAAGATAAGAGATCAGAAAAAAGACAGTTTGAATTTTACAACGGCTATTTCTGAGACTTTAAATTTTAGAGATAATTTTGAAATTAATTCCAATAGCCCAATAAGTAAATGGGATGTTTCAAAAATGAAGCTAATAAAGAAAGATTCGTCAGAAGTAAAATTCACAACCGAATATGATGCCTATAATCAGAAACTAAAAATATTATTTACTAAGGGTCCGCAAGAAAAATACAATTTGAAATTACTTCCAGGGGCATTGTACAATTATTACGATATGAAAAACGATACCCTTTCTTATAATTTCACTACAAATGATATTTCCGAATATGGAAACTTAAAGGTAACGCTTGAAAATGTAAAACGATTCCCGGTAATTGTGCAACTAGTTGATGAGAAAGAAAATGTTATTGCTAGCGAGTTTTCTGAAAAAAACACGGTTCTAAACTTTGAATTATTAGAGCCAAAAAAATATACCTTACGCCTTATATATGATGATAATAAGGATAAAGAATGGACGCCCGGAAATTTCTTAGCACTTCGTCAAAGCGAAGAAGTTATTTATTTTCCAAAAGAATTGGATGTCCGTGCCAATTGGGATGTAGAACAGCCTTTTGATTTAAGTAAATAGTTTTCGCTATTATTTAATAGTTATTTCATCAATAAAAATAAAGGCATCACCACCAAAACCTTGATGCCATTCGGGCAATTTTCCAAAATTATAAGCTTTTACTTTAATGTATTTTGCCTTGATTTCTGTAGCTGAATTGTATTCAAAATTCTGGATTGTATTCACTTCATATTTTGGACTGATTTCATTTTTCACACTTCCTACAAGGGTAAAATTAACATTATCATTCGATACATAATATTCTACAGTTGTTGGAAAAAGTATCCAAGATCGGGAATCTTGTAGAAAATTTGCAGAAAAAGAATGAACCATTTGTTCTTTTTGCAAATCAATTACAGCTTCAAAATCTTGACTTTGATAGCCTTGCCAATCGCCTTTTCGCCAGTTTTCTGTTCCGTGAATTCCATCAATCAAACCTTCTGGACCTCCTGCATGGTATTGCGGATTGTATTTTGATTTGATGTCAATCGTGTAGTTGTTTGGTTTTTTGAAAAAGGTTGCAGAAGTTCTATTACTTAGGTCTTCATTGTTTTTTACATAAGCGGAAATAGTTGAAGTTTCTACTATCTCAAATGGTTCCGTATAAACAACAGAACTAAGTTTTTTTGCTAAATAATCGTTCGTGTCACTTATGCTGTAATAAATTATATCCTTTGGATTTTGAGAAATAATGGAAATTTTCATTTTTTCTTTAAACGATTTACCGTCTGCTTGAATTACGGGAACAGGTGAAATGTAATTAAATCTTTTGAATTCTTTTTCTGGATCATATGAATTAATATCTTCTTCTACAGGCGGTAAATCATCATCTGGGCTATACGCATCAAATGTTCTTAAGCGGTATTCATCCGTATCTTTGTTTATTGTTTTAGAAGATTTATTTTCAAAATTTACTTTAATAATACTAAAATAGGGACTAGTTACACACCAATTAGGCAATCCTGGAGTCACTGCATAAATTCCCATAGAACTCAATACATACCACGCACTCATTTGTCCGCAATCTTCATTTCCTATCAATCCATCTGGTTCATTTTTGTAGAAATGATCTAAAATATAATGTACTTTTTCAGTGGTTTTTTCTGGTTTACCAACATAATTATACAAATAGGCCATGTGGTGACTTGGTTCGTTTCCGTGGGCATATTGCCCAATTAATCCCGTAACATCGGCTTGTTCGCGACCGGTAGTTTTACTTTCGCTGTTGAACATTTCATCTAATTTGGCTTCAAATTTTTCATCTCCTCCATAGGCAGCAATCATTCCGGGAATATCTTGTGGCACAAAAAACGAATACTGCCACGAATTGCCTTCGGTATAATTATTATTGATTTCTTTAGGATCAAATGGTTTATCCCAACCACCATTTTTCTTTGGGCGCATAAAATGGGTATTCCAATCGAAGACATTCTTCCAATTTTGGGAACGCTTCATAAAATAATCGTAGTCTTCTTTTTTATTTAAAATCATCGCCATTTGAGCAATACACCAATCGTCATAAGCATATTCTAAAGTTTTTGAAACACTTTCATGTTCGTCATCCATCGAAATAAAACCTTGTCTTTTATAAGCATCCAATCCTAAATGATCGAGCATCGCACTGTGTTTGGCTGCTTCAAATGCTTTTTCGTAGTCAAAACCTGTTATTCCTTTAGCCATAGCATCAGCCATTACCGAAACCGAATGATAACCAATCATACAATCAGTTTCGTTAGAAGCCAACTCCCAAACTGGCAATCTCCCGCCTTGTTCGTATTGCTTTAAAAAAGTATTAATAAAATCGGCTGTTCGTTTCTTTTCGATTAAAGTATACAATGGATGTGCTGCGCGAAAGGTGTCCCAAAGTGAAAAAACCGAATAATAATCAAATCCTTCAGCTTTGTGGATTTGGTTGTCGCGACCACGGTATTTGCCGTCTATATCTTGAGCTATATTGGGTTGCACCATTGTATGATATAAAGCAGTGTAGAAAATGGTTTTTTTATTTTTATCAGCTTCTGTAATTTGAATTTTAGAAAGTTGGTTTTCCCAAAGTTGCTCGGCTTCTTTTTTAACTCGTTCAAAATTCCAATCTTTAATTTCATAAATGTTTAATTTTGCTCCATCGTAACTTGTTGGCGAAAGCGACACTTTCACCAGTATTTTTTCTCCTTTATTAACTTTTTTAGAAAAGCAAATTGCTGTTTGAGTTCCGCCTATATATTCGTTTTCTGGAGAATGCATGTAATCGCCATTACTTCGGATATCGGTAACTTTCATGGGCACGCTAAACTCAATACGGGCAAATACAATTTGGTTTTTTGCCCAAGCTTCGCTTTCACGCCTCACCTCAATAGTTTTACTATTAATCACATGTACCTCCCCTCCCAGCAATAAATCGCGATGATTTAAATCGAGAATAATGTTGGCTTGACCAGTAGTATTAAAGGTGTATTCATGAAATCCAACTCGTGTAGACGCTGTTAGGCGTACATCGATATTGTGTTTATCTAATTTAACCGAATAAAACCCAGCGCTAGCCTTTTCATTTTTATGAGAAAATTTGGATGAATAGACTTTATTATCCAGCGTTGGTTTTCCCATCGTGGGCATCAGCATAATATCTCCAAAATCAGAGCAGCCTGTTCCGTTTAAATGGGTATGAGAAAAGCCATAAATTGTAGAGTCGTCATAATGATAACCCGAACAACCGTCCCAACTTCCATCAATTCTAGTGTCGGGAGAAAGTTGCACCATCCCGAATGGCACTGTTGCTCCTGGGTAGGTATGCCCATGACCGCCCGTGCCTATCATTGGGTTAACCAATTGGTGGTGGTTTTGACCAAAAGAATTTATGATAAAAAATAATGCGAGAAAGGAAAATACTTTTTTCATAGAATATTTTTGACTCAAAGATAAAAAAAAACGCATCCAACTTAATGAATGCGTTTTAGTATAATTAAAAGATAAATTATTTTAAACTTGCCGATAAATATTCTCTATTCATGCGAGCAATGTTTTCTAATGAAATTCCTTTTGGACATTCTATTTCACATGCTCCGGTATTGGTACAGTTACCAAAACCTTCTTCGTCCATTTGACGCACCATGTTTAACACACGATTTGTAGCTTCAATTTTACCTTGAGGTAATAACGCATATTGCGAAACTTTTGCACCAACAAATAACATTGCCGAACCATTTTTACAAGTTGCAACGCAAGCACCACAACCAATACAAGCTGCTGCTTCAAAAGCTTTGTCGGCATCTGCTTTTGGAATTGGAGTAGCATTAGCATCAATGGTATTTCCAGAAGTATTAACCGATACAAATCCTCCTGCTTGTTGGATTCTATCAAAAGCACTTCTATCCACAACTAAATCTTTAATTACAGGGAATGCTTTACTTCTCCATGGTTCTACAAAAATAGTATCACCATCTTTAAACATTCTCATGTGTAACTGACAAGTTGTGATTCCAGTATCTGGCCCGTGAGCACGACCATTAATGTATAATGAACACATTCCGCAGATTCCTTCACGACAGTCGTGATCAAACGCAATAGGTTCAATTTTATCGTTTATTAATTGTTCGTTCAATTGGTCTAACATTTCCAAAAACGAACTTGCTGTAGAAACATTATCTAATTTATAAGTCTCTAAATTTCCTTTGGCTTTGGAGTCTTTTTGACGCCAAATTTTAAGGGTAATATTGATATTTTTTGCTGAAGACATAATTCTATTATTTATAATTTCTAGCTGCAATTTTGATAAACTCGTATTTCAATTCTTCTTTATGAAGTACTTCTTGACTGATGTCATTTCCTTTATATTCCCATGCTCCTACAAAAGAGAAGTTTTCATCATCACGAAGTGTTTCTCCTTCAGAATCTTGATATTCTTCACGGAAGTGACCACCACAAGATTCATTTCTTTGTAATGCATCCATTGCCATTAATTGTCCTAAATCAATAAAATCAGCCACACGAAGTGCTTTTTCTAATTGAGGATTAAACTCGTTAGCAACTCCTGGCACATTAACTTCTTTGTAGAATTCTTCTTTAAGAGCGGCAATTTCTGCAATAGCTTCTTTTAAGCCAGCTTCATTTCTACCCATTCCTACTTTATTCCACATAATTAATCCCAAACGCTTGTGGAAATGATCCACCGATTTAGAACCTTTATTGTTTAAGAACTTGTCAATTGACTCTTGAACTCTATTTTCTGCATCAATAAATTCTTGTGTTTCTGTAGAGATTTTTCCAGTACGGATTTCATCTGCCAAATAATTAGAAACCGTATAAGGTAATACAAAATAACCATCTGCCAAACCTTGCATCAATGCAGATGCTCCAAGACGATTTGCTCCGTGATCAGAGAAGTTAGCTTCTCCTGCAACGAAACAACCAGGAATAGTTGATTGTAAGTTATAATCTACCCAAACTCCACCCATGGTGTAGTGTACCGCTGGATAAATTTTCATTGGCGTTTCATACGGATTTTCATCAGTGATTTTTTGATACATTGTAAACAAGTTACCGTATTTTTCTTCCAACCATTGTTTTCCTAAAGCCGTAATTTCATCAGCAGAAGGATTGTGATTTCCTTTTGCATACGCTGCTTGTTTTCCTTTATTTTGAATCTCAGTAGAAAAATCTAAGTAAACTCCCTCATTGGTGTCGTTTGCCTCAATTCCGTGACCTTCATCACATACTTCTTTTGCAGCTCTTGAAGCCACATCACGAGGTACTAAGTTTCCAAATGCTGGATATTTTCTTTCTAAGTAGTAATCTCTATCTTCTTCAACTATTTGCGTAGGTTTTAATTTACCTGCACGAATTGCTTCAGCATCTTCTTTTTTCTTTGGTACCCAAATACGTCCTGAATTACGCAAAGACTCCGACATTAATGTCAGTTTTGCTTGATTCGTTCCGTGAACCGGAATACATGTTGGGTGAATTTGAACAAAACAAGGATTAGCAAATAAAGCCCCTTGTTTGTGAACTTTCCAACCTGCAGAAACATTACTTCCCATAGCATTTGTAGATAAGAAATAAACATTTCCATATCCACCAGATGCAATTACAACCGCATGAGCTGAATGTCTTTCTAACTCACCAGTAATCAAGTTACGGGCAATGATTCCACGGGCTTTACCATCTACTTTTACTAAATCTAACATTTCGTGACGGTTGAACATTTTAACACGTCCTAAACCAATTTGTCTTGATAAAGCAGAATAAGCTCCTAATAATAATTGTTGCCCTGTTTGACCAGCAGCATAAAAAGTTCTTTGAACTTGGGTTCCCCCAAAGGAACGGTTGTCAAGCAATCCGCCATAATCACGAGCAAAAGGAACTCCTTGAGCCACACATTGGTCGATGATGTTTCCTGAAACTTCAGCTAAACGATGTACGTTTGCTTCACGAGCTCTATAATCTCCCCCTTTAATGGTGTCGTAGAATAATCTGAAGATACTATCTCCATCATTTTGATAATTTTTTGCTGCATTGATTCCTCCTTGAGCTGCAATAGAGTGCGCACGACGCGGAGAATCTTGAAAACAAAATGCTTTTACATTGTACCCCATTTCTCCAAAAGAAGCTGCTGCAGATGCTCCGGCTAATCCGGTTCCAACTACAATAATGTCAATTTTTGGCCTATTATTTGGAGCAACTAATTTTAAGTGGTCTTTATAATCAGTCCATTTCTGAGAAATGTGTCCTTCTGGTATTTTAGAATCTAACTTCATTAGTATGAAATATTAATTATTAAAAAAATGGTGGAATAAAGCAATGAAAATAAATCCGAAAGGAATAATTATTGCAAAAGCATATCCTAATTTTTGAACTCCTTTAGAAAATTTATTATTGAATCCTACCGATTGAAAAGCAGAACTGAATCCATGCCATAAGTGTAATGAAAGCAATAAAAAAGAAACACAATACAAACCAGTACGGATTGGGTTATGGAATTTCTCAACCATCTCTCCATAGTATCTCGTTGGATTCACAAAATTAGCATCTACATATTTGTACATAATTTCTTGAAACCAAAAATCGTACATGTGTAATCCTAAAAATGCCAATACCACAAGTCCAGAAACTATCATATTTCTTGAAGCCCACGAAGCATTAGCTGCTCCATTGTATTTAGCATAAGAAACTGGTCTTGCTTTATTATTTTTTACTTCTAATACCATTCCCATTACAAAATGGAAAACAACTCCTGCAACAAGAATTGGTTGCATTACATATTGAATTAATGGATTGTATCCCATAAACTGAGAACAAGCATTAAAAACTTCTTCACTAAAAACAGAAGTTAGATTTATAAAAAAGTGAAGTGCTAAAAAGGTAATCAAAAAGAGTCCCGAAAGTGCCATTGCGACTTTCCTAGCAATGGAAGAACTCAAAAAAGTAGATTTTGCCATGGTTGTTTTAATTTATTTATAAAAATCAAACAAAAATACAGCAAATTCAAATATACTACAACCTTTTCGTAATAATTTATAATGAGTTTAAAGTGGGTTTAACACTTGTTGAATAACAATGTATAATAAGCTATAAATCAACAATTTTCGTTAAACAAAATTAATTCCCATACGAAGGCACCAATCCACGCAATCCCATATCTACAACAGTTTCTCCTGCAGCAGGTTCGTATTTTCCGTCATTGTTTAAATCAATCCACTCAAAACTATTATTGGTAGATAGCGAAACGGTTACTTCAATATTCTTATTTTCTAAGCCGGTAATGGTAAGGGGTGTTGCAAATTGCCCAGTTACCACACAAGATCCAGCCGGAATTGGTGAAGTTGATGCAATTGGATTAGGAACGGTGGTGGCATTAGCAGGTGCTTGCCCCGAAGTGTTGTACGGTAAATCATTTAAGGCAAATGCCCAGTAGCCTTGCGCTCTATTTGCATCTACATTAAAAATAGCATTTCCAATAGTATGAGTACCAATATAAGTATTGAAACCTACAAAACTAGCCAAGGTGCCTTGGTAATCATGCCCAGAACTTCGAACACTAATTTGATAATTTTGATACGATAACGAAACCCGTAACCATTGGTAATTTCCTGCTGCAATAGCTCGCAACGGAATCTGTATAAAAGTTTCTCCTTCGGCTACAATTTTAGATTTACTAAAATCAATTGCGTTGGATCCGCCTAAAGTTGTTTCAGGCGCATGATATAATATGGTTCCTGTGCCAAGTTGGGTAGTCGCATTGGGAGCTAACTCAATATAATGTGAGGAGATGGTATTAAAAATTGGTGATTGCGCTCCATGACCTGCAGGAACTGCAGTTGGCAGACCGAAATTATTTAATCGTGCTTGGGTTGGATCAAATTTAAACTTAATAACCAACATTGGTTCTGCAGCAGTATCGTCTAAATCTTCACAAGAAAAAAGAGAGAAACTAGCTCCTAATAAAACGACAAAAAACAATATTTTTTTCATAGACTAAGTAGTGTTTTTTTTATAATTGTTATTTAACAAGACTAAATTATTTGACTAATATAGAAGGTTTTTGTTACATCATATTAAATAACGAAAATAAATTTACTTTTATTATACCGTGACTTCATAAAAAATATAATAGGATTTACCTCCAATTCTGTATATTCTTTCTATTTTTGAAGATAATTTAGAATGACTTAAATATTATTTCTATGAAATACCATCAAATAGACCGTAATCTGTTCATTAAAAACAGAGCCAAATTTACTTCACAAATGAAACCAAATAGCGTTGCAGTTTTTAACTCCAATGATATTTATCCCGTTTCTGCCGATAGCACTTTGCCGTTTGCACAACATCGTGATATCTTTTATTTATCAGGTGTCGATCAAGAAGAAAGTATTTTGTTGCTTTTTCCAGATGCGCCCTATGAAAACTTGAAAGAAATACTTTTCTTAAAAGAAACCAACGAACATATTGCAGTTTGGGAAGGTGAAAAACTAACCAAAGAAAGAGCTTTTGGAGTATCGGGAGTAAAAACCGTGATTTGGTTACAAGATTTTCCAAAAACATTAAAGGAAATCATGACTTATGCGGATACTATTTATATCAATACCAATGAACATTACCGTGCTACTATTGAAACTGAAACTCGCGAAGCACGTTTTATTAAATGGTGGAAAGAAAACTATCCTGCTCATAAAGTAGAAAAATCGAATCCTATTTTACAACGCATTCGCTCGGTTAAAGAAAGTGAAGAACTCGATTTAATTCAGCAGGCATGTGATATTACAGAGAAAGGCTTTCGCCGAATTTTGAAATTTGTGAAACCAAATGTAATGGAATATGAAATTGAAGCAGAATTCGCCCACGAATTTTTAAGAAACAGATCAAAAGGATTTGCTTATACCCCAATTATTGCTTCGGGAGCCAATGCAAATGTGTTGCATTATATTGAAAACAACCAGCAATGTAAGGCCGGTGATTTATTATTATTAGATGTAGGTGCCGAATATGCTAATTATTCAAGTGATATGACGCGTGTAATTCCTGTTTCTGGTCGTTTTACAGACAGACAAAAACAAGTTTATAATGCGGTTTTACGAGTTAAAAATGAAGCTGCCAAAATGTTGGCTCCAGGAACATTATGGAAACAATACCATGTAGAAGTTGGTAAATTCATGACCTCCGAACTTTTAGGTTTGGGTTTAATAGACAAAGCCGATGTTCAGAATGAAAATCCAGATTGGCCTGCTTACAAAAAATATTTCATGCACGGTACTTCACATCACATGGGGTTGGATACCCATGATTATGGATTGTTGCACGAGCCAATGCAAGCCAATATGGTGTTCACTGTAGAGCCAGGAATTTATATTCCGGCAGAAGGATTCGGAATTCGAATTGAAGATGATATGGTAATTCAAGCTAAAGGTGAAGCCTTCAACTTGATGCGAAATATTCCAATTGAAATAGAAGAAATTGAAAGTTTGATGAACGCTTAATGTTCAAAAATTCAAATAAAAAGGCTTACGAAAGTGAGCCTTTTTTATGTTTAAAGTTGACTTGAATTTGCAGTTAAAAAATCTATTTTTGCAACTATGAAAATGCTGCATTACAAAAACACAAAAATTTCCTACACCGATCAAGGCAAAGGCATGGCGGTAGTGTTGCTTCATGGTTTTTTAGAAAACCAATCGATGTGGGATGAATTGGTATCAGAACTTTCAAAAAAATACCGCATTATCACGATAGATTTATTGGGCCACGGCCAAACCGAATGCATGGGCTATGTGCATTCTATGGAGGATCAAGCTGATATGGTTCATGCCGTTTTACACGAGTTAAAAATTCGTAAGACAGTAATTATTGGGCACTCCATGGGGGGTTATGTTGCATTGGCTTTCGCCGAATTATACCCAGATTTCATGAAAGGGTTGGTGCTTTTAAACTCCACTTCACGAGCCGATAGCCCCGAGCGTAAAAAAAATAGAGACCGCGCGATTGTTGCAGTGAAACAAAATTATTCTGCATTTGTGCGCATGAGCATTGCCAATTTATTTAGTGAAAACAACAGAAATCTTCTTGCAGATGCCATCGAAAAAGTAAAATTGGAAGCACTAAAAACTCCTTTACAAGGTGTAGTTGCAGCATTAGAAGGAATGAAAATCAGAAAAGATCGAGAGATCGTTCTACATTTGGCTAACTATCCAATACAACTAATTCTTGGCGAAAAAGATGAAGTATTAATCTACAAGGATAATTTGACTCAAGTAGAAGGAACATCTGTACTGCTCACAACATTCCCTGACGGTCACATGAGTCACATGGAAAACAAATCAGAATTGGAAAAAGAGCTACTTCGCTTTTTAAAAACAATTTAAATTAAAAAAATTAATTTGTTTGCTCGAAAGGTATTTCAGAATTGAATATCTCATTTAACAACACAACTATTTCTTCGATATAACTTTCCATTATTTTGGGTGTAATAACTTGTTCCAATCCCGTTTCTGATTTAAAATTAAATGGCAAAAATCCCGATTTTAAATTCTTAAACGAAATGATTCCGGCTTCCATTTCTAACCCTTTAAATTCTGGCTGGTACATAAACGTATACGCGAGAATTTGGATGATTTTATCATTCCCTATTTCTTTGGTAAGGTCTTGCCATGTTTTTAAAATAACATCGTTTTTATCAACCTTCCCGGTTTTATAATCGATGATTCTAATTTTGCCATCGCGATTTTCAATGCGGTCTACATTTCCAGCAATTTTTACTGGAAAAGGCAGTTTAGGATGTTCTAATACGCGTTCTAATTTAGATTCTAAAGCGATTATTTGAATTTGTTCTCCGTTTTTTATCGATTCTAATTCAAGTTTTAAGAAATTTTGAACGTTTCGTTTGGCCACTTCAAAAGCCAATAGATTTCTACCTTTTTTGATGTCGCCTTCTTTATATTCCTTTTTAAACTGTTTTACTACTTCATCATCTACATTTTTTAAGCAAATTATGATGTCATTTTCTATCAATATTTTACCAATAAGAGGCTTGTACAATTCTTCTAAAACTCCGTGAATAATTGTTCCTAAAGTATTTACAGCAATGTTTTCTTCCACCTCATCGGTTTCGGAGATTCGTAATATTCGTTGTAAATAAAACTGAATCGGATTCCGGATATATGATGTTAATGAGGAAGGTGAAAATCCTTTTTCGGCTATTTCTTTAAGTCTAATTAAAACACTTTCCGATTTTGGAATCACAACAGGCTGTGTCGCATTTTCTGGAACTTCAGCATTATACGTTTGAAAAGATAATTTGTGGTTGTCTTGCTTTTCAACTTCTAGTTGGGTGATAAATCGGCTTTTTTCTCCTGCGTCCAAGCCTTCGCTATCGGAATTATACAACAAATACACATTCTTAGCGCGTTGCAACAAATGATAAAAGTGATACGTATAGATCGCGTCTTTTTCTTTAAAAGTAGGTAGTCCTAATTCTCTTTTAACATCATAAGGTATAAAAGAGTTGGTGCTTTTTCCTGCAGGAAATTTTCCTTCGTTAACCGAAGTGATGATAACGGTTTCAAAATCCAATACTCTACTTTCTAAAACACCCATTATTTGCAAACCGTTTAATGGCTCTCCTTCAAATGAAACTTCGGCTACATCAATTATTTGCTTATAAATTGCATAGAGCGTTTCAATTGAATTTACATGGGAAGCAGTTGAAAAATAGGAAGTCAACTGGTTGATAATTTTAAAAATCGAATAAACAAAAGCATTGGTTATTTTTTCTTCTTCAGAATCCTTACTCAAATTAGATTTGATTATCAATAAAATTTGAGAAATAGTTTCTAAAACTTGTAATGGATTATTTTCCCATTTTTGGAATAATAATTGGAATAATTCGTTGCCTTTTGGATGCAAATCTTCCAACTTAGAATGGACAATAAAGGTGAAATTATTTTGGTTGATGCGATACACCAAATCGGAAGTATTTAAATGACTTTCCAATAATGGATGTGTCAAAATATCTAATACTTCTTTGTAGTAAAACACATAACTTTTGGAATTTCTTGTCAATGCATTAGAATGCATTTTGAAGAGTTTAGCTACAAGTAATTGTGCAGGATTATTCTTACTAGAAAAACCCATAGTAATATTAAGAGCTCCTGCATTACTTGGCAGAGAGTACAAAATTGGAAGTAAAAGATTTTCTTCTCCTAAAACAACAGCTACATTTTGTAATTGACCATTTAACTCCTTACTGTGTTTTTCTATAATACTACCAACAATTTTTGCCTGACCTATTGATTTTGGAGTTCCAATAATTTGAATGTTTTTCTCTTGGGTATAATCATTGGCAATCCATTCATAGGGATTGGTTTTATAATAAGGCCATTCTGCTTGAAATCGTTGCTGAAAAAGTCCGGCATCGTGCTGCTTGTCGTTCATGAAAACGGCATCAATGTCCCAAAATATTTTTGCTTTATCAAGGGCTAGCAAATGCTGAACAATTTTTTCTTCTGCTTGATTTAAGGCATTAAATCCAGCAAAAATGAAATTTTTATCTTTTACAGATTCGGAAAAATGATTCAAATTATTGACTGCTTCTCTATAAATTAATCCTTGATAACCGATGCCTTTTTCAAACAAATGGTGGTATAAAGCGTGATAGTACAAAGGTAATTTCTTCCAAAAGATAAGATGCTTTTCGATTAAATTAGTTCGTTTATCTATGTCAACCGACCAATGTTCGATCTCTTTAATATTTTCTAAATACTTTAACACCTTATCCGGATCCAACAAATAGCGGTCTATTTCATTAAAATCCTGCAATAGTGTTTTAGCCCAATTAGCGAAAGTTTCAAAGGATTCTTGATCATTTTTCGTGATTTCAAGATATACTGAATAAAATTCAAAAAGTAATGCTACATTATCAATAGAACGAATTCCGGCAATGTCTTGCACAAAATCTTCAATGCTTATTATTTCAGGCGCAAAAATGGTGGTTGGGGTTTGCTTTAATAAAGCAGCTAGGAGGAAAACCTTTGCTCTTCTGTTAGGAAGAATAACAATGGTATTCGATAATTTATCCGAATATTCCTTTACTAGTACTTGAGCAAGTTTATGTATGAAAGTAGTATTTTCCATCGGTTAAATATAAAAAAAACGCCCCGATAAATCGAGGCGTTTCTTAAAATATTTGGTAAGAAATTATTTTACTAATTTCACTTCAACTCTTCTGTTGTTAGCTTTACCAGCTTTAGTTTTGTTAGAATCGATTGGTTTAGATTGACCAAAACCTTTTGAAGTTAATCTGCTTGCAGCAACTCCATTTTCAACTAAATAACCTTTAACTGCAGCAGCTCTATCTTCAGATAATTTTTGATTTGCAGCAGCTTTTCCTGAATTATCAGTATGTCCTTCAATGCTAAATTTAGCATTTGGATATTCTTTTAATATTGCAGTAATAGAAACTAATACTGGGTAAGTTTGTTTTTGGAAAGAAGCTCTACCGCTATCAAATAAGATTGTTTTAGCATACTCATTTAATTTTTTCTCAGCATCATCATTCATTTCAGGACAACCTTGATTAGCTACAGTACCTGCAACTTCTGGACATTTATCGTCTTTATCTAAAACTTTATCTCCATCTGTATCTGGCCATGGGCAACCCGCATTTTCTTTAGGACCTTTTACTTGTGGACATTTATCAGCTTTGTCAGCAACACCGTCACCGTCAGCATCTGGACATCCAGCTAATGCTTTAAGGCCAGCAACTTCTGGACAAGCGTCTTCTTTATCAGCAACTCCGTCACCGTCAGTATCAGGACAACCATTGAAAGCAGCTAAACCAGCAACTTCTGGACAAGCGTCATCTTTATCAATGATTTTATCACCGTCTGTATCAGGACATCCGTTAAATTCTTTTGGACCTGCAGTTTCAGGACATGCATCTAAACGATCGTAGATTCCGTCTCCATCAGCATCCTTAGCACCAAATTTGAATACAATTCCAAGAGAGTGTTGCATGTGACTAGGTACATCAGAATTAACAATTCTAGAATCATCAAATGAATGTTTGTAAGTAGAATTCCAAGAAAGACCTACTTGTTTAGCCATCCAATAAGTTAAACCGAAACCACCGTTGATTGTTCCAGCAGAAGCATCACCTAACCAAGTATAACCGCCACCTACGTGAAGTGAAGGGTCAATTGAGTTTGACTTAATTATAGACATGAAGCTGTATTTTACAACTCCGTCTAATGAATAATACATTACGTCCCCAGGATTAGTCACTGGATAAATACTTGTATAAGTAGCTGGATCGTAAACTTTATCTCCAACAAACTTAGAAATTTTGTTAACAGAACCTGTTACTCCAAATGTAAAATTGTCTCCCACGTATTTAGACACTGTAAGTGTAGATACTGAAGGCAATACATTCCAATATGCTTTCGAATCAAAATACTGAGAAAATTGATCTTTAATAGTTGTTGCAGCACTTACTCTGCCTCCGTCTACTGCGTTTGTTCCAAACGAAATAGCCCACACGTTGTCTCTATCTTGTGCTTGAGAACTTAATCCTACTAGCAACAATAAAGCAAATAATTTGTTAAGATGTTTCATACTTAATTTTGTTAGATTATAAATATATAATAGCGCAAAAGTAATACCAATTAATGAAATATCAAAATGTTAGCGCATTATTTCAATATTATATGATTGTTAAGAATTTAGCGACCTCAATAAATGCTTTTATTGCTTGATCTAAATGTTCTTTAGAATGAGCAGCCGAAAGCTGAACTCTAATTCTAGCTTTGTCTTTTGGAACTACAGGATAAAAGAATCCAATCACGTAAATTCCTTTCTTTAAAAGTTCCTCGGCCATTACTTGTGAAAGCTTGGCATCGTAGAGCATTACTGGAACGATTGCTGAATCTCCATCAATAAAATCAATACCTGCTGCACGTAATCCCGTTTTGAAATAATTTGTATTCCACTCTAATTTATCTCTTAATGCAGTATCTTTTTCAAGTAGTTCAAACACCTTTATGGAAGCGCCAACAATGGCAGGCGCCAAAGAATTTGAAAATAAATAAGGACGCGAACGTTGACGTAAGATTTCTATTACTTCTTTTTTGGCTGTAGTATAGCCTCCCATGGCACCGCCAAGTGCTTTTCCGAGAGTTCCGGTAATGATGTCTACTCTTCCCATAACTCCTTTAGCTTCTAGTGTGCCTTTACCCGTTGCGCCTATAAATCCGGCTGCATGGCATTCATCTACCATTACTAAAGCATCATATTTATCGGCTAAATCACAAATTTTATCCAACGGAGCTACAACCCCATCCATAGAGAAAACTCCGTCAGTAACAATTAACTTAAAGCGATGACCTGCTTGTGTTGCTTTAATTAATTGCTGTTCTAAATCTTCCATATTGGAATTTTCGTATCTATATCGAGCAGCTTTACATAAACGAACGCCATCTATAATTGAAGCATGGTTCAAACTATCGGAAATAATACAATCTTCTTCTCCTAAAAGTGGTTCGAAAACTCCTCCGTTAGCATCAAAAGCTGCAGCATATAATATAGTGTCTTCTGTGCCGTAGAATTCGGCTATCTTTTTTTCTAAAGTTTTATGGATATCCTGCGTTCCACAAATGAAACGCACCGATGACATTCCGAAACCATGGGAATCTAAAGTATCTTTAGCTGCCTGAATTACTTCGGGATGCGAAGACAACCCCAAATAATTGTTAGCACAAAAATTCAAAACGGTTTTGCCATTAACCGTAATTTCTGCACCTTGTGTAGAAGTGATGATGCGCTCTCTTTTAAAAATACCATTTTGCTCAATGGTGTTTAATTCATTCTGTAAGTGTTGTTGGATTTTTCCGTACATATTTTGGTATTGTTTGTTTATTCGTTTTAAAATTAATTGCGGCTACAAATTTACAATATTGCTGTTTTCTCCAATGTAAATCAGTGCTTTTTTGACTACTTTATATCCCATTTCTTCTATAACTTTTTGATAATTTTCTAATTGCGCTTGGTGTTTTGGCAAATAGGATCCCGTTTTATAATCCAATAAATAAATTTCATTGAAACTAGTAAGCACCATTCGGTCGGGTTTTACCAAGTTCCCTCCTTTTTGAATAATGGCCTGTTCATTTAATACTTGAACCCCCTCTGCAAAAAAAGCAGTTAAATCGTTATGATTTACAATTTCGTGAATGGATTTGCCCACTTCCTCTTTTTGCGTAGGCACAATTAATCCATTTTCAATGGCTTTTGTAATGGCCAAATCGACATCGTTTTTGGTTTTAATAAATGAAAGGATTTCATGTATGGTATTCCCGTATTCTATAGCATTTTGCTGCTTAGTATTCCACATGATGCTTTCGCGTTGCGCTATTTTGATACTTCTAGGATCCAATGTTTCTATCACTTGCGGAATTGGCAACAACTCTTTTGCTTCCTCTTTTTCTTTAGATAGTTTTTTAGGTTGACCAAATTCATATACCAATTTGTTTTCGTCAAATCCTTTGTCTTGCAAAAACCCAATAAAATAGGAAGATAAATTACTTGGCAATGTGCCGTCTTTTTTAATATTTATAGCAGAAATAACATGCAATTGCTCTTCGGCACGAGTTAAAGAAACATAAAGCACATTGATAATGTCTAAGATGTCTTCTTGCTTTTTCTGTTTGTATATTTGTGACGCGTCGGAGCCATAATTCTCTACTTTACTGCTTTTATCAACCAAGGCCTTTGAAATTCCAACCACATTTTCA
This sequence comes from Flavobacteriaceae bacterium, assembly GCA_947453195.1. Taxonomy (GTDB): domain Bacteria; phylum Bacteroidota; class Bacteroidia; order Flavobacteriales; family Flavobacteriaceae; genus Flavobacterium. The sequence continues at coordinate 27,780 of CANGFO010000001.1, forward strand.
TCGGCATTAAGCCAAATTTTTTCTTTTGGCCCCCGACTAAAATCTTGCTCTGCAAACGGTAAAATTACCACAGGAAACTCCAACCCTTTCGATTTATGAATGGTCATAATTCGAACGGCATCATTTCCTTCTGGCGATGGAATGCTTAGTTTTTCTCCATTTTTATTCCAATACGATAGAAAATCAGAAATTCCTGCTTGATTTTTTAAGTCTCTTTCCAATACAATATCTAAGAAATACTGAATGTAGGCATTGCATTTTGCAACCGGAATCACTTTTGAAATAATAATTTCTGTGGCTTCATAAAGTGATTTTTTTCTACAAACTTCAAATGAAAAATTCAAATCAAATTGCAGCAACCAATCTTGAAATTCCTTTTCTTTTTTTAATGAAATACCTTCCGCAATAAAATCAGAAATTGGTAAATTATGTTGGTGATTTACCGCCAAATAATATAAAAATTGCGCTTTTGATTCTTGATCATTACTGTTTTTTAAATAACGTAAGAAATTTATTACACATTGCACTTCCGAGGAAGCGCCAATTAAAATGCTTTCAGAGGATAAAACGGATATGCCATTCTCTGTTAAATAATTGGCAATTGCTGTTCCCTGATTTTTTTTGCGGGTTAGAATTACAATATCTTTATTTTTGAATCCGTTCTTTTTTATTTCTTCAATTTTAGCTAAAGTCGCCTTGAGATACATTTGAAATTTGTCCGAATTTTCTTCGTCTTCCTCGTCTTCGTCTACTTTAGGTAAAAAAGAAATCGAAACCAATCCGCCTTTTTTATGGTTCTCCTTTTGATGGCTGTGATTTTCATATAAATCTTTATAGTCATCGTTTTCAAATTGACCCGACAAATAGCTAAAGAACTTATTATTGAAATCAATCACCTCCGAATAGCTTCTATAATTAGTGTCCAAACTAAAAGGTTTCCAATCTGGATTTACAAATGGATTTGCGCCTTTTGCCAATTCAATAAATTGCTCTGCTTTTCCGCCGCGCCATCTGTAAATGGATTGTTTTGGATCTCCAACCACAAGCAGCGACCCTCTTTCGCCCTGCATGTCTTCGCTCGACAATGCATTATCTATTAACGGAATCAAATTTTGCCATTGCATTTCGGATGTATCCTGAAATTCATCTATAAAAAAATGACGGTACCGTTCTCCCAATCGTTCGTAAATAAATGGTGCCGGTTGGTTTTGAATTTGTTCGTTTATTAATTTATTAAATTCGGATATCGAAAGTAGGTTTTGCTCTTTTTGAATTTTTGCTAATTCATTACTTACTGTATTCAATAAAGAAAGAGGTGTAATATTTTTTAGAAAGGCTTCATAAAAATTTCGACTTTCAAATTTGATGTAAATTGCCTCAAGAACTACTAATAAATCAGGAATTATTCCTTCAATAATGGCTGAATCTTTTGCGGTTTTATTAATTTTTATGTCTTCTGGTTCGCGATACGTTTTATTGTCTGGTTTAAATTTTCGGTTTTGGATGCTCTCAATATGCTTCGGTAAATACCCTCCCGAAAATGATTTTACATCAATCCCTTTTTCGTTTATCAGTCGCATGGCAAGATTGGCCATTTCAACTGTTTCGTCTTCAATTTCTTTGGAAAGCGCTTGTAATTTCTTTTTTATTTCTACAAATTCTGAAATGGATTTATCATTAAAATGCTTGATTTCTTCCCGATTATTTTCATCCAAAATTAACCTCCCCGTATCCATAATTTCCCGAGAAACATCCCACGATTTATCCTCGTCGGTTTTTTGCATGGTGAATTCAACCAATAAATTGGTTAGTATTTCGTCTTCTCCTGCCTGAGCAATTAAAGCATCAATTGCCTCAGTCAGCAAGTTTTCGGTATCCAAAGAAACTTCAAAAGTGATGGGTAAATTTAAATCGTGTGCAAAAGTTCGAATTACACGATGCGTAAATTTATCTATGGTAGATATATCAAAAGCCGCATAATTATGAATCAAATTTTTAATAATGCTCTTCGCCTTTACCTGAATGTCTTGCAAACTCATGCTGGTTTCGGCATAGATAACTTGCATTAATTCGATAGCTTTTTCAGAGGGTTTGTCTTTCGTAAATTCGGTCAAACTCTCCACCACCCTGCTTTTCATTTCATGCACTGCTTTATTGGTAAAAGTGATGGCAAGAATGGTTCGATAGGCATCTGGTTTTTTGGATAACAGAATAATTTTAAGGTATTCTTTTACCAAAGTATAGGTTTTTCCAGAACCTGCCGAAGCATCATATAAAGAAAAAGCGGGTTTATTTTGGGTCATATATATGCAAATCAGTTTTGAAAATTTATTCGATAAAAGTAAACCAATTTTAATTATTTGTTAGGGAGTTACCATTCATTTAATTCTGAATTAATTGCTTTGAATTAAAAAATTGATTTTCCTTCATTTTTTTCAACTGTAAATCTAATTCGGATTTATTGTTTAAAACCAACATAATAATGGTTCTCTTTTTATTATCTATTAAACTTAAATTTAAAGGAATCTTTTCAAATTTGACCTCTTTAATTTCAGGAAAATATTCCGAAAGACTTTTTAATGTATCATTTTGATTTGAATCAATAATGAAGAATTGATTGTTATTATTCTCTGTAATGCTTTCAATACTATAAGGATGAAGGATTGGAGAGGATTGATTTATATTGGAAATCTGAAAATAGTTACTCAACTGATTTACAAGTTCATTTCCTTCAAAATCATCATAATAAACTATTGTTTTATTCAAGGATTGAGCATAATTATAAATTGAATTTGGAAATTTTTCTGAAAATAATTGAATTGATTTATCTATGAATTCTTTATCAATAGTTTTTTTTTTTTGCAAATAATCTTCAACCAGTGGATAAATTGCCTTTGCAAAACCATTGATTGTTTCATCATCATACCATTCGGATTCATCTAATTTGCCATTAATTTCTTTGTAGGCATAACCATTCCCAAGGGCTGTTGCTAATGCTTCATTAATATAAGTATAAGCCTGTTTAGAATAAATAGATTGATTTTCTTTGAAATAGTTATCTAGTTGGATCTGCACTTCTTTAGATTGATTTTGATATAAAACATGACACATTTCATGAAGTGCAACACCGTTTACTCCTATTCTATCTTTATCTTCCGTTAATATACTTACACACAAAGCATTGATGTGTGGCGTTGCTGTTGTATTTCCTTTACTGCCAAGAATTGGATAAATTACAACATTAAAAGGTGTTTTTTCTGTCCAAGAGGAGTCGTAAAAATGATTAAATTTTTGAAATATAGAAGCGTTACTTTTTTCATATTTTGAAAGTTCTTCTAAATGGCTTATTAATTTTTTATCGCTTTCTCTCCAAATTATTTTATCATATTTTTTTTCTGCATTCTTTAATATTTCATAAAGTTTTTCATTGTCTGAAATGGTAATTAATCCAAGATTTTTTTGTTTGAATTCTTCTAGATTAGATGAATTTACAGCATTCATAGAAATAATATCAAAAGAATTTCCATAATTATTTCTGTCTTCTGGAAAACCATCAAATTTGAACTGATTGTATAAATTTATTTTTTTATACTCCTCGCACAGTTTCCCAAACTCATTGTCATTTTTTGTATTTTCATGAATGAATTTTTCTAATGTTTTTGAGGTTCCATGGGAGCCAATTGAAGTTTCCATAAAATTAAAAACACAATAGGTTTTGCTAATTTTATATTTGAAAAAAGTTTGTGAAAAGGAATTAATTGCAATCAAAAGAAATAGCAATACAAATCTCGTTATGGAATGATTAGGTTTTAGCATATTTTTTCAAATGTGATATATGTAAAAAAAGTATTTTCTTTTACAAAGATAAATGTATAAATTTGAAATCAATTTTAGTATTAACCAATAATAAATATATTATGGCATTTGAATTACCACAATTACCTTACGCTTACGATGCGTTAGAACCACATATTGATGCACGCACAATGGAAATTCACCATTCAAAACATCATAATGCATACACGACCAACTTAAATGCTGCCATTGCAGGAACCGAATTAGAAGGAAAATCTATCGAAGAAATCCTTAAAAATTTGGACATGACTAAAGCAGCCATTCGAAATAATGGTGGTGGATTTTACAATCACAATTTGTTTTGGACTGTAATGTCTCCAAATGGTGGTGGGCTGCCAACAGGCGAATTACTTGCGGCTATTGAAAAAGATTTTGGTTCATTTGAAGATTTTAAAGCAGCATTTGCAAAAGCAGGCGCTACACAATTTGGTTCTGGTTGGGCTTGGCTTTGTGTTAAAGACGGAAAACTAGAAGTATGCGGAACACCAAATCAAGACAATACTTTAATGCCTGGTGTAGGTTGCGGCGGATTTCCAATTCTTGCAATGGACGTTTGGGAACATGCATATTACTTAAACTATCAAAACCGTCGTCCAGATTATATTGAAGCTTTTTTCAATGTAATTAATTGGGCAGAAGTTTCTAAAAGATACGAATCGGCTAAATAATAATTAGTCCATTTTCATATAAAAAATCCCAATTCATGATTGGGATTTTTTTATGCTATTTCTTTAAATTTTCTAACATCACCTCGGTCATCGAGTCCATTTCAAATTCGTGTTTCCAACCCCAATCTTCTCTTGCAGAAGAATCATCAATAGAAGCTGGCCAGCTATCCGCAATTTTTTGTCTAAAATCGGGTTTGTAGGAAATTGTAAAATTCGGAATGTGTTTTTTGATTTCTTCAGCAATCTCGGCAGGCGTAAAACTAATCCCTGCCAAATTATAAGAGGATCTAATTTTTACAGCATCTTTATCGGCTTGCATAATTTCTACAGTAGCTCTAATGGCATCGTCCATATACATCATGGGCAATTTCGTTTTCTCCGAAAGAAAGCACTCAAACTTCCCTTTCTTCAATGCCTTGTGGTAAATATCTACAGCATAATCGGTGGTGCCTCCTCCTGGCTCGGTAGTCCAACTGATTAAACCTGGATAACGAATGCTTCGCACATCCACTCCATATTGGTGGTGGTAATATTCACACCAGCGCTCTCCGGTTTGTTTACTAATTCCATAAACCGTGGTGGGTTCCATTATGGTATATTGTGGTGTATTTTCTCTTGGAGTTGTTGGTCCAAAAACGGCAATACTCGAAGGCCAAAATATTTTTTTGATTTTTTTAGCTTTCGCCAAATTCAAGACATGAAACAGCGAATTCATATTTAAATCCCAAGCAAAGGCAGGGTTTTTTTCGGCTGTAGCCGATAATAACGCCGCCATTAAATAGACATCTGTAATTTGGTATTGCTCTACTAAATGTTCAATTTGATTGTAATCTAAGGCATTTACAACTTCAAAAATTCCGTTGTTTACGATATCATTATTTAGCTTTCTAATATCAGAGGCAATGACATTATCATTTCCATAAATGCTTCGCAGTTTAGTAGTTAACTCGGTTCCAATTTGACCGCAAGCGCCTATAATTAATATTTTGGTAGACATAATTTGTTTGTTTGTGCTACAAATATAACGATTTCGTAAAGAATTTTGAAAACAATTCGGCCAACCTTAAAGCAATTAAACATTTATCAATCCTTTCACAAAATCTCTAAAACAAAACTACTACTTTTGTATTTTTGCAAACTAATTCAAACTAGCACCATGCCTTTTAAGAGCTTTTATTTTCTTTTAATACCTCTTTTCCTTGTTTCGTGTCAAAATGAAAACAAGGAATTAATTGTGGAGCAACAAAAAGAAGCTCAAAAAAGAGAAGTAGTTTTTTCAACCATTGAGCGCGGTTGGGTGTTTGATATTTCTCCAATTGAAGCCACTACACAGGCAAAAATAAATAACTGGGCAGAGTGGCGCAACTTCCTTACCGAAATCAATCAGAAGCCAAAAAGTACCATTGGCGCCTTTCAAAAAAAGGCAGCCGATTTATCAAAGAAAGCAATGAATTTGCAAGTAAATATTCCTTTAGAATTTAACAAACAGCAAATAAGAAGTAGAATTTCAGTTATTATCACCAAAGTAAAAAGTTTGGATTTATACATTCATTTGCGTCAAATTCCGGAGCAAAAAGTTATAAAATTGGTTAATGAGCTCAATACAGAAATTGACTACTTTCAATTGCAAATGGAAGAAATTGTAAAGCGTAGTCAGATTCCAATGGAAGAAGGCGAGCAAGACCTCATCAACATGAAGGATACTACTAGAGCCATTCCAAACTAAATTTCAAAAATCACCCTCTTGAATAAAAGTAGTTTTACTTCCGTTTATCAAAATTCGACTAAAGTTCAGCAGTTAGACAGCGCAATCCAACATCGCGATTGCAAAGTAAATGCGAAAGGCTTATTGGGTTCGGCCTTGTCTTTGGTAATTGAAGCTACTTTTGAAAAAGCAGAGTTGCCTTTCCTTTTATTATTTAACGACAAAGAAGAAGCGGCCTATTACCTCAACGATTTAGAGCAGTTATTGAACGACCAAGATGTATTGTTTTATCCGGGTTCGTACCGCCGTCCTTACCAAATTGACGAAACCGATAATGCCAATATTTTACTTCGATCGGAGGTTTTAAACCGAATAAATTCTCGCAAAAAACCAGCCATAATTGTTTCCTACGCCGAAGCCATTTTTGAAAAAGTAGTTACCAAAAAAGAACTTGAAAAAAACACGTTCAAGATTTCGGTAAACGACAAATTAGCCATTGATTTTATCAACGAAGTGCTGTTTGAATACAATTTTAAAAGAGTAGATTTTGTAACCGAGCCCGGAGAGTTCTCGGTTCGTGGAGGAATTGTAGATGTATTTTCGTTCTCTAATGACAATCCGTATCGAATAGAGTTTTTTGGAAATGAAGTAGATTCCATTAGAAGTTTTGATGTAGAAACCCAACTTTCAATTGAAAAATTAAAGAAGGTTTCCATCATTCCAAACATGGAAAATAAATTTTTTGAAGAAAACCGAGAAAGCTTCCTTGATTATATTTCCGAAAAAACGGTGCTTTTTATTCAGGACACCGATTTCACCGGACAACAATTAGACAAATATTTCGATAAAGCAACCGAAGCTTTTTCAAAATTAGACGCCACCGTAAACCGATTAGTTCCAGAAGAGTTATTTGTTAATCAAAAGCAATTTCTAAAAAAAGCGCTTCATTTTTCGGTAGTTGAATTAAGCAATACACCCACTTTTTCGATAGATAAAACAGTGGAATTTCATATCCAACCGCAACCCTCTTTCAACAAGCAATTTGATTTGCTTTTGAACAATTTAAACGATAACAATTCGCATGGAATTAAGAATTATTTATTTTGTTCCAATGAAAGTCAGGCGAATCGTTTTCATGATATTTTTGAAGATATTGATGAAGAAAATCACGAGAGCATCCGGAAGCAATACCAAACCGTAGTTTTTCCGCTTTATCAAGGTTTTATTGACGAAGAACATCAAATTGCCTATTATACCGACCACCAAATATTTGAACGCTATCATAAATTTAGCATCAAAAACGGGTATTCCAAAAAGCAAACCATCACGCTAAAAGAACTGAATTTACTAACCGTTGGTGATTATGTAACCCACATTGACCACGGAATTGGAAAATTTGGTGGTTTACAGAAAATTCAGGTTGAAGGCAAAACCCAAGAAGCCATAAAACTGGTTTATGCCGATAATGATATTGTTTATGTAAGTATTCATTCGCTACATAAAATATCCAAATACAATGGAAAAGATGGCGCTCCGCCAAAAATTTATAAGTTAGGTTCAAATGCTTGGAAAGCGTTAAAACAAAAAACTAAAGCGCGTGTTAAACACATTGCATTCAATTTAATTCAGTTGTACGCCAAGCGAAGATTGGAAAAAGGATTTGCTTGCGCACCGGATAGTTACCTGCAAAAAGAACTTGAAAGTTCGTTTATTTATGAAGATACCCCCGACCAAATTACTTCTACTAACGATGTGAAATTGGATATGGAAAACGATCGCCCAATGGACCGATTGGTGTGTGGTGATGTTGGTTTTGGTAAAACCGAAGTGGCTATTCGAGCAGCTTTTAAAGCGGTAGATAACGGAAAACAAGTAGCTGTTTTAGTGCCCACAACTATTTTGGCCTACCAACATTTTCGTACATTTTCGGAACGACTAAAAGACATGCCGGTTACTATTGGGTATTTAAACCGATTTAGAACCGCCAAAGAAAAAACCGAAACCCTAAAAGAATTAGGCGAAGGAAAACTTGATATTATTATTGGAACGCACCAACTAGTCAACAATAATGTGCAATTCAAAGATTTGGGGTTATTGATTATTGACGAAGAACAGAAATTTGGAGTAAATGTAAAAGACAAACTCAAAACGATTTCTGCCAATGTGGATACTTTGACCTTAACAGCAACCCCGATTCCTAGAACTCTGCAGTTTTCATTAATGGCGGCAAGAGATTTGTCGGTAATAACTACACCCCCGCCCAATAGATATCCTATTGAAACACATGTGGTTCGTTTTCAAGAAGAGTTAATTCGGGATGCCATTTCATATGAAATTCAGCGAAACGGACAAGTTTTCTTCATCAATAACCGCATTGAAAATATTAAAGAAGTTGCCGGAATGATTCAGCGTTTGGTTCCCGATGCCCGAGTTGGTATTGGCCACGGCCAATTGGACGGCAAGAAACTCGAAGAATTAATGTTGGCTTTTATGAATGGTGAATTTGATGTTTTGGTTGCCACCACGATTATTGAAAGCGGTTTGGATGTGCCTAATGCCAATACGATTTTCATTAATAACGCCAATAATTTTGGACTGTCTGATTTGCATCAAATGCGGGGTCGTGTGGGACGAAGTAACAAGAAGGCGTTTTGCTATTTCATTACCCCAGCTTATTCGGCAATGACCGATGATGCCCGAAAACGTATTCAGGCATTGGAGCAATTTTCAGAACTTGGAAGCGGTATAAATATTGCGATGAAAGATTTAGAAATTCGTGGTGCCGGAGATTTATTAGGTGGCGAACAAAGTGGTTTTATCAATGATATCGGATTTGATACCTATCAAAAAATCATGAACGAGGCCATTGAGGAATTGAAAGAAAACGAATTCAAAGAATTATACCCTACCGAAAACAATATCGAAACTAAAGAATATGTCAAAGATTTACAAATTGACACTGATTTCGAATTGCTGTTTCCAGATGATTACATCAATAATATTACCGAGAGATTGAGTTTGTACAACGAACTGAGCGCAATAAAAGACGAAGAAGCATTACTAAAATACGAACAAAAACTAACCGATAGATTTGGCGCTTTGCCAAAAGAAGCGGTTGCCCTACTCAACTCCATCCGCATAAAATGGAAAGCAACCAGCATTGGAATTGAAAAATTAGTTTTGAAACAAGGTAAAATGGTGGGCTATTTTGTGGGTGACCAACAAAGTGATTTCTACCAATCCAATCGTTTTATGAAAATGGTGCAGTTTGTGCAACACAACAGCACCCTTTGCAAAATGAAAGAAAAAGAAACCAAAAACGGCTTGCGTTTGTTATTGACTTTCGAAAATGTAAAGTCGATTAATAAGGCTTTGGAGTTGATGGGGAAAATGTAGGTTTTTTTAAAAATAATAAAACGCCTCTTCAATATGTTCCAGATTATATTCCGTTCCTTCTTTGTGGATGGCAATAATATCAAAGCGCACTTCCACCTCTAAATCTTTAGCCAGCACATACTCGTTGATGGCTTTTACAAGCAATTGAATTTTCTTTGGGGTCACAAAATCTTGGGGCAAACCAAAATCTATAGACGAACGGGTTTTAACTTCTACTATGGCTAAGACGCTTTCTTTTTGGGCAATAATATCTATTTCGGCTTTTTGAAATGTCCAGTTGGTTTCAAGAATTTCGTAGCCCTTTTGCTGAAGAAATTCTACAGCTATTGCTTCGCCCTGCTTACCAAGTTCGTTGTGTTCGGCCATAATGTGTCTTTCAGTCCTTGCGAGGACAATTAAGAGTTAATCAAATGTTACTTTGCTCTCTAAATCGTTTACCTCAAGGGTTACTTGTTTACCGAGAACTAGGGCGTGGTTATCGGCAGAATGTCCTGCTGGGAAATTATAAATTACAGGAATGTTATAGGTTTTGGTTACATCGTCAATGATTTCGAGGGCGTTTTTTCCCCAAGGGATTTCGTTGTCGTGCATTTTGGTCATACCGCCAACAATGATGCCCTTCAAACTTTCTAGACATCCATTGCGTTTCAAGTTCATCATCATACGGTCGATGTGGTACAAATACTCGTCGAGGTCTTCCATAAAAAGAATTTTATCGGTGCAATCGATAGCTGAAGTAGAACCCAATAGACTGTACAAAATAGATAAATTACCCCCAACTAATTCGCCTTTGGCAGAGCCGTATCGGTTCATTGGTTCACACGGAACGGTGTATGCTAATGGTTCGCCAAATAATGCTTTGCGCAAACTTTCTTTGGCTTCTTCGGTTGCTTTCACGCTAACCGGCATAATGCCGTGGATGGAGGCAAATCCTAAATTATTTAAATGGCTGTGCAAAACCGTTACATCACTAAAACCAACTACCCATTTAGGCGATTGCTTGAATTTTGTAAAATCGAGTAGATCTATCATTCGTACCGTGCCATAACCTCCGCGAACACACCATATTGCTTTAATATTGGGGTTGTCCATCATGGCTTGAAAATCGGCAGCTCGCTCTTGGTCGGTGCCGGCAAGTTGGTTATTATCTAACCCGATGGTTTTTCCAATTACCACTTCCAATCCCCAGTTGTGCAACCAACCAATTGCAGTTTGTAAGTTTTCTTCCACATTTTTTCGAGCAGTTGCAACTATGGCAATGGTATCGCCTTTTTTTAAATAGGGAGGTATAATCATCTTTTTTTGTGCATGAAGGTTAGTAAAAACTAAAGAAATAAGAAAATAGAATAGGTATTTTTTCATTTTGATTATTGAAAAATCAAATACAAATATATAAATTAAGTTGTAATGAAATTAAAAGCCTAGCCCAGATTGAAACGAAAATCCTTTTCATTTTTTCTTTAAAAATGAAAAGATTGTAGAGTAAAGCTGGACCCAAGCTCCAAAAAAGCAAATTGACGAAGCAAATTGATTCAGATTGCCACGTTACTCACAATGACAATAAATAATTGCTTATTTTTGCATTTTATATAGCGAATTATCATGTTAGAAAATCCAAAAAGATATACCATTACGGCTGCGTTGCCTTACACGAACGGGCCAATTCATATAGGGCATTTGGCGGGTGTTTATGTGCCGTCGGATATTTATGCGCGCTACTTGCGCTTGCAAGGTAGAGAGGTGCTTTTCGTTTGCGGAAGCGATGAACACGGCGTTGCCATTTCTATGAAGGCCAAAAAAGAAGGTATCACGCCGCAAGAAGTGATTGATAAATACGACGGAATCATCCGCAAGTCGTTTATTGATTTTGGAATTTCATTTGATAATTATTCGCGTACCTCATCAAAAATTCACCACGATACCGCTTCGGAATTTTTTAAAAAATTATACGATAACGGCGATTTCATTGAAGAAGTTACCGAGCAATTGTATGATGCTAAAGCCGATCAGTTTCTTGCCGATCGCTTTGTGATTGGGACTTGCCCAAAATGCAACAACGAAGAAGCATATGGCGATCAATGTGAAAAATGTGGATCAACCTTAAATGCCACCGATTTAATTAATCCGAAGTCGACCATTACAGGGGAAACTCCGATTTTAAAATCGACCAAACATTGGTTTTTACCTTTAGATCGATACCAAGATTTCTTGAAAAATTGGATTTTAGTTGGGCATGAAAAAGATTGGAAAAACAATGTTTTAGGTCAGGTGAAATCGTGGTTGGACGATGGTTTAAAACCTCGTGCGGTGACCCGCGATTTAGATTGGGGAATTGATGTTCCTGTGGCTGGTGCCGAAGGGAAAAAATTATATGTGTGGTTTGATGCGCCAATTGGCTATATCTCGGCTACCAAAGAATGGGCTGCTCGTGAAGGAAAAGCTTGGGAGCCGTATTGGAAAGATGCCGAAACGAAATTAGTTCACTTTATTGGAAAAGACAATATTGTGTTTCATTGTATTATTTTTCCGGCAATGTTAAAGGCTGAAGGAAGTTATATTTTACCAGATAATGTGCCAGCAAATGAGTTTTTGAATTTAGAGGGAAACAAACTTTCGACTTCTAAAAACTGGGCCGTTTGGTTGCACGAATATTTATTAGATTTTCCTGATAAACAAGATTCGTTGCGCTATGCTTTAACGGCTAATGCACCAGAAAATAAAGATAATGATTTCACTTGGAAGGATTTTCAAGCGAGAAACAATAATGAATTGGCTGCTATTTTTGGAAATTTCATCAATCGCGTTGTGGTTTTAACCAATAAATACTACAACGGAATTGTTCCGCAACCAAATGAGTTTAATGCAATTGATGAACAAACTTTAGCCGAATTAAAAGCCTATCCAGCAGTGATTTCAAGTTCTGTTGAGCGTTATCGCTTTAGAGAAGCGCAAGGCGAATTGATGAATGTAGCACGTTTAGGTAATAAATATTTGGCTGATGAAGAGCCTTGGAAGATGGTGAAAACCGACCCCGATCGCGTGCAAACGCAAATGTATGTGGCTTTGCAAATTGCAGCAGCTTTACGCGTATTATGTGAACCCTTCTTGCCGTTTACCGCTTGTAAATTGTCAGGAATATTAAAAACAGATTTGAACTTGGGTTGGAATGACATTTCTGAAAGAAGTGATTTACTTCCTGCAGGACACCAAATTGGAGAAGCGGAAATATTATTTGCCCAAATTGAAGATGCTGAAATTCAAAAACAAATTGACAAACTTGAAGCTACCAAAAAAGCAAATGTGGATGAGATTGCTTCGTCCCTCGCAATGATTGAACCACAAAAAGAAACCGCAACTTTCGATGATTTTTCAAAATTAGATTTGCGTGTCGGGACAATATTGGAAGCTGAAAAAATGCCAAAAGCCAACAAACTTTTAGTATTAAAAGTAGATACCGGAATTGATGTAAGAACTATCGTTTCTGGAATTGCAGAGCACTTTTCACCCGAAGAAGTGATTGGAAAACGCGTTGCGGTTTTAGTGAACTTGGCTCCAAGAGCTTTACGCGGAGTTGAAAGTCAAGGAATGATTTTGATGAGTAACAACGCCGAAGGAAAATTGGTGTTTGTGAATCCGGACGCAGACGGCGTAGCTAATGGTGCGTTAATTAGCTAATGAAGCAAAAACTAAATCTAGATACCTGGAATAGAAAGGAGCATTTCTTGTTTTTTAAACAAATGGAAGAGCCCTTTTTTGGAGTTACCACTACAATAGATTGTACTAAAGCATTTGAAAAATCAAGAGAATTAGGAGTTTCTTTTTTCTCCTATTATCTTCATAAAACCTTAGCTACTGTAAATACCATAGAATCCTTTCGCTACCGAATTATTGGTGACGAAGTTTATATCTTTGACCAAATAAATGCTTCGGCAACGGTATTGCGAGAAGATAAAACATTTGGCTTTTCGTTAATGGAATATCATGATGATGCAATTCTGTTTTCTGAAATAGTAAAAAATGAAATTGCCCGAATTCAAACTACTACAGGCCTATTTACTCGAGAAGAATATGGCGAGAATTTAATTCATTTTTCGGCTTTACCTTGGATAAAATTTGAATCCTTTAGCCATGCACGAAGCTTTACTTGGCCCGACAGTTGCCCTAAAATATCCTTTGGGAAAATGACCGAAGAAAATGGTGAAAAAACAATGCCAATTTCAATTCATGTTCACCACGGTTTAATGGATGGCTACCATGTGGGACAATTTATTGCACGCTTAGAAAAATTGATGAATACTTAAATAAATTTAACTAACCCCAAAATGAATTATTGTTGAGGTTAGTTAGAATTTACTACTTCCCTAAAAGCAAAATTTCATTTGCAACTACATCGGTCACGTAACGTTTTTCGCCGTTTTTATCATCGTAAGAACGGTGGGCTAGTTTCCCTTCAATGGCAATTTCTTTTCCTTTAGTTACATATTTTTCAATAATATCGGCAGTTTTGCCCCAAGCGGTTACTCGGTGCCATTCCGTTTGTTCGACTTTGTCACCATTTTCTTTATAATATACCTCGTTGGTTGCGATGGTAATATTGGCTACTTTTTTACCTCCTTCAAGGGTTTTGATTTCTGGGTCTTGTCCTACATGTCCAATTAATTGTACTCTGTTTCTTAATGCATTCATGGCGTTTAAATTTTAAATTGTTTATATTTATTTTTATGAAAGCAGTATTATTTTCTTGCTTTCGTCGATACAAATTTGTTGCTGTTTCAAAAATTTATTCGGTGAATAACCATTTACTTTCGGTTGTAACTACTTGTAAACGTTTGTAATTGGAATTTTTTAATTATATTTGATAGACATTACTTGAGCAAGATGCAAAAAAACTGTCTAGAATGTAACGAGAAAATTGTGGGTCGGGAGGACAAAAAGTTCTGCAGCGATGGCTGTCGCAATGCCTATAACAATAAAATCAATAAAGACAGTACCAATTACATGCGCAACATCAATAATACGTTGCGTAAGAATTATCGAATACTTTCCGAATTAAACGTTGATGTTAAGTCAAAAACTACACGATCTAAATTATTGAATAAAGGTTTTGATTTTGAATATTTCACTTCTATATTAAATACCAAAACTGGAAATACCTACTATTTTGTATACGATCAAGGCTACATGGCCTTGGAATCTGATTTTTTTATTTTAGTTAAAAAAGATAAATAGTGCCTTATGAAAAATAAATTATCCTCTGTTTCAATTAGTATCATAGTAGCTATTTTGCTTCTAGCCGTTTTTTTTCTAAATAGTCCGCATGGTGAAGATTCTACTGATGCACCATTGTCAGAATTTTCTGCTTCTAGAGCTTTACAAACCGTACAAAAAATGTCGGAAAAGCCTCATTTTATAGGTTCTGAAAATCACGAAGTGGTTGCCAATTATTTGGTTAAAGAATTGCATAATTTGGGATTACAACCTTCTTTTCAAGAAGGGTTTACGATGACGGAAAAAGGGACTTTAGTAAAATCAAAAAATATAATTGCAACCATAAAAGGAACCGTACCTGCCAATAAAGCATTGCTATTGCTTTCACATTATGAAAGCGCGCCCCATTCCTATTCCCATGGTGCAAGCGACGATGCCAGTGGTGTGGCCACAATTTTAGAATCAGTTAGAGCCTTTTTACATGCCAATACCAAACATAAAAATGATATTATTATTCTTTTTACTGATGCCGAGGAATTGGGATTAAATGGCGCGGCTTTATTTGTTACCCAACATCACGCGGCGAAAAAAGTTGGCTTGGTTCTTAATTTGGAAGCGAGAGGAAGTTCGGGGTCAGGCTATATGCTATTAGAAACCAATGACGGAAATGCCAATATGATTGATGCGTTTAGCAAAGGCGGTGTTACCTATCCGGTAGGAAATTCCTTAATGTATAGCATTTATAAAATGCTTCCCAACGACACCGATTTAACCGTGTTTAGAGAAAAAGGAAAGATTCAAGGATTTAATTTTGCTTTTATTGATAGCCATTTCAACTACCATACCCAGCAGGATACTTACCAGCATCTCGACCCAAATACCTTAGCACACCAAGGTGGTTATCTATTCCCGTTGCTTAATTATTTTTCGAATTCCGATTTATCGCAATTAAATTCCACCCAAGATAAAGTTTATTTCAATGCCCCATTTTTTATTGCCAAATATCCTTTTAGCTGGATAATTCCAATGGTGTTAATGGGAATTTTCCTTTTTGGATTATTTGTCTTTTTAGGAATTGGGAAAAAAATATTTCATTTTAAAGAGCTCCTCACAGGCTTTATTCCTCTATTTGGATCTTTATTTACTGCGGGTTTAATCACCTTTATTGGATGGAAAATTATTTTAATTTGTTATCCGCAATATCAAGATATTCTGCAAGGATTTACTTACAATGGTCACGATTATATTTACGGATTTATTAGTTTCACCCTTGGCATTTGCTTTTGGTTTTACAGAAAATACAACAAAAAAAACTCCGAAATTGTAGTTCAAATTCCGGTTTTATTTATTTGGTTACTACTAAATTTAGCCATTGCCTTTTCCCTAAAAGGAGCTGCGTTTTTAATTATTCCGGTTTTGGCAAGTATAGTCTTATTTGGGGTTTTTGTATTATCTCAAAAAACAAATAGCTATTTAAATATTGTGTTTTCTATTCCGGCATTACTGATTTTAGTTCCGCTTATCACGATGTTTCCGGTGGGATTGGGGCTTAAAATTTTAGTTGGAAGTGCTATTTTAACAGTGCTTTGCTTTGGGTTGTTATTGCCGCTTTTCAATTCGTTTCCACGAAAAGAAATTTGGGCCATTTTCTTCTTATTATTAGGATTAGCCTTCCTTATTAAAGCGCACCAATATGCAGGATATGTAAACGGAAAAGGGAAGCCAAACAGTTTGGTTTACATTTTAAATAGCGATGCCAAGAAAGCCTATTGGGCAACTTACGACAGCAATTTAGACGAGTGGACCAAAACCTATTTAGGAGAAAATCCAAAAATAGCAACGCCTTTAAACGCCAATAAATTATACAGTAAATATGGTTCCGAATATACTTTTATGGCCGCTGCGCCAATTAAAAATATTGCCAAACCAACAATAGAATTTCTTACGGATTCATTGTCTGGAAACAACCATTTTTACAAAATTAAAATCACTCCGAATAGGAAAGTGAATCGTTATGATATTTTTGCAAATGAAAACCTGAATCCAACTATTTTGAAAGCTAATGGAGTTAAATCCTTAGATATAAAAAGCAATATTATTTCGAAAAAAAGCAACAAATTACTGAGTTATTATCTAGTGGATAACATTCCTTTGACGCTAGAATTTTCGATTCCTCAAAATCAAAAATTAGAATTCGATTTAGTAGAAAGTTCGTTTGATTTAATGTCAAACAATCAATTTAATATGGCGCCAAGAAAAAACTGGATGATTTCAAAACCATTTGTGTTAACCGATGCCGTCCTAATTCAACAGAAAATTGTAGCCCCAATCAAGTAAAAATGAAACAAATTAGTATTCTTGGTTGTGGTTGGTTGGGATTTCCTTTAGCAAAATCATTGCTTCAAAAAGGGTATTCAATTAACGGATCTACTACTTCTTCAGAGAAAATTTCGGTGCTTGAACATGCAGGAGTTGTCCCGTTTTTAATCGAATTATCTGATGTCAATATTAAAGGCGAAATGGATTCCTTTTTGGAAAATTCCGAAATTCTAATTATTGATATACCTCCTAAATTGCGTGGAGATTCTTCTGATCCTTCTATAGGGCTCAGCAAGACATTTGTAGAAAAGATTCAAAATTTGATTCCGTTTATTGAAAAATCTTCGGTGAAGAAAGTGCTTTTTGTGAGTTCAACTTCGGTGTATGCAGATGAAAATGCAACGCTTACCGAAGAATACATTCCCAATCCAGATACCGAAAGCGGAAAACAATTATTAGAAGCAGAAAGGCTTTTGCAAAGCAATGAAAAATTTGAAACCGCTGTTATTCGTTTTGGAGGTTTGATTGGATCAGATCGGCACCCGATAAAATTTCTTTCTGGCAAAACCAATATTGAAAATCCGGATGCGCCAATTAATTTAATTCATCAGGAAGATTGCATCGGAATTATTGAAAAAATTATTCGGGAGGCTCAAAATGAATCTTTCAGTTGGAACGAAACCTTTAATGCGGTTGCGCCCTTTCATCCCACCCGAAAGAAATATTACACTCAAAAAGCAATTGAATTCAACTTGCCTTTGCCACATTTTAATGAAAGCAAACCTTCTATCGGAAAATTAATACAAAGCGAAAAAGTAGAACGCGTTTTAGGTTATTCGTTCCCCAAAAATAATTTATAAAAAAAAGGCGCAATTTCTTGCGCCTTTTTACTTATTCTATTTTGATTACCAGATTTTAACTCGTTTTTCTGGAGCTACATACATTCCGTCACCTTCTTTAATATCAAATGCTTGAAAGAACGTATCTAGGTTTGTAAGCGGCACATAGGCACGGTACATACCTGGTGAATGCGGATCGGTTTTCACTTGATTCTTCAAAGCTTCATCCCGGATTTTACTTCTCCAAATGGTTGCCCAAGAAATAAATAAACGTTGTTCTGGAGTGTATCCGTCAATTAACCCTGGATTTCCATTTTCTTTTAGGTACAATTGTAACCCGTCATAAGCAGCATTAATTCCACCTAAATCTCCAATGTTTTCTCCTAATGTAAATTTACCGTCAACATGAGTTCCTGGAAGTGGCTCTAAAGCTGAATATTGATCTGCTAAAGCTCCGCCTAAAGCAGTAAATTTAGCTAAATCATCTGCGGTCCACCAATCAATTAAATTTCCGTCTGCGTTGAAAGTAGCTCCTTCATCATCAAAACCATGCGAAATTTCATGTCCAATAACTGCTCCAATTCCACCATAATTTACCGCTTCGTCTGCTTTATAATCATAGAAAGGTGGTTGTAAGATTGCAGCTGGAAATACAATTTCGTTATACGATGGATTGTAGTAAGCATTTACCGTTTGTGGGGACATTCCCCACTCGGTTTTATCAACTGGTTTACCCAATTTAGCTAAATCTTTTTGCCATCCCCAACTAGAAACATTTTTCATATTTTCAAAATAGCTTCCGCCTTCCGCTGGACTTTTTACTACCATTGCAGAGTAATCTTCCCATTTGTCTGGATAACCAATTTTGATGGTTAATTTTTCTAATTTTTCAATTGCTTTAGTTTTAGTTTCAGGAGACATCCAAGTCAAATTATTAATTCTTGCTCTGTAAGCACGAATAATATTTTGAATCATGTTATAAGCTTTCGTTTTAGCCTCTGCTGGGAACATTTTCTCTACGTATAATTTACCTAATGATTCACCAACAGTTCCATTTACAACCTGCAATGCTTTTTCATGACGCGGTCTTTGTTTTAAAGCACCTGTTAAAGCTTTACCATAAAACTCCCAGTTAGCAGTTTCAATTTCTGTAGAAAGTTGTCCTGCAGCGCTTCTCAATAACATCCAACGCATGTAAGCTTTCCAATCTTCCACTTTATTTTCAGCAAATATAGTTTGCAAAGCAGTCATATATCTTGGTTGTGATATATTTACAGTATCTACTTTTGCAATTCCGATTCCTTTCAAATAAGAATTCCAATCCATGATTGGCACCATTTTTTTCAAATCGGAAATAGCCGTTGGATTGTATTGTTTTTTACTATCTCTACGTTCTACTCTGTCTAATCTTGGTTTAGACATTTGAATTTCTAATGCAAGGATTTTCTCTGCATTTTCTTTTGCTTGAGCCGGAGTTTCTCCGATGTATTGAAGCATTTTAGCCACATGCAATACATATTTTTCTCTTTTTTCTTTAGAATCTTTATCTTCAGAAACATAATAATCTCTATCTGGCAATCCTAAAGATCCAGGTCCTAAGCTTACTACATTTCGGTTACTGTTTTTTTCATCAGCTCCAATTCCGAAACCAAAAAAACCAGCACCTCCACCAACAGCTTCGGTCTCCATTAATAATTTTTGCAAATCTGCAGTATTTTTAATGGCATTAATTTTAGCTAAATCTGCCTGAATTGGTTTAATCCCTTGCTTGTTTCTAGCCACAGTATCCATAACCGATTTGTAGATGTTAATCGCTTTTCCTTGATCGGTATTCGATTTGTATTTTGGATCTTTTGATGCAGCATTCAAAATTGCTAAGGCATCTTTATCGGTATTTTGACGCAATTCGTCAAAACTTCCCCAACGGGTTTTATCTGCAGGGATTGCAGTGTTTTTTAGCCAAGTTCCATTAACAAATTGAAAGAAATTGTCATTTGGACGCACCGATTTATCCATCAAATCAACTGCAATACCTGGTTTTTTTTGTTGTGCAATTCCTTGACTTAAGGATAATAATCCTGCTGCCAAAAAGCCCAACTTAATTGAAGTCTGTATTTTCATATTATAATTATTGATTGTTTCCACAAATCTATTAATTTTTGATAAACCAAATGAAAAAAATCAAATAATCTAACTGAGCTGATAAAACTATTTTTATAAAAATGACTTGTTTTGTACCTTTGAAAAAAAAAGATGTTACGCAAACTTAAAGAATACCGAATATTTGTAGGCTTTTTTGTGGTATTTTCCATAATCACTATAACTGCTTTTTACACGGTATTGAAGCCAAAAAAATCACTACCAATTTTCAATCCAAGTGATGTTAATCCAGAAATGGTAGATTCAACCGTTCAATATGTTGCTTTAGATCACACCATTGCAGATTTTTCGTTTACCAATCAAAACGGAAAAACCATCACTCAAAAAGACTATGAAGGGAAAATTTATGTAGCTGATTTTTTCTTTACTACGTGCCGTTCTATTTGTCCAAAAATGGCCAATAATATGGTTTGGCTGCAAAATCAAATTAAGAATAATCCAAAGGTAATGTTGCTTTCGCATTCGGTTACACCGGATATTGATAGCGTTTCGGTATTAAAAAAATACGCCCTGGAAAAAGGAGTTATCGACAGCAAATGGAACTTAGTAACGGGTAACAAAAAAGACATTTATTACATTGCCCGAAAATCATATTTAGCAGTTAAAACCGGAAACCCATCCGAAATGTATGATATGGTGCACACCGAAAATTTTGTTTTAATTGATTCCAAAAGACGCGTTCGCGGTTTTTACGACGGCACCAATCTAGATGGCCCAACCGAACCTGGAATTAAAAATGTAAAACAACTATTAGAAGATATTAATTTTCTTTGTTCGGAAAAAGAGTAAAAAAATAATTGGAAACCTAACAATTATCATAGAATTTTCATTGCAAATACCTACTTTTGTATTTTAATTCAATCTAAATAAAGACGTGCAAATTACCGTTGGAGATCTTAAAATTGGGCAAAAAGGCATCATCGTTGACTTTGACGTGGATACTATTCCGTTAAAATTACTCGAAATGGGTTGCTTGCCGGGCAATACGATTGAATTGATTCAAATTGCACCCTTTGGTTGCCCGCTGTATTTTAATGTAAACGATTCGCATGTCGCCATTCGATTAGAAACAGCCAAAGAAATTAAGGTAGTCGTTAATAATTCTGATAATGACTAAAGACACCATAAAAGTTGCGCTAATAGGAAATCCAAATACTGGAAAAACTTCGGTTTTTAACCAGCTTACCGGCTTGCACCAACAAGTTGGGAATTACCCTGGAATCACCGTAGAAAAGAAAATTGGTGCTTGTAAACTCAACGAAACTACCAAAGCAACTATCATTGATTTACCCGGAACTTACAGTTTAAACGCTAGTTCTATTGATGAAAATGTAGTGATTGAATTGCTCTTAAATAAAAAAGATGAAAACTATCCCGATGTAGTGGTGGTGGTCTCTGAAGTAGAAAATTTAAAACGAAACCTGCTTCTATTTACTCAAATAAAAGATTTAGAAATCCCAACTATTTTGGTCATCAATATGAGTGACCGAATGCAACTAAAAGGGATTGAATTAAATATTCCGTTTCTTGAAAAACAGCTGCAAACCAAAATAGCTTTGGTGAGTTCTAGAAAAAACATCGGAATTGAAAAAATAAAAGAACTGATTCTCAATTACCAATCGCTTCCTACATTACCTTGCTTAAATGCTTCTTCTATTGATCCAGATTATTTTGAGAAATTAAAAAAAACATTTCCAAATCAACTGGTATACAAACTTTGGTTGGTGATTACCCAAGATGTAAATTTCTTGAATTTAGAAAGAAACGAAATGAAAAGTTCGTTTACCAAATCGCATGCCGACCTGAAGCAATTACAACAAAAGGAAACCATCAAGCGCTACCAATTTATAAACGAAACTTTAAAATTAGGTCAGAAAATTGATCAATCAAAAGCCACCGATGTAAGAGCAAAACTGGATCGGGTGTTGACACACAAAGTTTTTGGTTACCTGATTTTCTTTGTCATATTATTTGGAATCTTTCAATCTATTTTTGATTGGAGCAGTATTCCAATGGATTATATTGATCGCTCCTTTGCCGATTTGGCTTCTTATGCCAAAATGAATTTGCCTGCAGGCGAATTTACGAACCTAATTAGCGAAGGGATCATCCCGGGGATTGGCGGAATCTTAATATTTATTCCACAAATTGCCTTCTTATTTCTGTTTATTTCTGTTTTAGAAGAAAGCGGATATATGAGTCGAGTAGTTTTTTTAATGGATAAAATCATGCGAAGATTCGGACTTTCTGGAAAAAGCATCGTGCCGTTAATTTCAGGAACTGCTTGTGCCATTCCGGCTATTATGGGTGCCCGAAACATTGAAAACTGGAAAGAACGATTAATCACTATTTTGGTAACGCCTTTCATTACATGCTCAGCAAGATTACCGGTTTATGCCATATTAATCTCCTTAATAATTCCGCAACAACGAATTTTTGGCTTCCTTAGTTTACAAGGATTAACCCTTATGGTATTGTATCTTTTAGGTTTTGGAGTAGCAATATTATCGGCTTATATTTTGAATAAAATTTTGAAAATAAGTTCCAAATCCTATTTCGTGGTTGAAATGCCTAGTTATAAAATTCCGTTATTTAAAAATGTTGCTATTAATATTTTAGAAAAAACCAAAGCATTTGTTTTTGGTGCTGGAAAAATCATTTTAGCAATTTCAATTATCCTTTGGTTTTTAGGTTCTCATGGGCCTCAAGCATCTTTTGGAAATGCTGAAAAAATAATTTCTAAACAAACCGAATTAAACTCTGAAAATCGAGAAAACCTAATTAGTGAATACAAACTAGAACATTCTTATATTGGAATCATAGGAAAATCTATTGAGCCCGCAATTAAACCATTGGGTTACGATTGGAAAATAGGAATTGCTGTCGTGAGTTCTTTTGCTGCGCGCGAAGTCTTTGTAGGAACATTAGCAACTATTTACAGCGTTGGAAGCCATAGTGATGAAGAAGCTACCATTAAAGAACAAATGAAAAATGAAGTTCGCGAAGATGGCAGTAAAACTTTTACATTTGCTACCGGGGTTTCCCTTTTGCTATTTTATGCTTTTGCAATGCAATGCGTGAGTACTTTAGCGATTGTGAAAAAAGAAACAAATTCTTGGAGATGGCCTATTATTCAATTGATATTTATGAGTGGATTTGCATATATAACCGCACTTTTAACTTATCAATTTATAAAATAATATTGGTATTGTTTTTGACAATTCTTCTAAAAATTATTTTTATGAAAAAAACAGCACTTCTTATATTTTGTTTTATGTGTTTTACCTCCTTTGGGCAAAATAAAATTAATAAATCTAAAAATGAACTAAAATCCGGCGGTTCAAATTCTAATCCAAGTAGCACCTCTTATTCTAATTCTTCAAGCACTTCCAAATCTAAATCTACTAATAACGACAGTGTTTTAGGTGGAGCAATAGCTGATATTTTATTTTATGCTTCTTATGGAGTTTTTAAATATGGAATTATTGGTGATTATAAAAATGAAGACCATTTAAACAGTCATTTGACTACCTACCCTTATTACAATGGAAAATCAGGGAATTTTGAAAGTGCAGATACTCTTTCTGTTTCTAAGAATAAAGCAAGATTAGATCTTGAAAATAATTTTGTTTACAACAGCAGTTCCTTATTTGGAAATCATTTAAAAGCTAAAATTCGACCTTTTCAATACTTTTATTTACAATCTGATTTTCACCAACTTTTCGAAATTGATAAAATCGATAATACAGCAAGCCGACTTTCAATTTTTCAATTTAATATTAATTACGATCGAATTCGGTTGGAAAAATTTAATTTTGGTTGGAGTTTAGGAGCTACCTATGTAGGGAATGAAGTGAAAAAAGCAGGGCTTGCTTGTGGAATAAACACAGAATATTTTATGGGAAATAGAATTAGTTTTTTGGCTGCAGCCAAATGGAGTCAAATTAATGGATTACCCGTAAACACCTATGAATTACAAGGAAAATTTCACAAAAAGAATTACTTTTTTTCTTTAGGTATGGAACATTTAAAAATTGCAACCCCTACTTATTCTATGGTAGCGCTTGGTGGCGGAATTTATTTTTAATTTTATAACATGCAACAAATACTAGTTTACTTTGCTTTAGGGTTTGCTTTATCTTATTTATTGAATAAGTTTTTTGGAAAGAAAAAGCCGAAAAAAAATTGTGGTGATAAGGATGATTGTGGCTGTAATTAATTTTCAAAAACAATAGAAATATATTGATTTTTGAATTTTACTATTTGCCCTTCTTTTGGATAGGGCACAACAGCAATTGATTTTATCTTTTTTGAATAATACTTTGCAAACCAGTTGAAATTTTCTTCCTTATTTTTTGCATTAAAAATGAGTGCTTTTTGCTCAAATAATTTCTTGTTTTTGTAGACTTTTATAACTACCGAAACTTCACCTGACCAAATGCAAGTAACTCCTTCAGGGCAACGAGAATCATCAATAACACTTTGCAATCGCAAATAATATCCTATTTTTGGAATGCATTTTTTAGATGTGATTTTTATTTCGCTTTGCGCAAATAAAGAAATGCTACATAATAAGGTAAGAATTACGAATAGTTTTTTCATTTGCTCACTTTTTTAATAGTTCTATATACTGAAGTGTATATAACTAATATTAAAAGTAAGCAAAAAAGAATTAAAGAAGATCCTATAGTCCCAAAATCTAACCCTCCTTTATTATGGCTTTTAGTTAATAAATCCCCAAAAGTTGCTCCGAATGGTCTTGTTAATACAAAAGCTAACCAAAATAATAACACTCTAGAAATTTTGGTAAAATAATAAGCTAACACAATTAGTACTAACAAACTTCCTGTTAAAATGGCTCCACCACTAAAACCTAATCCAGAATCATCTGCCAAATAATCCCCAAGAGCGGTGCCTAAAGTATTTGAAAATAAAATTGCTGTCCAATAAAATAATTCTCCTCGTTTAGAATTTATATCGGTGACGGATAATGATTTTTCAACTTTGTGCCAAATAAACAAGGTTATGCATAACAATAAAATCAAAATTGAACTCCCTAAGGCATAACCAAAACCTAAAGTTCTGTCCATAAAATCAGACATTGTAGTTCCTGCAGTGCTTGTGGAAAGTATAACTAACCAATAAATTGCTGGAACATGTTTTTTTATTGAAAGTTGTCCTATCAATGTGATTAAAAATCCTACAAATAATATAATTGTACTCAAGGCATAACCTACATTTAATGTCATTGAAAGCAAATCGCCAGCAGTTTCACCAAGTGTGGTGGCAACTATTTTCATTATCCAAAAAAGGAAGGTAATTTCAGGAATTTTCTTCATTTATTTAGTTTTTTACCAAAAACAAAGGAATAGTTATTCTGTGGCGCACTTGGTTAACAGTGGTTCCAAAAAGCAAATCTTTAACTCCGGTGTGGCCATGGGTACCCATAACCAAAATATCAAAATCGCCTTCGTTAACAATTTTTGAAATGGCCTTAGTTGGTTTTCCAAATCCAAGTTGTACCGCTACTGTAAACCCTTTTGCAGCCAATATTGCTTGGTATTCCATTAATAATTTTTCATCAATTGTAGATTCATGGTCGTCGGTTTGGACACCATAAATCATTGCTCCTACGGTTTCAACAACATGAATTAAGGTATATTGCGCATCCATTCCGCCCAATTCAAAAGCACTGTTTATTGCTTTTTCATCGGCATTTGAAAAATCTACCGAAATGGCGATTTTCTTATTATTATAGGTTTTGCTTTGATTGTAAATTAATTCGAAATTGTGTGGCAAATGATTTTGGGGTTCACTTTTAACTTTTGCTAAAATTGGTTTGAAAATAATATATAAGAGCAATACTAGAAATGCTAATGCCAAAGGAACAACCGTTAGCCATAATACCATTGGATTTGATGAATTTTCCAACCACCCTTTTATTTCGTCAAAAACCAATTTGGCATTTAAGGAAACTATTATTAAAGCGATAATCCAAGAAATAATTTGTGTTATTGTGCTAATATGAAAACCTTTCATTTTCGACTTATCACTTACAAAATGGATCAACGGAATTATAGCAAATCCCAGTTGCAAACTCAAAATCACCTGACTAAAAATTAGCATTTTGCCCGTTACATTTTCGCCATAAATTAAAATCACAATTAAGGCCGGAACAATAGCAATTATTCGCGTAATTATTCGGCGCACCCATGGCTGAATCCTTAAATTTAGATAGCCTTCCATAATGATTTGACCAGCTAATGTTCCTGTAATCGTAGAACTTTGTCCGGCAGCAATTAATGCCACAGCAAATAAAATCGGAGCCCATTTATTTCCTAAAATTGGTGCTAAAAGTTTATACGCATCTTGAATTTCAGCAACCTGAAACAAGCCATTTTTATAAAAAGTGGCAGCAGCTAAAATTAAAATAGCGGCATTTACAAAAAAGGCCAAATTCAAGGCAATAGTGCTATCAATAAAATTGTATTTCAATGCTTGCTTGATGCCTTCTTTGCTTCGATCAAATTTTCGGGTTTGCACCAAAGAAGAATGCAAGTATAAATTATGTGGCATCACGGTGGCTCCTATAATTCCGATTGCGATATAAAGTGCGGTTTCATTAGGTAAAGTTGGAATTAATCCTTGTATCACACTCCCCATTTCGGGTTGAGCAAAAAACAATTCCACAACAAAAGAAAGTGCAATAATCATAACCAAAGCAATGATAAAAGCTTCCATTTTTCGAATGCCTTTATTAATTAAAAAAAGCAATAAAAAAGTATCTAAAACGGTAATTAATACACCATAAATTAAAGGTAATCCGGTTAGTAAATTAATTCCGATTGCCATTCCTAATACTTCGGCCAAGTCACAAGCGGCAATAGCAATTTCGGCAAGAAAATAAAGAATATAATTTATAAAAGGCGAGTAAGTTTCGCGGGAAGCTTGTGCCAAATCGCGCTGGGTAACAATTCCGAGGCGGGCGCTCAAGCTTTGCAAAAGCAACGCCATTAAATTACTCATCAATAAAACCCACACCAAAGTATACCCAAACTGACTTCCGCCGGCCAAATCGGTTGCCCAATTTCCAGGATCCATATAGCCAACGCTAATTAAATAAGCCGGCCCAAGAAAAGCCAAAACTTTTCTAAAACCCGTTTTATTACCGCTAGTTGCTACCGATTGGTTTACTTCTTCAAGTGATTTACCCATAAGTATTTGCTTATTAAGGTCAAAAATACAGATTAAATTTTAAGAAATCTATATATTTGAAACGTGAAGCACTACCATTATATTTTTACCGGCAGCGGATTGTCTGCAATGATGACCGTTTATGAAATGATTTTATCTGGAAAATTTCAGGATAAAACGATTTTGCTTTTGGATGAAAATCCAAAAAAAACCAACGATAGAACGTGGTGCTTTTGGGATTCTAAGTCAATTTTTCCAAATCAAGTAGCCACTAAATGGAATTCGTCTTGGTTTAAAAACAGTGCTTTTGAAAGGAAATTAAATTTAGATCCGTATCAATATAAAATGGTTAAAGGATTGGATTTTTATAATCTAATTTTTGATTTGATTTCCAAACAAGAAAACATTGATTTTGTAAATCAAAAGGTGCTTGATTTTGAAGAATTGGGAGACCATTGCATCGTAAAAACAGACTCTGAAAATTATACTTGCAATAAAATTTTCAATTCTATTTTCGATCCGAATTTAGTGAAAAGTCAAACCAAATATCCGTTGTTGCAACAACATTTTGTAGGTTGGTTTATCAAATCTAAAGAAGACGTATTTGAAAAAGAAACGGCTACTTTCATGGATTTTTCTGTTGAACAAAAAGGCAACACCCGATTTATGTATGTTTTACCTACATCCTCAACAGAAGCTTTATTAGAATATACGTTGTTTTCAAAAGAGTTACTCCCACTATCGGAATACGAAAACGAAATTCAAAGCTACATTCAAAAACTTGGAATTACCGAATACGAAATTGTAGAAAAAGAACAAGGAAACATCCCAATGACGTGTTATCCATTTTGGAAAAACAACACCAAAAACATCTTAAATATTGGTTCTGCAGGAGGATGGACCAAAGCCAGCACCGGGTATACTTTTAAAAATACCACCAAAAAAGCAAAGCAATTGGTATTGTTTTCAGACAACAATTCCGACTTTAGAAAATTCCAAAAAAGAGACAAATTTTGGTTTTATGATTTATTGCTTTTAGATATTTTAGATCAAAAAAATCATTTGGGCTCCACTATTTTTTCTTCAATGTTTCAAAAAGGAAATGCCACCGTAATCTTCAAATTTCTGGATGAAGAAACTTCTTTTTTAGAGGACCTGCAAGTAATTTGGAAATGCCCGAAAGGATTATTTGTCAAAGCATTATTTAGCAGAATTTTTCGATTTTAATTTTTCTATCACACGATAACAAAACTTTATAATTGAAATTATTTTAAAATTATAATTGTCGCTATCTTTGCAAAAGATATATTAAATCAAAATTCAGAAATCATAATCTTAAATCATAACTAATTATGTATCCAGAAGAAATGGTAAACCCAATGCGTGCTGAACTTACAGATGCAGGTTTTCAAAATTTATATAGCGCAAGCGACGTAGAAAATGCAATTAAAGCAGAAGGAACAACTTTGGTAGTTGTAAATTCGGTTTGTGGATGTGCGGCAAGAAATGCGCGTCCGGGAGCTAAAATGAGTTTGGACGGAGCAAAAAAACCAGATCATTTAATTACCGTTTTTGCGGGTGTGGATAAAGATGCGGTGGATGCTGCGCGTCAGCAAATGTTTCCATTCCCTCCATCATCACCAAGTATGGCGTTGTTTAAAAACGGAGAATTGGTTCACATGTTAGAACGTCATCACATTGAAGGGCGTCCTGCCGAAATGATTGCAGATAACTTAAAAGATGCTTACGCAGAATTCTGTTAATTCATAAAAAGACATTGTTAAAACCTCTTAGAAATAATTTTTAAGAGGTTTTTTTGTTTTCAAATTGGTGCATTTTCAATTTTTCAAATTATCTTTGCAACCGAGTTCTTCCATTTAGAACTCAACATTTCTAACCTTAAACGTTTATAGCATGCAACTGTATAACACCTTAAGCGCAGAAGAAAGAGCCGAATTGATTGATCAAGCAGGCAAACAACGTCTTACGTTGTCTTTCTATGCGTATGCCAAAATTGAAGACCCTAAAAAATTTCGCGACGATTTATTTATTGCTTGGAATCAGCTTGATGCCCTAGGCAGAACCTATGTTGCCAAAGAAGGAATCAACGCCCAAATGAGTATTCCTGCCGAAAATATGGAAGCCTTTCGGAAAACTTTAGAAGCTTATGATTTCATGAAAAACATCCGCCTGAATGTGGCAGTTGAACACGATGATCATTCGTTTTTAAAACTTACTGTTAAAGTACGCGACAAAATTGTAGCCGACGGATTAAATGATGAAACTTTTGATGTGACCAATATTGGAGTGCACCTAAAAGCCAAAGAATTTAACCAGATTTTAGAAGATCCAAATACCATTGTAGTGGATTTTAGAAACCATTACGAAAGTGAAATTGGACATTTTAAAGGAGCAATCACCCCCGATGTAGAGACATTTCGTGAATCGTTACCAATAATCAACGAGCAATTAAAAGATTTTAAAGACGATAAAAACTTGGTGATGTATTGCACCGGAGGAATCCGTTGTGAAAAAGCTTCGGCTTATTTTAAACACCAAGGATTTAAAAATGTTTTTCAATTAGAAGGCGGAATTATCAATTATGCCAAACAAATCAAAGAAGAAAATATTGAAAGTAAATTTATTGGAAAAAACTTTGTTTTTGACCACCGATTAGGGGAACGAATTACCAACGATATCGTTTCTCAATGCCACCAATGCGGAAAACCGTGCGACAACCACACTAATTGTGAAAACGACGGGTGTCATTTATTATTCATTCAATGTGACGAATGCAAAGCTGCAATGGAAAATTGTTGTTCAACAGAATGCTTGAATACCATTCATTTACCATTAGTAGAACAGGTTAAACTTCGTAGAGGAATTCAAGTAGGTAACAAAGTGTTCCGAAAAGGAAAATCAGATAAATTGTTATTCAAACATTCGGGAGAACTATCGGATAAATCTTTGGCTGTAGCCGAAAATAGAGAACAAAAGCCAAAAGATATTCGTCAAAAAATTAAAATCAAGAAAGTGTTACTTGGTAAAGCTGAACATTACTATGTGAAAGCACAAGTTGGTCTTTTTATCATTCAAAATAACGAATTAAATGTTGGAGACAAACTTCTAATTTCTGGTCCAACAACGGGTACTGAAGAATATATTTTAGGAAAAATGCTGGTTAATGGAAAAGAAATTTCCACGGCAAATCCAGGAGATAAAGTAACTTTTGAAGTGCCATTTAGAGTCCGATTATCGGATAAATTATATAAAATTATCTCTTAGAATAAATCGGTTAAAAGACCAAAAAATCTCAAATTCCAAAGGTTAAAATTAACGTTGGTTTTTGGGATTTTTTTATTGGAATATATTTTATAAAAATACTATCTTTACAAATTAATCGTTTTATAAACTTACATTGCTTTTTAGCAATACTACTATATAAATATGGCATGTACAAGTTGTTCAACTTCAGATGGTGGTGCACCTAAGGGTTGTAAAAATAATGGGACTTGCGGCACCGATAGCTGCAATAAATTAACTGTTTTTGATTGGCTTTCTAACATGAGTTTACCAAATGGTGAAGCTCCTTTTGATTGTGTGGAAGTGCGTTTTAAAAATGGCCGTAAAGAATTTTATCGAAATACCGAAAAACTTACTCTTAGCATAGGAGATATTGTGGCAACAGAAGCTTCTCCGGGACATGATGTTGGAATTGTAACGCTAACTGGGGAATTGGTTAAAATTCAAATGAAGAAAAAAGGGGTAAATCACGCAGGTGCGGAAATCCCGAAAGTATATAGAAAAGCCTCTCAAAAAGACATTGATATTTGGAGCGATGCACGCGATAAAGAAGAGTCTATGAAGGTTAAAGCAAGAGAAATTGCTATTGCCTTAAAGTTGCAAATGAAAATTTCGGATATCGAATTTCAAGGAGACGGATCGAAAGCAATTTTTTATTATACTGCCGAAGATCGTGTAGATTTTAGACAACTTATTAAAGAATTTGCGCAAGTATTTAAATCTAGAATTGAAATGAAACAAGTGGGCTTTCGTCAAGAAGCAGCTCGCCTTGGCGGAATTGGATCTTGTGGGAGAGAATTGTGTTGCTCTACTTGGTTAACCGATTTTAGAAGTGTAAATACCTCTGCAGCAAGATACCAACAGTTGTCATTAAATCCTCAAAAGTTGGCTGGGCAATGCGGAAAATTAAAATGTTGTTTGAATTATGAATTGGACACTTATCTAGATGCTTTGAAAGATTTTCCAGAATTTGAAACCAAATTACACACCGAAAAAGGGGATGCCATTTGTCAGAAACAGGATATTTTTAAAGGATTAATGTGGTTTGCGTACACCGATAATTTTTCGAGTTGGCATATTCTAAAAATTGATCAGGTTAAAGAAATAATTGCTCAAAATAAAGAAAAGAAACGCGTTTCGTCATTAGAAGATTTTGCAATAGAAATTGTAGCAGAACCAGAAGCTAACTTCAATAACGCTATGGGTCAAGAAAGCTTAACGCGTTTTGATCAGCCAAAAAGAAGTAAAAATAAATCAAAAAATAAATCGCAAAATCCCAACTTCAAGCAAGGACAAGGTCAAAATCAGAATCAAAATTCCAATCAAAATCCAAAGCCAGAAGTAAAAAGACCTGTAATTATTATTAAGAAAAATGAAGATAAAAAGTAGCCTTCTATTTATTCTAATGGTGTTTGTTGTGATTTCTTGCGATAAAAAACTTGTTTTCGACGAGTATAAATCAGTAGGAAATACATGGCATCAAGACAGTATTTTAACTTTTAAATTGCCTAAATTGGAAAGTGAAAAAAAATACAACCTCTTTGTAAATGTTAGAGATAATAACGATTATCCATTTGATAATTTATTTTTAATTGTTTCCTTAGAATATCCAAATAAAAAAACCATTGTAGATACTTTAGAGTATAAAATGGCCAATCCGGATGGCTCACTTATGGGTGACGGATTTACAGATGTAAAAGAAAGTAAGCTTTTTTATAAAGAAAATGTCCCTTTTAATCTTAAAGGCGAATATCAGGTTCATATTCAGCAAGCCGTTAGACAAACCGGAAAAATTGCTGGTGTAGAAAATTTAAAAGGAATTACAGAAATAGGCTTTAGAGTAGAATCTACAAATTAATAATTATGGCAGTACAAAATAAAAAAAACACGCCTGTTAAAGACATCAAATACTACCAAAAGAAATTTTGGAAATTGTTTTTTTATAGCATTGGAGGAATTTTCTTATTCTTCATATTTGCTTCGTGGGGACTTTTTGGAAAAATGCCTTCTTTTGAAGATTTAGAAAATCCAAATTCTAATCTTGCTACCGAAATCATCTCCTCTGATGGAGTTACCTTAGGAAAATTTTACAATGAGAATCGTACCGCAATAAAATATAAAGATTTACCAAAATCGCTTGTAGATGCTTTAGTTTCAACCGAAGACGAGCGCTTTTACGAACACTCAGGGATTGATGCAAGAAGAACTTTTGGAGCTGCTGCAAAATTGGGTTCTAATGGAGGAGCAAGTACCTTAACCCAACAATTAGCCAAATTATTATTCCACGGAGAAGGTTCAAAATTTTTGCCATTTCGTATGATTCAAAAAGCAAAAGAATGGATAATTGCAGTGAGGTTAGAGCGTCAATATACCAAAAATGAAATCATCGCCTTGTATTTCAATCAAGTTGATTTTGTTAACGGAGCCGTTGGAATTCGATCAGCTGCAAAAGTGTATTTCAACAAAGAACCCCGTGACTTAAAGGTTGAAGAAAGTGCCTTATTAGTTGGAATGCTTACCAATCCTTCGCTTTTTAATCCGGTTCGTCGTCCAGAAAAAGCACTAAAAAGAAGAAATATAGTATTAGGGCAATTGGTTAGAAATAACCATTTAGAAGAAGCTGCTAAAAAAATATTAGAAAGAAAACCAATCGTTTTAGATTTTCATCCCGAAAGCCACTTAGACGGGACTGCTACGTATTTTAGAGAATACCTGAGAGATTTCATGAAGAATTGGGTGAAAGAAAATAAAAGACCTGATGGAGAAGAATATGATATTTATGGAGATGGTTTAAAAATATATGTGACCTTAGATTCTAAGATTCAGGAGCATGCAGAAGAGGCCGTTCAAGAGCACATGAAAAATTTACAAGAAGAATTTTTTATCCAACAAAAAGGAAATAAAAATGCCCCTTTTGTAAATTTAACCGAACCCGAAACGGATAAAATTATCAATCAAGCGATGAAGAATTCAGAAAGATGGCGCATTCTGAAAGCAGATGACAAAACCGATGAAGAAATAATAGCCTCGTTCAGTAGAAAAACTAAAATGACCGTTTTCACATGGAAAGGAGACCGCGATACCATCATGACTCCCTTGGATTCCATTCGTTATTACAAACATTTCCTTCAAGCAGGTTTAATGTCGATGGAGCCACAAACCGGACAAATTAAGGCTTGGGTTGGTGGAATTAATTACAAATACTTCCAATACGATCACGTAGGTCAAGGAGCGAGACAAGTAGGGTCTACCTTTAAGCCATTTGTATATGCTACTGCAATTGAACAACTTGGAATGTCTCCTTGTGATACTTTATTGGATGCTCCTTTCATGATTCGTAAAGGACGTCACCATGTTACCGAAGATTGGGAGCCAAGAAATTCCGATCAAAAATACCGTGGAATGATGACCTTAAAACGCGCATTAGCAAACTCTGTAAATATTATTTCTGCAAAATTAATTGACCGAACCGGCCCAGAAGCAGTGGTTGAATTAACCAAAAAATTAGGAGTTACTTCCGAAATTCCGGTGCAGCCCTCAATAGCACTTGGTGCAGTAGATATTACTGTTCAAGACATGGTTGCTGCCTATAGCACTTTTGCAAATCAAGGCGTTTACATTAAGCCACAATTCATTTCTAGAATTGAAGATAAAAACGGAGCTGTAATTTTTGAACCCGTACCCGAATCACACGATGTATTAAGTAAAGATGTTTCGTTTGCGGTAATTAAATTGTTAGAAGGTGTAACCGAAGGTGGATCGGGAGAACGACTAAGAACCGAAGGTGGTGGAAGCGGTGATAACCGTTGGACAGGATATCCTTATGTATTTAAAAATCCTATTGCTGGTAAAACAGGAACTTCACAAAATCAATCGGACGGTTGGTTTATCGGAATGGTGCCTAATTTAGTAACTGGCGTTTGGGTTGGATGTGAAGACCGATCAGCACATTTTAAAAGTATCACTTATGGTCAAGGAGCAACTGCAGCTTTACCTATTTGGGGATATTTCATGGAAAAATGCTACCAAGATCCAGATCTTCTCATCTCCAAGGACGAATTCCAACGACCTGAAAATTTTGCAATTAAAGTAGATTGCTATTCAGCTCCAAGAGAAGCGGTTAAAGACTCTACCAATACCGAAGAACAAAATCCAGATGAATTTGGACTTTAGTAATATTTAGTATTATGATAAATAAAAAAGTAAACTCCGTTGAGGAAGCACTGCAAGGGATTGAAGATAACATGACAATCCTTTTAGGTGGATTTGGACTGTGCGGAATCCCTGAAAATTCTATAGCCGAATTAGTAAAAAAAGGAACGAAAAACTTGACTTGTATTTCTAATAATGCGGGGGTAGATGATTTCGGACTTGGCTTATTATTACAACAAAAGCAAGTCAAGAAAATGATCTCTTCTTATGTAGGAGAAAATGCCGAATTTGAAAGACAAATGCTTTCTGGCGAATTGGATGTAGAGCTTATTCCACAAGGAACTTTAGCAGAAAGATGTCGTGCGGCGCAAGCGGGAATTCCTGCATTTTTTACTCCTGCAGGTTTCGGAACAGAAGTTGCAGAAGGCAAAGAAACACGCGAATTTAATGGAAAAATGCACGTTATGGAACACGCATTTAAAGCCGATTATTCTATCGTAAAAGCTTGGAAAGGTGACGAAGCTGGAAATTTAATTTTTAAAGGAACTGCAAGAAACTTCAACCCTTGCATGTGTGGGGCAGCCAAAATAACTATTGCTGAAGTAGAAGAATTAGTGCCGGCAGGAACTTTAGATCCAAACCAAGTGCACATACCAGGAATATTAATTCAAAGAATTTTCCAAGGTGAAAAATTTGAAAAAAGAATTGAGCAACGAACAGTAAGACAACATTAATTACTGATTCATTAATTTGAAAATTTGAAGATGGCATTAGATAAAAACGACATAGCAAAAAGAATAGCCAAAGAAGTAAAAGACGGCTATTATGTGAACTTAGGGATTGGAATTCCAACATTGGTAGCCAACTATGTTCGAAATGATATTTCTGTTGAATTTCAAAGCGAAAATGGAGTTCTGGGAATGGGCCCTTTTCCATTTGAAGGAGAAGAAGACGCCGATTTAATTAATGCAGGAAAACAAACAATTACAACACTTCCTGGAGCAAGTTTCTTTGACTCTGCTTTTAGTTTCGGAATGATACGTGGGCAGCATGTTGATTTAACCATTCTTGGCGCTATGGAAGTTTCAGAAAATGGAGATATCGCTAACTGGAAAATCCCTGGTAAAATGGTAAAAGGAATGGGTGGCGCTATGGATTTAGTTGCTTCTGCAGATAACATTATCGTGGCTATGATGCACGTAAATAAAGCTGGTGAAAGCAAAATTCTTAAAAAATGTACTTTGCCGTTAACTGGAGTTGGTTGTGTGAAAAAAGTAGTGACGGAATTGGCTGTTCTAGAAATCACTCCAAAAGGATTCAAATTGTTGGAGCGTGCGCCTGGAGTTTCTGTAGAACACATTATTGCATCAACTGAAGCTGATTTAATTATTGAAGGAACAATCCCAGAAATGGTGATCGCTTAGTTTATTCTTTTTTACCCTCTTTCAATTCCATAAAAGCTGTAGAAGCATGCGCAAAACTTGGTGCTTGCTCATTTACAGTTACCGCTCTTTTTTTATTCAATTTATAGGTCAAATCCCTTTCAGTGGTAAATAATATTGCACTTAAAAATGGGTTATTTATAAACTCTACTATTCGATTGAAAGCTTTGTCAATAGTATGAATTTCAACAATTTCTTCTTTTTGAAATTTAAACTTCAATTCCAATTGTAATTTGTTTTCTATTACGATTAAACGCGCATAAATATTCATTAACTCTGTGTTCCCAATAGTTTTGGCCAGTGTTAATTTGGCAAAAGTTTCCTCTTTAATACTTGTTTTTACTTCCGAATAAAATTCAGAAAAAGAATCCTTAAAAGGCATAAGCGTGCTGTTTAGTTAAAAATAAAACCCACAAGGAAACCTTGCAGGTTTTTTATTTTTTATATTTTTAAATTACAAATTAGCAAAGAAATCATTGCCTTTATCATCAGTAATAATAAATGCTGGGAAGTTTTTAACGGTGATTTTTCGAACGGCTTCCATTCCTAATTCTTCAAAATCTACTACCTCAACTTTTAAGATGTTGTCTTGCGCCAAAATAGCTGCAGGACCTCCAATAGATCCTAAATAAAAACCGCCATATTTTTGGCACGCGTCTTTTACTTCGGTCGTTCTATTTCCTTTAGCAAGCATCACCATACTTCCACCCGCTTTCTGGAATTCTTCTACATACACATCCATTCTTCCTGCAGTGGTTGGTCCAAAACTTCCCGAAGGCATTCCATCTGGAGTTTTTGCTGGACCGGCATAATAAATTGGATGATTTTTAAAATATTCTGGCATTGGTTTACCGGCATCAAGAAGCTCTTTGATCTTAGCATGAGCAATATCGCGAGCAACAATTAAAGTCCCGTTTAATATTAATCTTGTCTTAATTGGATGCTTAGTCAATTCAGCTAAAATCTCAGGCATTGGTCGGTTCAAATCAATCACAACCGCTTGTTCCATATGTGGTGGAATTTCTGGCAAAAATTGCTTCGGATTTACTTCCAATTGCTCTAAAAATATTCCATCTTTAGTGATTTTTCCTTTAATGTTTCGATCCGCAGAACAGGAAACACCTAACCCAACCGGACAAGAAGCAGCGTGTCTTGGCAAACGAATTACACGAACATCATGAGCAAAATATTTACCTCCAAATTGCGCTCCAATAGAACTTTCTTGACATATTTTATGCACTCGCTTTTCCCATTCTAAATCTCGAAAAGCCTGTCCCGACATGTTACCAGAAGTTGGTAAATTATCAAAATATCCAGCAGATGCTTTTTTAACTGCAGCTAAATTTGCTTCGGCAGAAGTCCCTCCAATTACCAAAGCCAAATGATAAGGTGGACAAGCTGAGGTACCTAAATCTTTGATTTTTTCGCGAATGAATTCATCCATCGATTTTTCGTTTAATAACGATTTGGTCTTTTGATATAGGAACGTTTTATTGGCAGAACCTCCTCCTTTAGCAAGGAATAAGAATTCGTAAGAACTACCTTTTTTTGAATAAATATCGATTTGTGCCGGTAAATTTGAACCCGAATTTTTTTCTTCAAACATCGAAATCGGCACAATTTGAGAATAACGAAGATTTTTATTTTGATAGGTGTTGAATATCCCTTTAGACAAATACTCGGCATCATCGGCACCTGTATATACATTTTCACCTTTTTTGGCCATTACAATTGCAGTTCCGGTATCTTGACATGAAGGCAATTCTCCTTTTACTGCCACCACAGCGTTTTGCAATAAATTGTAGGCTACAAAGCGGTCGTTATCGGTTGCTTCAGGATCGTCCAAAATGTTTTTTAGCTTCTGCAAATGCGAAGTACGCAACATAAATGAAACTTCATTCATGGCTTCTTGTGCTAATAATTCCAACCCTTTTGGATCAACGATTAGAATTTCTCTATCTCCAAATTGTTCAGATTTTACAAAATCGGAAGTCAGTTTTTTGTATAGCGTATCGTCTTTTAATATCGGATACGGATCTTGATATATAAAATCCATTTTAAATATATTTTTGAGATGTAAAGTTACGGAAAGTTGCGGGATTGCTACATTAATTTTTTGCTAAATTGATGTAGTTACTTTACAAGAAAAAAAATATTAAAAAAACCAACTAGCCACAAAGATAGCTGCAAGAACGCAAACTAAATCTACCAAAAGCATGGTGCTAAGTGTATATCTTGTATTCTTAATATTAATGCTACCAAAGTAAACGGCAATAACATAAAAAGTAGTTTCGGCACTACATTGAAAAATACAACTTAATCTTCCGGTGAAAGAATCGGGGCCAAACATGCGCATAGAATCAATCATAAATCCACGAGAACCTCCCGAACTAAAGGGACGCAACATAGCAACCGGAAGGGAATCGGTGATTTCTTTGCTCACCCCAATATTTGAAAAAGCAAACGACAATCCGTTGCTGATTAATTCAAATAATCCGCTGTTTCTAAAGAACGAAATGGCAACCAACATCCCCATAACATAAGGAAATATTTTTACTCCGGTTTGCAACCCGTTGTTCGCTCCAGTTACAAAAGTGTCGAAAATAGTCGTGTCTTGTGCAACAAATTTCTTTTCGTTTATAAATGAAAAAATCAAAGTAAACCCAATAATTGCAACCAGCATTAATCCGGAAAGATTCGACGTAAAGAAATTTTTACCTATTAAATCTAGGGTATTTACATAAAATAACAACCCTACAATTGCAGCAATTATTGTCATTAAAGCTACTACCAACGAGGCACTTTTAAAGTTAATTTTTTGTCGAATTCCAACAATAATAAATGCGGCAATGGTACCAATGAAAGAAGTGATAATACAGGGCAACATCACATCGGCCGGATTGCTTGCATTTTCTGCAGCACGATAACCAATTATGGATGTTGGAATTAAAGTCAGGCCTGCGGCATGAAGACACATGAACATGATTTGTGCATCACTTGCTTTGTCTTTTTCGGGATTTATTTCTTGTAAACTTTGCATTGCCTTTAAGCCAAAAGGCGTTGCAGCTGAGTCTAATCCTAAGAAATTAGCCGCAAAATTTAAAGTCATGTATGAAATAGATTCGTGATTTTTTGGAACCGATGGAAAAACTTTAGTAAACATTGGACTCAGCTTTTTAGCTAATTTCTCTGCCGCACCCGAAATAATTAATAATTCCATTAATCCGCAAAAGAAAGCCAAATAGGCAATTAGCGGAAGTATTAAATCCAGCAAAGTATTTTTACAGGTTGGCAATAAACCATCGGATTTTTGAATTCCACTAAAAATTTTAACAGTTTTACTTTTGTAAACATAAGTAGTGTCAGCATTTAAAGTATCTCTATTGACCACAATTGTTTGATCCGGAGCATTTTTTATGCTGTCTTTTATAAAAACAGGAACTTGATTTAGGTATTTTTCAGAAATTAAAATCGGTTCATCTTTTTTTCCATTCAATACATAATCAATCGTGTAGCTGTTTCCAACAAACAAACTGAAAACCACAAAAGCAATTGATGAAATAAAAATAGCAAGCCAAAATCTACTTAAAACCATAATCTGTTTTTTTGTAAAAGTAATAAAAAGACCGAAATAGGAAATATCCTACCAAATTAATAATTACACATGAATTATCTCGTCCTCAATTAACAAATCTTCTTTTCTAAATCTCAGAAATACTTGGGCAACCGCAATGACGTCTTTTTCGCAATAGGTTACAATTCGGTCGATGTCTTTTTCTATATAAAAAACGTGCCCCACTTGGCTGCCGTCAATGTCACCTTTTGGAGAAGGGATTCCCAATATTTTAGTAAGTAATTTTAAAGAAGTAAAGTGCTTGTAGTCGCCAAATTTCCATAATTCTAAAGTATCCAAATGAGCGATTTCCCAAGGTTTTTTCCCAAATAAATTCAGTTTACTCGGAATAGAAATTTGGTTGATAATCATTCTTCGAGCAATAAATGGAAAATCAAATTCTTTGGCATTATGTCCACACAGAATGTGCTGTGGCGTATTGAAATGATTGTTTAGTAAATTATTAAAGTCTGCTAATATCTTTTTTTCTTCTCCAAAAAAAGAAGTCACTCTAAAGTTTCTAATGTCGCCTTTGATGATAAAATACCCAACCGAAATACATACAATTTTTCCGAATTCTGCCCAAATTCCTGCACGATCATAAAAATCTTCTGCAGTGAATTCTTCTTTGCGTTGGTATTGCGTTTTGTGCTCCCAAAGTGATTTCATTTCATCATCCAAAGAATTGAAATGTTCTTCTTGTGGAACGGTTTCTATATCAAGAAATAAAATTGAATCTAACCGAATTTTCTCAATCATAATTTAGACTTATTTGAATAATAGACTTTGAATATTAAATCCTAAAAATAGAATTTATAAATCTAAGATAGTCTAAATATCGCTAAAAATCTAGCCTAAAATAAACTTTGTTGATTGGTAGGATTTTCGAGTTCTAAAAGCCACTTTTTCCTCCATAACCCACCTGCATAACCTGTAAGCGAACCGTCTGTTCCAATTACTCTGTGGCAGGGAATTACAAGCCAAAGTGGGTTTTTCCCATTGGCGGCAGCCACGGCACGGATGGCTTTTACATCTCCTATTTTTTTAGACAATTCCATATAGGATAGGGTTTTCCCATATGGAATATTTAGTAACTCTTGCCAAACGCTTTGCTGAAAATCGGTTCCTTTTGGATTTAATTTCAAATTGAAATGAGTTCGTTTTCCTTCAAAATATTCTTGCAATTGGATTACTGCTTGTTCTAATTCTTTTGGAATAGACACAGAAATTTTTCCTTCATCCAAAATACTTATTTCGGAAATACCATTTGCATCACCAACAATTTTGACGACTCCCAAAGGACATTTAAAAAAAGTAGTTTGTGCCATTTATGAGTAACTATTTCCCTTGGCTAAATATATATTGCTCAACAGCTTGTCTTTCTTCGTCGGTGAAGTTTTTAGTAATCTCAAAATTAATTTTCATTACTTCATATTGCGCTGGGTCTATAACCGGTTCTTCGGTTCCAGTTAAGAATTTAGCAACACTGATTTTATTCTTTTTGTAGATTTTAGCAATTTCTTGAATGCTTGGCCCTACCAATTTTACATCTAATTTGTGGCAAGTAATGCAAATTCCTTTTCCTTCAAAAATCGCTTTCCCTTTATCGGCTAAAGGATATGTTGCGTTATCAATTATTGGTTTTTTACCAAAATCTTCGTCACTTTTTTTTCCACCACAACCTATTACCATTGCAAGTGCCATAGTAAAAAGAAGCATATTTATTTTTGTTTTCATTAGCTATCTATTTAAAATAATAGCTGCTTCTTTTGCAAAATAAGTCGAAATTAAACTTGCTCCTGCGCGTTTGATACACATTAATTGCTCCATCATTATTTTATCATGGTCCAACCATCCTCTTTCGGAAGCTGCTTTAATCATGGCGTATTCTCCCGAAACATGAAAAACAGTTACTGGAACATTTACAGCATTTTTTACTTCGCGAACAATGTCTAAATAGGCAATACCGGGTTTAACCATAACCATATCGGCGCCTTCTTCAACATCCATAAGTGCTTCTTTAATGGCTTCAATTCGGTTGGCATAATCCATTTGGTAGGTTTTTTTATCTTTTGGCACTTCCACATCC
This sequence comes from Flavobacteriaceae bacterium, assembly GCA_947453195.1. Taxonomy (GTDB): domain Bacteria; phylum Bacteroidota; class Bacteroidia; order Flavobacteriales; family Flavobacteriaceae; genus Flavobacterium. The sequence continues at coordinate 69,723 of CANGFO010000001.1, forward strand.
GCCTCTTTCGGAGCACTATCTAACGCATCGCGAAAAGGACCATAAAATGCAGAAGCATATTTAGCCGAATAACTCATAATTCCCACATTTGGGAATCCAGCAGCATCCAATCCTTGGCGTAAACGCAAAACGCGTCCATCCATCATATCGCTTGGTGCTACAAAATCTGCTCCTGCTTGGGCGTGAGAAACGGCCATTTTTACCAAAGCATCGTTGGTAGCATCATTAGCGACATCACCATTTTCAATAATTCCGTCGTGGCCATAAATAGAATACGGATCTAAAGCCACATCGGGCATTACAATCATTTCTGGGCAGGCAGATTTGATAGCTGTAATAGTGCGTTGCATCAACCCATTAGGATTCCAAGCTTCTTTTCCGGTGTTGTCTTTTAACGATTCGTCCACTTTTACATAAATGTTTACCGCACGGATTCCTAGAGCAAATAATTCTTTTACCTCAGCAACCGTTAAGTCAATAGAACGGCGATAAATTCCGGGCATGGAAGGAATTTCTACTTTATAGTTTTCTCCTTCTGCAATGAACATTGGAAACATAAAATCACTTGGACTTAATGTGGTTTCACGAACTAAGCCTCTTATGGATTCGTTAGCTCTTAATCTGCGGCCTCTTTGTAATGGAAACATATTTTTTGTTTATTTTAGTATTTTGTGTGAACCGTCGCATTGTGGCATTTTTTTCGAAAGTCCACAAGTACAATCCGTCATTCCTTTTCCGTCTATTATTTGATTTGTAAATTTATTAATCCTTGAAAACCTTGTCTCAGATTGTTTTGCTGCAGCAAAAAACATATGGTAAGCTCTTTGTCTTCCTGGAGTTAAAGATTCGAAAGCGGCTTTAAGCTTAGGGTTTTTGCCAAAAGCAATTTCAAGTTCTTCAATAAATTCAAATTTTGCCTCTGTAATTTTTACAATTTTAACTCCAATTTTTTCAAGCTCTATTGCTTGATTGATATAATTACTGATTGCATATTTCTTCCTATCTAAATCTTTAATTTCAGATAATTTTATCATCCTTACATTTTGAGTATTATCCCCTGGTTTTTCTAATATTTCATAAGAATCATTAATAAACGCACCCTTAAAAAATGAAACGCCGAAAGAATTCTTAAAATTGAAAATCATACAAACATTCTTATTTTGAAAGGTGTAACAAGGAGCATTCCATTTTAGTTCTTCTTTCAAATCAGCTGTGAGCACGATAGATCGTAAAAGATTTAATTCTTCTTTTCTAATTTTCTGTTCTTCAAAATAGTTATCTAAATTGGCATTCATAACTTTATTTTTACTATTTATATATTATAACACTAGTATGAATAATTATTGATTTCTGATATTTAAACCCAATCAATTGGATTTTCTAATACCTGAATTAATTTTTCTTCTTCGCTTCCAACTTCTGGATGGTGGTCGTAATGCCATTGCACGTGAGGTGGTAAAGACATCAAAATACTTTCAATTCGGCCGTTAGTTTTTAGTCCGAAAAGAGTGCCTTTATCGTGAACTAAATTAAATTCAACATAACGTCCTCTTCGGATTTCTTGCCAAGTTCTTTGTTCTGGTGTGTATGCTAAATTTTTTCTTTTTTCTACAATTGGGACGTATGCTTCTAGAAAACTGTTCCCTACTTCAGTTACGAAATTAAACCAATCTTCCATTGCCATTTGCTCATTTGCTTTGCAATAATCAAAGAATAATCCGCCTAGTCCTCGCGCTTCATTGCGATGCGCATTCCAAAAATAGTCGTCACATTGTTTTTTATATTTTGGATAAAACTCGGGGTTGTGTTTGTCGCAAGCCGTTTTACAAGTGTGATGAAAATGGATTCCGTCTTCCTCAAATAAATAATAAGGCGTTAAATCTTGGCCTCCGCCAAACCAGGAATTGATTACCTTCCGTGAACCTGTACTGAGCTCTGCCGAAGAATCATACATTTCAAAATAACGCCAATTGGCATGAACCGTTGGCACCATCGGGTTTTTAGGATGAATGACCAAACTCAATCCACAAGCAAAAAAATCGGCTTCGTCTACATTGAATAATTTCTGCATAGAATCAGGTAATTTACCATGAACCGCTGAAATATTCACACCTCCTTTTTCAAAAACAGATCCATTTTCAATTACTCGTGTTCGTCCGCCGCCGCCTTCTGGTCGTTCCCAAATGTCCTCACGAAATTTGGCAACGCCATCAACTTCTTCTAGTTTAGAAGTGATTTGGTCTTGGAGGCTTAGTATGTATTTATAGAATTTATCTTTCAAAACTTGATTTTATTTTTGATACTCTTTTACCGCTTCCACAAAAGCTTTTGCGTGATCCACAGGAATATTTGGTAAAATTCCGTGACCTAGATTTACGATGTAATTGTCTTTTCCGAATTCGTCTATCATTTCGTGCACCATTTTTTTGATGGTTGGAATTGGAGAAAGCAAACGACTTGGATCAAAATTTCCTTGCAAAGTAATATTTCCACCGGTTAAATAACGAGCGTTCCTTGCAGAACAAGTCCAATCTACGCCAAGAGCCGAAGCTTTCGATTTTGACATTTCGCCTAAAGCAAACCAACAGCCTTTTCCGAAAACAATTACTTTAGTTTCATCGGCTAAAGCCTCTACAATTTGGTTGATGTATTTCCAAGAAAATTCTTGATAATCTACAGGAGAAAGCATGCCTCCCCAAGAATCAAAAATCTGAATGGCGTTGCAACCTGCTTTTACTTTTTCTTTCAAATATAAAATAGTGGTATCGGTAATTTTTTGCAATAAAGTATGCGCCGCAACCGGATTTGAAAAACAAAATCCTTTTGCCGTATCAAAACTTTTTGTGCCTTTTCCTTCCACAGCATAACAAAAAATCGTCCAGGGTGAACCAGCAAAACCAATCAACGGCACCTCATCGTTCAGCATTTCTTTGGTTAATTTGATGGCATCAAAAACATAACCCAAGGTTTCATGAACATCTGGAACAAAAGTTCTGTTCACGTCTTCCATGGTTCGAATTGGATTTGGAATTATCGGCCCCAAATTGTCTTTCAACTCCACATGAATTCCCATAGCGCGTGGCACCACCAAAATATCCGAAAACAAAATTGCCGCATCTGGTTTTACAATTCGAATGGGTTGCACCGTAATTTCGGCAGCCAATTCTGGAGTTTCGCAACGGGTGAAAAAATCATATTTGTCACGTAAAGCTCTAAATTCTGGCAAATACCTTCCGGCTTGGCGCATCATCCAAACGGGCGGTCGCTCTACGGTTTCGTTATTAAGGGCTCTTAAGAATAGATCGTTTTTTAACATTGTTTATAATTTAAAGTTTTAAGTTGCGTCAACTCAAACTGTTTTAATAATATTCTATTACTTGTGTAATCACACTTTCAACCGAAGGTTTTTCTGCGATGATTATGTTTTTTACTTTTTTATTTTCTAATGCTTCTGCGGTGGTTTCGCCAATACAGAAACAAATTTCGTCTTTTATCGAATTCAATTTTAAATAACTCTCCACTCCCGATGGGCTGAAAAACAGAATGCCATCTACTTTTGAGGTAATTGTATTTGAGGTCAAATTGGTTTCATAAACTTCAATTTCGTTGAATGTGATTCCGTTTTCATTTAAGGTATTTGGTAATACATCGCGACGTAAATTTCCACATAAGAAAGTAAACGAATCGGTAGCATAAACTAAAGAAATGATCTCAGCCAAATCGGAGGCATAGCCAGTATAGGCAACTACATCAAATCCGTTTTCGGTAAGCAATTCCTTGGTTTTCATACCAACAGAAAATACACTTTTCCCTTTTAATTCGTCGCATTTTGGGTGTTGTAAAATACTTAGAACCGCATTTTGACTCGTGAAAATTAGATTTTCATTCAATTTTGAAAGTTCAAAATTTTTAATTTTAGTTTCTATAAAATCTTCCTCCAATACCGAAATGCCTGCATCTGACAAAAGTTGCCTTTGTATAGGTTGGAGTTTTTTAGTAGATACTATGTTTATTTGTTTTGACATTTTTTGTTCCTAATGGATGGAAAATTTACCCTATTAAATTATTTTTTTAATTGTTGTTTTATCTCTTCCATTAATTGGGCACCGCCATTATTTAGAATTTCTTGTGCGGCATGGAATCCTAATTTTTTCCATTCGGAAATTGAGACTTCTTTTTCAATTTCTAATTTTTGCTTTCCATCAATAGATAAAAGAGCACCTTTAAAATGGATGGTATCTTCAGTTTCATTGTATTTTGCAATAGCGCCAATTGGAGCGGTACATCCGCCTTCTAATGTTTTTAGAAATTGTCTTTCTATATAAGTACAGATTTCGGTTTCTATATGATTTAATTGCGATAAGGCGTCCAATGTGAATTCGTCATTTGCCATAGCAACCACCACCATTGCACCTTGAGCTGGGGCAGGAATCATCCAATCTAAATTGATGTGATTCTCTGGTTTTAAATTAATTCGATCTAATCCTGCTGCTGCAAAAACGGCGCCGTCCCAATTATTTTCTTGTAATTTTTGCATTCTGGTATTTACATTTCCACGTAAATCAACAACGGAATGATTTGGATATTTATTCCACCATTGCGCTTGACGGCGTAAACTTCCGGTTGCAATCGTGGCCGCCGAATCTAAAAAAGTAGTACTGCCTTTATGAACTAAAATATCTAAAATATTCGCTCTTTCTAAAACCGCTGCTTGAACAATTCCTTGAGGTAAGGCCGTTGGCACATCTTTCATAGAATGCACGGCAATGTCTACTTGGCCATTTATCATGGCAATGTCTAATGTTTTGGTGAAAATTCCGGTAATTCCTAGTTCATAAAGCGGTTTGTCTAAAAGAATGTCACCTTGTGATTTCACTGCAATAATTTCGGTTTTATACCCTAAATCATTCAATTGTTTTTGAACTGTATGGGCTTGCCAAAGTGCTAATTCGCTATCTCTGGTTCCTATGCGTATGGTTTTTTCAGACATTTTGTATTTTTTGGAAACCTCAAAGATTAAAGGTTTCAAGTTGGGGCTTATAGGACTAAAAAAATGCTTTTTCTTGTTCTAATTGAAATACTTTTTCAATCCATTCGATACCTTCTTCCATAGATTCTCCATCTTTTAAATGGTTTACAAAATGGCTCGTAATCTTTTGGATGATTCTATTGCTTATCAATTCGGCTTGATCTTCATCAAAATTAGATAATTTTTTTCGTTGAAAATTTAATTCCCCATCTTTTATAGAGTTGAACTTTTCTTTAAGCGCATGAATAGTAGGTGCAAATTTTCGGTTTTTATTCCATGCTAAAAACTCTTCTTGAATTTCCTCAATTATCGCTTCTGCTGCAGGGATATGTAATTTTCTATTTTCTAAAGTTTCATCTGTCATTTGAGATAAATGATCCATATGAACTAAAGTCACTCCAGGAACTTCATTTACATTTTCATGCACGTTTTTTGGGATGGACAAATCTAAAATAAGAATTGGTTTTTTTAGATTCAGAATAGTTTTATCAATAGTAGGGTTTTGCGCTCCTGTTGCCACAACAATCACATCCGATTTTTGAATTTCAAGTTGTAAGTCGGCGTAATCTTTTACAATTACATTTAGTTTTTGAGCTAATTTTTCAGCTTTGTCTTTGGTTCTATTAATAAGTGTGATTTGCTCATGTTTGGTATGTTTTACTAAATTTTCGCAAGTATTTCTTCCTATTTTTCCGGTTCCAAAAAGCAAAATATTTTTATTTGCTATGTCTTCAACATTTTTAAAAATATATTGAACGGAGGCAAAAGATACTGATGTCGCTCCCGAAGAAATCTCGGTTTCGTTTTTTATTTTTTTACTAGCTTGAATCACTGCATTCACTAAACGCTCCATAAAAGCATTGGCAAGATTCATGGCTTTACTTTCGGCGAAAGCCATTTTTAATTGGCTAATTATTTCAAAATCTCCAAGAATCTGACTGTCTAAACCAGTTCCTACACGAAACATATGATTAATTGCTTCTTGTCGTTTATATACAAAAGCAACTTGTTGAAATTCTTCAACGGTGCCGTGACTGTTTTCGCAAAGTAATTTTATTAACTGAAATGGATGTTGAGCAAAACCATAGATTTCGGTTCTATTACAAGTAGAAGTAACGATTAACGCTTCGATACCTTCTCTTTTTGCTTGTGCTAATAAGTTGGTTTTAGCTTGTGCGTCTAAGCTAAATTTACCCCTCATCTCCGCATCTGCTTTCTTGTAACTCAATCCGACTGAGTAAAAAGTAGTTGACTTTAATGTATTATTATTTTCCATAGTTACCCTTTTACCTAAAAGTTAAACAAATTTATGTTTAAGCTTTTTATAAAAGTAACGCTAAAAGTACTTTTTATGTCGCTGAGAGAAAATTTGCAGGAATTTGTAATTACAGCGTTATTTTTTTATAATTTTGCTTTAAAATAAATGGTTTTGAAAATAATAATTTAAAACAATTCTTAATAAATTTGTAAGATTCAATTTTATTTATACAAAAAATGTCGCTATGGGTTCACAAGAAGAAATTAAAATTGAAACTGATTTTATTTTACTCCGATTTCAAAATGAAGGAACCGAAAATTTTCATGTTAACCGACATGTTAATCAAGGACTTATACAATTTCATTTTGGAATTAAAGGCAAGGCAAAATTTATTTTTAACACCGGTGGATATGCCTTAGATTTAAAAGAAGAGAAAGCCCTTTTGTTTTATAATCCACAAAAAGAATTACCACTTAATTTAGAAATTGCGCCAAACACTTGGGTGATTTCGGTACTTATTTCTATTCAAAAATTTCATTCGCTTTTTTCAAGTGAATCTGGAAATATCCCTTTTTTAAGTGACGAAAATAAAGATCGAAAATACTACACCGAAAGCGACATAAGCCCTTCTATGGCAATTGTGTTAAGCCAGTTATTTCATTACAACCTAAACCCTGCAATTAAAAACCTATATTATAAAGGTAAAGGATACGAGCTTTTAAGTTTGTATTTTAATAGATCGGAAGATCCAAATGCTGCACAATGTCCTTTCTTAATAGATGAAGAAAATGTAGTTAAAATTAAAAAAGCCAAAGAAATCATCATCGCCAATATCGCTGAACCACCAAGTTTAGAAGAATTGGCAGGCCAAGTGGGATTGAGTTTGAAGAAACTAAAAATGGGTTTCAAGCAAATTTATGGTGATACCGTTTATGGATTCCTATTGGATTATAAATTGGACTACGCACGCCAACTGCTAGATACAGGCTCTTATAATGTAAATGAAGTGGGATTAAAAATTGGATACAGCACTGGCAGTCATTTTATTGCGGCATTTAAGAAAAAATTTGCCACTACCCCAAAAAAATACCTAATGTCTATTAATATTACTATATAATTTACCACAACTAATGAAAGGAGTATTACTTGTAAATCTTGGTTCGCCAGAAAGTCCAACACCAAAAGATGTAAAGCCGTATTTAGATGAATTTTTAATGGATAAATACGTTATTGACGTTCCGTTTTTATTGCGCGCCTTGTTGGTTCGTGGGATAATATTAAACACAAGACCAAAAAAATCAGCGGCAGCCTATGCTAAAATTTGGTGGGAAGAAGGGTCTCCCTTAGTGGTTATTTCGCAACGAATGCATAAAAAAGTTCAAGAGAAAAGTTCAATTCCGGTGGCATTGGCCATGCGTTATGGAACGATGACTATTGAAAAAGGCTTACAAGAATTAAGAGAAAAAGGAGTTACTGAGGTGCTACTTTTGGCTTTATACCCGCAATATGCCATGGCGTCTACAACTACCATTTGGGAGCTAGCAGATGACTTAGTTCGAACCAAGTTTCCAGAGATGAAACTTACCAAAGTTCCTGCTTTTTACAACAAACCCGATTATATTCAGGCATTAGCCAATTCAATAAAAAAACATTTAGACACTTTTGAATACGATCATTTGTTGTTTTCCTACCACGGAATTCCCAAACGTCATATTCGCAAAACCGATGTGACCAAATCACATTGTGCTATAGATGGTTCGTGTTGTAATACGCCTTCGCCAGCACACGAATTTTGCTACCGCCACCAATGTTATGAAACGACCAAACAGGTAGTGAAATTACTAGGTATTCCTGAAGGAAAATACAGCCAAACCTTTCAATCGCGCTTAGCGGGAGATAAATGGTTAACACCTTACACGGATGTGGAAGTAAATAAAATGCCTGAAAAAGGAATTAAGAAATTAGCCGTGGTAACTCCGGCATTTGTATCAGATTGTTTAGAAACTTTGGAAGAAATTGCTATGGAAGCCAACGAACAATTTTTACATCATGGTGGGGAAGAATTTATGGCAATTCCTTGTATGAATGATGGTGACGAATGGTGTGGCGTGGTGGCAAATTGGATTAAAGAATGGTCTAATTAAAGTAATTATGTTATACGATTATCTAAAATCCCTTCACCTCATCTTTGTTGTAACTTGGTTTGCAGGGTTGTTTTACATTGTTCGCTTGTTTGTTTATCAAATAGAAGCCAATGCAAAACCATCCCCTGAAAAGGAAATTTTGCTACAGCAATACAAAATAATGACGTACCGACTTTGGTATATTATTACTTGGCCAAGTGCCATATTAGCAAGTATTTTTGCATTTTGGATGTTGTTTTTTACCGACTTAGGAAATGCTTGGTTGCACATGCCTTGGATGCATGTTAAATTAGGTTTTGTGTTTCTGTTGTATTTATACCATTGGAAATGCCACTTAATTTACAAGCAATTACAAAACGATCAATTTAAGTACGGCTCCAATTACATGCGCCTTTGGAATGAGGGTGCTACAATTATATTATTTGCAGTAGTTTTTTTAGTAATTTTAAAAAATGCTTTTAATTGGATTTATGGCGTAATCGGAATTGTATTATTTTCCCTTTTGATTATGCTTGGATTTAAATTTTATAAAAGAATCAGAGAAAAAAATAACTAGATAAAATGTTTAACGGCTTTAAAATGTCAATGCTTTCCCTTCGAATTAGGATTTTCCTATCGATGATTGTATTGATCTTAATTGCCGCCTCTTTAATGGCATTGATTTCGGTGATTCAGTTTAAAAATGAAGCGCGAAGATACCACCAGGAGCGATTAGACAGGAAAGAAGATGCTGTAAAAGAAAACATCAATTACATTTTATCTACTACCACCTATCCGCTTACAGAGCGAAATCTACCTTATATATTCAAAGATAAAATTCATGAATTATCCGATATTCATAATGTAGAAATTAATATTTATAGCTTAAGCGGAAATTTATTAAAAACCTCAAAAGCTTCCTTTTCAGTAGATAATGTAGCGCCGCCAATACCTAAATATGTAACTAAATTAGTGCAGTCATCCATTGAAAAGCGCTATGTGGATATTAAAATTGTAGATGGCGTAAAAATTCGTTCATCCTATAGTCAAATTAAAGACGATAAGTTTAAACCACTCGGTATTTTAAACCTTCCTTATGTAGAAGACGATAGTTTTTACGAAAGTGAAATTCAGGATTTCTTGGTTCGATTGAGTCAGGTTTATTTTATAATGCTGCTCATAGCTTTTGCTTTGGCGTATTTTCTTTCAAGTTATATTACCAAATCGTTGAAGACCATTTCTGAAAAAATCAACCAAACTAGTTTGGAACAAAAAAATGAAAAGATTGTCATCGAAGCCAATAGCCGCGAAATCAATTCCTTGATCAACGCGTATAATCGAATGGTGGATAAACTAGAAGAAAGTGCTACCATGCTTGCGCAAAGTGAGCGTGAGCAAGCTTGGCGCGAAATGGCAAAACAAGTAGCGCATGAAATTAAAAATCCGCTAACTCCAATGCGATTGACGGTTCAAAGTTTTCAAAGAAAATTTGATCCCGAAGATCCAAATTTACAGCAAAAACTGAGTGATTATTCTAAAACTTTAATTCAGCAAATTGACACCATGAGTTCGGTAGCATCGGCATTTTCTAACTTTGCTTCGATGCCTGCACAACAAAATGAAACGCTAAATGTGGTGGAAGTTGTAGAATTTTCATTAGAAATATTTAATGAAGAAGCGATACACTTTGAAAGCGAAGAAAAAGAAATTATTACCATTATGGATCGAACGCATTTAGTACGAATAATTACAAACTTAGTTAAAAATGCCATCCAAGCTATTCCAGAAAATCAAGAGGAAAAATCGATTGTCGTAGCCGTAACGCGTGAAGAAAATTGGGTAAATATTACGGTAAAAGACAATGGAATTGGCATTGAGTCAAGCTACATAGAACATATTTTTGAACCAAAATTCACAACCAAAAATAGTGGAATGGGGCTTGGATTAGGAATCATCAAAAACATTATTGAAAATTACAAAGGAACAATTACATTTGAAACCCAATTAGAAAAAGGAACTACATTTACGGTTTCGTTACCTATCTTATAAAATTAAATTATGAATTTCGAAAACATTATTATTGCCTTAGAAAACGGAATCGGACAAATCACGATTAACCGTCCGTCAAAACTTAACGCCCTAAATGTAGCTACCATAAAGGAGTTACATGATGGATTAGAAAGCTTAAATAATAACCCAGAAATTAAAGTTATAATAATTACTGGTGAAGGTGAAAAAGCATTTGTAGCTGGTGCTGATATTTCGGAATTTGCTCATTTCACTGTAGACCAAGGAGCGCAATTAGCGCAACAAGGGCAAGAATTGTTATTTGATTTTATTGAAAATTTAAACACTCCTGTTATTGCTGCTGTAAATGGTTTTGCGCTTGGAGGCGGATTAGAACTAGCAATGGCTTGCCATATTCGAACAGCTTCTGATAATGCTAAAATGGGTTTACCCGAAGTTTCTCTTGGAGTTATTCCGGGCTATGGCGGAACGCAAAGATTACCGCAACTTGTTGGTAAAGGCCGTGCAATGGAAATGATAATGACTGCTGGAATGGTAACTGCAGAGGAAGCCTACAGAACCGGATTGGTAAATCACGTGGTGCCCCAAGCAGAACTTTTAGATTATACTAAATCTTTGGCACAACGCATTATGAAAAATTCACCGGTTGCTATTGGTAAAGCTATTGAATCGGTAAATGCTAATTTCACCGACGGAGTAAATGGCTTTGATTCGGAAATAAAAAACTTTGGGAAATGCTTTGGAACCGGAGATTTTAAAGAAGGAACCACTGCCTTTTTAGAAAAAAGAAAAGCCGATTTTAAAGGGAATTAATCTTATTTTTATTTTTCACCATCCCATTCCGAATAAAATTGAGATAAGAAACTTTCCATGAAAAGATGTCTTTGTAATGCAATTTTTTTTCCGGTTTCGGTATTCATTTTGTCTTTTAACAACAATAATTTTTCGTAAAAATGATTGAGCGTTGGGGCTTCACTATTTTTATATTCCTCTTTGGTCATGTGCAAATTAGGAGCTACATCGGGCAAATATAATGGGCGGTTTTTATAGCCGCCGTAGTTAAAAGTTCGAGCAATTCCGATAGCGCCAAGAGCATCCAATCGATCGGCATCTTGAACTATATCTAATTCTTTAGATGAGAATTTCTTTTCGAAATTTCCGCCTTTAAAAGAAATGTTTTCAATTATTGCAATCACATGCGAAATAACTACTTCTGACTCATTTTGAGATTCTAAAAACGCTCTTGCTATTTTGGGTCCAATTGTCTCGTCGCCATTATGAAATTTACTATCGGCGATATCGTGAAGTAAAGCGCCCAGTTTCACAATTTCTAAATTACATTCTTCTGCATTAGCAATTAACAGTGCATTTTTATACACTCGTTCTACATGATACCAGTCGTGACCGGCTTCAGCGTTTTGAAGTTTTTGTTTTACAAAAAGAATAGTATTATCTATCAGTGACATAGGCTTGGGGAATAAAAAATCCTTTCTTAACAGAAAGGATTAATTTGATTATTTAGGCAGGTTGAACCCATTTAAAAACATGATTTTCTTCAGGAAGCACAATTCTTTCAGAAATTTTAGCCATTCTAGCTGGTAATTTCATTAAATAATCTCTTGCTTTTTCAGCTTCATCGGTAAGATTTGATATTTTATCAATTTGCCATTTATCAATTAATTTTTGCATAATATCTACATAATCATTGGCGGTGTAAACCCCAAGTTTTTGAGCAGAGTCAGAAAATTGATTGAAAGCGGTGCTTATTGATTGTCCTGACTCTCTTAAGAAATGTGCTGGCATAGTGATTTTTTGTTTCATCATGTATTGAAACGCCAACATCATTTCGCTAGGATCAACTTTAAAAATTTGATTTACAAATTCGCTATACGCTTGGTGGTGGCGCATTTCGTCACCAGCAATTATTTTACACGCTTTTGAAAGTTTGTTGTCACCATATTGCTTAGCAATTTGAGATACTCTATTGTGAGAAACGTACGTTGCTAATTCTTGAAAACTAGTGTATACAAAGTTCTTATAAGGATCTCTTCCGGTTCCAATTTCAAAACCATCATTAATTAAATGTTGTGTCGTAATTTCTACTTCACGCATGTTTACTCTGCCTGATAAATACAGGTATTTATTAAGCAAATCTCCATGACGGTTTTCTTCACCCGTCCATTGACGAACCCATTTTGACCAACCATTATTTTCTAAGTTGTTTACTCCTTCTACTTCCATTAACCAGGATTCGTAGGTAGGAAGGGCTTCTTCGGTGATGGTGTCTCCAACCATGGCTACCCAAAAATCATACGGTAAATCTTTGGCAATTTCTTGTAACTCTTTTACCTCATCAAAAAAAGTTTCGCTTTGCGAATTAGGTAAAAAATCAGAAGGCTGCCAAATGGTTTCTACTGGAATTAAATATTGTTGTATGAAAGAGTCTACATTTTTTTCTAAAAATTGCATTACTTCCAGTCGGATATTGGTTAATGACATCTAGTATATTTTATTTATTAATATGAGATTTTGAGGGTATTATACTATTGATTTTACTATGGTTTCTTCTGTTTTTGCGGCAATTTCTTCAAAAGTAAAATCTTTAACTGCAATTGGATTGTGAATGATAAACTCTAATTTGTTTCCTAATCCCATTGGAAACGGACCAAATTTAACCATTTTCCAGGAATTATTAATAGAAATAGGAACAACATAAGCCGAAGGAGCATATTTGCAAAGTATTTTTAATCCGCTTAGCGCAAATTCTTTCGGTTTCCCGGTTTTGCTTCGCGTGCCTTCTGGGAAAATAACTGCTGATCGGTTATTGGTTTCGATATATTCTGAAAGGCCTTTAATTAATGGAATGGCTTGCTTTGGATCTTTTCTATCAATTAAAATAGAGCCGCCGTGGCGTAAATTATATGATACACTTGGAATGCCTTTTCCTAATTCCTTTTTACTCACAAACTTGGCGTGAAACTTTCTTAAAAACCAAATGATTCCCACAATATCATACAAGCTTTGGTGGTTTGCCACAAAAATAATGGGGACATTTTCGGGAATTACTTCTCTATTTTTAAAAGTGTAGGTCGTGCCAAGAATATTCGTACATCTAACCAAAAAAAAGTTTAAATAATCAACACTTTTTTTATGGGCCTGATAGCCAAATACATTAATACAAATCCATTGAATGGGATGAAAAATAACCAAACATAATCCGAAGCAAAAATAATATACAACAGATATTGGGTAGGAAAGTAATTTTTCCATAATCTAAAAATTAATTTGGCTAAAGTAAGAAATATATTTTGGTTAGAAATGTTATTATTAATTACACTAACCCTTTTTGCAAATATTGAATTATAAATAATAAAATAATTAGAGTTTATTTTTATTTTATTTTCATTATTATTGCACTATATAAATTACTAATTTTGAATAAGATAATATCTGAAATTAATAAATACAAATCACCTTCATATGAAAAATATCAAATTATTAGTTTTATTCTTCTATTCCATTTCCATTTCTGCACAAACGGTAACAACATTTGCAGGTGGATGTAGTGAAGTTTACCACGGATTAGTTAATGCTACAGGAACAGCAGCAAGGTTTTATTACCCAAGAGCCATTACTGTTGATACTCATGGAACATTTTATGTGGCGGATTCTGGAAATAATTGTATTAGAAAAATCTCTCCAACTGGAGTGGTGACCACATTAGCAGGCAGTGGGAGTAACACGCCCTATGGTGTAGCAGTGGACACTACTGGAAATGTTTATATTTCAGACACATTTAACCACCGTATTCTAAAAATTAATTTAGGCAGTAATGTTGCACATACATTAGCTGGTAGTGGTACTACCGGAAATGCTGACGGAATTGGAATGGCAGCAGAATTTAATACCCCAAAGGGATTAGCGGTTGATGTAAACGGAAACCTTTATGTAGCAGATTCCTATAATCATAGAATTAGAAAAATAGATATTAATGGAGTGGTTACAACCATAGCAGGCAGTTCTCAAGGAAATAGCAATGGGTTTGGAATCTTAGCTCAATTTGATATGCCTTGTGGGGTTGCTTTAGATTCCGCAGGAAATATATTTGTTGCTGATAGAAATAATAATCAAATAAAAAAAATTGGAACTGATGGAATGGTTTCAACTTACATTGGAAATGGCATCCAAGGAAATACAGACGGTATTGGGCCAAATGCTAGTTTAGATAATCCGAGTGGTTTAACAATAGATAATGATAACATTATTTATTTTGTTTCTCAGAATGGCAATCTAATAAGAAGAGTTACTCCTAATGGAGAAGTAACAACAATTGCAGGATATAATGGAACATGGGGTGGTTGTGGAAACGGAATTGGTACTAATGCCCAATTTCTTCATCCAGAGGGATTGATTATTAATTCTATTGGGAATATTTATGTAGCTGATACTGGAAGTCACACAATTAGAAAAATAACCAATCTCTTATCAACAACCGATAATAAATTGGGAGACAATATTACCCTTTCTCCGAACCCAGCATCCGATAAGATCACAATTAATATGGATAATTTTACAACTGCTACAACTACTATTTTAGATATGAATGGCAGGGTTTTACAAAATAATCTAATTTCTGATAAAAACATTTCCATTGATATTTCTAATCTATCAAAAGGTTTTTATTTAATTCAGATTAATACTAATAAAGGCACGGTTTCTAAAAAAATAGTGAAAGAATAAAAACTTAAAAATCATTTTAATAAACTTCTTTTTCTTCAAAAAAATTATATATTTTTACGGAAAAATAGGAGCAATTAAAATCAATAGCAATGAGTTCAGAAAAAGAAGCCAAATTAAAAGCATTACAACTTACATTAGATAAATTAGACAAAACCTACGGAAAAGGAACCGTAATGAAAATGGGCGATAAGGCCGTTGAAGAAGTAGAAACTATTTCTTCTGGATCGTTAGGTTTAGATTTAGCTTTGGGTGTAAATGGGTATCCTAAAGGAAGAATTATAGAAATATACGGGCCAGAATCTTCTGGTAAAACTACCTTAACGCTTCATGCGATTGCCGAGGCTCAAAAAGCTGGAGGAATTGCTGCTTTTATTGATGCTGAGCACGCATTTGATAGAAATTATGCAGAAAAATTAGGAGTAGATATTGAAAATTTAATCATTTCACAACCTGATAATGGGGAACAAGCATTAGAAATTGCTGAGAATTTAATTCGTTCTGGGGCAATTGATATTGTGGTAATTGACTCGGTTGCTGCCTTAACTCCAAAAAGTGAAATTGAAGGAGAAATGGGAGATTCTAAAATGGGATTACACGCTCGTTTAATGTCTCAAGCCTTAAGAAAATTAACTGGAACTATCAGCAAAACGCATTGTACCGTATTTTTCATCAACCAATTAAGAGAAAAAATCGGAGTGATGTTTGGAAACCCAGAAACAACAACGGGTGGAAATGCATTGAAATTTTATGCTTCGGTTCGTTTAGATATTCGTCGTTCTTCACAAATTAAAGATGGAGACAATGTAATAGGAAATCGTACCAAAGTAAAAGTGGTAAAAAACAAAGTGGCGCCACCTTTTAAAACTGCCGAATTTGACATCATGTATGGCGAAGGAGTTTCTAAAACAGGAGAGATTCTAGATTTAGCTGTAGAGTTTGAAGTAATCAAAAAAGCAGGGTCATGGTTTAGCTATGGCGAAACCAAATTAGGCCAAGGTAGAGATGCCGTTAAAGTTTTAATTAAAGACAACCCAGAATTGGCTGATGAATTAGAACAAAAAATTAAAGAACTTATTAAAGAAAATAATGCTTAATAATTAAATCACGCTTTACCGCGTGATTTTTTTATTTGAAAGAAACTTTTATTATTTTTGAAAGTCTAATAAAAAATAATTTATCATGAAATACATTTATTTACTTTTAGCAGTTGGCTTTTTATGCATTTCTTGCTCTCCAAGATATGATGGCCCAACAGAAGAATTAGAGACTTTGCCTGTAAGCCAAGTGGTGATGCCGATAAAATTTGCAAAAGATAGCATTACCGAAATTCCGGTGCAATACATTCGCCCAACGGTTTGCCATTCATTTTACGATTTTTATTATGAAAGAAATGACTTTACAAGAACGGTGGCTATAATTGCTTTAAAACAAAATTCAGGGTCAAGTTGTCCGCCAAGTCAATTGGAATATACAGCAACCTTAAAATTTAAACCTGCTAGTTTAGGAACCTATCATTTTAAATTTTGGACCAGCACTGATGCGCAAGGTGTAGATCATTTTGCAGAATACGATGCCGTTGTCAATCATTAAATCGATACCAAAATAAAAAAAGAGCGCCTTATTAGCGCTCTTATTTATGGATTGTATTTTTTTAATTGATTCAAAATAATGGCTCTCGCCTTCTCTTTTATTTCTTTTTTATTATCTAAAGTTAGGCCTTTTGTTTCAATAGAAGTATGAACCATGGCGCGCAACAAGCCTGGAGAACCACTTAAAAAAGTATAGGATAACCTCTTCTTATTATCGGCAAATGTCATGGGTACTATAGGTATTTGATGTTCTATAGCTAATCGAAAAGCGCCGTCTTTAAATTCATCTAATTCCACCGATTCATCTGGAACGCCTCCTTCTGGGAAAATACAAATACTTAACCCTTGATTGAGTCTTTTTTGTGCCCGATCATAAACTGCAAATCGACTTTTAGAACTGTTTCTGTCAACTAGAATACACGTTCTTTTGTAGAAAAATCCAAACAACGGAATGTTTGCTAATTCTTTTTTTCCTACAAATACAAAAGGATTTCTTTCAATGGCCAACATCAACATAATATCTATCATAGAAGTGTGATTGGCAATAATCATATAGCTTTTTCTTTGTTCTATTTCTTGCTCGCGATCTATTTTATATTGAAATCCCATTGCAAGTAAAATTCCTTTTGCCCAAATTCGTGCCATCACAAAAAAATAGCCGTACCATTCTTCCCTTAAAATAGAAATCAGTAAAAACGGAAATAATAACACAATGAAAAAGGCTATTACAAAATAAAACCAAATACGCCAAAGTGTCCAAAAAATGATTTTTATAAATCTCATAAGGTCAAAATTAAGGAAATGTAGGAGATTTTTATTACAAAGGTTTAACTTTGCATAAATTATTTTTAGAATGGCTAATATACTTACTGGTGTTCAAAGCACAGGAACCCCACATTTAGGAAACCTTTTGGGAGCAATTATCCCTGCGATTGCATTATCTAAAAAACCAGAAAATCAATCGTTTCTTTTTATTGCCGATTTACATTCGATTACACAAATAAAAGACGGCGAAACCTTGTTAAGTAATACTTACAGTACTGCTGCTGCTTGGTTAGCCTGCGGACTCGATATAAATAAAGTAATTTTTTATCGCCAATCTGATGTGCCTCAAACTACCGAATTATCTTGGTATTTGAGTTGTTTTTTCCCTTATCAAAGATTGACTTTAGCCCATTCTTTTAAAGATAAAGCAGACCGATTAGAGGATGTAAATGCTGGATTATTTACCTATCCAATGCTAATGGCTGCTGATATATTATTATATGATGCCAATTTTGTACCGGTTGGTAAAGACCAAATGCAGCACATAGAAATTACACGAGATGTTGCGTCGCGTTTTAACCACCAAATGGGAGAAACTTTTGTAATTCCGGAAGGAACCGTGCAAGAAGAAACCATGTACATTCCAGGAACTGATGGGCAAAAAATGAGTAAATCACGTGGCAATATCATCGATATATTCCTAGATGATAAAGCGCTTCGCAAACAAATTATGGGTATCGAAAGCGATAGTACACCACTGGAAGATCCAAAAAATCCTGATACGTGCAATGTTTTTGCTTTGTATAAATTATTGGCTTCCGAGGCAGAAATTAATGCCATGAAGCAAAATTACCTTGGCGGAAATTACGGTTATGGCCATGCCAAACAAGCTCTTTTTGAACTTATTTGCGAGAAATTTAAAGCCGAAAGAGAAAAATACAATTACTACATTTCCAATCGTGCGGAGCTAGATGCCATCTTAAAAACAGGTGCTGAAAAAGCAGGAGCTATTGCCGATTCAGTGCTTAAAAGAGTACGAATAAAATTAGGCTTTTCTGGTAGCTAATACTTAAATTGCCTCAAATAATTTTCCGGGTAAAGGGCGAATCACGCCTTTTAATTCCATGTTGACTAAAACAGACGATGTTTTAAAAACAGGATAATCACACTCCAACGCGATTTGATCAATTTCGGTTTTTCCTTGTGCAAGCAAGAAATCGTAAATTTGTTGTTCGATTTCGGTTAATGAAACAAATAATTGCTTTTGGATACTTTGCTTTTCTTGTTTGTGGATTTCCCAATTCAAAATATAAATAAGATCGGCAGCCGAAGTCAATAAATGCGCCCGCTGGGTTTTAATTAAATTATTACATCCTTGACTATATTTATCGGACGTTCTTCCCGGAACTGCAAAAACATCTCTGTTGTAATCATTTGCAAGAAGTGCTGTTATTAACGAACCTCCTTTTTCGGCACTTTCAATCACAATTGTGGCCTCAGAAATGCCGGCTACAATGCGATTTCGTTTTACAAAATTCTCTTTTTCTGGACTTGAAGTGCTCCAAAATTCGGTTAAAAAACCGCCATTTTGTTCCATTTTAGAAACGTACTTTTTGTGTGATTTTGGATAAATTTGATTGAGTCCATGGGCTAACACCGCAACTGTTTGCAAGTTGTTTTCAAGTGCAGCCAGATGCGCTACAATGTCAACGCCGTAGGCAAATCCACTCACAATGATTGGGTTTAATGGGGCTAAATCTTGAATTAGTTTTTTGCAAAAATCAATTCCGTGAGCAGAAACCTGTCGGGTTCCCACAATGCTAATTATTTTTTTATTGTTCCAATTAATTGCTCCTGAAGAAAACAACAATACGGGCCCATCAATGCAATATTTTAAACGATCGGGGTAGTTTTCTTCTAAATACGAACAGCACGAAATATTATTATTTTTGAAATAATTCATTTCGCTTTTTGCTAAAGTGAACACCGAGGGGTTTTTTAAATTTTGAAGCAGTACCTTTCCCACGCCATCAATATTTTTTAAAAAATTTGGTTTGGCTTGAAATACTTTTTCGGCTGAACCGCAATGGGCAATTAATTTTTTAGCCATAATGTCGCCAACCCCTTCAATTTTTACTAAAGCTAACAAGTGAAACAATTCGTTATCGGTCATGATTATTTAAGTATCTATCCTAAAAATACGAATAATATTTAAAATTGTTAACAAAATTTGTTGATAAAATTTTGTCCTTCCCATTAAATAATTAATTTTGTGTTTATGAAGATGGATTTATACATATCGCAATTACTATATCGGTACCAATGTGTTACCGTTCCTGGATTTGGTGCTTTTTTAACCGAAATCCAATCGGCACAATTAAATGAGTCGTCGCATTCTTTTTATCCGCCAAAAAAATTGGTTTCTTTTAATTCGTATTTAAAAAATAACGACGGATTATTAGCTAATCATATGGCGCAATCTGAAAAGATTAGTTACGATGCTGCGGTATCAATTATTGAAAATCAAGTGGTAAATTGGAAATCTAAACTTCAAGATTTAGATACCATTACACTAAAAAATATTGGAGAATTTTCTCTGAACACCGAAAAAAGCCTTGTTTTTACTCCATTCGATTCAGTAAATTACTTAACTGAATCTTTCGGTTTAACTACGTATGTTTCTCCTGCTATTAAAAGAGAGGTGTTACAACAAGTAGCTCAAATACAAGAAGAAACCGAAGTGGTTCAACTTATTCCTGAATCGCGTTCCAATCCGTTCTTGAAATATGCTGCTATTTTTGTAATTAGCGCCGGATTATTAAGTGCTGGTGGAGTGTTAGGAAATAACTATTACCAACAAAAAATTCAAGAAGAAACTTTAGCAGTACAAACTAAAGTGCAAAAGCAAGTAGAGCAAAAAATTCAAGAGGCTACTTTTGTAATTTCAAACCCAATTCCTGCTGTAACTTTAACAGTGAACAATGCTAAAATGCCTTACCACATTGTGGCAGGTGCCTTTCTTAGTGAAGAAAATGCCGATAAAATGTATGATGAGCTTGTTCATTTAGGTTATCCTGCAAAACGAATTCGCAAAAATGAACACGGACTGTTTCCGGTTATTTATAAGAGTTATGCTTCTTATTCTGAAGCGCAAACTGAAATGCAACGGATTAAAAAATCACACAACCCAGAAGCTTGGGTGCTGATTGAAGAACTATAATAAAATCCCGAGAAATCGGGATTTTTTGTTTTTATTCATTTCTAATAATGAGCTGCAGGAATTTTTAGCTTGATGTTTTATTAGAGATTCCTTCGGAATGACAAACTAGGTGTTGATTTTTTAAAACCTACTATCATTAAAATAAATACCTTTGTAAAAAATTTAATTATGACTCCAAAGCATCCTATAGATTCCTTAACCATACTTACCGATATGGTATTGCCTGGTGAAACCAATCCTTTAAACAACCTTTTTGGAGGAGAATTATTGGCTCGAATGGACCGTGCTGCAAGTATTGCTGCCCGAAGACATTCTAGAAGAATTGTAGTGACTGCTTCGGTAAATCATGTTGCTTTTAACCGCACCATTCCTTTAGGAAGTGTTGTGACCATAGAAGCTAAGGTTTCTCGCGCATTTACATCCTCTATGGAGATCTTTTTGGATGTATGGATAGAAGATAGAGAATCGGGGAATAAAATGAAGGCAAATGAAGCTATTTACACTTTTGTAGCTGTTGATGAATCGGGGAATCCGGTTTCGGTGCCGCCATTAGATCCACAAACAGATGAAGAAAAATCCCGCTTTGATGCCGCTTTACGAAGAAAACAATTGAGCTTAGTTCTTGCCGGAAAAATGAGTCCGCACGATGCCACCGAATTGAAAGCATTGTTTGTTTAAATAAAAAAGGTCCTAAAAAGTAAAACTCTTTGGACCTTTTTTATTTGATTTCTATTTTATCGTTTCAACCAATTCATTGGATTTACGAATGAAGCATTTTGTGAAATGGTAAACTTTAAGATGGTCTTCCCTTCCGCATTGGTTCTAATTTTACCAATACTTTGTTTAGCAGCAACTTTGTCTCCAGCGCTAACATTTACCGAACTTAAGTTTTGGTATACCGTAAAGAAATCTCCGTGTTGCACACACACTAATTTGGTTAATGGAGAGGTAATAATTACTTTAGTCACTTCACCTCCAAAAACGGCGCGAGCACTTGCTCCAGCTTCTGTAGTGATTTCTACTCCACTATTATGAATCGTAAGTGTTTTATATACTGGGTGCGGTTGATCTCCAAAACCTAAGGTAATAGCTCCTTTTTCTACCGGCCAATTCAAACTTCCTTTGTTGGCCTTAAAGTTATTGGAAATCAATTGCCCTTCTGGCGTAAGCATAATCTTGGTTGACTCTTCTATCTTTTTAGTTTCGGCAGCAGTTGTCGTTTTAGGATTGGCTTTAACTTTTGCAGCAGCAGCTTTTTTATTGGCTTCTGCAATTGCATCACGAATCATTTTTTGAATCTGTGCATCAATTTTTCTAGACTCTTGTTGCTTTTTCTTGATTTCGGTAATGATTTGTTTTTTGTCTTTTTTCAAGCTATTTGCAATTTTTTCTTGCTCTTGTTTCTCTTTTTCAAGATCTGCACGTTGCTTTTCTTGCTCAGCTAATAGCTTTTCTTTTTCGGTTTTTTGACCGCTTAATTTTGCATTATGCTCTGACAATTGAACCGATTTATCTTTAATTTCATTCCCTTGCATTTTTCTATAGCTGGAATATTGCTTCATGTATTGCAATCTTTTATAGGCTTGCAAAAAGTTCTGAGAGGATAATAAAAACATGGCTCGGCTTTGCTGCGAACGACTTTTATACGATTTGACAATCATCTCGGCATAATCTTCTTTTAGAATAACTAAGTCTTTTTTTAACTTATTAATTTCAACCTGATTAATATACATGTTGTTGCTCAGCAACTTGGCTTGCTTCTCGGTGGTGTAGATTAATTTTTGTTTTAAACCAATTTTTTCCTTTTGAATTTGCAAAAGTTTGGTCACCGATTTTTCTTTGCCTCGCACCTCTAGAAGCATGCGTTCTTTTTCTTGAATTTCTTGCTGAATTTTATTTTTTCTTTGCTCTAATTCTTCTTGCGTTAATTGACCCCAAGCCAATGAAGTTAAGAAGATGAAAAATAAAGTGGCTATTTTGTTTTGCATAACTATTAGATCTTTTCTATGAATATTCTTTCGTATCCTTCGGGCACGTTGTAAGGGAAAGTAAGTTCTTCGTTAAAGGAAATGTTCTTGTATTCAATATTGATGTTGGTTTTACTCTCTTTTTGTCGGGCATCAATTGCCAAAGATAATGGTAAAATCATTGAGTCGTATCTTTTATAATCGGGATATTCTATTTGCAACGTTCTCTCTTGCAACGTTTGATTAATTTCTTGTTTTTTTACCAAATAATTATCGCTTTCAAAATAAAACGATTTATTGGTGTTGCTATCCGGATTGGATTGTAATTTGTATAATTTTTCGATAATTGTAGCTGCGTATTTTCCGGCATGTAAATCATCAATCGTTTTTCCTAAAAACATATTTTGCAGCTTTTGATAATCTAAATCAGTGCCTATCCATTTGCTTAATAACGTGTAATCTCCCTCAAAATATTTATTTCCAATCTTATCATAATACTGAACAGAATTAGGCGTAATCAACGCTTTTGCCATAGTAATTCCTAAAACACGAACACTAATTAAAATCTTTTCATTCTTTTTAATCCGGATTTCGGCTTGTACATTTTGAGATTGTTTTTCATCTTCATAATGAGCGCTTGCCTTAATATACAATGTAGAAAAGTCAATTTTATTGTTATCGTAGCTTGAAATAATCTTGTCGGCAGACAAAGAAGAACTTGCTTGTCCTTCTGCCAAAACCGCTTTGGTTTTGCAGGATGCCAATACAAGTAATAGCACAAGCGCTAAATATTTTTTCATTTTATTATTTGTGTTGTAATTTTTGTTTTTCTATTAAAGCGTTTGCTTTTACAAAATAAGCATCTTTCTTTTTAAAATCGCCCAATCCGTTATAGGCCTCCCCAAGTTGAAGATTGAAATTAATTTCCAAATTTGGATCGTCAATAATAAAATCAATCCCCGATTCTAAACTTGCAATTGCTTTTTTGTAATTTTTCAATTGGTTGTTGGCCAATCCATTATAATAATACAATTGAGGCTGCGACGGAAACAATTGCATTTGCTCTTCTGAAGCAGTTTCTAATACATCAAATTGAAAATTCTCAGTATACGCTTGCATTAATAACAATAGGGTTTCCATATCGTCATTAGTAGATTTTAAATGCATTTCATAAAAGTGAATGGCTCTAGCCCAATCTTTTTTGGATTGATAAAACTTACCTATTTCTTTGGACACTTTTACTTCTTTGTCCTTGCTAAAATACCCAATGGCATGATCTAAATCTTTATCAAACTGAGGATTATTTTTGGTGAATATTAAAAATTCATTCAATATTCGGTGTTTTAATTTAGTGTCAATCTTTTCACTTGCCAAAACAATATTCATAGCATTAACGGCTTTTACACCGTCGTTATTGTTCAAATGAAATTTAAATAAACTCACTTGGGCCCAATCGGAAGTTGGGATTTCTTTTTCTAATTGTTGTGCAACTTCTAATGCTTTATCTTCTTGATTGCTTTTAGAATACAGAAAAATCAATGAAATATAATTGGATTCTTCTTTTGGAAATTGTTTGATTTTACTAATCAAATTGGCTTTTTCTGCTCCTTGGTATTTGGCGTCTTGCAAAATTTGCGCTTTATACAATTCTCTTTTATCAGATTTTCCAACCGTTTCATTAAGTTCGTTGATTAAATCGAGCGCTTTGTCAAACTGCTGCGTATTCATATACAACGAAACCAAATCTTCTCGATAATCGGCTTTAAACTCGACCAATTTTTGAACGATACTAATCGCTTGATTGTAATCGTGGGTATCATAACATACATCGTACATTCCTACCCAAGCCCAACGATTTTTAGGGTCTATTTTGGTAACTTTTTCAAAATTATCGTAAGCCTCTTTATATTTTTTTTGAGACAAATAATTTTTTCCCAATTCAAAATAAACGACACCATTTTCTGGCTGAAGCGTCTGGCATTTTTCTAAAGATTCAATTGCTCTATCATAGTTTTCCATTCCTTTTTGCTTCAACGATTCGAAAAAAGAATCTTCAAATTTATTTTCCGCCAATGCCAAAGTATCCTTTGGCTCTTCTTGAGCAAAAAGATAAATAGGCGCAAAAAACATTGCGATTAGAAAAGGAAATAAAGCTGTTTTTTTCATTTATTCTAATACCGAATAATCTCCTATACTGATACTTGTAAATTTGCCATCAAAACTTGCATGATTCCCAATCATAGCATTATCCAAATGGGCATTTTTTATATGTGAATGCGTTTGAATCAAACTGTTTTTTATGGTACTATCACTTACATGACATCCGTCTCCTAACGATACATTAGGGCCAATAGTTGCATTGATTAATACCACATTTTTTCCGATATAACACGGCGGAATAATGGTCGAATTTTCTTGTTTGACATCATAATCAATCAGGTGGATTCCGTCGTTATGTAAAAAGTTCAACATTTTATTGTTGGTGTCAACTGTAACATCTTTGTTTCCGCAATCCATCCATTCATCTACTTCCCCGGGAACAAATTTCATTCCTTTTGCCATCATTTGTTTAATACCATCATTAATTTGGTATTCTCCTCCGTGAACAATGTTGTTGTCCAATACTAATTGCAATTCATTTTTTAAAACGGCAACATCTTTAAAATAGTAAATTCCGATAACAGCGAGATCCGAAACAAACTCTTTTGGCTTTTCAACCAATTCGATAATTTCGTTTTTTTCATTCAAATTAATTACCCCAAAAGCTTCTGGCTGATCCACTTGTTTTACCCAAATTACACTATCGGCAGTTTTATCTATATCAAAATCGGCACGAATTAAAGTATCAGCATATGCAATAACCACAGGACCACTCAAAGATTCTTTAGCACACATAATGGCGTGACCAGTTCCTAAGGCTTCATTTTGATAATAGATTGTTCCTTGAGCGCCCAGTTTTTGAGCAATTGCTACTAATTCTTCTTCTACTTTTGCCCCAAAACTTTCGTGTATAATAAAGGCTACTTCATCAATATCTTGATTTAATACACCGGCTATATCTTCTACCAATCGGTGTACAATTGGTTTTCCGGCAATTGGAATAAGTGGCTTTGGAATGGTTAATGTGTGTGGTCTTAATCTTGATCCACGACCTGCCATTGGTACTATTATTTTCATTTTATTGTAATTGCGAGGAACGAAGCAAGCCCATCCTCAAATTAATTTACTTTATTTTACTCCTGTACTTCCAAAACCCCCTTCACCTCTAGAGGTTTCAGACAATTCTTGAACTTCAATCCATTCGGCTCTTTCGTGTTTGGCGATGATTAACTGTGCAATTCGTTCGCCATTTTCAATCACAAAATCCTCATTAGATAAATTTACTAAAATTACGCCAATTTCACCACGATAATCGGCATCAACTGTTCCTGGAGAATTTAATACGGTGATCCCTTTTTTGGCTGCCAATCCGCTTCTTGGGCGAACTTGTGCTTCATAACCAATTGGAAGTTCAATAAAAAGTCCTGTTTTTACAATGGTTCTTTCTAACGATTTAAGCGTAATTGGTTCTGAAATATTAGCGCGCAAATCCATTCCTGCCGATGCGATGGTCTCGTAATTTGGCAATTCATGTTGCGATTTATTGATGATTTTAATGGTCATTATTTAGTCATTGCGAGAAACGAAGCAATCTCATCCCTCTGATTTATTTTTTTCTTTTAATGATTCTTAATAAAGTTTCTTTTTCGCTGTAATAAATGAAATATAAAAACACGAAAAGGATTCCGATTTTAATAAAATAATTTTCTCTTATGTACGGAATGTAAAACGAAATGGCTGAGAACAAAATACTCAAAGTTAGGTATCCAAAAATTCGTACTCGATCATAAGGAATTGGATATTTATTTCTGCCTAAATAATAAGACAAGGCCATCATACTTCCATAAGCTGCAATAGTTGCAATTGCCGAGCCATAATAACCGCCGAAAGGTCCTTTTAAAGGGATTAAAAGATAATTTAGTGCTAAGGTTACGGCAGCACCAACTAATGAGATATAGGCGCCTATTTTCGTTTTGTTTGTCAATTTATACCAAACCGATAAATTGGTATAGATTCCTAAAAAGAAATTGGCAAAAACAATCAGCGGAACTACTTTCATTGCCGACCAATAGGTTTCGTTATCCAATAAAATTATTTTTAACAAATCGGCAAAAACAATTACACTTAAAGATATAAATGAGCCAAATATCACAAAATATTTGGTTATGGTAGCATAGGTTTTTGGGGCATTTTCATTATTAGCATGGCTAAAGAAAAACGGTTCTATTCCTAGAGTATAGGCAGTTCTAAATAATACCATGAACAACCCCAATTTATAACATGCGGAATAAGCCCCAACTTCCGATTTGGCAATATTGGGTGGTAATAATTTCCCTAATAGGATTTTATCAAAATGTTCGTTGATGGCAAAGGCTAATCCTGCAATTAGTATTGGAAGTCCATATTGCATCATGCGCTTCCATAATTCGGGATCCAACTTCCAATTTATTTTAAAATAATCGGGGGATAAAGCAACAAATGTGATTAGACTAGAAATTAAGTTTGCCAGAAAAATATAGCCTACTTGAAAATCTTCTACATAAATGGAAGCAAAAATGCCGTTTGGATCTGACGCTGCACTATTTGGCAAAGCCAATAAAAAGAAGAAGTTCAAACCTAAATTAATAACTACATTACCAATTTTAATTGCGGCATAACGCATAGGTCTTTGGTTCGCTCTTAACTTTGAAAACGGAATCACAACCAAAGCATCTAATACTAATATCCAAATGGAATAGGTGATGTATTGCACTTCGACATTAGCATAATTAGCAAGGGTATTTCTAAATAATAAAGCGACTATAAGAAATGCTAAAGAGCTCCAGAAAATTGAAATGGTTGAAGTAGCAATTACTTTTTTCTTGTCGTCTTCAGAATTGTAAAACCGGAAGAAAGCAGTTTCTAAACCATAAGATAATATCACATTAAAAAATACCATCCAAGATAATACCGTGGTCAAATCGGCATAGTCTGCTCGGTTTGGAAGCACATTGGTGTAAAGTCGAACCAAAAAGAAGCTAAGCATTCTTGGCAACACCATTGCCAAACCATAAATTGCAGTTTGTTTGAATAAGTTTTTATATAAACTCAATGTAATTATCTTTAATGATAAACAAAAATAGTTATAATATCGATGTAATAAAAAAAGAGCCAACAAATGTTGACTCTTTTATGATTTTATTAATACTTAAATTATCCTTTTAAAGCTTCAGCTCCACCAACAATCTCTAAGATCTCGTTAGTAATTGCCGCTTGACGTGCTTTGTTATAAGTTAATTTTAATTGATCTCTTAATTCGGTTGCGTTGTCTGTTGCTTTGTGCATTGCGGTCATACGTGCTCCATGCTCAGAAGCAAAAGAATCACGAATGGATTTGTACAATTGTGTTTTTAGAGATTTTGGGATTAACGTTAATACAATTTCCTCTTTAGATGGTTCAAAAAGATAATCACCTGCAGTAACTGGAATATCTGATTTTACAGGTGCTAATGGTAAAAATTGTTCCGTTTGAACTATTTGCGTTGCGGCATTCTTGAATTCATTGTAAACAATTTCTATTTTATCATACGCCCCAGAAGTAAACATTTCTGTTAACTCATTAGCAATTTCTGCTACAGCATCAAAAGTAAGATTGTCGTAAATTGAATTATGACTAGCAACAACGTTGTTTGTTTTTTTCAATACATCACCACCTTTTTTTCCGATAGAAAAAACATCTACTTGTTTTCCTGCATAGGAATCAGCAATAGCTTTTGTTTGCTTAATAACATTGGTGTTAAATGCACCGCACAAACCTCTATTAGAAGTTACTGCTACAACTAACACTTTATTTATTTCGCGTTGAGCGGTAAAATCACCACCAACTTCGCCGTCCATAGTAGCGCTTAAACTTTGTAATAATTCCGTTAATTTTTCGGCATAAGGGCGCATTGCTGTAATTGCATCTTGTGCTTTTTTCAGTTTTGCCGCAGAAACCATTTTCATTGCAGAAGTAATCTGCATCGTAGATGAAACGGATGTAATTCTATTACGGATTTCCTTTAAGTTTGCCATTTTATTTGGTATTGGGTTTGGGGTTCTGGGTACTAGGACTAAAACCTAAAACCCAGGACCTTAAGCCTAATTAATTATATTTTGCAGAAATTTCTGAAGCTGCTTTTTCAATAACATCAGTAATGTTATCGTCTAATTTTCCAGCTTTTAATGCATCTAATGTATCTCTATGTGTATTATTTAAATATTCTAAGAAATCTTTTTCAAATTCTTTTACTTTATTTACTGGAACATTTCTTAATAAATTTTTAGAACCTACATAGATAATTGCAACTTGATCTTCTACTGTATAAGGAGAGTTCAAACCTTGTTTTAAGATTTCAACGTTACGTTTTCCTTTTTCAATTACGTTTAAAGTAACTGCATCCAAATCAGAACCAAATTTAGCAAACGCTTCTAATTCACGGAATTGAGCTTGGTCTAATTTTAAAGTACCCGCTACTTTTTTCATGGATTTAATTTGTGCATTACCTCCCACACGAGATACCGAAATACCTACGTTAATTGCAGGACGAACTCCAGAGTTGAATAAATCTCCATCAAGGAAAATTTGTCCGTCAGTAATCGAAATTACGTTGGTTGGGATATATGCAGAAACGTCTCCAGCTTGTGTTTCAATGATTGGCAAAGCCGTTAATGAACCTCCACCTTTTACGATACCTTTTAAAGTATCTGGCAAGTCATTCATGTTTTTAGCAATATCATCATCAGCAATTACTTTACATGCTCTTTCTAATAAACGAGAGTGTAAGTAAAATACGTCACCAGGATAAGCCTCACGACCTGGAGGTCTTCTTAATAAAAGAGATACCTCACGGTAAGCTACTGCTTGTTTAGATAAATCATCATAAACAATTAATGCAGGACGCCCTGAATCACGGAAATATTCTCCAATTGCAGCTCCGGCCATTGGTGCATATACTTGCATTGGTGCTGGATCTGATGCGTTAGCTGCTACAATTACTGTATAAGCCATAGCTCCTTTTTCTTCCAACATTTTAGCGATTCCAGCTACAGTTGAAGCTTTTTGTCCAATTGCAACATAGATACAAAACACTGGTTTTCCAGCATCGTAAAATTCTTTTTGATTTAAGATAGTGTCGATACAAACGGTAGATTTACCTGTTTGACGGTCACCAATTACCAACTCTCTTTGTCCACGACCTACAGGAATCATAGCATCAACCGCTTTAATACCTGTTTGTAATGGCTCGGTTACTGGCTGACGGAAGATAACTCCAGGAGCTTTTCTTTCTAAAGGCATGTCAAACAATTCCCCTCCGATAGGTCCTTTACCATCAATTGGCTCTCCAAGTGTATTTACAACACGGCCAACAATTTGTTCTCCAACTTTTAAAGAAGCAATTCGTTGTGTTCTTTTTACTGTAGATCCTTCACGGATTCCAGTAGATGGTCCTAAAAGTACCACCCCAACGTTGTCTTCTTCTAAGTTCAATACGATTGCTTCCAATCCGTTTTCGAATTGTACTAACTCACCATATTGAGCATTTGATAAACCGTAAACACGAGCGATACCATCACCCACTTGAAGTACAGTTCCTACTTCTTCTAAACTTGCACCTGATTCAAAACCAGATAATTGTTTTTTTAATATTGCTGTAATTTCAGCTGGTTTAATTTCTGCCATTTTGATATATCTTTAATGGAATTTTAATTGCTAAACTCTCTTTTTAATTCACTTAATTTACTTGCTACTGAAGCATTGTATTGTTGATCTCCAACTCTTAAAATAAATCCACCAATAATTTCTGGATCTACAATGTTGTGGATAGTAATTTTCTTTTTTGAAAACTCGGCAATTTTAGCCAATACTTTTGTTTCTAACTCTGGAGTAATTGGAAGTGCAGTAGTTACTTTGGCTACTTCAATTCCTTTACTTTCATCGTATAATCTATTGTATTGAATTGCGATATCTTCTAAGATTTCATGTCTTTTGTTTTCAAATAACAAATCAAATAAACTATTTGTTTCTGCTTGAACATTTGAAAATATTTCAGACAATGCCGATTTCTTATATTCTATTTTAATAATAGGACTAGTAAGAAAATGTTTTAATTCTGGACTTTCAGTGATTGCAGTAACAATAGAATTCATATCCATTTTAACTGCATCTGCTTTTCCAGAAGTTTGAGCAATGTCTAATATTGCTTTGGCGTATCTAATCGCTGCTCTAGACATAATGATTAGTTTAATTTAGCGTCACCCAACATTTTCTCAACTAATTTTGTTTGAGAATCTTTGTTAGATAATTCATCTCTTAATACTTTTTCAGCTATTTCTAATGACAGTGAAGAAACTTGATTTTTCAAATCTGCCATTGCTGCATTTTTTTCGCTTTCGATAGCTGCTTTTGCTTGCGCAATCATTTTTTCACCTGCAGCTTGCGCTTCGGTTTTAGCATCGTTAATCATTTTATCTTTGATTTCACGAGCTTCTTTCATTAAAGCATCACGCTCAGCTCTTGCATCAGCTAATAATTTCTCATTATCAGATTTAAGATTTTGCATTTCTTTTTTAGCACTTTCAGCCGATTGTAAAGCATTTTTTATACCTTCTTCTCTTTCATTTACAGCATCTAAAATTGGTTTCCAAGCAAATTTTTTCAATAAGAAAATTAATGCAATGAATAATGCTGTTTGTAAGATAAACAAGCCTAATGAAATATGACCAAATAATTCTTCCATTATATATGTATTTAAATTTTTTTAATTTTAAAAAAGAACAAAAGTTGTAACCAACCGTTACAACTTTTGTTGTAAAAATTTACGATGCAAAAATTGCAGCGAAACCAATACCTTCAATAAGTGCAGCAGCAATAAGCATCGCTGTTTGGATTTTTCCAGTAGCTTCTGGTTGACGAGCGATTGCATCCATTGCAGAACCACCGATTCTACCAATACCAATACCAGCTCCAATAACTACTAATCCTGCTCCAACAATTCTAGGAATTTCCATAAAAATATGTATTAAAAATTAAACATTCAATTTGATAAACGATAAAATTAATGATTTAAGAACTTTATTTAACTTTCAAAAATCTAAATTCTAAATTCTAATGTGCCTCTTCGTAGTGGTGCTCTTCTGAAGCAGAACCAAAATATAAAGCTGCCAACATTGTAAAAATATACGCTTGTAACAACGCAACTAATACTTCTAATAATGTTAAAACAAATGAAAGTAAGAATGCCAACGGACTTCCAACCATACTATTTGCTTTGTACATTAAAGCAATTAAACTCATTAATACAACGTGACCAGCCAACATATTTGCATACAAACGAATCATTAATGAAAACGGTTTAATGATCGTTCCTAACAATTCAATTGGTGCCAAAATAAATTTCATTGGAACGGGAACTCCTGGCATCCAGAAGATGTGTTTCCAATAATCTTTTTTTGCAGTAAAGGTAGTAATAAGGTAAGTTAAAAGAGCCAATGCCCCAGTAATCGCTAAGTTTCCTGTAATATTTACCCCTAGTGGTGTTAATCCAAAAATATTTGAAAACCAAATGAAGAAAAATATAGTTAATAAGAAACTCATGTATTTTTTGTAGTGCTTTTCTCCAATATTAGGAATAGCAATCTCGTCTCTGATGTATAAAATAATAGGCTCAAAAAATCTACCTGCTCCTTTTGCAATAGAACCATTCTTTTTATATGATTTACCTAATCCAGCAAATAATAAGAACATTAATAAACTTACAACAAAAATCATAAAAAGACTTTTGGTTATAGATAAGTCAATAGGTTTTTCGTTTTCAATTTGGCCTTTAGCATTTTCTTTTAAAGTCCCTGCAGCATCTGTTTTGTAGATTTTACCATCGTGGTGGCTAATTTTGTAGAAGTTTCCTCCATCTTCGGCAACCGCTTCACCGTGCTCAAATTTTGAGGAAGAAAATACATGAACCCCATTATCCCATAGAATAACTGGTAATGGAAAACCAACGTTATGCTCAGCATTTTTTCCATAAGAAAAAATATGAAAATCGTGAGAATCTAATAAGTGGTGTTGGATGAACTCTTTTCGTTCTTCATCCTTTTTTTCATCTTCAGATAATGCTTTTATTTCAGGAGTAGCCGCAACTGCTTCTACCTTTTGTTTTACAGGTGCATTTTCGCTTGAATTCGCATTACTATATAAAGGAAAAAATGCTACTAAAGCGGCAAATAAGAACTGAAGTGGTTTGTTTAAAAACAACATATTTGATAATTTCTTTAATTTATTTTCTCAAATTTGGTGCAAAAGTACAATTTTAATTAATATTAAAAAGTATAACTTTTATTTTTTTTGAGAAAAGTAGGTGTGTTTTTCTGTTTTATTGCTTTTTGTTTAACATTCTAATAGTTACAACCGTTTCTATTGTTAAAAACTCAGCAAATATTAAAAAGAAATTTGATTTTTCGGGGGTGATTAATTCACTCGTTTCTTGTAAAATGGGATGTAATAAAATATAAGCCAATCCCATTTTTATACTTGTTACTAATAAGTAGGTTTGTCCAACGCTATCAATGTTTTTTTCCTTCATCTTTATTAATATAAATAATATGATTAGGGAACAGGAATAAAAAAACAAATACAATAATGGAGTAGCATATCTAAAACGATCCGTTATTATGGAATCATACTTTACATAAATGAAAGATTCATGTAAAACAAATACAATTATTACAAGTAATAACGATTCAAGTAAAGGCGTGTATTTACTGTTCTTCATTATTATCCATTTTATTGATTTCTTTTAGCTGTCGGTTGATGTTGTAAAAAGCAAGTGCCACTCCAATAAGAGTTAATGCTTTTACAAATAAGGTGTTGGGATTCGGGTATTTTTCATCCAACCAAGTTCCGAGTTTTGAAAACAAAAAAATTACTACCCCCATTTGAATGGGAATATTAATTAATGCCAACCATTTATTAGGCTTTTTTTTCGGTGACTGGGGATTCATTTGTCAAGTGGGATTTAGAATTTGGATTCATAATGCAACTCGCACTAAAGTCGGCGCCGGGTTCTACAGAAAGTTTTCCGCAAACCACTTCCCCTTGCACACTCGATTTTAATTTAATATTTAGCAACTCCGAAACTTGAATTTTGCCTTTATACTTTCCTTCAATGTCGCAGTTTTTACATATTACATCTCCGGTTACGCTTCCCGCAGGGCCAATAACCAACTTCCCTTTGGATTCAAAGTTTCCTATTAAATGCCCGTCTAATCTAAAATCTGCAGGAGAAACAATATCTCCTTTTATTGTAGTGCCCTCTACAATTCGGTTGGTTTTACCCAATAAATCGGTATAGGATTTCGTTTTTTTATCAAACATAATTATGGTTTTTTAGGGAAACCCGGATTAGCTGATTTTGGGGTTGCATTATCTAAATTGCTATCCGTTGGATCTAAATCCATTGGAGGAGCGCTCGCGCTATTTTGCTTTCCTTTAAAAGCAGGTGCCTGCATATTATTATTCGGATCTTGTCCTTGTTCATTAGGTTTCACAGCTTCTGGTTTTTTCCCTGCTGTTTTAGTCTCTGGAATAACAATATTTCTTTGAATTGGCACAATTGGTTTGTTTAACCAATCTCCAGCAATGTAATCATTACTATTTTTTTTCACCTGAACCACTTTGTAATTTTCACTTGAAATAACAATAGCAGGATCCGTTATTTTGTAATCTTTATATTCTTTCAATACGTGCGCAATACCTGAAGCACTTTCGGCAGATTTAATCCCGTGAATAACCAAGAAATTACTTTCTAAAGTGTATATATCTGTTGAAACGGTTAGTTTTTCGATGGTTCTTTCTTTAGCAAATTTGGTGATTTTATCTAAAAGATCTTTGGTGCTTTTTGCAGATAAATCGTCTGCTTTGTATAAAATATTCCATGATAATGGAAATTCTGAATTAAAAGATAATGATTCTAAATACGGAATTTTGGTTGCAATATAAACCTCGGTGTTTTTTCCTTCCTCACTATTTGGATAGGTCAGCGCAACATAATTTAATGCTTTTTTAAATTCGGCAACTCCTTTAAGTTTTCCAACAACATTCGCTTTTAGCAATTCAAATTTAGGCAACATATCTTCCCCCGTGAATTGATCAATAGCTTGTTCTAATTTAGGAAGAATTTCTCGGTATTTTTCTTTTTCAAAATCTCTGAATAATTCATTGTAGGCCACTTCGGGAGTGGAGCTTGCTAAAGTTCCTCCGCCAGAATTACTCAATATTTGTGCATAACGAGAATCTGGAAATTGCGCAATTATTTTAGACTTCATAGCCAGCGCTTTTTCTTTATCAATAATCTCATATACTTTATAAAGAGTATACATTGATGGCAATACTAAACGCTCTTCGGGCTTGTTGTCTAACAATTTTTCTAGCTTGTCTGCAGCTCTTGGATACTCTTTAAATTTTTCTTTGTAAATCACTCCCAATTGGTAGTAAGCAAAATTTCGTTCTTTAGCAATACTGTCTAAAATCTTTGATGAAGAAGGGATTTGCTTGATGTAATAATTTACAGAATATTTTTCGTTTACCTCTTTTGATGGATTGTCGGCATCAGCCTGTGCCTCTTTATTGTCTTCCGGATTTTTATCGTCTTTTATCGCTTCTTTTGCCAATCTCCAATTTAACACATGCGCTCTATCTCCCCATTTTTTCTTGAATTCTACCATTCCGAAAGAAACGGTTGATGGATTGTAAAAGTAAAATGTACTTCCTGAACCTGGGTTTAAAGAAACCGGAGTGATTGCTTTAGTTGTAGCCGACTTAGAAGCCGAAGCATTATCTGAGTTAGCAGCATCTTTAGCTTTAGAATCTTTAAGTTTTGCTTCTACAGCTGCTGCTGTTTTAGCATCTTCTTTCTTCAAAGCATCAATATATTCTTTGTAATATTTTTCCTTACCCTCTTTAGATAATGATGCTATTTTTAAAATACTATCATTTCGTTGTGCAATTCCTTCAAACTTAATTACGTCCTCTAGATTTTCTCTTTTCTTGGTAATCAATTTAAACTCTCTCGTTTTAGAATTTAAAACGGTAAGCGTACTATCAAAATATTTTCCTGCCAAGACATATTTCGCTTTATTGAAATAAATATCCGCAAGATTTCTATAATTAGAAGCTACTAAATAGCTGTCGTTTGATCTTTTTTTAATGGATTTATTATAATAAACTATTGCCTCTTTAGGTTTATTTTGTTTGTCATAAAACAAAGCCATTTGGTGATTTAACACATCTAAAAACGGACGGTTTTCTCTATCTTTAAGCAATAATCTGTATTTTTCTAAAAAGGCAATGGTGTCTCCTTTTTTATAATCAAACTGAGCAGCTTGGTGTGCGTGCGCCTGAATTACATATTGACGAGCTGATTTTCGATTCATATCAATCACCTCTTGAAATTTGGCGTAAGCACTATCCTTATGTCCTAAACGCTCATAAATTTGTGCTTCAATAAATCGGTAGCGTGCTTTTTCTTCGTTAGATTTAGTGAAATCTGTAGCAATTTTAAGCTTTGCTAATGCGTTTTTATTTTCTTCCAAATTTAAATACGCTTGCGCTAATGCGGCGTTGGCATCTGCAAAAATTTGATCTTTAAATTTTATTTCGCCTAATAATTTTTTAAGATTTACAACCGCCGTGGCATCATTATCCATGCGCATGTTGGTTTTTTCTCTCCAAATTTTAACTTCTTGAATTCGACTACTTGTAGGGTATTTATACAAAACATAATTGAAAGCTTCCAAAGCGGGAACAAACCGTTGGTCGTAATACCTTGTTTTTCCTAACAATAAATGCGCCTCGTCCATTTGTGGATTTTTTTCAGAGCCGTCAATATTCATCGAATGCTTTTGAATGGCTTTGGTTGCTTTGGTTTCCGCTTTTTCAAAATTTTGGTTTTTGGTTTGCCCTGGCAGCATCTGCTCTTCAGAAGCCTGCATACGCTCTACCGGAAGGATGGCCCAAAAATTATCGTTATACTGAGATTTAAGGTCAATAATTCCTTTATCTAGGGCTAAATTACCATTGTAAAGCACATTATCTCGAGTAGTTAAGGCGTGATAATTTCTAGAAATAAAGGTGTTCCTTTTTGTAGAACAAGCTACAAAAATTAAGACTGCTGCGGTAAGGAAAGTATATTTTAAAGTACTCGTTTTCAAATTAAAATCGTTTTATAACTAACTAATAAAAGTTAGTTTTAGTATAACTAACTGGTAAAAGTACGCTTCTTTTTGAAACTTTAAAAAAATAAGCCGGTTTTTTAAATAAGAAATCTACAAAACACTCTAAATTCATTACTAATTACGAAACCAAATCATACTCGGGATAGGTTTGTTTTAGGTATTCGGTGGCTTTGGAGGGAATAATAAAAAAAATGATGTATTCAATAATTACCATTGAAACCATAAAAAAACTCATAAAAAATAACATAATTAGATTGGAATGATTTTCAAACTGTAAAAATAACTGAAAAGGCAAATAACTCATTCCCGCCATCGAGCTGTATCCATAAATAATATCTTTCAATAGCCATTTCTTTCCCTCTATTTTTGCTGTTTTTTTTCTTTTACTATTCATTCGAATTAATCCAACCCAAAAGGAAATTAAAATCATAAAAGTAAGTATTTCAGCAACTTCATGAGAAATAGTAATAGATTTCAGTAATTGAAACACGAGAAAAATCGATACTAGCGTTCCTATAATTTGGGGTAATCTAAAAAAAGCTTTAAAATGCTGCCACACTAATTTATTGTATTTTTTATTCATGGCTTTTTGACGTTGTTCTACCACATCCATAAAACCAAATATTCCAAATTTTTTGAACTCCATTTGTAAAGCTTCCTCAAAAGTTCGTTTTGGATTTTCTGTGCATTGTTCTTCAATAGAATTAGCTAAATGATCTACCAATTCCGTTTGCAAATCGTAATATTCAACATAATGTTGTTGTGTGAAAGTGTAAAGTTTTTGGATTTGGTCGGCTGATAATTTCATATTCAAAAATAGAGTTTGTGTTTTTTAAGTGTTTTAAAGTGTTTTACCACGAGATTCATACCTAGTATTGTGTAGGAAAATAATGTCATATAGCAAGTATTGCCAATAGCAACAATAAAAACAGACATATTCGGTCTATAAAAATGAATATGCATTTCTCCAAAACTGATCATGAGTAAAAAAATCACCATTGACCAACCCCTTCTTATAAATAATCGACTATAAGTGGTTTTCCTTTTAGAGTTTAATACCACAAAATATAAGGTAAGTGTTGATAAACTACAAAATATAAAAAATGCTTGAATTAAATTATCCGAAATTCTAATTATCTTTTCTCCATGATAAATTTGGTAGAATCCTGTTAGAATAATACTCGCAATAACCGCAGAAAAGTAGGTGCTTTTTGCAAGATCTTGAGTGTTTGATACACATTTATCAATTATTATTTTTGGTGCGTGAAAAAAATTTCCAAGCCAAAATGGAGCACTGGTTGTTCTTAAAATATTTCGTCTTTCATAAAAAGAGTTCTTAAGAGCTAAATCAAAATCTACGCCTTCATCTTCAATTTTATCTTCAATTTCCGAAGCAATATGGTCTATCAATTCTAATTTTATGTCGACATAAACTACTCCCTTCAATACTAAATTTTCGTCTATTTTTGCTATTTGTTCTTTGGATAATTTCATATTATACAATATTTAAACGCTTCTTAAATTGCATGTGTTTTATATAACTATAAATTGCAATTGGAAAATAAGCAATAATCGTTGAATTCCAAAATAAACCCATTGGATAGGCTGCAGGAACAACGTAAGAAGCAACTCCAAAAAATAAAAAGAATGTAGCCATTTTATAAATTCGACTAAACTCATAAGAATAACTTGTTTCCTGTTTATTTATTGAAATAAAATAGCGTAAAATAAATAAAGATAAAAATAAAATAGCGCCGATGTAGAACATTGTACCTTTAGTATTTGCTGTTTCAAACTCTTTAAAATATAAAACTGAAAGACCAAGAATTATAGGAAGTGTTATGGAACTATAAATAATGTAACGCTTTTTAATTGCATTTAAAACCACAACTGAAAAACCTCTTTTATTACTAATCCAAATACTATGCTTTAAAACCAAACTAGTTTCCCACGCTTTCAAAACTATTGTCACCGCTTCTTCAAAAGTGTTATTTTGATTTTTACACAAATCTTCTATTTGGGTCGCAAAGTGATCTTTTATTTCAAGTTTAAAATCTAAAAAATCTAAGCCTCGATTTTCTAAAATTTCATCAATTTTTGCTATTTGTATTTTAGATAATTTCATAATTAATTTTCTTCTTTGGGTAAATCATTTAATGTTTTTATATACTTGCCATGCTCAAAAAAGAAAAGATTTCCTAACCATTCTTTATCTTTAAATGGTTTATCTCTTAATTCATTATGAAAATATTGGGTATAAACCGATCTAAAACTTTTTTTATAATAATCCCCATCTATAGCAAAAAGCGGCGAAGTAAAATTTTGGCTTAACGTTCTGTCTAAATTAGCAAAACCATTCATTACCAAAAACAACTTATAATGGTGTTTTTGGGCATACTTCTCATACACTTTGAGTGGTCTACAAAATTCCGAAGAGCAGCCATTGGTAAACTCATATACCATTGCAGCATCATATTTTAACAATTCTTCTTTTAATTGCAACGCATTGATTTTATAAATAGTGTCTTTACTCAGATTTTCAAAATTTTTAAGGGCAATGATTTTAGATTTTTCTATTGGAGTAAGTTTACCATAATCATTAGTAAGTCCGTTAATTTTACACGAAGTTAGTATTGACAGTAGTAATGATACTAATAGGTATACTAAGCAATTTGGTCTGTTGTTATTTTTCATTTTCAATATTCTAATTTTGGATTTACTAAACTTTGCATGTTTCTAATAAAATCTTCCAATTCAGCCAATCGGTTAATGGTTTCTTTGCTTCCTTTTTCGGTAAGTTTATAGTATTTTCGTAATCTATTGTCTACATTTTCAACCTCCACTTCTAGAACTCCTTCGGCTTCCAATTTATGCAAAGCGGGATACAAAGCACCTTCGGTTATTTTCAATTCCCCACTAGTAATTTCCTTTACCTTCTGGGTAATTTCATAACCATACATCCTACCGTTTTCCTCCAAAAGTTTCATCACTATGGTATTCAAACTACCTTTATATAATTGCGAATTTTTCATCTTTTTGTTATTTTGAGACACGAAGCACTCTCTTAATTAAGGTACAAATATACATAAGTTTTTTATATACATAAAATTCTTATGTATTATTTATAAAAAAATAATTGGAAATGTGAAAAATGTAAAGTAAATTTGTCATTATGTAAACTTAACTTATTAAAAAATGAAAAATATAGAAGCTAAAGGCGTAGGGTTTCCAAACTATTTCAAAAAAATTGGTGTTATTTTATTTGTTTTAGTGATTGTTGTAATGCTTATTATAAAAGGATTACATTATAATTTTAATACAACCCAAAAAGGAAATATTAAAATTGTAGGAATGAGTTTATTAAATATAGGATTATGCTTTATAGCATTTGCAAAAGAAAAAATAGACGATGAAATGATGGTTCATCTTAAATTAAAATCCATCTATGGAGCATTAATTTTTGGAATTGTTTATACTTTAATTTCACCTCTAATTGATATAGCATTTAATGATGCCGTTCAACTAATATCGGCACAACAACTGGTTACCCTTATGCTATTTTCTCATATTGGAACTTATTTTTTTCTAAAACGAAATGAAAATAAATGAAAAATACTCTAAAAGTAGAAAGAGCGAAACTTAATTTTACGCAACAAGATTTAGCAGATAAAGTATTTGTTTCTAGACAAACCATTAACTCTATAGAAACGGAAAGATATATACCTTCAACCGTTCTTGCCTTAAAAATTTCGAAAGTGTTTGCTATTAGCGTTAACGAAATATTTATACTAGAGGAACATGAAAAATAAGAGATCATAAAGAAACCTAAACTCTAAAGTAAAATAATATTCTTTGCTATCTTTGTAAAAAATAAAATCCAATGGCATCTTTTTATAAGTTACAAATCAAAGAAATTAAGCGAGAAACCCCAAGCGCAGTTTCTGTAGTTTTTAATGTCCCAACCGAATTACAATCTGCATATCAATTCATCGCAGGTCAATATATTAATTTGAAATTAACGCTTGACGGAAAAGAAATTCGTCGTGCCTATTCCATTTGTTCTTCGCCTAATAATGGTGAATTACGCATTGCAATTAAGGCGGTTAAAAATGGTCTTTTTTCAAAATTTGCTAACGAAAACCTTAGCGTAGGCGATATCCTAGAAGTAGGTCAACCGGAAGGAAAATTTACTTTTGAACCGAATATTGAAAAACAAAAAAACTACGCAGCTCTAGTTGCTGGAAGCGGAATTACGCCAGTAATGTCAATCTTACAGTCGGTTTTAGAAAACGAACCGAACAGTTCTTTTGTGTTACTTTATGGAAATAAAACTCCTGAAGAAACTATTTTTCACCAACAGTTACACGATTTACAATTGAAATATGTTGGCCGTTTATTAGTGCATTATGCTTTCAGCCAAAGCAAAGTTGAAAACGAACTTTTTGGAAGAATAGACAAGTCAAATATCAACTTTGTTTTTGACAACAAGCACAAAGAAAAAGATTTTGACAAGTTCTATTTATGTGGTCCTGAAGAGATGATCAACTTGGCAACTGCCGTTTTAAAAGAACACAACGTTGCCGATAAAAACATCAAATTTGAATTGTTTACCGCATCAGGCACTGAAAATACCGAAGCAAGTTCTCACGAAGGACATACTAAAATCACGGTTTTGGTAGACGACGAGGAAACGACTTTTGAAATGAGTCAGAAGCAAACCATTTTAGATGCTGCTTTAAAACAAGGCATTGACGCTCCTTATTCTTGCCAAGGCGGAATTTGCAGCAGTTGTTTAGCTCGTGTTTCTAAAGGTACTGCAGAGATGAAAAAGAATTCTATTTTGAGTGATAAAGAAGTGGCTGATGGTCTTATTTTAACTTGTCAAGCACATCCAACTTCGAGTGAATTAACTGTAGATTTTGATGATGTTTAATTAAGTTGTGACAGTATTCTGTCAACTATTTTTTCTGGCGAAATTGTTCGCATAGCATCTTCATAACCATCAACTTTTACGTTTCCATAAACCGAAGTAGGCAATAAAGGGTATTGCGCTCTATCGGCAACCAAACAATTTTCTTCTGGTTGGTTATACGGTGCAAAGCCAGCATAAGGATGCGTAGCGCCCCATAAAGTTACCGTTTTTACTCCAAATAATGCCGCCAAATGCGCATTTCCAGAATCCATAGAAAGCATAACATCTAGATTTGAAATGAGATGCAACTCATCGATAAATGAGATTTTTTTTGAAAAATTAAATACATTATCTAATCCATTTGCCAAATGTTCTAATCGAACAAAATCGGGTTCACCCCCAAATAATAAAACCGTATAGTGTTTGTTTTCGGAAAGTGCTGCGATCACTTTTTCCATTAAATCAATTGGATAAGTTTTTCCTTTATAATGTGCAAATGGAGCAATTCCAATCCATTTTTCATTTTTTTTGCCCAAAAGGGAGCTTGCTTTTTCGGGAATAGGTCCTTTTTCTAACAAATAAGGCATGTCCAAATTAACTGAATAACCCAATTTCTTAAGCGTGTCCAGGTGTCTTTGGATCATTGTTTTTAGCGGACGAAAATCTTTATTAGTTAAGCTAGTGAGTGCTTTTTTATCGGCTCTACCTTTATCGGTTGCGGCTACTTTTTTGCCAAAAAGTGCAAATAATTGGCGCACCACTTGAGATCGAAGCACGTTGTGAAAATCGGCAATCTGGTTTACCCCAAGCGCTTTTAAATCGGAGTATAACTTGATAATACCTACGAAGCCCTTGTGTTGGTGGTGGGTATGAACCGAGAAAAAATTTACATTCGGAATATTTTCAAAAATCGATTTGAAAAACGGCCTTGAAACAATGGTAATTTTTAAGTCGGGATACTGCTTGGACAAGGCAAGAACAACAGGAACTGTCATGGCAACATCTCCCATAGCAGAGAGTCTGATAATGGCAATATGCTGAGCGTTATTCGACAAGTAGATTATTTTTTATTCTGATATAAAACTGGATTCAAATCGTCGTCGTTGTACATTTTCATCTGTTTGTACACTTTCATAAATTTATCTCCGTTTTCAATATCCAATAATAAATCATCAATTGCAGTAGATAAATCCGAGCGTTGCTCTAAAAGCACATTTAGTTTTTCTTGGCATTTATCTCTATGTTCTTGCGAAGCTTCTGTACGAGTCACTTCTTCATTCATGTGATAAATTTTTAAAGCTAAAATAGACAATCTATCAATGGTCCAAGCTGGACTTTCTGAGTTGATTTTGGCAGATGCCTTAACGGCAACATGAGCATATTTTTGAAGGAAATAACTGTCAATATATTCTACCATGTCGGTGCGTTCTTGATTGGAAGCGTCGATTTTTCTTTTTAAAGTTAAAGCTGCAACTGGGTCAATATTTGGATCTCTAATAATGTCTTCGTAATGCCATTGCACGGTATCAATCCAGTTTTTAAAATACAACAAATGCTCAATTTTATCACTTGGATAAGGGTTGTTTATAGGTTGATCTACACTGTCGTGAACGTGGTAATCCTTAATACTTTGTTCAAATATGGAATAGGCAAATTTTGAAAACATAACTATATCATTTTAATTATTTCATACAATTTGACCAAAAGGTCTCGGGTGCAAAGATAGTTTTTATACTTTTACATAAACCTACTTAATTATCACTTTTATGCAAATTCATTATATTTCTAATAACAACAGTATACTAAATCATTTTTTGGCAGAAATTAGAGCTGTAGAAATCCAAAAAGACAGCATGCGTTTTAGAAAAAACATGGAACGCATTGGTGAAATAATGGCGTATGAAATTAGTAAGGAATTGCACTATCAAGAACTTGCTGTTACTACTCCACTAGGCGTAAAACAAACTACAGCAATTGCAGACAAAGTAGTTTTGTGTTCTATCCTTAGAGCAGGATTGGCATTACATTCGGGATTTACAAACTTTTTTGATCATGCCGAAAACGGATTTGTTTCAGCGTACAGACACCATCCAAATAACGATGATTTTTTTGATATTTTAATAGAATATAAG
The DNA here is from genome assembly GCA_947453195.1 of Flavobacteriaceae bacterium. Lineage (GTDB taxonomy): Bacteria > Bacteroidota > Bacteroidia > Flavobacteriales > Flavobacteriaceae > Flavobacterium. The sequence continues at coordinate 113,835 of CANGFO010000001.1, forward strand.
GCAATGCCTTCATTGGAAAACAAAACCCTAATCCTGATTGATCCGATGCTAGCCACTGGACAATCTATTGTTGCGGTGTTAAATAAATTAAACCTAGAACAAAACCCTAAAGAAATTCATATTGCCGTGGTGATTGCAGCGCCGGAAGGAATAACTTATTTAGAAAAAAATATTCCGAGCAATTGCCATCTTTGGGTAGCGTCATTAGACGAAAAACTTAATGAAAAAAACTACATTATTCCGGGACTTGGAGATGCAGGCGATTTGGCTTTTGGAGATAAATTATAGTTGCGAAAAGAAGCAATAAAATCCAGATACGATAGAAAGTAATAATATTAATTCCTGTTTAAATTTACTCTGAAAATTTTCTACTGTGCTCGTTGCAATTATTGCCATTGGCAAGAAAGAAAACACCAAAATTTCATTGCTTTTATTAGCCGAAATTAAAAAAACAAGAATGCTTAATATTGTCCCAAAAAGGGCTTTTTTGTAGGAAGCTTGGAGATTTAATGGCTTATTTGGAATTGAAATAACAAATGGGAAAACAAAAAACGCCAAGAATACGGCAAAAATAGAAAAAGCTATGTTTTGAGTTTGACTTGTAAAATAATCGATCTTAAAACTCACTTCTCCTGAATGAAGAAAAGTAGTTAACACCGATTTATCGAATAAAAGGTCATAAAATATAAAAACCACTGCAAATGAAAAAAATGCCACAAAAGGAATTAACCAATTTCTATAATCTCTTGAAGCATTAAAAATAATGGAAATGTATACTAATATGATGAAAATTATAGCCCAATAATGAAACAAACTTGCTACGAAGATCCATAAGGAGGCATCAAATATTTTTTCTTTCGTAAATTTTAGTGTTTGAAGCGAAATCAATCTTCTCATGGATAATAAAACAAAGAAATTTGCTAAAAGCAAATTCATACTGCTGAATATCTTTGGAAAGAAGAGTAAGAAAAGGAAAAAATACAATATTGTATAAGAGCTTCCTTTTGTTAAAGCATTTTTTTTTACCATAAAATTGGAAAGAAATAATGACCCTAAAATCAGTGTTAAAGCACCTGCTTTTTTTATGATATCAGACCAAGTATTCATTCCGGTGGGATTGTGAAATTGATATACAAAAAACAAAATGATAGTTAAAATTCCTATCAAAGAATAATTAATTGGTGTAGATTTTTTAAAAATGCTTGTTATCATGAGTATATTTTATACTTTTGCGTTGTAAATATAACACTACATCCAATACAAAAACAAATAAAACTTAATTAGATGAAAGCATTTTTTGAAGCAATACAATCTCTTTTTGTAGATTTCTTATTCAAACCATTAGATTGGTTACGTGCATTAGAGTTAGATAATTGGTGGTTAGCTAATATTGTTAGCTGGACCTTAATGGCTGTATGTGCAAGATACGTTATCTATTGGTGCAAACAATTAACCATTCACCAAAAAAACAACGAAGAAAACCAAGATACTACGGCGCACTCTTTCTTAAAGTAAGTCGAAACCGATATCTTTTCTATAATACATCTTATCAAAATGTAGTTTTTCTATGTTTTGATAAGATTTTTTTATGGCCTCTTGGAAATTATCTCCATATGAAGTAATTGCTATCACTCTACCTCCGTTGGTAACAACTTTGTCGTTTTCTAATTTAGTTCCGGCGTGAAATGCAATCGAATCTTGTATTTTTTCTAGTCCTGTAATTTCAAATCCTTTATCATAATCTTCGGGATATCCACCTGATACAACCATAATAGTAGTGGCACTTCTTTCATCGATTTCTAACGAAACTTGATCTAAGGTTTGATTTGCAACTGCTTGAAATAACTCAACTAAATCGGATTTCAATCTCGGAATTACAACTTCAGTTTCAGGATCTCCCATACGCACATTGTATTCAATAACTATAGGTTCTCCTTTTACATTGATTAATCCAATAAAAACAAATCCTTTATATTCAATATTATCTTTTTGTAAACCTACAATAGTAGGTTTTACAATTCGGGTTTCAATTTTTTCTAATAAAATAGCGTCTGCAAAGGGCACTGGAGAAACAGCTCCCATTCCGCCGGTATTTAATCCGGTATCGCCTTCGCCAATTCGTTTATAATCTTTAGCCGTTGGAAGAATTTTGTAATTTTTCCCGTCTGTTAAAACAAAACAACTCAATTCAATTCCGTCAAGAAATTCTTCAATAACCACCTTAGCACTAGCATTACCAAATTTTTGGTGCACCAACATGTTGCGCAATTCGGTTTTGGCTTCCTCCAAATCTTGAATTATTAAAACGCCTTTTCCTGCTGCCAATCCATCTGCTTTTAATACAAATGGAGGCTGAAGCGTTTCTAAAAATTCACAGCCTTCTTCTACCGTTTCTTTGGTAAAACTATCATATGCGGCAGTTGGGATGTTGTTTTTTACAAGGAATTCTTTAGCAAATTCTTTACTTCCTTCAAGCTGTGCTCCAACTTTGGAAGGTCCAATAACAAGAATGTGATTTAGTGCAGCATCCGATTTGAAAAAATCGTAAATTCCTAACACCAATGGATCTTCTGGGCCAACCACAACTAAATCTACTTTTTCTTGAATAGCGAATGTTTTTATAGCTTCAAAATCTGAAATGTTTAACGCTATGTTTTTAGCGATTGCTGCTGTACCTGCATTTCCAGGAGCAACAAAAAGTTTGGAACATTTAGAACTTTGTAACATTTTCCATGCTAATGCGTGTTCTCTTCCGCCAGATCCAAGTAGTAAAATTGTCATTGTGTTGTGCTATAAGTTGTGGTGCAAAAATAGAATATTCAAGATTACTAAATTTGAAAAAAAATTGTTTTTTAATTTTTTTAGCTAAATTTGTTTAAACTTTAATACTTCATTATGAAAAAATTATTACTTACCTTATTACTTATTGCCTCCTCATCGACTTTTGCTCAGTCTTGGGATACCCAGGTTTCTGGATTTGCAAGTGCATCTAGAGGAATTAGCAAATTAGAAATTATTGATGCAAATACCGTATGGGGATTAGCCTATGACGGATCTGCTACAGGTGCAAATGTTCAGGAATTTACTCGTACTACAAATGGTGGTGCGACATGGACTCCAGGAACAATTAATGTTGGAAACACTGCTCTAGCAATTGGAAACCTATCTGCTATAAGTGCTACTACTGCTTGGGTTTCTGCATTTGACTCTACTGCTGGATTAGGAAGCATCTGGAAAACAACTGATGCTGGTGTGACTTGGGCGCAACAAAATGCAGGGTCTTTTTCGACTGCAGCCTCTTCATGGATAGACGGGGTTCACTTTTTTGACGCTAATAATGGATTGGCATTTGGAGATCCTGTTGGAACTACATTTGAAATTTACACTACAAATGATGGTGGTACTACTTGGACACCGGCTACTAGCCCTGCTATTGTTACAGGAGAATATGGTTATTCTGGGAACTTTGTAGCGGCCGGAAATTCATTGTGGTTTACAACTAGCAAAGGTAAAATATACAAAACCACTGATAAAGGACTTACTTGGACAAAACTAAGTTCTCCATTAAACGATTTTGGTGCTCAAGTAACTACAACACACATTGGAAGCCTTTACTTTACAGATGATAATACCGGCATCATTGTAGGGGCAAAAAATTACTCTTCAACAGCCGGAACTGGAACTTTTAAAATCTACACTACAACAAATGGAGGGACTACATGGTCTACAGGTGTAACATATACAGGGTTTAGAAACATATGCTACATTCCCGGCACAACTAAATTAGTTGCTACTTCTGCCTTAACTACAACCGCAACAAGTGATGGATCATCCTATAGTACAGACAATGGAGTAACTTGGACTACAATTGAAACCGGAACTCAAAGACTTCCTCCTGCATTTTTAAATGAAACAACCGGCTGGTGTGGCGGATTTAATTCTGATCCTTTTACAGGTGGAGTTTTTAAATTTAATGGAAGTTTATTTAACCCAACATTTGCTGGCACAAAAAGCTTTGTGGTTGCTCCAAATCCAGTTAATTCAATAGTTTCTATTTCTTCTTCATTAGTAGACTCTTATTCATTGAAAGTTTTAGATTTAACTGGGAAAACAATTCTAGAAAAAGAATTAAATGGCATAGAAAATACATTGGATATTTCTGCATTAAACTCTGGAATGTATTTCTTTAATTTCACTTCAGATTCTAAATCAGAAACTGTAAAAATTATTAAAAATTAATTCTAAATAAATAGTATTTTTAAGGGCTGACTTTTGTTAGCCCTTTTTTATTTAAAACTATGTTTTCAATTTTTAATTTATCCCTTTTTTTAAATGGCTTTCCAATCAAGAAGGCACAAAAAAATTTAAAAAAAATACAAGCTATTTCAGAAGTAGATTTTGAAAAATATGTTATGGATAAAAGGGAAGAAATTGTGAACTTCCATTTAAAAAATAACCGCTTTTATTCTGAATTCGTGGGCAAAAACGAATTCGAAAATTGGGAAGCGCTCCCAATAATGACAAAAAAAGAGCTTCAAAAACCACTTCAAAGCAGACTATCCAAAGGATATAAAGAAAAATATTATTTCAATAAAACTTCTGGTTCTAGCGGAATTCCTTTTGTTTTTGCAAAAAATATGTACTCCCATGCGCTAACTTGGGCTGTAATTCAAGATCGGTTTGGATGGTTTGGAATAAATTTTAATTCCTATTTACAGGCGCGTTTTTATGGAATTCCTTTAGATTTTATTGGAAACACCAAAGAACGTATCAAAGATTTCTTTAGTAATAGATATCGGTTTCCAGTTTTTGATTTATCCGATGCTTTTATGGAATCGGTGGTTGCTGCATTTCAAAAAAAGCACTTTCAATACATCAATGGGTACACTTCTTCAATTGTATTATTTGCAAAATATTTGAAGAAAAAAAATATACAATTAATAACTATTTGTCCCAGTTTGAAATATTGTGTAGTTACTTCTGAAATGCTTTTTGAAGAAGATAAAATCCTTTTAGAATCTCAATTTGGAGTTCCAGTAATTAACGAATATGGCGCTTCTGAACTGGATCTTATTGCGTTTACAAATATTCAAAAGGAATGGCAAGTCAATTCGGAGACCTTATTTGTAGAGATTTTAGATGAAAACAATAGGATCGTACCTAACGGAAAAGAAGGTAGGATTGTAATAACTTCATTATACAATAAAGCACATCCTTTTATAAGATATGAGATAGGCGATATTGGAATTTTAGAGGGAAAAAGCACATTAAAAAAGCCTATTCTGAAAAAATTAATTGGAAGAACAAATGATGTAGCAATGCTTCCAAGTGGGAAAAAAACTCCTGGATTAACTTTTTATTATATTACAAAAAGCATCATTGAAGACGACGGAAATGTAAAAGAATTTGTTGTCAAACAAACCAAAATAGATACCTTTGAAATTGAATATTGTAGCGAAGTAGAATTGTCTGAAAAGAAATTAGAAACCATTAAATTGGCTATTACAAACTATCTAGAATCGGGATTGAATTTTACCTTTCATAGAAAAGATAATATAGAACGTAGTCCGAGTGGGAAACTAAAACAATTTGTTTCTGTAGTTTGAGAATTTTGCTCTAAAGAAAGTATAAATTAATTGAAGGAATAGATAGCATCGATCCTCGCAATGACAAAAAATGAAAATTACCCTAATTGCTGGCGCTAGACCAAATTTTATTAAAATTGCACCCATCATCAAAGCGATTGAAAAAAAACAATCGGAAGGGGCAACAACTTCCTTCAGACTCGTACATACGGGCCAGCATTACGATAAAGCATTAAGTGACACTTTTTTTGAAGAATTAAATATTCCAGCCCCTCATATAAATTTAAATGTAAAAAGCGGCTCACAAGCAGAACAGACTGCTGCGATAATGATAGCATTTGAAAAAGAATTAATGTCAAATCCATGCGATTTGGTTTTGGTAGTTGGTGATGTAAATTCTACAATGGCTTGTGCAATAGTGGCCAAAAAAATGAATATTAAAGTGGCTCATGTAGAGGCAGGAATTCGATCTGGAGACTTAACCATGCCCGAAGAAATAAACCGAATTGTAACGGATAGCATCACCGATTATTTCTTCACTACCTCGACAAAAGCAGGTGAAAATCTAATAAAAAATGGGGCTTTACCAGCTAACATTCATTTTGTTGGTAATGTTATGATTGACACTTTATTTCAAAATTTAGATAGAATAACTGCTCCAAATTTTTGGAATGAATACCAATTAGAGTCAAAAAACTATTTGCTTTTAACACTTCACCGCCCTTCCAATGTGGATGAAGAGAAATCACTTTTTGATTTATTAAAAGGAATTGACGCAATGGCTAGAGATAAGAAAATAATTTTTCCGATTCATCCAAGAACAAAAGCAATTATTGGAGATAAAAATCTAGAATTAAAAAACATCCTATTAGTAGAGCCTCAAGGGTATTTAAATTTTATATATTTAATCAGAAATTGTTTAGCTGTAATTACTGATTCGGGTGGGATTTCTGAAGAAACAACGGTATTGGGAATTCCTTGTTTTACCATGAGAACTACAACCGAAAGACCGGAAACGATCTCTGTTGGAACAAATACATTGGTTGGAAATTCACTTGAAAATTTGGTAAAAAGTTATTCAGATTTCTTGCAGAATGAAATCAAACAATTTGGAATTCCAGCGCTTTGGGATGGAAAAGCATCTGAACGTATTATAGATTTACTATTAAAAAAATAATACCCAATTTTAGATTCCTACCGAATGACAAAAGAGTGAGAAAAAATGGAAGAACTATTAATTATTACCAATTATTATCCTCCTGAAAAAGGTGCTGCTGCCAATAGAATGGAGCAGTTGGCATTAAAATTAAATCAAAATAACTACGCTGTATTTGTAGTTTGCCCATTAGGAAATTATCCCGAGGGCAAATTATTTCAAGAATATAAAGGCAAATTTTCAATAAAAGAAAACCGAAAAGGAATTGCAGTTAAACGATTATGGATTTACCCGAGTGTGAGTAAAAACGTATTGATTCGGGTATTTTCGGTTTTATCTTTTTCAATTGGATTATTTTTTTATTTGCTATTTAAAAAAACACCACGCAAAGTTTTGGTCCAATCTCCACCTCTTTTGCTTTCTTTTATTTCTGTTTTTGTTCTTTCATTAAAAAAGAAGAAAATAATAGTAAATGTTTCCGATTTATGGCCTTTGGCAGCTATTGAATTAAATGCGATGAAAGAAGATTCTTTTTCTCATAAACTCTCCTTATTTATGGAGCGTTACATTTATAAAAAAGCTTCTGTTTTACTTGGGCAATCCAATGAAATTATAGAACATATTCATTCTGTTTTTCCTGAAAAAAATTGCTTTTTATACCGCAATTTTCCAGATCAAAATAATTCATTAATAGAACCCAAAGAAGAAGGGCAGCCTATTAAAATCTTTTATGCCGGTCTATTAGGTATTGCTCAAGGGGTATTGGAATTGTGTAAGAAAATAGATTGGAAAACACACAATGTAGAATTTCATATTTATGGTGATGGTGCAGAAAAACAAGAAATAAATAATCTTATTTTATCTGGAGAACTTAAAAATGTCTTTTTTTACGGTATAGTAAATCGAGAAGTGCTTCATGAAAAAATTAAAGCTTATGATGTTGCTTTAGTACCTTTAAAAGCGAGAATTTATGGTTCGGTTCCGTCAAAAATATTTGAGTATTCAAGCCTTGGATTTCCAATTCTATACTTTGGTGGCGGCGAAGGAGAAAAGCTCGTAGCAGAAAATAATTTGGGATGGGTGGCAAAAGTTGGTAATTATTCCGAAATAAATTCAACAATAACCACCATTTCTAAATTAACAAAAACGGAGCTATTTGAAATGAAAAAAGAGGTGTTAGAAACTTCTAAAAAAGCTTTTGATTTGGATAAGCAAATGAAATTCTTATTAAGTGAAAAGGCTTTTTAGTAGGCTTTTTCCTCGCCTCTTATTGTATTGATTACCGTTAGGAATACTATTTTAATATCTAAAAATAGGGTCCAATTTTCTAAATAAAAAATATCATATTTTACTCGGTTTATAATGTCTGTTTCAGACTCTACTTCTCCTCTATAACCATTTGTTTGAGCCAACCCTGTTATTCCGGGTTTAATAAAATGACGCACCATAAACTTGTCCACTTTTTTTGCATACATTTCGGTATGACTAACCATATGTGGTCTTGGGCCTACAACCGACATCTCCCCTAAGAACACATTAAAAAATTGAGGTAATTCATCAATACTAGTCTTTCTAATGAATTTGCCTATTTTGGTAATTCTTGGGTCGTTTTTAGAAACCTGTTCTATATCAGCTATTTCATTTATTGTCATGGATCTGAATTTATAGCAATCAAATTCATGATAGTTAAGTCCATTTCTCTTTTGTTTAAAAAATATTGGCCCTTTAGATTCTAACTTTATGAATATAGCTAGTATTGGTATTAACCATGAAAGGAGTCCAACAATGATTAAGCTTGAAAAAAGTAAATCAAATATTCTTTTGATAATTTTATTAGCCGTATCATCTAATGCAATATTTCTTAATGATACGATTGGGATGTAACCATAATAATCCAGCTTTAAATTTCTGGCGGTTACTTCTTTCTCGTCGGGTAGGAATTTTAATGTTTTTAAATTATTGTCAGCAAAATCAATGAAATTATTTACATCGGTGTTGGATAAATCAGAGAGTGCACAATAGATTTCATCAATTCTATTTTCTAAAACAAACTTAAAACACTCCTGAATTTTTTCTTTTTTATTTGATTGCAAATCAAATAATTTTAAGTGTTTGTAGCCATAATTTGGATTATCATTGAAAAATTCAACAAGATGATTTGTGTTTTTTTCTTCTCCAACAATTACAACTCTTCTAAAATTTCCACCATATACTACCCTGAATTTTCTTAAAAAATAATAAATGAATAATTTTTCAAAAGCTATTAATCCCATAGCTATTGATATGAACTTTATTATTATTGAGGGTTCTGAAAATTTTAGAAAATATCCAATGTATGCAAAATTCACAAGTATAAATGCAGCATATTGTTTCCCAATTTTCTCAATAATTTCTGAAGATTTTGTAAATCGATATACTTCATAAAAACCTACATTCCATGAAATAAGAATCCAAGAAAAAGAAATGAAAAAATGATAATAAACCCCATTTAAAGTATTTATTAATAGGATATTTGCTAATAAATTAATTATTAATAAATCCAGCAAATAGGAAAAGGGTCTTATGTATACGGAAAATCTTCCGGTATGTCTTTGCACTTAAAAAATATATTTTGAAAAATCCTTATGCTCTTCTTTTAATAGTTCTTCTGTAGACAGTGATTTGAAATATTCATATGTTATTTTCATTCCTTCTTGTCTCGAAACTTTGGCTTCCCATCCTAATATTTCTTTTGCCTTAGTAGTATCTGGTTGACGCTGAAGCGGATCATTTATTGGAAGTGGATGATACACTACTTTTTGATTAGTTCCGGTTAACTTGATAATTTCATCAGCAAAATCTTTTATTGTGATTTCGTCTGGATTTCCAATATTTACTGGTAAAACATAATCAGAATGAAGTAATCTAAATATTCCTTCTACTTGATCATCGACATAGCAAAAAGAACGTGTTTGCATTCCGTCACCAAAAATTGTTAGGTCTTCTCCACGTAATGCCTGTCCAATAAAAGCCGGAATTACACGGCCGTCATTAAGTCGCATTCTCGGTCCATAGGTATTGAAAATTCTCACTATTCTAGTTTCTACACCATGAAAAGTATGATAGGCCATAGTTATAGATTCTTGAAATCGTTTTGCCTCGTCATAAACACCTCTTGGGCCTATAGTATTTACATTTCCATAATATTCCTCTGTTTGCGGATGAATTAATGGATCTCCATAAACTTCTGAGGTAGAAGCAATAAGAATTCTTGCTTTTTTTACACGGGCTAACCCTAATAAATTATGAGTTCCTAAAGAGCCAACTTTAAGTGTTTGGATTGGAATTTTTAAATAATCAATTGGGCTTGCTGGAGAAGCAAAATGTAAAATATAATCTAATTTACCTGGTACATGAACAAACTTTGTAATATCATGGTGATAGAATTCAAAGTTTTCTAATTTAAATAAATGGGCAATATTTTTTAAATCTCCGGTTATAAGATTGTCCATTCCTATAACAAAATAACCTTCTTTAATAAATCGATCACAAAGATGAGATCCAAGGAAACCTGCTGCGCCTGTAATTAAAATTCTTTTCATGTTTATTTGATATTGTCTCTTTGTGAACTATGATTATTTGCATTGAACAAACAATACAGAAGAGTAAAAAATACAATTCCTCTTTGTCTGCAAAAAAATGATTCTGACAAAAATAACATTATCATTGTGATTGCAAAAGCAATATGAAGAAAATCTTTTTGCTTTATTCCATTTAATAAATTCACTGTAAGCATTGTAATTAATATCAATAATCCAATTATTCCAATTTCGGCAAAAGTTTGTATGAATTGATTGTGGAAATTATATTCTCCATAATCATTATTCAAATTATGCATTTTGCATTTTTCTCTAATTTTATCTTGAGAAGCTTCCAATCCAAATCCTGTAAAAAAAGCAGGTTTTTCCTTTTGCATTTCTGTAAATATTCTTAATTGATAGACTCTTAAAGCGGTCCCTGGGAAAAAATCAGTTTGTTGAAATGATTTAGTATTCCATGCTTCTGCTACACTTATATTATGAATTTTATTAGGGAGTTCATTATTTTCTTCAGTAGAAATATTATCTACAAATGCAGTTTCAAATTCAATAAAAAAACGCTCTTTTACTTCTTTTACAAAGAAAATAGAAAAAAATAAAAATAAAGATACTGCAGAAATAGTTAACGCCTTAGTGCCTTGAGATATTTTTGCATAGAAAGCATAAAACCAAATAATTATTACAAAATCAATAGTAATACTACTTTTTGAAGAAAGTAAAAAAATGAATGTTGACAATACTATTAACGCTACATTTTCTAAAATCTTTCTGCTCTTTAACTGAATAAAATAAAATAACGCAAATGAAGCAAATACCGACATGTATATAGCGCCGGGGTCTTCAGGGACTAAATATTTATTGAAAAAAAGTTCTCTATTCAGGGTAGAATAATAATTAATTCCTGCCATAATTATATACATCGTGGCATAAACTAGCATTCCGAAACCGTAAACTCTAAAAATCCAATTTTGTGTTTCTTTGGAAATTTTAGGAATAATAAAGAAAACTACTGGAATAACTAAAAAGGATAATGATTTCTGAAGTCCAGACAGAGAAGCGTCAAAGTCATTAGTCCATAAAAGCGAAAAAGACAGCATAATAAAAAACAAAATAGGTAAAAATATAGCCATTCCGTTTTTTATGTTTTGCCTTTCATTTATTAGTATTCCTGCCACGACAAATCCTATTGTAGCAATACTAACATAAATATTTTTTAAAGGTAAAGTGACAAGAATTAAAGAAATTAGTAGTCCTAAAGAAACTTGAGAATTATGGACACCGTTTTTGGGAATGCTTGAAATCAATTTATTAAAGATACCCATTTACTAAGATTAAAATATTTACAAAAATATACTTATTGTTTTAAACAACATATAAATTTGTAAAAATGTTTCACATACTGGTTAAGTAATTTTATTTAAAATAAGATCCTTTAATAATATTAGTTTTTATAGGCAAACCACTAGTTAATCATAAAAACTCTATATTTGTGACTTGAAATTTGAAAAACATGAAAATAGCTTTAATTACTGGAATTAACGGGCAAGATGGTTCGTATTTAGCAGAATTATTATTAGAAAAAGGATATTATGTTCACGGAATAATTAGAAGAAGTTCTACTTTTAATACGGAACGCATTGAACATTTATACATTGAATCTTTAATTAAAGACCTTCATTTAAAGCAGCAAATAAAACTTCATTATGGAGATATGACTGATTCAACTAATTTGATTCGGTTAATTCAACAAATAAAACCAGATGAAATTTATAATCTAGCGGCTCAATCTCATGTAAAAGTTTCATTTGAATTACCAGAATATACCGCAGAAACCGATGGAATAGGAACGTTACGACTGTTGGAAGCAATTAGAATATGTGGCTTAGAACAAAAAACCAAAATATATCAAGCCTCAACTTCTGAGCTTTATGGTAAAGTTCAAGAAATACCTCAAACCGAAACTACTCCATTCTATCCAAGAAGCCCTTACGGAGTGGCAAAGATTTATGCTTTTTGGATTACAAAAAACTATAGAGAATCGTATAATATTTTTGCTGTAAACGGAATCCTATTTAATCATGAATCTGAAAGAAGAGGAGAAACTTTTGTTACAAGAAAAATTACCTTGGCTGTTGCCCGAATTAAAAATGGTTTACAAGAAAAATTATACTTAGGAAACCTAAACTCTTTAAGAGATTGGGGATATGCAAAAGATTATGTAGAGTGTATGTGGTTAATGCTACAACAAGAAAAACCAGAAGATTATGTAATTGCTACTGGTGAGCAACATTCGGTTAGAGAATTTTGTGAATTAGCATTTAAAGAAGTTGGAATTACAATTGTTTGGGAGGGCACTAATGAAAATGAAAAAGGTATTTGCAAAGAAACTGGTGCTGTTTTAATAGAAGTTGATCCTAACTATTACAGACCTGCAGAGGTAGAAACTTTACTTGGAAATCCAACGAAAGCAAGAACCCAGTTAGGTTGGAATCCTACAAGAACATCATTTGCTGAATTGGTTAAGATCATGGTAAACCATGATATGGAATACGTAAAAAGAAAGTAGGTTGGAAAAATCATCTAAAATATTTGTTGCTGGTCATAACGGGTTGGTTGGAAGTGCGCTAGTTAAAAACCTAATTCAAAAAGGGTATACAACTATCATTACCCGTACTCGTCAGGAACTTGACCTAACAAATTCATCAGATGTAGCCTCTTTTTTTGCCACAGAAAAACCAGATTATGTTTTTTTAGCTGCTGCAAAAGTTGGAGGAATAATTGCAAATAATACGTATCGTGCCGATTTTATCTATGAAAATCTAATGATTCAAAATAACCTAATTCATCAGAGTTATGTTCATGATGTGAAAAAACTTCTGTTTTTGGGAAGTACTTGTATTTACCCGAAAAATTGCCCTCAACCCATGAAAGAGGAATATCTATTAACCGATGAGTTGGAATACACCAACGAACCTTATGCCATTGCAAAAATTGCAGGGATAAAGATGTGTGAAAGTTATAATATTCAATACAAAACCAACTTTATTTCGGTAATGCCAACCAATTTATATGGCCCAAATGATAATTTTGATTTAGAGAAATCGCACGTATTACCGGCTTTATTACGTAAAGTACATTTGGCAAAATTACTTTCAGAAAATAATATTGAAGCGCTTTTATTAGACTTAAAAGTGAAATCAATTGAAGAAGCAAACCTAATCTTGAATCAATATAAAATTGCTAAAGATACTGTAGAGATATGGGGAAGTGGAGCGCCAATGAGAGAGTTTCTATGGTCTGAAGACATGGCCGATGCCTGTGTTTATATTATGGAGAATCGAAATTTTGAAGACTGTTACACCAATCCCAATCATATTGTAAATACTCATATTAACATTGGAACAGGAATAGATATTTCCATCAAAGAATTAGCTTATCTAATAAAAGATATTGTAGGATATAATGGAGATTTTGTTTTCAATACGGAAAAACCTGACGGTACTTTAAAAAAACTAACCGATTGCAGCAAACTAAATAATTTGGGTTGGAAACATAAAATAGAATTAGCTGATGGCATTAAAAAAATGTATCAGTGGTACTTAAAATAATATGTTTGATGCCTTTTAATTAAGGCTGGTTTATTAAATCTAATCTAAGTTTTTTATCTTTTTTAGCACAAATACGTTGTTAAAGTAAGCTGTTTTATCTGAAGGTAAAACAAAGCTAAAGGTTACTCCTAAAGTATTAAAGACAAAAATAAACGGAACCAATAGCAATTGTTTTAATGCAAATTTTGGAATAGTATTCTTGAAGTAATTTATTGCAAACTGAAAAATTACTTCAATTTGATTTCCCGTTTTGTGTTTGTGAATAATTTCAAATCCATGTTTTTGATAAATATACTCCAATGCCGGTGGCGTATATCTTGCAAAATCATACGGCATTTCATGCTCTTCCCACATAAATGGAGTAGTAATAATAGCTTGGCCATTTATTTTTAGAACTCTATTTAATTCAGATAATATTTCTTCAATATTAAAAACATGTTCCAATACCTCGGTGCTTAAAATAGAGTCAAATTCTTGGTCCTTAAATGGAATTGTTTTTCCGTCGTAGAAGAAATCTACCATTTTTTGACTTTCTTCTCTTCCTTTTATTTGATAATCTACACCTATGTAACTATCAACATTAAGGAAAAGATTTTTGTAGGGCTTGGTTCCGCATCCAAAATCTAATAAAGAGCCGCTTAAATAACTATTATACTTAATAATGCTATTTCTTATGCTTTTGCGTATAAGAAAATTATTGTTAATGAAAAAGCTAAATAGTGTTGGATGAAACTTTTCGCGTTGAATAATCCTTTCTAATTGCCCCATAATCGTAAAAATTATTTTTTTGAGTAGGTAATATAGGTTTTTTCTAGGTTCTTTATGTTATTTTCAACATTATATTTTACTAAAAATTCAGATCTTGAGTTTATAGAGAATTGTTTGTGGGTTTCGTCGTTATTTAAAAGATAAATTATTTTGTCTTTAAAATCGATCGTGTTTTGGTTTTTTATTACATATCCATTATAACCGTCAATAATTAAATCTCTGTTGCCATCACTATCGGTAACTATACAAGGTCTAGCTAATGCCAAGCTTTCAATTATTGAATAAGGAAGGCCTTCATATCTAGCTGTGGAGATATAAATTTTTGAATTTTTAATAATGTTAAACACATCTGTTCTTTTTGTCCAATCTAATAAAGTTACTTTATCTTTTAAATTATAACTAATGATTTTTGCTTTTACTTCTTCTAATTTATCTGAGTGAAAACCAACGCCCATGATTACAAGATGCACATTTTTAACTTTATTTACTTCATATAAAACATCAATCATTAATTCAATGTTTTTTTGATACGAAGGCCTGCCAACGGTGCAAATGTATTCATCTGGCCATGTTTTTTGAATTGATAATTCTTCGATTTTATTAATGTCTTCGATTGAATTATTATATAAAAGGGCGTTCTCTTTTTTGAAAATTTTGTTTTGAATTCCTCTTTCTTTTTCAGAATTAGAAGAGGCTAATAAATAGGAATATTTATTAGTAAAAAGCCTTTCGATTAGAATGTATATTTTTCGCTTTAATTTACTTTCAGAGCTTAAAAAAGAAAACGCTTGAGGCGTATAAAAGACATTAATATTAAGCAAAAGCCCTAAAAATCTACCAATAATTCCTCCTTTAGCACTATGCGCATGAATAATATCAGGACGTTCTTTTTTTAATATTTGATACGTTTGAATTATAGCTTTTAGATCTTTAATTAAATTAATCTCTCTATAAATAGGGGTTTTAAATGACTTTAATTTTTTGTTATTTCGGTCAACAAAATCAACATCGGTATCAATTACACCATGAATGATAAAGTTTTCAAATTCTTCTGGATTTATGTTTTCGGTAATTAATCGTAACGAAACATCAACCCCGCCAACTGAGTGCAATATGTGAGCAATTTTAATCATTTATTTGTTTTTAATTTTATCAGTTTTTACCTTTTGCATGTAATAACAACTAAATATTGTTAACCAAAATCCACTAAAGATTATTCCGTCAAAACGAATTAAAAAATCATCTGTTAGATTACATGTGAAAAATAAAAAAAAGAAAGCAACTATTAATGGATTTTGGGATTTAATCCCAAAATATAAAAAAGAAAAAATGTATACAAACGCTACAATTAAACCAATAAACCCAAACTTTAATAAAAAATCAATGTATTGATTGTGGGTTGCAAATTTATATTTTGCCAGAAATTTCTGATTTGTTTGTTTATAATAATTCACTAAATCATTTCTTCCGTCGGAAGACCCCACTCCAAATGGAAGTGCTTTCCAAGATAACTCAAGAGCCGATTTCCAGATGGACACCCTAGTAACTAACGAACTATATACTACAACTTCTGGATGATCTATTTCATCAAGCTTCCCAACTTTATCCATATGGGCGAAAGCAATATTAGAAAACTTTTCTTTAAGGTAAGAGTCTTTTTTTAGGAATAAAACAGAAAGTATGCTAATAAATAATATGGTGATTCCTGTGTTTATTATAAGTTTGGTAAGGTTCTCTTTGCGTTTTAATTGGTAAAATAAAACAATAATACATCCAACCGCTGCATCTATAATTGCAACTCTTGTATTAATGAAAAGCAATAAAAAAATAGAAGTTATGAATATGAAGAAGTAAAGATATTTCATAGCTCCATTTTCCTTTTTTATAAAAATATAGAAGTTAATAATAGTTACAAATGCCATATGCATATTGAGTGCTGGAGCATGCATGCCAATAGTTTTTGAAAACACATATCCCATTTCCCATAAATGAATTCCGTTTAAGTATTTATTAAAATACTCGGGGTAAACTACAATAAACCTGAAGAAAAAGAAAAGCACTATTGCAGTAGTTACAATTGAATAAATTTTTATTAATCTATAAAAATTTACCTGTTTATAATTTCCTAAAATAAAAAGCGGAAAAACTAAAAGAGAGAGACTCTTTTCTAATGTTTTAACACCAAGTGAATACGAATCATTATTCCAAAAAAACAGTATTTCTAATAAAAAAGGAGAAGCTATTAATGCGGTTTTTAATAAGTTCTCTTTTTTAAAATTTATTTTTTTATAAAACAAAAGACTAAAAGCGGTAAACAATAATATTAACCAGGTGCATGGTATTCTAAAAATAATAGTTAGTGGAATACTGATTGAAAAAAAGTCAAATCCGTTTTTATATATTTTTTCTGAAATAGTCATAGTATAAAGCATAATAAATTATAGGGAAAACACCTATTTTGTGTCTTACTGCCGAACCTAGATCTGGCTCAAAAAGACCTTGAACTATAAAATAAGAAAACACTATTAATAATATCCATAATTCATCTTTATTGTTTTTCTTTTCTTTTAAACATCTAGCTAATCTAACTAATAAGATATAAAATAAAAACAATTGCCAAATTATAAAAGAAATAATTTGAGGTGAAGAAATATGTTTAAATCCTTCAATTACCGGGATATTGATTTCGAAAAAACCATAAATAATTCCAACTGTTTCGCCATACCAAGTATTAGTACTTAAAGGGGAAACAATAGCTGAATTATTATCTTTTGTTCGTTCTGCATTTAACGCTTCTCTATTGCTCTCTGACATGTATTTCCCTTTTACTACGCCATGAGAAATAGACAAGAAAATTATTATTATAATCCCATAAAAAATGGAACTTCTGGCTTTATTCTTAAAATTAATCTTGGTTATGTAATACATCCCAATTGAAATAATAGGAATTAACGCATAATAGGTTCTGAAAAATGATCCAAAAAATAGAAGTAGCAACATGCTTACGATTACTTTTTTGGTAGTGGTCCAATTAGATTTTAGGAAAATAAATGGGATTAATGAAATATAGGCAAAATTGATAAATTCTTTTGATGGCATAGAAAGAAAAATTGCCATTAAAAAAATACTTATATAAACCAGAATGTTTTTTACTGTAATCTTATGAAAATTAGACGGAACCCCAATTTTATATAATAGATAAACACATATTGGAAACTGAATTAACGCAATAATAAAAAAGGGCAAGTATTTTAATTTTGTAATCGAATAAAACATCATGGTAAAAGGGTAACTCCCTATCCACCCTATTTCATGGTACTTATCAAAAAGGATGATAACGGTATCATTAAAATAACGTTCGGGCAAAAAAGAAAATGCCGAAACAGATATCACTAAATTAATACTAACTAGCGCCAAAAACCATAAATCGTTTTTTCTAATAAAATTACTCATAGCTAATTAGTTAATTTAAAAAAACAATTATTTTATCTTTTTTATAAATAATTAATGCCGCGATCAAGTTCCAAAAAAACATGCTTGTAACATATGAAAATGCTGCTCCATTCATTCCATAAATAGGAATTAAGGTTTTATTTAATGTAAAATTAAGGATAACTGCAAAAATAAGTATGAACTGAAAAATATTTTGTCTTCCGGTCATATTTAAATAAACTTGAACGCTTCCAAAAATTGAACATATTCCTTGACCAACCATCAATATAATTAATGGCTCTTTAACTACTAAATATTTTTCTCCAAAAAAACCTAAAATCTGGGTTGAGAACAAACAAAAAAACAATACTGTTGGAATTGATATAAGAAATATCATTCGGGCACTATTTTTCAAAGTTATTATTAATTCAGATCTGTTATTAGAGAAAAACTGCTCTGCGATTTTTGGTGAAATTGTTATGTTGACCGAATTCATTATCACCAGCAATAAAGACATTAGCTTTACAGCAAGTGCATAAAAAGCAACCGATTCATTGCCTTTAAATTTTTTTAGAAACATTACATCAAAACTCATTAATAAAAAAATAGCCAATGTGCTTATGGCAATTGGATAGGATTTATTAAAGATAAATTTATATGAAATAGTAGCTTCTTCGTCTTGTGCAGATTCAAAGCTATTACTTTTATTAAAAATAGAATAAATTTTTATTGAAGTAAATAGTGACAAAAAGAAAAAGCCAATTAAAAAGGTATCTACTAAGTAGGTTTCTTTATGGATATAAAATAAAATAATGGATCCAATAATTACAGAAGTATACTTGAATGTGTTTCTGTATAATTCTGCAATATAAACTCGCTCTAAAGCTCTTAATACTTCGGTATTGAACAACGTGATGCTGTAAAAAAATAACAGCCCGGTAGCCTTAATTATAATGCCATAAATTTTATCATCATTTAAATAAGAATTGATATAATCCTTGCCAATTACCAATACAACGAATAAGCTAATCACCGAAAATAAAAGAATTAATACAACCATCTTTATGTAAATTCCTCTTAATTCAAAAAGCCTGTTCCTGCTTTTTAACATTCCTGTAAAATATAGAATAGATTGGTCTGTTCCTATAATACAGATACTTCCTAAGATCAATAAATAGGTTCTAATAAAATCATATTGACCAATTATTTTAGGATCGTAGTTTTTGGTTAAAAAAAGAGTAAATCCAAAAAGGGTAGCCACACCAATGATTCTTAGAATCATCGTATTAATACTTTGCATCAAGATTTCACTCTTATTAATTTTATTAATAAAAACGAAGAGGCTTTTTAGTTGAATTTTACTTGTTATACGCTCCATTTATTCCTTTTCGTTGCCTGTGTATAATCCGCCATCATATTGGCCAAACTGCATCGTTTTCCAATCCCATAACACTTGATTGATTCTTACTTGCTTTTTGTATTTTGGATTATTTCTTTTTAAATTGTTTAAAGATTCTGAATCAGATGGAAATAAAAATTTACCGTTTTTAGCAAATAATTCCATACCATTTCTGTCTATAATGATTCGATCATTGTATAATGCAAAAATTTCTTGATAGGTTAAATTGTCCTTTTTTGCAAATTCGATAATTTCAGCTTCTTCAAGTCCTGTAAACGTTCCACCGTCATATTTCTTTCCAGGCATCGTGCTCCAGTCCCAAAGCACCTGATCAATTTGTACCTCATCTCTTAATTTTGGGTGCATTTTCTTATAAATTATATAAGAATTAGTGTCTTTTGGAAATCTAAACTTGAAATTTCTAACTAATAATTTTGTACCTTTTTTGTCAACTACAATTCTGTTATTATACTTTTTGAAGATTTCTTCATAAAAATTTTCTCCATTAATATGGTCTTCCAATTTATTTTTTTCTGCAGCTTGTCCGAGTTGTTCTAATTCAAATTTTTTATTGCTTTCTTCTACAATTTTCTTGTCAAGCTCTGTTTCATCTGGTGGATAAATTTCCTCCTTTGTTTTGATTCGTTCATCGCCACGCCATATAAATCCTTTCAGTTTTCGTGCGTTTTCTGGCAGGTCTTTTTCAGGATAGATGTCACCATCTACCGTGTCAAAAAAAGTAATCGTATCTACTTTACTTTTATCATCCATAGTCATGTTGATGCGACTACTCACGTTTTTATTAATTCCGATTAGTTCTTTTTTGTCATTCCGCATAAAATAAACTACTTCGGTATTTTTTACTACGTCGGCTTCGTTGAGTTTGTTGTCTTTAAATTTTCCGTAAAGATTAAGTCCTTTAATTTGGTTGAAGCCGGTTCCTATGGTATCTTTTGAAATGATAAATGTGTTCTTCAAGATTTTTAGAGAATCCAGTTTTTCTGTTTGATTGTTGCCAACCAAATGCATAATATCTCCAGTCATTTGACTGTCAAAATTCCAAAGAATTGGTTTTCCAATAAGTTTGGTTAGCGCTACCTTCTGATCGGAATGTATGGAGTCGCATTTTCCACTAAGGTCCGTTTTAAAAAACCGAACATTATTATATCCTGTGACTTTTCTTTCACCTGTTTTGCCTGTAACGATTATTTTTTTAGCATGAATAAACATGGAATCTTTTTCTATTAAATACCTAATAGAAGCGTGTTTAGTAATGTATAAGGAATCTTTGTTTTTATAAACCTCACCATAATGGCCTTTAATTATGGCTTTATTTATCGAGTCGGTGATTTTTACATTGTTAGTTCCAGAGGCAAATTCTCTCTTGCGGTCATAGTATAAACTATCCCCTTCAATTAGTCGTTCCTTATATTTTATGTAGGATTTCCTTTTAAAATTACCAATGTTTTTCTTGCTGTTGTAATATCCGTTTTCGGTATAAATAAAATTGTCTTTTCCGGTTATGGTTGAAGGACCTTTTAAGTAAGAATCGCCCTGAGAGGTATAATAATCAAGGTGGTTGGATTTAATGGTATATTCTGGATTGGTAAGCACTACTGAAGTTAAAAATTGGTATTTTTTTTCTTTAATATAATACCTTCCCGACTTACTTTTTAAAGTGTTCTTTTTATTTATGATGGTTGCATTCGAATTAAAATAAGCCTCCTGAATGTTTCTGTCTAAATAAATAGTATCCGTGGTCATTGTTGATTCTGGAGAGGTCATTAATACATTTCCAGATGCAAATGCCTTTTTTACGTTCCCGTTATATTCGGCATATTTACTGTTTAAATATAAGGTGTCTCCTTGAACCATTTGCACCTCGCCAAAAGCCTTAATGTAGTTTTCATTTTGAAAATAATAGGCTTTATTACAGGTCAGTACCACTCCATCATGTCTTACTCTAACATTCCCTGTTAATAGCAAGGCGTCGGGCACTTCATTTTGATTAATATCCGAAAAATCAGAATTTTCCACAATAATTTTGCTTGTTTTTTGAGCAAAACAAATTGTGAAATTTATTAAAAGAAATACAATTAAAAGTAACTTTTTCTTCAAGGGTTTGGAGTTAATTTTCTTAATTAAATAATGTTGTTTTTTTCAAGCTTTCTTCCCAACAATCTATGATAACGCAAAAAATTGATTTTATTTTACTTTTATCTAAAACACTTTGTGAAGGTCTTTTTGCTGGTGTAGGATAACTTGAAGTGGGAATCGGTTTTAAATCGATTTTAATATTATTGATTTCAAATATTTTTTTAGCAAAATCATACCAGGAACAGTGTCCTTCATTGGAGAAATTGTAGATTCCAAAATTGGAAGTTAAAAGTTGAGAATCGGAAGAAATTATCTTAATTAGTACTTCTGCCAAATCTACTGCATTGGTAGGAGTTCCTATTTGATCGTTAACTACAGATAAAGTGTCTCTTTCGGAGGCCAACCGCAACATCGTTTTCATAAAATTATTTCCAAACTGCGAATAAACCCAGGAGGTGCGAATAATTAAATGCTGCTTTAGTATTTCTATGATGGCTTTTTCTCCGTCTAGCTTTGTTTGTCCATAAACACCTGTTGGATTGGGAGTGTCAAGCTCTGTATATGGTTTTGTTTGATTTCCATCAAAAATAAAATCAGTAGAAATGTGAAGCAAAATAGCACTTTGTTCTTTGCATGTTTCAGCAAGATTTTTAGCTCCAATTACATTGGTTAAATAAGCTTTTTCTGGCTCACTTTCTGCTTTATCTACTGCAGTATAAGCGGCGGCGTTGACGCAGAAATTTGGTTTATATTTAATAAACACTTCCTTGCAATTCTCTTTATTAGTAATATCAAGCTCGGCGGAAGCACAAAAAACAAAATTTATTTCCGGGTAATTTCCAGAAATAAATTCAATGGCTTGGCCTAATTGTCCGTTAGCTCCTGTTACTAATACTACCATGCTTTTTTGGCGTTTTCTAAAGCAGGAAGATTTTGATCTTTCTCTGAAATAAGCATATCAGTAGTTGGAAATTGCCAATCAATATTAAGTGTTGCGTCTTTATAACTTATTCCGCCCTCACTTTCTTTGTTATAAAAATTATCGCACTTATAAAAAAAAGTGGCCGTTTCGCTTAACACCAAAAATCCATGAGCAAATCCTCTCGGAATAAAAAATTGCTTTTGATTTTCTCCAGAAAGTAATTCAGAAACATATTGACCATAAGTACTTGAATTTGGACGAATATCTACAGCAACGTCTAACACTTCGCCTTGTAAAACACGAACTAATTTTGCTTGTGCATGTTCTCCGGTTTGATAATGAAAACCTCGCAATACGCCTTTACTAGAATAAGATTGGTTGTCCTGAACAAACACTATTTTTTTTCCTATTCCTTTTTGAAATGTGTTTTCGTTAAAGGTTTCCATAAAATAGCCTCTAGAGTCTTGAATTACATTCGGCTCTATCACAAAGCACCCTTCTAATTTGGTAGCAATAAAATTCATTTGGGATTGTGCTTTTATTCGTTTGAAATATCCATTAACTGCGTTCCATATCCGCTCTTTAATAATGGCTCTGCCAATGCTTTTAATTGTGCCTTGTCAATAAAGCCCATTCGAAAAGCAGCCTCTTCAATAGATCCAATTTTTAATCCTTGGCGCTCTTCTATTACTTGAACAAATTGAGCCGCTTGCATTAAAGAGTTGAAAGTTCCGGTATCAAACCAGGCAGTTCCTCTATCTAAAATACTTACTTTAAGTTTGCCTCTTCGCAAATATTCTTTATTTACATCGGTAATTTCAATTTCGCCGCGATGACTCGGTTTAATATTAGAAGCTATTTCTACCACATCATTATCATAAAAATAAATTCCGGGAACAGCATAATTTGATTTTGGAACCTTTGGTTTTTCTTCAATAGAAATAACATTTCCTTGTTTGTCAAAATCTACTACGCCATAACGCTCTGGATCGTGAACATGATAGGCATAAATTATTCCGCCATCAGGATCGTTATTGGCTTGAAGTAAATCGGCTAAACCGGTTCCATAAAAAATATTATCTCCTAAAACCAAGGCAACTTTATCGTTTCCAATAAAATTTTTACCAATAATAAAAGCTTCGGCTAACCCATTAGGGTGTTCTTGAACTTCATATTCAAATCGGCAGCCATACTTTTTACCATCACCAAGCAAAGCTTTAAATAGAGGTAAATCATGTGGAGTAGAAATAATTAATATTTCTTTTATTCCCGCCCACATTAAAGTTGCCAATGGATAATAAATCATTGGTTTATTATAAATTGGCATTAATTGCTTACTCACGGCTATGGTTAACGGGTGTAATCTGGTTCCAGATCCACCTGCTAAAATAATTCCTTTCATAATTATGCTTTTTGAGACTTTTTATTTAAGTTTTTTATGTAGCTAACACATAAAAATACAAATACAAATAATGCTGGAAGAATAAATTTAAGTTTATTCGCTATTCCTTCATTATTTATTTGATTGTATACTATTGTACTATCTTTTATTATTTTATTTTGACTAATCAGGCTTAGTTTATCTTCTTCTATTTTACTAATTAATTCATTTTTTTGAGTGATTAAACTATTTACCTCGCTATTATCGTTTTTAAACATAACACTGGCGCTTCCCTGAGCTATACTTGATGTATAACTTTGAATCAATTTATTTATTTGAGATATTGTTGAATCATTTTTTACAATTCTATCTTTAATATTCTGAATGTTTAAGTGTAAAATACTATCAAAATAGTTGTCTTTGTTTAAGTAGGTAATTACCGATTTGATATCTTTTTCTTCTACCTTTTCTTTCGAAATCACATTAATTTTTTGAAAATAATAATTCTTACTTGTTACCTCATCTTTTATAATATTATTAATATCCCCTTTTTCTGCCATTAACTTTAACATTTCAAAGTTTTGAGAATTTTGAGCGTTATTGGCTACATTTAATGTTGTGTTATTTACAAAAGAATAAACATCAATTACAGGCTCAACATCTATTCTAGAAAACTTTTTATAATTAGAAATTGGTAATTCTATTTTAGAATTTTGTATCAAATGTGTGTTTAATTGATCAACTCTTGAATACAAGTAATCATTACTTGTAAAATTTGAATTAACTACAACCTCAGCTAAGTAACTTTTAGTGAAATAATCTGCTAAACCTCCTAATAATGCTCCGCAAAAAATTATAAGCAATAATTTGTATGCGTTTTTCTTAAAAAAAAGAAACGTATTCATTACTACGTTATTGATTGCTTTAGAAATAATGGCTCTTAAATTGTATAAATCAATTTCTTCCGGAATATTGTTTTGTTCGTTTTTATTGCTCATTTTTAAATTAATTTATGTTAAAAATTTGTTCTAATATTTTAATAGTTATTAAATAAGTTGGTTTCACCCCGGTAGTTCCTAATCCACCAGAAGCCAGGGTACTACCCGTTTCTAATGGGTTATCAGAAGCATAATAGGCATATCTAACTTTTACATCAGGGTTGATGCTTTTTCTAATTTTAGAAGCGCTTTGTATCGCCTTTTGATAATACGATCCTTCCATTTCTAGTCCGATGGCACCCCAAGTAGATTCGTGGAAGAACTTCAATAAATCCTTATTTTGAAGTGAAGTTCCTAAAACGGTAACCATTGGTCCGGCAAAAACGGGAATATCATTTCCTTCAAACATTTTGGCGGTAAGCTCATTTTCAAACGAATAATTATCGGCAGTACCTTCGTTAATGTGAGCGTTCGGAATCATAATGTCGCCTTTTCCTCCTTGAAGAATTCCTGCTTTTCCCATTATAGAAACCGATTCTACATTCACGAAATGTGTGTTTTGACCTTTTTTAAAGGGCTTCAATAATTCGTCAATAGTTTCATAAGCTTGTTCCCCAAAAGCATAATCCATCACAATTATAACCGGGCTTTCTTCTTTTATTTGTGCTTTTGGAAAATTCGATTTGGCCCAATCAATTTTTGATGTGTCAAAAATCTGAACATCAATGTTGGTTCCTGATTGATCTGGTAAGGAAATCATTCCGTGTTGCAACGCAAAAGCTTCCACTTTATTTCGTAATTCTTTATTTCCCGATGCACTTAAATCTTCATAAATATCGTATTCCGATTTGCCTTTGTATTTTGAACCTAAAACTGGATTTGCAAAAATTGAATTCATTACCGAGTGCATGTTGGCACTAATAATGTGAATTGGGCGCGCTAATAAATTATTTTGAATTAAAGTTTCCTTGATGTTGGTTGCCCAAATTTCACCGTGAATGTGATGTCCAAGTCGTTCGCGTAATAACGGGCTAAAAGTAATCGTTCGCTTATTGTTGTCAATTGATTCCTCAATTGCTAGTTTGCCCAACCAATAAATTATATGTAAAAAACGATCTGGTTTTTCTGTAGTTCCAAATAAATCATAAATAGCTAACACCTCCGAAAAGCTTCTTCCTAATACATTTGAAGTATGTGAAATCGCTTTTTCTTTTTCGGTTTGAGTAAGTTTTTTTGTTTGTAAAGCAGCTTGTTCTAATTTTAACCAATCGCGCGTCACTTCATTACTTTCGTCTAATAAAACACGGTCTCTAATTTTATGTGATTCAATAAAAATAAAGGTTAAATGCGTTAAAATATCATAAATGTCTGATCGCCCTCGAGTGATTTCCACATTCATTTGTTCTTCATCTATTCGATAGCAATTTCTTTTTCTTTTTGGCGGAATTATTGCTTTAAAATGGGATTTCGAATAGCCTTCGTCAGAAGTTAAGTTGATGTATCGGCATTCTTCAATTCCAACGGGAAGCCTTTCAATTACATACAACAAGCCGTTAAGTTCTACTTTTTCTTCGGCAATACTGCCGTAAATTTCTGGTCTTAACTCTAATAATGCTTCTCGTAAAGTTTCTCCCGAAACACCCATTGGTTTATAAAAACCTCTGTTAAATAGGTGCCTCATGGTAATGTACAATCGTTCGATAGCCGCCGACGATTCTTGCGCCCTAGAACGCGAAATGTTTTTAATTTCTATCATTAAATTTTGTTTACTAACCTACAAATATAGTTATTTCTATATTAATTGGTTAGAATTAGGTTTATTGCGGGTTCGTAAACCATTCGTTTTACAGGTAATTTGGCATTATCGTACTGGACTTCTTTATTCCATTTTCCTCCCGAAAAAGTGAAAAGAAAATCTCTTTCTTCTAAATTGTATAACACCAATGGCGAATAGGATTTCTTAACCAATGTAACCATGGTGTTGTAATTTGTAATAGTAGTTTCCGATTTGTTTTTCTCAATAATTAGTTTTTCAAAGCCTATAAACAGCCCTTTTTTGGGCATTCGAAGATTAAAATCAGCTAGATTAAAAATGTTTTTTACAACGCCAACAGGAACAGTAACTACAAAATCTTTGGTAAGTAATTCTTCCCCAGGAAAGCCATTAGCATCCACGCTATAAAAATGAATTTTAACCGTGGCTCCCTCTATTTTACTATCGGTTTCAACCGTAACTTGCTTAATGAATTTGGTTTTTTGATATTTTGTAAAATACGGAAAATACTTCACATCGATCCTTGGGCCGTTATCAAAGGCCTGATAAATGGCATTCTTGCTTTTCCCGATTTCAATTATTTTAGTTTCTTTCTTTTTTAAAATAACTACATCATCCAGTTGGTAGGATTTAGGCGATAATTTAACTACCTGTGCTTGGGATGCTTTGATAGTTTTCTTTTCAAATCCCAATGCCGAGAAAATCAAATTTTTGTTTGGATTGGTATTGATAACAAACTCTCCATTCTCTTCGGTGCTGGCACCACTATTTTCGTTTTCTACCCAAATGTTCGCATACGGAATGGGTTTCCCGGTAATGCTGTCTTTAACAATGCCATTTATTTGGGCGGAAAGGGAACAAGAGATTAGAAGAAATAGTACTGTTTTTTTCATTATTTAATTAGTTTGTAAGAACTAGATTTATTGCGGGAACCATAACTTTGTTATCCCAAGGGTTTTTATTTTTTGTTTTAAAAAAAATAAGTTTGTTTTTTTTCCATTTTCCCCCTGAAAATCGATAAGAATTTTCAATATCTGAATAATTAATTACTAAATCTGGTGCGTAATTAACTAAACTCTTTTCTGATTTTCCATCTTTATAATCGAAATAATATTTATTATAATCTATAATCAACCATTCTAAACCTACTATCAATCCATTTTTTGGAAACATAATTTTATACTTAGAAACATCAATTTTATTTTTTCTCATTCCTTTTTTAACTGTAACGATTAGATCTTCATATAGAATATCATCTGTAGGAATAGAATCTTTGACTTCATAAATCCTAATTTTTATTTTTGCTTCTTCTTTTCTGCTATTGGTGAAAAAAATAATGCTTTTCAAAAAAGAGGTTTCTGAATAATTCGCTTCATAACTAAATAACTTTCCGTAAATCCATGGCTTATCTCCTGATAATTGAGTGTGATGAATTTTTTTAGAATCCCCAATTTCAATTTCTTTAGTCTGTTTGGAGGTTTGAATTACAACATCTTCCAGTTTGTAAATTTGCTTTTCTAAAACAATTTTTTCTTTGAACTTGGAAACTTCTTTTTTGTAGCCTATTGCTGAGAAAACTAAGTTTTTGTTTTCATCTTTTAAATCAATTTTAAAACTACCATCATCTTCAGAAGTAGATCCTATGTTTTCATTCTCAATCCAAATGTTTACGTAAGGGATAGGAATGTTGTTTTCATCTACAACCACCCCTTTTATTTGGGCAGAAAGCGAAAAAGAGATTAGAAGAAATAGAATTATTTTTTTCAATTAATTTGAGTTTAATTAATTTTTAAAATTGTATTTAATACCAAAATTTGTCAAATTATTCTGGGTTAAATATTCATTTTTACCTAAAAGACCATCACTATCCCCTTTAGATGCGCCACTAAATGATTCTACATCTATAAATACAGACACCTTTTTATTAATAAAATAATTTAATCCAAAACCACTATTAAATCCTGCATATTGTTTAGGATAATCTGGACTTAAATTTGGTGAATAATTATAATATAAGCTTTTTGTTTCAAAATTATAGGTAGGGCCAATTTTTAAACTTCCACCTAAATTTTTATAAATTCTAAACTCCCATTTAATATCAATTGGTATTGAAACTACTGCTCCATAAAAAGTGCCATAATAGGGATCTGAATCCAAATTTAAAAAACCTCCGCTACTACTCTGACCCGGTTTATAAAATGAAACTCCCGTTTCATAATATTTAATTCTGCTTGATAAACTCCAATGTCTTGAAAAATAATATTCTGCACCTATTCCTGCTTGCAAGGGAAAATAACTTTTTGAATTACTTTCCATTAACGAACTAACATCATTACTACCTATTTCTATTCCAAAATACCACTTTCCCTTTGGATTAATAATTGAATTAGTTTGAGAAAAAAATTTATTTTGCAATAAACAAACTAGAATTATTATTATAATTTTTATTTTAATTCGTAACATTTTATTTATTTAAATTTTTAATACTAATTTATATTAATAGCCCTGATACAAGGGAAAAGCATCGCCAGTCGTTGCGAGGCACGAAGCAATCTTGGCAAGCTTTGGAAAGGCAGCAGGAATTGCCATTATCCAAAATGCTCAAGCCATTCACTCCTAATTATTTTAATTGTTCTGCAATTTTTCGGTCGTTGGATAATCGTGGTAATTTATTTTGTCCGCCTAATTTCCCGATGGATTTCATGTATTCTTGAAATCCGTTTTTGGAAACTTTGGTTATTTTTACTGTTTGTAGAACTTTTCCTACAATTAAATCGTCGTAATATACATTTTGTTTGCGCATAGCATTGTCAATGGCTAACGCAAATTCGTCCAAATTATTGGGTTCGTTTTCAAATTCTATAAACCATTCGTGGAAGGGCAATCCGGTTTCGGGGGCAATTTGAGGTGCCACCGTAAATTCATTTACTCGAATTTCAGAATCGTTCATTGCTTCTTGCAATGCGTGCTCGACTTCTTTACCAATAACATGCTCGCCAAAAGCTGAAATGTAGTGCTTAATTCTACCCGATACGATAACGCGATAGGGTTTCAAGCTGGTAAATTGCACCGTGTCTCCAATATTATAAGCCCAAAGACCGGCATTGGTAGAAATTATTAAAACATAATTCACGTTTAATTCTACTTCGCCAATATTATACCTTTTAGGGTTTGGAGTAAAAAACTCATCGGACTTTACAAATTCATAGAAAATTCCGGAGTTTAAAAGCAGCAACATTCCTTTTTCTTTTTGGGAATCTTGGTAGGCAAAAAAGCCTTCCGAAGCCGGAAACAATTCTATTGAATCTACTTTACGGCCAATTAGGTTCTCAAATTTGGCGCGATACGGTTCATAATTTACGCCGCCATAAATGAATAAATTAAAGTTTTTAAAGAGATCGCCAACTGGCTTCCCTCCTTTTTGTTGTAGTTTTTCAAAATACATTTGTACCCACGACGGAATCCCCGAAATCACCGCCATATCTTCTTGAATGGTTTCTGCTACAATGGCATCCACCTTAGTTTCCCAATCTTCAATGCAATTGGTTTCCCAACATGGTAAGCGGTTTTTTTGTAAATAGTTGGGAACAAAATGCGCTACAATTCCGGAAAGTCTCCCGAGTTGGATGCCGTTTTTTTCTTCTAAAATGGGACTTCCTTGCAGGAAAATCATTTTGCCGTTGACAAAATCGGCTTTTCCGGTTTCCTGAATATAATTTAGTATGGCATTTCGAGCGGCTTCAATATGAAACGGCATCGATTCTTTAGTTAACGGAATGTATTTGGCGCCCGAAGTGGTTCCGGAAGTTTTAGCAAAATAAATTGGTTTTCCTTTCCATAGCACATTTTCTTCTCCTTGCACCACGCGATCTACATAAGGTTTTAGTTCTTCGTAATCCCGAATAGGAACTTGCTTTGCAAAATCTTCTGGAGTTTTTATTTGTGAAAATTGATGGTCTTTTCCAAACTGCGTTTTTTTCGCTTGACGGATTAAATCTTCAAAAACTTTTTGCTGAGCAGCAACAGGATTGGCTACCCATTTTTGTGTTTTGTGGTGGATTATCTTAGCAAATATTTGGGCTGCAAGGGATTTTATAGACATTATTTATACTTCTTTTTGGAAGATTTTTCTTTTTCTTTATCTGCTTTTTCTTGTTCGGAAACTTCTTTTCTTAGTTTCAATTCCGATTCGGTTGCGGTCAATTGCAAGTCGGGTAAAGTATCAACAGATAATGCTAATATTGAGTCTTTATTAACTTTGGCGTATTGTAAATTTCCGTTCAATACTTTTTGAATGGATTGTAAATAAAGTTCGTTTTTCTTGATTGCAAATTCCAACGAATCCGATTTTAGAGCTAGTTCGGTTGCGTCTTTTTTAAGCTTAGTAGATGTATATCCCGGAATATATTCCCGTAAAGGGGTAAAAGCAATAATAAAAGTGGTGATAAAAATAATCAAAATGGCTCCAACAGAGGCAACCACAAAAACATTCATTAAAGTAAGTTTTAACGAAAATAATTCTTCAAATGTGTCTTCGTTTAAAACCACTAATCTATTTTTAGCAAATAGCTGTTTTTTTAATAACTGTTTTTTTAAGCGTTTTTCAGACATCTTGTTCGATTATATTACAAATATAGAAATTAGTTCGGAACCAAACTTGTGATTTAACCGTTCTTTAATGCTAAATAATTGCGGAGCTAAATAAATATTTTCTACATTTGCATCATATAACTTTTAATAAGTACCATTATGAACTTTTTAACCATATTTTTAGAGCTTACACCGGGACATGTTTTACTAATATTAGCGATATTTTTACTTCTTTTTGGAGGTAAAAAAATTCCAGAATTAATGAAAGGATTAGGAACTGGTCTTAAAGAATTTAAGAACGCTGCTAAAGAAGATTCAACTCCAACTAAAAAAGAGGAAGAAACTAAAGAATAGGTTTTCTTTTAATTACATTTTATAATTCCAAATCCCATTTCCTTCGACAAGCTCAGGATGACAATGGGATTTGGAATTTTTTATTTAACAAATCATTGTCAACTGAATTCGTTTTCGGTCTTCATCTACCTCAACGACTTTTACTTGAACATGCTGGTGGAGTTTTACCACTTCATTCACATCAGATACAAAACCTGCTTTAAGTTGGGAAATATGAACCAAGCCGCTTTCCTTAACCCCAATATCAACAAAGCATCCAAAGGCAGTAATGTTGTTTACAATTCCAGGTAAAATCATACCCGAATGAACGTCTTTTATGGTTTTTACATTTGGATCAAATTCGAACACTTTTGCTGCTTTTCTTGGGTCCAATCCAGGTTTAACCAATTCTTTTAGAATGTCTTTTATTCCTAAAATTCCGATGGTTTCGTTGGTGTATTTTTCGGGTTGAATGGCGTCTATTTTTTCTTTATTTGCAATTAATTCGTTTACCGAAATTTTTAAATTTTTTGCCATTTTTTCCACCACTGGATAAGCTTCTGGATGCACCGCCGAATTGTCCAACGGATTTTTTCCGTCTTTAATTCGAATAAATGCTGCCGCTTGTTGGTAAGCTTTATCACCTAATCGTGGCACTTTTTTAAGTTGTTTTCGGTCTTCAAAAGGCCCGTTTTCTGATCGGAAATTAATGATGTTTTCGGCCGTTTTTTCTCCTATCCCACTCACATAACTCAACAACGATTTGCTTGCCGTATTGATATTAATTCCTACCGAGTTTACACAACGAATTACGGTATTGTCTAATTCTTCTTTTAATTTTGTCTGATCTACATCGTGTTGGTATTGCCCTACTCCTATCGATTTGGCGTCAATTTTTACTAATTCGGCCAAAGGATCTGAAAGTCTTCTTCCGATAGAAACTGAACCTCGAACGGTTACATCATAATTAGGAAATTCTTCGCGTGCAATTTTACTTGCCGAATATACCGAGGCTCCTGCTTCAGAAACCACAAAAACCTGAACGGGTTTGTCGAAAGGGATTTTCTTAATAAAAAATTCGGTTTCTCTTGATGCGGTTCCGTTTCCAATTGAAATTGCTTCAATGTTATAGGCGTTTACCATCGATTTAATCTTTTTCATCGCCATTGCCGTTTCATTTTGCGGCTGGTGCGGATAGATGGTTTCGTTGTATAATAAATCGCCTTTTTCATCGAGGCAAACTATTTTGCAGCCGCTTCTAAAACCAGGATCGATGGCTAAAATTCGTTTTTCACCTAATGGTGGAGCCAGTAATAACTGACCTAAATTTCCGGCAAAAACATCGATGGCTTTGGCATCAGCATTTGCTTTAGCTTCTTGCAATACTTCATTTGAAATGGCCGGATGCAAGAGTCTTTTATAACTGTCTTCAATGGCAAGTTGCACATGCGAAATGGCCGGACTGTTGCTGTTTTTAATTATTAATTCGTCAATTAAATCGTAGGTTTCGTCCAAATCGGTTTCGATTTTAATTTTAACAAATCCTTCGTTTTCTGCACGAAGCATTGCCAATAATCTATGGGAAGGAGCTTTAGTTAAGGGTTCTGCCCATTCAAAATACTGAGAGAACTTTTGAGCAGCCTCTTCTTCCGATTTCTTTTTTATTACTTTCGATTCAATTATTGCTTTTCTAGTATACAAACGGCGCAGACTTTGACGCACAGCAATAGTTTCGTTGATCCATTCGGCAACAATATCTCTAGCGCCTTGAAGCGCTTCCTCTTCGTTTTTAATATTCTTATTGATATATTGTGTAGACAAGAAATCTACATCATCATTTTTTTGAGCTATTATTAATTTTGCTAAAGGCTCCAATCCGTTTTCTCGAGCAACATCGGCGCGGGTTTTTTTCTTCTTTTTATAGGGTAAATACAAGTCTTCAATTTCTTGTAAGTCGAAGCTTTTTTCAATTTTTGATTTTAATTCGGGTGAAAGTTGCCCTTGCTCTTCAATGTTTTTTAGAATGCTGTCTTTTCTTTTTACAATTTCATCGTATTGCTTGGAAAGTTTTGCAATTTGTTCAATAACCACCTCATCTAAATTTCCGGTTTGGTCTTTTCTGTATCGAGAAATAAATGGAATCGTACAGTCTTCGGATAGTAATTTTATTGTGGCTTCTATGTTTTTAGGCACCGTGTTTACTTGTGCCTGGATGAATTGTATTTTGGTCATTTTGGAATTATTTAATCCTGAACAATAATTTCTTTAGGGTCTTCTTTTTTAAATTCAGGCTGAATGGTAATGTGGTTTATGTTAAATTTTTCAAATAATACTTCTTCTATTTTATGAAGTAACTCATCAAATTCACTTATTTTAATATCGTGATCGCAATCTAAATGGGCTTCAAGGTGCAATTCTTCTTCGTTAAGATGCCAAACATGAACGTGGTGTAAATTTCGGGCTCCTGGGATTTTATTAACTTCATCCACAATGTCTTTAATATTTATGGTGTCGGGGGTGAATAACATTAACATTTTGGTAGAAGTTTTTAATAAATCATACCCAACAAAAATTAAATAGAATCCAATTAATATCGTCAAAACTCCATCAACCCAATACCAGCCAAAAAATTTCATCAACAATCCACCCACTAATACCGCTACCGAGGCCATCATATCGGTTAATAAATGCATGTAGGCCGATTTCATATTGATGTTGTGTTCGGCATCTTTTTGTAATAATAAAACCGATCCGCCGTTAACTACAATTCCCAAAACCGATAACCATATTACAATATTGGATTCTATGGGTTGTGGATGAAAAAAACGATTGGCCGCTCCATAAATCAAGATAAAAGCAACTATTATTAAAGTAGATGCGTTTATGAACGCCGCAATTAATTCGGCTCTTTTATATCCAAAAGTATGGTCTTCGGTTGCTTTTTTGTGAGAAAGTTTATGGGCGATTAAACTGAATCCTAAAGATAATACATCCGAAAAATTATGCAACGCATCGGATAATAAGGCCAAACTTCCAGAGGCAATTCCGCCTATAACCTGTGCTACAGTAATTAGTAAATTCAATAAAATAGAATAGACTAAGTTTTTTCCTTGAACTACATGTTTATGGGTATGTGAATGGGATTCTACCATTTAGTTACATGAAATTTTATCCACGCGGTTGGCGTGTCGTCCACCTTCAAATTCGGTATTAATAAAAGTATTTACTATTTCAACGGCTTGAGGAATTGAAGTAAATCGCGCCGGAATACTTACCACATTTGCATTATTGTGTTGGCGCGCCAGCGCCGAAATTTCTTTAGTCCAACATAAGGCTGCACGAATTCCTTGGTGTTTATTAGCAGTCATTGCAATTCCGTTTCCTGAACCACAAATTACTATTCCTAAATCAGCTTTACCAGATTCTACATCTAACGCAACCGGATGAGCAAAATCAGGGTAATCAACACTTGCTTCAGTATCGGTTCCGTAATTAATAACTTCATGTCCATTGGAAGTTAAAAATTCAACAATAGCTTTTTTATAATCTGGTCCTGCGTGATCGTTACCGATAGAAATTTTCATAGTAGTTTTTTATTATTAATATGGTAACAAATTTAGTTAAACTTATTAGTAAATCTGTTTCATTTTATTAAAAATATAACTACTTGATTTACATTTTATAAGGAAATTTATAGTTGATGATTTTTTATTAAAATTCTACTATTTATACAATTTATATAAGATAAATGTTAAAAAATTTAATTGTTAATAGTGATTTGCAATTCATTGATATTCAGTTAACTTTAATTTAACTCAACTTGTTGATAAGTTAATATAGAAAATAAGAAGTTTTTTTAGGTAGTAAATAAATAATTTGTAATCCAAAATTGGATTGAGAAAATCAAAATTAGTTTGCTCTTTTTTTATAAAAGTTATCAGTATTAAAAAGTAGTTTTTCAACCAAAATTAACAAGTAAAGTTATTTACAAAATAGTAGCTTTTTTACTTGTTAACATCTGTTTATTATTTTTTGAATTCTGTTTAAAATTAGCGTTTTATATCTTAAAAAAGGTGTTGATAAATAGAAATAACTAAATCTAACTTAATAATCAAGTTTTAAAATTTAAAGTTATTATACAAATTAACACTACATAATAACCATCATAAATTAAATTTAAATTTTAAAAATATTTTCTTTTTTTTAATAGATGTTGAAAACTTCTAGTTTTTAAAAAATAGATTTAAAAGTTATATTTTCGATAAATCTAATCTGTATTCTGTATTTTCAATTTTCTTCTTCGTAATTTTAAACCTTATTAGATAAAGATTATGAATAAATTCCCAAAAAAGTTTGGAAAAAAAGAGAAGACTTTCTCTGAAAAGATTTTAAAAATACTTTCACAAAATGCTAACAAAGCTTTTAATTACAAGCAAATTTGTGCAGTATTAGAATTAAATGATACTAAAAGTAGAAATGAAATTATAAAAGATTTAAAAATACTTGCTGCGCAAAAAGTAATTATAGAAAGTGAGCCAGGTAAGTATTTAGTTAAAGCGGTAAGTCAAGATTATTATGAAGGTAAAATTGATATGACTTCAAGAAGAACGGCTTATTTTATATGTGAAGAATTAGAAGAGGATGTTTTTATTCCTACAAATAATTTAAACCATGCTTTAGATAAAGATAAAGTTAGGGTTTATGTTTATAATAGAAGAAAAGGTAGAAAACCAGAAGGTGAAGTAATTGAAATAATAGAAAGGGCTAAAACAGAATTTGTTGGAGTAATTGATATTCAAAAAAACTTTGCTTTTGTTTCGACGGCTAACGCTAAAATGTATACCGATATTTTTATATCTAAAGAAAAATATAATGGTGCCGAACAAGGTGATGTGGTTTTAGTTAAAATTGAAGATTGGCCTAAAAAAGCAGATTCCCCTTTTGGTAAGGTAATAAAAGTTTTAGGAAAACCTGGTGAACACAATACTGAAATTCATGCTATTCTAGCAGAATATGGATTACCTTATGATTTCCCTTTGGAAGTAGAAGTTTTTGCACAAAAAATAGATACTTCAATTCGACCAGAAGAAATTGCAAAGCGAAGAGATATGCGCGATACTTTAACTTTTACTATTGATCCAAAAGATGCAAAAGATTTTGATGACGCATTATCATTTAAAAAGTTAGAAAACGGAAATTTTGAAATCGGAATTCACATTGCAGATGTTTCTCATTATTTACAAGAGGGTACAATTTTAGATGATGAAGCATATCATAGAGGAACTTCTGTTTATTTAGTAGACCGTGTAGTCCCAATGCTTCCTGAAGTTTTATCAAATTTTGCTTGTTCATTAAGACCGAATGAAGAAAAATATACCTTTTCAGCTATTTTTGAAATTGATCATAAAGCAACGGTATTAAATCAATGGTTTGGAAGAACCGTTATTAATTCCGATCAACGCTTTGCTTATGAAGAAGCTCAGGTAATTATTGAAACCAAATCTTCAACTATTCCATCTGAAATTTCATTAACTGGAAAAGAATACAAAGCATCCGATGAAATTACTGAAGCAACGTTAAAATTAGATGAATTAGCAAAAATTCTTAGAAGAAATAGAATGAATAATGGAGCTATTTCTTTTGATAAAGTTGAAGTAAAATTCAATTTAGATGCAAACGGAGAACCAGAAGGAGTTTATTTTAAAGTTTCTAAAGATGCCAATCATTTAATTGAAGAATTCATGCTTTTAGCTAATAGAAAAGTAGCTGAATATATTGGAAAACAAAAGAAAACCTTTATTTATAGAATTCATGATGAACCTAATGAAGATAAGTTATTTGCAATGCAAGCTTTAATTTCAAAATTTGGTTACAAAATAAATTTAAGAGAAAAGAAAGATATTTCTAAATCGTTAAACCAATTAATGGCTGATGTAAACGGTAAAAAAGAGCAAAATTTGATAGATACTTTAGCGATTCGAACAATGAGTAAAGCTAAATATTCTACAGATAATATTGGTCATTATGGATTAGCTTTTGATTATTACAGTCATTTTACTTCGCCTATTCGTCGTTATCCTGATGTAATGGTGCATCGATTGTTGCAATATTATTTAGATGGAGGAAAAAGTGCTAATGCAGAGGAATTTGAAGAAAAATGCGAACATTCTAGTAACATGGAAAGTTTAGCTACAAATGCCGAAAGAGATTCTATCAAATACATGCAAATTAAATACATGCAAGATCATAAAGATCAAGAGTATCTTGGTGTAATTTCTGGTGTGACAGAATGGGGAATTTATGTAGAAATTGTAGAGAATAAATGTGAAGGAATGTGTAGAATAAGAGAGATTAAAGACGATTATTACACTTTTGATGAGAAACAATTTGCATTAGTTGGGCAAATTTCTAAAGCGTTATTACAATTAGGAGATGAAGTTTACGTTAAAGTTAAAAATGCCGATTTAGTTAAGAAACAATTGGATTTTACATTTATAAGAAAACAAGAATAAAATGAAAAAAATAATTTATAGTTTATTATTAATCAGTTCAATAGGATATTCACAAACAGAAAAAGAAGTTGGTGATTTTAATAAAGTAACCTCTTTTGATCAAATAGATGTTCGATTAATTCCAGGAGAAGTAAATAAAGTTGTATTAACTGGAAGCGGTTCAGATGAAGTTGAATTGGTGAATAAAAACGGAGAATTAAAAATAAGAATGACTTTCTCTAAACTATTAGATGGCGATAATATTTCTGCTACAGTTTATTTTAAAAAAATTGATGCTGTGGAAGCTAATGAAGGATCTCGAATTTCTAGTGAAAAAGAGATTACTTCCACCTCATTTGATATTAAGGCAAAAGAAGGATCTCAAATAAACCTTGTACTTCAAGTAGAAAAATTAATTGTGCGAGTTGCAAATGGATCTAAAATAGATTTGGGAGGAACTGCAAAAAATCAAGATGTTTTAGTAAATTCTGGTGGTGAATATAAAGGAGAAAAATTACATTCCGAACAAACTGATGTTACGGTTAATGCAGGTGGAAATGCCAATGTATTTACTACTGGTTTAGTTACTACAAAAGTAAGAGCAGGGGGTACGATTACTATTTATGGAAAACCTAAACAAATAAATAAAAAGATCGTTGCTGGAGGTAGCATTGAAGAAGCAAAATAACTAATTTTTTTCTTTTTAAATTTAAAATAGTATTTTGCGACTTAATTAGTTTAAAAAAATATGCTAAACGATATTATTTCTGCTATTCCACTTGGCTTTTTCCTTAGTTTTATGATAGGACCTGTTTTCTTTGTCTTATTAGAAACTAGCGTGGTTAAAGGTTTTAAAGCGGCTATTATTTTTGATTTAGGAGTAGTTTTAGCCGATATTATATTTATTTTAATTGCTTATTTTAGTAGTTATCGATTAATTCAAAGTATAAAAGACGATCCGGCATTATTTATTTTTGGTGGTTTGGTTATGCTAACTTATGGTATCATTTCTTTTGTAAAAAACAGAAAAGAATCTAAAAAAGATATTGATGAAGAAGATCCGAAAGAATTAGAAAAAAACAATTACATCTCTTTATTTATTAAAGGTTTTTTCTTGAATTTTATCAATATTGGTGTTCTTGGATTTTGGTTAGCAATTTTAATTACAATTGGACCTCAATTGGAATTAAAAGCCTCTAGAATGATTACTTTTTTCACCACACTTATTGCAACTTATTTTATTACGGATATCTGTAAAATTTTAGCAGCCAAGCAATTAAGAAATAAATTAAATCCAAAAAACATTCTAATTATTAAAAAATTCATCAGTATTGTTTTAATAATATCCGGAGTGTTTTTACTTTCACAAGGTTTGTTTCCAAAAGACAAGAAAATCGTAAACAGTGCAATTGAGCACTTGGAAGAACAGCAGTAATTTATTACTACTAGAGATTCCTAAGGAATGACAAGTTTGTGGATATTGTTCTTATTCTATTCTAGCTTTATTACTATTTATATAATTTATTCATTATAGATTCCTACGGAATGATAAGTTTATGTAGCATCGTTCGGATTCGAAACAAACTTTAATTAATTTTCCCTAAAAATTTAATATAAAAAAAACCTCCAAGTTTCCTTGAAGGTTTTAGAGGCATCGTCCGGATTCGAACCGGAGTAGGAGCTTTTGCAGAGCCCAGCCTAGCCGCTCGGCCACGACGCCAATTTTTATTGGATTGCAAATATATAAAAAAGTTTAAAGTTTAAAGTTTAAAGTTCAAAAACTTTTGCTTTACTTATTTTTCTCTATGTTCTATATTCTTCCATTTCAATTGTCACCGCTTCAACATCCCCACCAATTGGAGGATTTAATTTAGAAACACTAAGACTAATTCGAGAAACTGATGCGATTTCTTTAAAAATTCGAATGATAATTCTGTTCGCCACATGTTCTAATAACTTAGATCGAATAGCCATTTCTTCTACCACAATTCGGTTTAATAAAACATAATCTACAGTATCATTAAGATCATCAGATACAGCCGATTTTCGTAAATCAGTTTTAATTTCGAGGTCCAGTCTATAATCTGATCCAATTTTTGCTTCTTCTTCCAAGCATCCATGAAACGAAAAGGTGCGTATGTTTTGTAATTTAATTGTCCCCATATTTTATATTTTCTTAAAAAATTAAATAAAAGATATCTATTAGCTATTTGTCTAGCATCTATATGTCTAATTTTTTATCTTTGCTAAAATTACAAAATTATTATGTCTACAGAAGAAAAAGCCTTAAATTTTATTGAACAGATAATTGAAGAAGATTTAAAAAATGGTTTGTCTCAGCAAAAATTACGTTTTCGATTTCCGCCTGAGCCTAATGGTTATTTACATGTAGGTCATGCAAGTGCTATTTGTTTAAATTTTGGTTTAGGAATTGACTATAATTCCCCTGTAAATTTGAGATTTGACGATACGAATCCGGCTAAAGAAGAGCAAGAATATGTTGATGCTATTAAAAGAGATGTAGAATGGCTTGGCTTTAAATGGGATAAAGAATGTTATGCTTCCGATTATTTTCAGGAGTTATATAATTGGGCAATCGAATTTATTAAAACGGGTAAAGCTTATGTTGACAGTCAATCTTCTGAAGAGATGGCTAAACAAAAAGGAACACCAACTTCACCAGGAACCGATTCTCCTTTTAGAAACCGATCTGTAGCAGAAAATTTAGATTTATTTGAACGAATGAAAAATGGTGAATTCGAAGAAGGAACCCATATTTTACGTGCTAAAATCGATATGAAACATACCAATATGTTGATGCGCGATCCTATTATGTATCGTATTTTACATAAACACCACCACCGCACTGGAGATAAATGGTGTGTGTACCCAATGTATGATTGGGCACATGGAGAAAGTGATTATTTAGAACAAATATCCCATTCTTTTTGCACTTTAGAATTTTTACCTCACCGCGAATTATACGATTGGTTTTTAGATCAAATAATTGATTCATCAAAAGTGCGTCCTAAGCAAAGAGAATTTGCTAGAAGAAATTTATCCCACACCGTTGTAAGTAAGCGTAAATTATTACAATTGGTTGAAGAAAAACATGTTACAGGTTGGGATGATCCTAGAATGAGCACTATTTCAGGAATGAGAAGAAGAGGATATACTCCAGCTTCCATTCGAAACTTTGCCAAAACTATTGGAATTGCAAAACGAACTAATTTAATAGATGTTTCTTTATTAGAATTTTGTGTTCGTGAAGATTTGAATAAAATAGCGCCTCGTGTTATGGCGGTTTTAAACCCAGTGAAATTAGTTATTACTAATTATCCAGAAGGAAATGAGGAGTGGTTAGAGGCAGAAAACAATCCAGAGGAAGAAGTGTTAACGTATAGAAAAGTTCCTTTTTCTAAAGAATTATACATTGAAAGAGAAGATTTTCAAGAAGAAGCAAATAAGAAATTTTTCCGATTAACTTTAGGAACTGAAGTGCGTTTAAAAAATGCTTACATCATTAAAGGGGAAAGCGTTGTGAAAGATGCAAATGGTAACATTACCGAAATCCATTGTACTTACGATGTTGATTCTCGAAGCGGAAGCGGAACGGAAGCAAGCCAAAGAAAAGTAAAAGGAACCATCCATTGGGTGTCTATTGCTCATACGGTACCTGCAGAAGTTCGTATTTATGATCGATTATTTTCTCATGAAAGTCCAGATGGAAATAAAGAAATAGACTTTAAAGAATTCATCAATCCTAACTCTTTAGAGGTGATTACAGGATATGTTGAGCCTAGCTTAAAAACTTCTAAAAATTTAGATCATTTTCAATTTCAGCGATTAGGATATTATTGCGTAGATAAAGATTCTTCTTCCGATAAATTGGTTTTAAATAAAACGGTTGGTTTAAGAGACACCTGGGCCAAAGTTGAAAATAAAGAATAGATTTTAATAATGATAAGCTAGTAGAAATACTAGCTTTTTTTATTATTGATAATTCTTATACTTTTCTTTTTATTTATCGAAAATCATTATTAAAAACAGCGCCTATATTTTAGCTGTAATTGCTTTTTAATAAATAGACATCTCCTAGAGAGTTTATTAAAAATTAAAGCAATACAGTGCGTTAAAATTGTTTTTTTAGTTTAACTAAGGATTAACATCTTGGTGTTGCTATTTTTTGTACATTCAATGTATAAAATTAAAAACTATGTCAAGTAAAAATAACAGTGGTATAATTGCTTTATTAGCAGGAACTGCAATAGGTTTAGGTTTGGGTATTTTGTTTGCGCCAGACAAAGGCTCGAAAACAAGAGACAAAATTATTGAAGGGTTAGACGATTTGAAAGAAGGCGCTAAAACCAAATGGAACGATTTCGAAACTGATGCAAAAGAAAAGGTTTCCAAAACCAAAGAAGATTTGAAAGAAACTTTAGAC
The DNA here is from genome assembly GCA_947453195.1 of Flavobacteriaceae bacterium. Classification (GTDB taxonomy): domain Bacteria; phylum Bacteroidota; class Bacteroidia; order Flavobacteriales; family Flavobacteriaceae; genus Flavobacterium. The sequence goes on from CANGFO010000001.1 coordinate 156,331, forward strand.
GAGTTGTTATCTGATTCAAGTTATAAAGCAGAAGAAGCAATTTCGTTTCTTGAAGAAAAACTAGCCGAATTAAAAAAAGCAAACGCTAAACTACATAAATAATGGCTTTTAAAGAATTAAAAGAAAACACCGAAGCGATTCAAACAAACGCTAAGGCTTATTTAGATAGCAGTTTAGCTTATTATAAACTATGGGGCTTTAAGGTAGCAATGAAATCTACTACATTAATGGTAAAGTTCTTGTTAATTGCAATTTCCTTACTACTTGTATTATTGTTTATTTCAATAGCTGGAGGATTAGCAATTGGCGAGCAAATGCAAAGTTATCCCTTAGGATTTTTATGTATTGCTGGGATATACTTGGTGTTCGCAATTTTATTATATTTTGTTAAAGACAAAATTGTAGAAGGACCACTACTAGAGCGATTTTCAGAAATATTTTTTAACGAATAAATTATGGAAACTAAAAAGTATTCTTCTTACGCGGAAATTGATCGAGAACTGGAAATATTAAAATTAGAAAAGGAAATTTCTTATCAAAAAATTATTCTGAATATTGATAAAACTAAAGAATTTATTTATCCCAGTTCTATCATTTTAAAAATTCAAAAATATTATACAAAACTAATACCCTATGAAACGATATTAAAAATAGTACTTCCGTATATAATTAAATGGTTTGTAAATAAAAAAAGAGGCGATTAAGCCTCTTTTAATTTATATATTTTTGATTGCGGATTCTAACCTTCTGATGGTTTCTTCTTTTCCAATCATTTCGGTAATATCAAAAAGGTGAGGCCCTTTTAAGGCTCCAGCTAAACTCAATCGAAACGGCTGCATTACTTTACCCATTCCAATTTCATTTTTTGTCATCCAATCTTTTATAATGGCTTCCATGTTTTCGGAAGAGAAATCGCCTATATTTTCAATAACCGAAATTAATTGTTGCATTAAAGCCGGTGTTTCTTCTTTCCAATTTTTTACCGCTTTTTCATCATACGTTGTTGGAGCTACAAAGAAATAATCTGATAATTCCCAAAAATCAGTAACAAAATCAGCGCGTTCTTTTATTAAAGAAACAATTTTAATTAAATCAAGAGAGGTTGAAATTCCTTTTTCATTCAAAATCGAAGCAAAAGCTTTTGCTAAGCTTTCGTTAGATTGTTCTTGTAAATAATGGTGGTTGAACCATTTGTTTTTTTCGGGATCAAATTTAGCTCCCGCTTTATGAACTCGGTTTAAATCAAATTTTTCACACAATTCTTCTAAAGTAAAAATCTCTTGATCGGTTCCATCGTTCCATCCCAATAGTGCTAAGAAATTTACTACGGCTTCTGGAAAAAATCCGTTTTCTCTGTAACCCATCGATTTTGTCATACTGGAAGCATCGTTCCATTCTAAAGGAAACACCGGAAATCCCATTTTATCACCATCTCGTTTAGATAATTTTCCGTTCCCTATTGGTTTTAAAATCAAAGGCAAATGAGCAAATTGGGGCGCTTCCCAACCAAACGCTTTATATAATAAACTATGTAATGGCATCGAAGGCAACCATTCTTCCCCACGAATTACATGCGAAGTTTCCATTAAATGGTCGTCCACAATATTTGCTAAATGGTAAGTTGGCATTCCATCCGATTTGAATAAAACTTTATCGTCTAATAAATTAGTTTCAAATTTAATATTGCCACGAATAATATCTTGCAAATGCAATGTTTCGTTAACTGGAGTTTTAAATCGAATTACATAATCTGCACCCGAAGCAATTCTTTGGTTAGTTTCTTCTTCGGAAAGCACTAAAGAAGTATCTAATTTTTCACGGTTATGCCAATTGTAAATAAACGTTTTACCTTCTGCTTCGTGTTGTTTTCTGTGAGCATCCAAAGCCTCTGGTGTATCAAAAGCATAATAAGCCCAACCCGAATTTATCAACTGATCAGCATATTGCTTGTATAACTGTTTTCTTTCAGATTGACGGTAAGGCCCAAATTTTTCATTTATTCCAATCGTTTCGCTAGGCGCAATTCCTAGCCAATTTAAAGCTTCTAAAATATATTCTTCTGCTCCAGGAACAAAACGATTTTGATCGGTATCTTCAATTCGAAGATAAAAAATACCGTTATTTTTTTTTGCAAATAAATAATTAAATAGAGCGGTTCTTACCCCGCCAATATGTAAAGGACCTGTTGGACTTGGCGCAAAACGCACACGAACTTGTTTAGACATTTTTTGTAATTATAATTAATTCAATTTAGCTCTGAGCGAGTCGAAGAGTGCTGCAAAGATAAACAGAAGTTGGAAGTTAAATTAGGGTATATTTCTAAAAAATCCGTTTTAGAAATAATTAACTTTTATTCTAGATAGAAATTACTACTTTTATCGGTTATAAATAAGGCATAATTTAATTTGGAAAACAGTAACAACATTTACCTTAAACTAGAACAGTTTATAAAGAAATATTACACCAACGAATTGTTGCGTGGAAGTATTTTCTTTATAGGAATCGGTTTGCTTTATTTTCTGTTTACCCTTAGTATTGAATACTTTTTTTGGCTGAAGCCAAATTCGAGAACGCTTTTGTTTTGGACCTTCGTTGCGGTCGAATTGTTTTTATTGTTCCGATTTATTTTATTTCCAATTTCAAAATTATTTAAGCTTCAAAACGGAATTAATTATGATGATGCTTCTAAGATTATTGGGAATCATTTTAGTGAAGTAGGGGATAAACTTACTAATTTTTTACAGCTTTCTCAAGATTCCAATACCTCCGAATTATTGTTGGCTTCTATTGATCAAAAGGCCAAAACGTTGCAACCCATTCCGTTTGTAAAAGCAATAAATTTTAGCAAAAACAAAAAATACGCTCCAATTGCATTAATTCCATTGTTGTTTTTTGCCTTTTTCTACATTACAGGATACAGTAATTTTATTTCTCAAAGTTTGAATCGTGTGGTGCATTATAAACAACAGTTTTTACCACCAGCACCTTTTGAATTTCAAGTTGTAAATCCAAATTTACAAACAGAACAAAACCAAGATTTTGTATTAAAAGTTAAAACTGTTGGTAAAGTTATTCCTGAAAACACGATGATTTTTATTGGTGAGGAAAGTTATTTTATGGAAACGACCAAGCCTGGTGAATTTCAATTTGTGATAGCAAAACCAAAAGCTAATTTAGAATTTCACCTAGAAGCCAATGCGGTTGTTTCAAATGATTATGAGCTGAATGTAGTAACCGTTCCTACGATTGCTAATTTTGAAATGGTTTTAAATTTTCCATCGTATTTAAATAAAAAAGCAGAAGTAATTAAAGGCACCGGGAACGCCGTTGTTCCAGAGGGAACCAAAGTTACTTGGAGAATGAACACGGTGGCCACTCAAAAAGTGGAATGGCAAAATGAAGCTGCAAAATATTCTTTCTCTAAAAACGAAAATCAATTCTCGCTATCAAAAAGCATTGTTCAAAACATAAATTATCAAATAGTAACTTCGAATACTAAAATTCAGAACTACGAAAAGCTTAACTATCAAATTTCCGTTGTAAAAGATCAGTTTCCTGCTATTTCAGTTGGAAATGCGCCTGATAGTTTAAAGATTGACAAAAGTTTTTTATTGGGACAAGTTTCAGACGATTACGGACTTTCTAAGCTTCAGGTGATTTACTATCCTAAAGACAAGCCTTTAAGTGCTAAAAAAGCAACTATTGCAGTTAAACGCGATGTTTACGATCAATTTGTTTTTGCTTTTCCAAGCAATCTTCCAGTTGAAGAAGGGGTTTCTTATGAGTATTATTTCGAAATTTTTGATAATGATGCGTTTCATAATTACAAGAGCACTAAGTCTTCTTTTTTTTCTAATAGAATCGCCACTCAATCTGAAAAAGAAGATCAATTATTGCAACAGCAAAATGACAACATCAACTCAATGGAGAAGTCTTTAAAAACCCAAGACAAGCAACTTAACGAAATGGAAAAGTTGCAAAAGATGGGTAAAGAAAAAGATAATTTGGAGTTTAAAGAACAACAAAAAGTAGAAGATTTTCTCAATAAGCAAAAGCAACAAGATGAGTTGATGAAGAATTTTGCCGAAAAAATGAAAGAAAATCTAGATAAAGTTAAAACCGAAAAGAAAGACGAGGTTAAAGAACTTTTAAAAGACCGATTAGATAAGGTTGAAAAAGATCTAGAAAAGAACAACAAGTTATTAGAAGAGCTTCAAAAATTGAATGAAAAACTTCAAAAAGAAGAACTCTTTGATAAAATGGACAAGCTGAAACAGCAAAGTAAAAATCAAACCAAAAGTTTGCAGCAATTGGTTGAGCTTACTAAAAAATATTATGTAGAAAAGAAAGCAGAGCAAATTGCCGATAAGTTAGATAAGCTATCAGAAAAGCAAGATAAATTGGCTGCAGATGATAATGAAAACAGTACAGAGAAGCAAAATGAAATAAATAAAGAGTTTGATAAAATTCAAGAAGAATTAAAAGAACTTGATAAAGACAACAAAGAGTTGAAAACTCCAGTTGAACTTCCTAATACTGACGACAAAGAAAAAAGCATTGATGAGGATTTGAAAAAAGCTTCAGATCAATTGCAGAAAAAATCAAAGGAGGGCGCTAAGCCTAAACAAAAAAGTGCTTCTAAGAAAATGAAGCAAATGAGTCAAGACATGCAATCTAGCATGGAGATGGGCGAGCAGGAACAAATGGAGGAAGACGTTGCCATGTTGCGTCAAATATTAGATAATTTATTGGCCTATTCATTTTCACAGGAATCGGTTATGGGACAATTTAAAGGATTGAAAAGAGGCTCACCCTCATTTAATAAAAACCTTAAAATTCAGCAGGATTTAAAACAAGAGTTTAAGCACGTAGACGACAGTTTGTTTGCTCTTTCTTTACGAAACCCAAAACTATCCGAAGGAGTTACCACAGAGGTAGGAAATGTGCAATATAATATAGAAAAATCTTTAGAAACTTTGGCTGAAGCCGATGTCTTTAAAGGGATTTCCTACCAACAGTTTGCTATTAGCTCTGCAAACAAGTTAGCTGACATGCTTGCTTCCATTTTATTTAACATGCAAATGTCAATGCAGATGTCGGGATCCGGAAAAGGAAAAGGCATGCCTTCTCCTGGAAAAGGTTCGGGCGGGGAATCGCAATTACCTGATATAATAAAAAAACAAGGTGATCTAGAAAAGAAAATGAAAGACGGCAGGAAACCTGGAAACAAGCCTGGTGATAAACCAGGACAAAAGCCAGGCGATAAACCCGGGGACAAACCAGGGGAAGGAAAAGAAGGCGGTAAAGACGGTAAAGGCAAGCAAGGGAAAGAGGGTAAATCGGGCTCAGGCGGCTCTAATCAAGGAAATTCTGATGGTGAAAACGGTCAAGACGGTGAAGGAGATGCTAAAGCAATCATGGAAATTTATAAAGAACAGCAGCAGTTAAGAGAATCTTTACAAAAAGAATTAGAAAAGCAAGGTGTTGGAAATCAAGGAAAAAGCGCCCTTGAACAGATGAAACAGATTGAAAAACAGCTACTTAATAAAGGATTTAACAACGAAGTACTTCAAAAAATATTAAATGTAAAGTACGAATTATTAAAACTTGAAAAGGCAGTACAACAACAAGGAGAAGAAAAGAAACGTCAGTCAGAAACCTCTAAAAAAGAGTTTATAAACACCTCCACAGCTTTGCCATTGCGATTACAAGAATATATTAATAGTGTAGAAATTTTAAATAGACAAACCTTACCTTTGCGTTCAAATTACAACCAGAAGGTTCAAGAATATTTTAACAAATGATAAGTTTTAATTACGAAAACGAATTTGAATTAAGCAACGAGGAGCAATTATCTAATTGGATTTCTAACGTTATTGTTTCAGAAGACAAGAAGGAGGGCGAGATCAATTATATTTTCTGTGACGACGAATACCTACTTAGTTTAAACGAGCAATATTTAAATCACGACACCTTAACAGATATCATCTCTTTTGATTATTCAGTTGGAAAGGAACTTCACGGAGATATATTCATTTCTACGGAGCGTGTTCTTGAAAACGCAGCCGAATTTAAAGTTTCTTTTGAAGATGAATTAAAAAGAGTTATGGTTCATGGAGTGCTGCATTATTGTGGATACAAAGACAAATCGGACGAGGACGAGAAATTAATGCGATCGAAAGAAGATGAAAAAATCAAAATGTTTCACGTGGAACATTAATTGATTTATATAATATTTATTACAACAAATTACAATGTTCCACATGGAACAATTATAAAAACAGAGTGTTATTTACAACTAAATAATAGTTCTAATTTAAAAATTATATGTTTAACACATACGACGTTATTGTAGTAGGAGCAGGGCACGCAGGTTGTGAGGCAGCAGCAGCGGCAGCCAACTTAGGATCTAAAACCTTATTGGTTACCATGAGTTTGCAAAATATTGCTCAAATGTCTTGCAACCCCGCTATGGGAGGTATAGCCAAAGGGCAAATTGTGAGAGAAATCGACGCGCTTGGTGGATACTCTGGTATTGTTTCTGATAAGACCGCTATTCAATTTAAAATGCTGAATAAATCTAAAGGGCCCGCTATGTGGTCCCCAAGAGTACAATCCGATAGAATGCGTTTTTCTGAGGAATGGCGTATGATGTTGGAAAACACTCCAAATCTAGATTTCTATCAAGAAATGGTCTCCGGATTAGTTATTAATAACGGAAAAATAGAAGGAATTAAAACTTCTCTAGGAATAACTATTAAAGCGAAAACTGTAGTTTTAACCAACGGAACTTTTTTAAATGGATTAATTCATATTGGCGATAAACAATTTGGAGGAGGAAGAGCCGGCGAAAGTGCTGCTTACGGAATCACCGAAGATTTGGTTAAAGTTGGTTTTGAATCGGGCAGAATGAAAACAGGTACGCCACCTCGTGTTGACGGCCGTTCTTTAGATTACTCTAAAATGAATGAAGAGTCTGGGGATCTACGCCCAGATAAATTTTCTTATTCTGACGAAACAAAACCATTGGTACATCAAAGGTCGTGTCACATGACTTATACTTCACTAGATGTTCATGATATTTTACGTGAAGGATTTGATCGGTCTCCTATGTTTAATGGCCGAATTAAATCGCTCGGACCCCGGTATTGCCCTTCAATTGAAGATAAAATAAACCGTTTTGCAGATAAAGAAAGGCATCAATTATTTGTAGAGCCCGAAGGTTGGAAAACTTGTGAGGTATATGTAAATGGATTTTCTACTTCATTGCCAGAAGACATTCAATTTAAAGCTTTGCGATCGGTAGCGGGATTTGAAAATGTGAAGTTTTTCCGCCCAGGTTATGCCATAGAATACGACTACTTTCCACCAACTCAATTGAAGCATACTTTAGAAACTAAATTGGTTGAAGGATTGTATTTTGCTGGACAAATAAACGGAACTACTGGGTATGAAGAAGCGGCTTCACAAGGTTTAATGGCTGGTATTAATGCCGCATTGAAAGTACATGAAAAAGAACCTATGATTTTAAAGCGCGACGAGGCGTATATTGGCGTTTTAATAGACGATTTAATCACTAAAGGAACCGAAGAGCCTTACAGAATGTTTACCTCTCGTGCTGAATACAGAACGCTTTTGAGACAAGATAATGCAGATGCTAGGCTTACACCAAAGAGTTTTGAAATTGGATTGGCTTCCGAAAAAAGAATGCGTCGAATGGAAGAAAAATTTGCTGCCAGCGATGCCATGGTTTCTTTCTTTAAAGAAACGAGTATTACCGTTGCGGAAACAAATCCTATTTTAGAACAAAAGGGGAGCGCTCCAATTGTGCAATCGGATAAGATGTTTAAAATCTTTTCAAGACCACAAATCGACTTAGAAGATTTCCTAAAATTCGAGAAAGTTGCCCAATATGTAGCCGATCATAATTTAGATCGTGAGATATTAGAACAAGCCGAAATACAAGTTAAATATTCTGGTTATATTGAAAAAGAAAGAAATAACGCCGATAAATTAACACGTCTTGAGGATGTGAAAATACCTGTTGATTTCGATTTTAATAAAATCAAATCGATGTCAATTGAGGCCAAACAAAAATTAAGTAAAATAAGACCAATCACTATTTCGCAAGCTTCTAGAATAAGCGGCGTATCACCAAGTGACATTTCGGTATTGCTAATTCACATGGGAAGATAAATTGTTCCACGTGAAACTACTTTGTAAACACCTATTAATAAAGAGAATTTAATGAATATTACAAACGCCAAACATTTTTTAAACGTAAAAGATTATTCGGTTTCGCAAGAAACTTTTGAATTGTTACACAATGAAGAGCTGGATATGTTAATTACATATCCGCAACCTTCTTTAGAAAAACTTCCAAGTTATTATGAAAGTGTTGACTACATTTCACATACAGATGGAAACAAATCGTTGTTTGAAAAAACGTATCAGTTTGTTAAATCAATAGCTTTAAAAAACAAATTAAAACTGATAAATTCTGAATCTAAAAAAGGTAAAATTTTAGACATTGGAGCTGGAGTTGGTGATTTTTTATCATTTGCAAAAAAAGACGGGTGGGAAGTTATTGGAATAGAGCCTAGCGAAAAAGCAAAAACAATCGCCAAAAGTAAAGGCGTTCCTTTTGTAGCAAGTTTATCCGAATTAGAAAATAATTCTTTTGATATTATCACCATGTGGCACGTTTTAGAACACGTTCCCGATATAGAAAATCAAATAAAAGAATTGAAACGATTGATAAAACCATCTGGGACATTAATAATAGCTGTCCCTAATTTTAATTCATTTGACGCAAAGTATTATGGTAATTTTTGGGCTGCCTATGATGTGCCCATTCACCTATGGCATTTTTCTAAAACAGCAATAAAGAAATTATTTGCTAAAGAAAGTTTAGATTTAGTAAAAGTGCTTCCGATGAAATTTGACAGTTTTTATGTGAGTTTATTATCTGAAAAATATAAAACGGGAAAAATGAATTTTATAAAAGCATTTTTGATCGGAATTAAATCAAACTGGCACGGAAGTCACAGTAGGGAATATTCTTCCCATATTTATGTGATAAAAACTGCTAAAAACTAAAATAAAAAACATATTTCAATCAAAACTTACCAAGCCATATATTTTCATAGCTAAAAAAGAAAGCGCTCTTAAATCGCTTTATTTAAAGCCAATTTTAATAGAAAATAATTATTTAGAGAAAATTAGTAATAGTAAAAGCTTATACTTTAAAAATAAGCTCATTTTGAAAACTTTTAAACTTTTACTATTTTATTTTTATACTTTTGACACATAGAAAAAATTAATACTAATAGAATGAAAAAAGTTATAGTTGGAGTTGCAATTTTATTTGCAATGGGATCTTGTCAAAAATCGGTAGATGCTAAAGATTTTAAAACTGCATATGTGGACACAAATAAATTATTAGAAGAATCTACAGAAGCAAAAGATATAAAAGCAAAATACGAATCAATTGCTGATGAGAAAGGATCAAGATTAAAAGTTGAAGTAGATAAATTGGAAGCAGAAAAAAATGCGTTTCAAGGGAACGCTCAAAAAAATGGTCAGGCTTGGGCACAACAAAAATATTCTGAATTACAACAAAGAGAACAACAACTGCAATACACACAACAAGCATTAGCGCAACAAATTCAAGGACAACATAGTGTTGAAATGGATTCGGTTGTAGTGAAGTATAAAAAAATCTTTAAAGATTACGGTAAAGAAAAAGGCTACGATTATGTATTTGGAACTGGAGAAGCCGCAACGGTTTTGTATGCGAAAGATCAATATGATATCACAAAAGAAATGATTAAATTGGTTAACGAGAAATACACATCAGAAGCTAAGAAAGAAGAGAAACCTGCCGCAAAAAAGTAATTATCTCCAAATAATAAAAAATCCAAGCTGACTAAGCTTGGATTTTTTATTTATATAATATTTAAAAGAATTAACTTAATAAAAACACCCCCAATACAGCGGGAACAAAATAGATGGCAATCGTTTTTGCACCTTCATAATCTTTGGCTAAACGTTGCCCAATAAGCATCATTAATAAGCTTATACAGGAAAAAACCGCGCCATAATACCCAAACTCTCTACCTCCATTTATATAAAGCTGAATACAACCAATTACCGAAAAAACAGCCGCAATTAGCTCCACAACAAGCAATATACCTGTTGCATAAGGAACGAAATTTTTCAAAATTGTTTTTTCAAAATGAGGAATCATCCATGACATAGCTTCTTTCCAGTGAAAGATTTTTTCGTGACAGGATATGATAAAAGTAATTGCTAAAAAAAGTAATATCAATAAGGATGCCGTGTTGTTCATAGTATTATTTTTTATGAATTAATCGAGTAAGTTTAATTGATAAATCGGTTAAAATTAGTTTAGCATTTCCGTTTCGTTCAATATGATAGGAAGCATCTGAAAGTTCTTTAAATATCTCCGAAATGTTATTTCCGTTTACAAAAGGCGCAAAATTTTCTAATTTGAATTTTTCTACTTTAGGCTCCATATAAACCAAAGAATTTGCTTGATAATTTAGCAATAAAGCTTGGCGAAACATATCGATACAATAGTTTAAAAATTTCTTTTGCGCCTCTCTTCCTAAACCAGCAATTTGTTCACTCCAAGAAATTAATTCCTGAATTGCAGCTGCATTTCCTTTGGCTTTAAATGCCGCACGAACCCACTCAACAAACCATTTTTCAAAGGGCAATTCTTCATTATCTTCTTTTAAAATATGTAAAGCTTTGTTGTAATTTCCTTGTGCTTGGTGCGCAATTTTAGAGGCCTCTTTTTCATCAATATTTTCTCTAGAAACCAAAGCTTCTGTAATTACACTTTCGGGTAACCCATTAAAATGCAACACTTGGCAACGCGAACGAATGGTTTGAATAATATCTTCTTCGTTTTCTGAAATTAAAATAAAAACAGTCTTATCTGTAGGTTCTTCTAGTAGTTTTAATAATTTATTGGATGCAGCGATATTCATTTTATCTGCCATCCAAATAATCATAATTTTATAACTTCCCTCAAGTGATTTTAGCGCCAGCGATTTCAAAATTTCGGCCGCATCATCTACACGAATTTCACCCTGCTTGTTTTGAACGCCAAGCATTTTGTACCAATCAAATAATCCTCCGTAGGGATTTTCTGCAATAAATTGTCTCCAATCTTGGATGAAATCAATGCTTTTTGGTTTTGATTTTACATCTTCGGTAGAAACGGTAGGATAAATAAAATGCAAATCGGGATGTCCTAAATGATTGAATTTTAAGTTACAGGCTTCATTTTCACCGGCATTATCTGAACCCGTATTTTGGCAAACAATATATTGTGCATAGGCAATTGCCATGGCCAAAGTTCCAGTTCCTTCAGGCCCAATAAAAAGCTGCGCATGTGGAATTCTACCTTGACTTGCACTACGAATCAAGTGGTTTTTTATGTGTTCGTGACCTAAAATTTCTGAAAAAAGCATAAGCAAAGATACTATAAAATGCACTAAATAAAAATCCAATTCAATTAAAACCCCAATCAATTCCCGCTAAAAAAACAAAATGCCTATATTTGCAAAACATAACAATTTAAACAAATTCTTCCCTATGAAAACGCTTCATGACTTTAATTTTAATTCCAAAAAAGCAATAATTCGTGTAGATTTCAATGTTCCTTTAGATGAAAATTTCAAGGTAACCGATGCCAATAGAATTGAAGCGGCAAAGCCAACAATTGATAAAATCATTGCAGATGGCGGAAGCGTTATTTTAATGTCGCACTTAGGAAGACCTAAAGGGAAAGAAGAAAAATATTCATTAAAACATATCGTTTCAAAAGTTTCGGAAGTATTGAGTGTACCCGTACTTTTTGCATCAGATTGCCGAGGTGAAGTTGCTAAAAATGCCGCGGCTAGTTTACAACCGGGCCAAGTATTATTGCTAGAAAACCTTCGTTTTTATGCTGAAGAAGAAGCGGGAGATGTTGCTTTTGCCAAAGAATTAGCTTCATTAGGAGACATCTATGTGAACGATGCTTTTGGAACCGCTCACAGAGCCCATGCATCCACCACAATTATTGCGCAATTTTTTCCAAATAGCAAGTGTTTTGGGTTGCTATTGGCGAAAGAAATAGACAGTTTAAATAGAGTTTTAAACAACTCTGTGAAGCCAGTAACGGCTGTTCTTGGCGGATCTAAAGTTTCTTCTAAAATTACAGTAATTGAAAACATTTTAGATAAAGTAGACCACATGATTATTGGGGGAGGAATGACCTTTACTTTCATCAAAGCATTGGGAGGAAAAATCGGAGATTCTATTTGTGAAGACGATAAATTGGATTTGGCAATTGAAATTTTGCATAAAGCGAAAGAAAAAAATGTGCATATTCATATCCCTGTGGATGTGGTTGCTGCAAATGCATTTTCAAATGATGCACAAACTCAAATTGTGGATGTAAGAGAAATTCCTGACGGATGGCAAGGATTGGACGCGGGTCCTAAATCATTAGAGAATTTCAGAAAAGTAATTATGGATTCTAAAACGATACTTTGGAATGGACCCTTAGGTGTATTTGAAATGGAAAATTTTGCTAACGGAACCATTACTTTGGGTAATTTTATTGCAGAATCTACCGCTAATGGGGCCTTTTCACTAGTAGGAGGAGGAGATTCGGTTGCGGCCGTGAAACAATTTAATTTAGAAGAAAAAATGAGCTATGTTTCAACTGGTGGTGGCGCAATGTTAGAAATGTTAGAAGGTAGAATATTACCTGGAATCCAAGCCATTTTAGATTAACCGAATTACTTTAACAATAATTAAACAGTTTAATTCGTTACATATCAGTAAGTTTGCAATTAATCAATATTATTCCCAAAGCAATATTGAAAAAAAACATCTATGAATATTAAACAAAACATTACCGTTCTTTTACTACTTCTTTCGACTGCTTTCTATGCTCAAGATAGTTTTAAATCGAAAGATTCAATTGTAAAAAAGCAGATTAAAATATCGTATTTAGATTCTATAAAATCCACTTTTGTTACTGATGAAATCGCAACCTGCATTGACAGTTTGTGGATGAAGGAACTTACCTCGTTGGATCTTTATGATGACATGATATTAGACATCAAAAATGTAGATGTTGATCAAAAAGTCGACTTTGAACTTCCAACAGAATTACTGAAGGAAAGACTAAAAAAATTAGACGAAAAATCTCCTTTTAATATTGAATACAACATTGGTTTAGAAAATGTAATTAAATCATTTTTAAAGAACAGAAGAAAATCCTTTGAGAGATTATTAGGCGTTTCCCAATTTTATTTCCCACTTTTTGAAGAAGAATTAGCTAAAAACAACATTCCATTAGAAATTAAATATTTGGCCGTAGTAGAATCTGCTTTAAATCCAAAAGCAGTTTCTAGAGTTGGAGCAACCGGACTGTGGCAATTTATGTATCAAACAGGAAAACAATATGGGTTGAATATTGATTCGTATGTAGATGAAAGAAGTGAACCCTTAAAAGCAAGCCAAGCTGCTTCTGTTTACATGAATAACATGTTTAAAATTTTTGGTGATTGGGACTTAGTTTTGGCTGCTTATAATTCGGGGCCAGGAAATGTTGCTAAAGCAATTAGAAGATCTGGAGGACATCAAAATTATTGGAATATTAGAAAAAATCTTCCAAAAGAAACCCAAGGATATTTACCTGCTTTTCTAGCTACGATGTATATTTTTGAATACCATAAAGAACACGGAATTGTCCCTAACAAAGCAGTCGCAAACCTTTTTGCAACGGATACAGTGGCAATTAAAAACCACATGACTTTCAAACAAATTTCAAATTTATTGGATGTTCCAGTTTCTGAAATTCAGTTTTTCAATCCTTCGTTTAAGAGAAATGAAATTCCGCACATAAGCGGACAAACCAATTTCCTTAGATTACCGAAAGATAAAATTGCCATTTTCACTTCCAATGAAAATAAAATTTATGCTTATGTTCAACACGAGCAAAATAACAGAGAACGTCCCTACGAAAGCATTGCTGTTAGTAAACCTAAAGACAGCATTAATTCAATTAGCGAAACGCCAAATGATATAGCGTATAAAACAAAATATCACAAAGTGAATCGTGGTGAAAGCTTAACGGAGATTGCAGAGCAATATCATGTTTCGGTAGCGGATTTAAAAAAATGGAATTATTTAAGACACAATAAAGCTCCAAGGGGCAGAACCTTAAAAATTAGATTGAATGAATCAATTGCAACTAATGATGTAAAAGAATCGGATGCAAGTTCAAAAACCCCGGTAATTGCATCTGTTGATCCTAAAATTGAAAAAGAAACCAAGTTAGAAAAAGTAGTTTCTACGAAAGAGGTTACTAAAATTCATAAAGTTAAAAAAGGTGATAATTTGACAGAAATCGCTAATAAATATGGGGTTACCCTTGCAGATATTAAAAAGTGGAACCAATTAAAAGACAACAATATTGCGCTTGGCGAATCAATAAAAATAATCAAATCTGAAAAGGTAACCACTTGGGTTAAAAAAGAAACCAAACAACCTTTAGGTGAACATAAAGATGCAGTTGCATCAGTAGATTCAAAATCTATCAAAAACGAAAAAGGCAAGAAAGAAGAGATTGTAGACACAACAAATAGCACCGAAAACTACTATGTGGTTGCAAAAGGAGATAACTTATTTTCAATTGCAAAAAAACACAATGTAAGCGTTGAAAAATTAAAAGAATGGAATACCATTATTGATAATAACGTAAAAGTAGGATCGCAATTAATTATTTCTGAAGCTAGTGTGGCCGTTGCCAAAGTTGAAGAAGTAAATACTAAAAAAGAGTATAAAAACATTGAGCATGTTGTAGAAAAAGGAGAGTATTTGGGTACAATTGCCAGAAAATACAAGGCTTCAATTAATGATTTATTAGAATGGAATTCATTATCGGATAGTAATATTAAGCTAGGCGACAAATTAATTGTTGGCAAAGAAGAAGTAATCAGTACTACAGCCAAATCGGCTATTGCCTCTAACAACAAAGATAAAAAAGCAAAAGAAATTTTATATCAAGTTAGAAAAGGGGACACCTTACTCAAAATCACTCAGAAATTTCCGGGAGTTACCATTGCAGACATTAAAAAATGGAACAACATTAAAGGTGAAAGCTTAAAACCAGGAATGAAATTAAAAATAAACGGATAATACAAAAATCTTCTTTAAATTTGGGCTTTAATTCATGTTATGAATAAGGCCCATTTTTTTTTGGCATTTCTAGCGCTGCTTTTTATCTCTTGCAACAACAGAGAGATTAAGACATCGAATGCACAATCGGGACCTACAAATGAAGTATCCGTAATTATTGATGATCAATTATGGAACGGAGAAGTAGGCGACAGCATTAGAAATAAATTTGCTGCACCTGTTCTGGGCCTTCCACAAGAAGAACCCGTTTTTACTTTAAAACAATATCCAGTAAAATTGTTAGAAGGGTTTATGACCAATAGTAGAAATATTATTGTAGTCAAAAAAGAATCTAAAAGTCAATTCCGAATAGAAAATAACGAATACACCAAGCCCCAAGTGGTTGTTCATATTTCTGGATCGTCAGTTTTACAAATTTTAGACTCGATTCAAAGTAACGATTCACTTATAATTAAAAGAATAAAGGATTCTGAAATTAAAGTTTTTCAAGAAAAAATTAAGCACGATTCGTTGTTGGATATTTCCAAAATCAAAAAGAAATTCAACATCAAATTAAATGTTCCAAATAAATACAAACTGGTTTCAAGCGGAAGAAAATTTATTTGGTTAAAGAAAGAAATTACTAGTGGAAATTTAAGCTTGATTTTTTATCAAATTCCATTTAGCAGCATTAAGGACAATCCATCAGCTGTTAAACGAATCACTAAAATTAGAGATTCCATTGGCAGATTATACATTCATGGCGCCGTTGCTAGAACAAGAATGGTTACCGAGACAGCATTTTCGCCGTACCTATCGAAAACAAAAATCTATAACAAAGCCACTTTTGAAACTAAAGGCAATTGGGAATTACTAAATGATTTTATGAACGGCCCATTTGTAAATTATTCCATATTAGACGAGCCCAATCATCGAATATTAGTAATTGAAGGATTTTGTTATGCGCCATCCAAACAAAAAAGAGATTTAATGTTTGAATTGGAATCCATTATTAAATCGGTTCAGTTTTTAAAAAAGAAATAAAAAGCAAATGCAGGACTCAATAAAATGGAAAATAAAGCGATTTAACGAGCTTTCTCTTCAAGAACTATATTCTATGTTAAAACTCCGCTCACACGTCTTTGTAGTGGAGCAAAATTGCGTTTATCAGGATGTTGATGGGAAAGATGAAAAAGCAATTCATTTATTTGGTGAATTTGAAAACCAAATTGTGGCTTGTGCGCGCTTATTTAATTCAGGGAATTATTTTGAAAATGCTTCTATCGGTAGAGTTGTTGTTCACCCAGATGCGCGTAATAAAAAGTGGGGTCATCAATTAATGCAAGAGGCCATTGCCGGAATTAAAAGGTATTACAACCAAGAAAAAATTACAATTTCGGCGCAATTATATCTTAAGAATTTCTACGAAAGCCACGGTTTTGTTCAAACCAGCGAAATGTATTTAGAAGATGATATTCCGCATATCGAAATGAAACGCGGATAATTATATTTTAGTGATTACCAATTCCACACGTCTATCGTATTCAGGTTCTTTACCAAGAGGAACCCGATTTCCATATCCTTTGTAGGTCATTCGGTTTTTTGGAACCCTTCTAAAAGTCAAATATTTATAAACTGCTAGCGCTCTATTTACCGACAATTGTCTTTTTTTAGTGTCTTTATCAATGGCTTCTTTTTGATTTAATGGAGTACAACAAACATGGCCTTGAATTTCAAATTCTATGTTTTTATAACGCAAGGTTAATAGCGCCACCCGGTCTAATTCGGCTTTAGAACGATCTAATAATTTACTACTTCCTTTGTCAAATAGGATATTTTCCAGATAAATATGATCTCCTAAAACATGGTCTTTTTTCAGCATATTGTAAAACCCCGGAAGGACCAATTTTGGCAGTTCTTTTAAATTTAAAACCACATCTACTCTTCGATTTTTTGAGCGTTTTTCGGGAAGATTATCTAAAACATCATCGTCAATTAAAATCTTTCCTTTGCCTTCAATGGTGACAATTATTTTACTTTTAACGCCATTTTCGGTTAACGCATTTTCAATAGTTGTAGCTCTGTTGGTAGATAATTTAAAATTGTAATCGTCCTTACCTATATCGTCGGTATAGCCAAAAATTTGAATGGATTCAATTCGTGTAGAATCGGTGTTTTTAATAAAATCTATTACTTCTTTGGTTTGCTTTTCGTCAAGCGAATATTTGTCAAATTCAAAATATACCGACTTCACAGCCTCTTCTTGACCGTAGGAAAGACTGAGAATAAAAAAGGGAATATATTTTAAAAACCTTAGCATTATTGTAATATTTTATTGTATTCAATAGGGTTTGCCAATATAGAAGTAGCTCTTGCAATTTCAACATTATTTTTCAAGTAATATTGATACAACCCTTCTTTGTATTGGTATCTTTTTATGATTTCTTCAAGAATTAATTTCTTAATTTCTTTTTGATTTTTATCTAATAACGCTTCTTCACTTTTTTGTAAAGCGGCCATTAATTGATCGTATTGAAGTTGAATGGAATCGTCAATTTTTTCCTTTTTAGCTTTTTCCAAAGTTGTTTTCAAAGCCAATTCGGTTTCGGTATCAAAACTAATCTTTTCTTTTTTCAAGAACACTTTAAAATCAGTAAAGTCGGCGTCGGTGAAATTCGGAATAGTTGTTCCTAAATTTGGATTTTTATAATAATAGTGCGTCACATAGTTAAAGATGGCATCGTTTTTTTGCAATACTTCTGCTATGGTGCTTGTTTTGGTTTCGGCAAGTTCAACGTCAGGCTGAATTCCTCCACCATCATAAACGGTTCTACCCTTTTTGGTTTTAAACGCGTTGTATTTTGAAGCATCAGTTCTCACGGCTTTTCCATCAGCATCTTTATGCCAATAATCCAATGCTTGAATACATCTTCCGGCCGGAGTGTAATAACGCGAAATGGTAACTTTTACTTGAGTCCCGTAGGTCATGTCAATTGGTCGTTGCACCAATCCTTTTCCAAAACTTCGACTTCCTAATACCACTGCTCGATCTAAATCTTGTAGGGCTCCAGATACAATTTCTGAGGCCGATGCACTTTTTCCATTTACAATTACTACAAGCGGAATATCCAAATCAATTGGCTCGTTAGTCGTTTTATAGGTGTTGTTGTATTTGGTGTTTTTTGATTTTGTAGTTACAATTATTTCGCCTTTAGGCACAAATAAATTACACACATTTACGGCCTCATTCAATAAACCTCCCGGATTTCCTCGAAGGTCTAATATGATTTTTTCGGCACCCTCTTCTTTAAGTTTTTGTAAAGCCTCTTTCGTTTCTTGAGTGGTTTTTCTGTTGAATGCGGTTAACGCAATATAACCTGTTTTTTCATCTATTTTAGCAAAGAAAGGCACTGCTTTTATTTCTACTTCATCCAATACAATTTGGGTAGAAAGCGTTTTTCCTTGACGGATGTATTTAACTTCTACTTTAGTGTTTTTTGCCCCTTTTAGCAATTGTGAAGCATCGTCTTTAAAATCAGAAAGCAGCACATCTCCAATTTGAAAAATAGCATCTCCTGCCTTGAGTCCGGCTTTATCTGCAGGAAACCCTTTGTAAGGCTCTTTTATGATTAACTTGTCTTCTTTTCTAGTAATCATAGCGCCTATTCCAGTATATTCTCCGGTGTTGTTGATTTTAAATTTTACTACATCTTGTTCGTTAAAATAATTGGTATATGGATCTAATTCAGCAAGCATGCTTTTAATAGCTTTATCCATTAGCTCCGCCGGATTTACCTCATCAACATAGTTTTGATTTACGGTTTTAAAAAGGGTGGTAAAGATTTCAATTTGTTTGGCTATTTCAAAAAAATCATCTTTAAAACTCGCAGCAACAAATAAAAAACCTGATGCTAGAACCGGAATAATATATCTTTTTTTAAAGTATGTAAACATGTTATTTTTTTCTAGGTTTGGTTAAAACTAAGGCTTTAAATTTTTTTCAACACCCCATTTTTCAAATAATTGTACTGTTTTTTCTTCAATTTCCCGATAAGACAAAACATCTTTAGTTTGATAAAAAAACATAAATGCGTAAGGTTTGTCAATATTTTCGTGCAATAAATGCTTGTTTAATCGATAGCATTCCCGCAAAACGCGTTTCAAATAATTTCTATCGGATGCATTTTTAAAATATTTTTTAGAAACCGAAACTCCAAATACTACTTTCTCATTCAACCCTTCAGTAGGCGCATAAACCAACCGTAAAGGATATTTAGAAACTGATTTCCCTTCAGAGAATAGCAAATCAATTGTCTTTCTACTCTTTAATTTCTCGTTTTTTAAATAAGTAAAATCTTTATTTTCGACCAAAATTATTTTGTGTTGTAAATGTTGTAAACCATTTTCAAATCGTTGTAGTTGATATAAAACTGCATTCGATTATCTTCTTTTTTTCTTGTTACAATAAGAATAACGCATTTTTCACCTTCATTATCGGTGCAATTAAAACCCAAGGTATCATCATTTTCATTGGATACTTTTTCAAGATAGGAATCAATTTTATACAACTGCATTTCTTTTGAATTTACAATAAATCGATCCTTATTTCCGTCAAGCGTAATAATTATGTCTGCCTTTTGAAAATCTGACCATTTTGTCCAAGCTCCTTTTTCGTTTTTATCCATAACGCTCATGCTACTGGTTTTAAAACGATATACTTGTGCAATAGTTTTTTGAAAACCAAAGCATAAAAAGAAAAAAAGTATTAAATATCTTAAAGATTTCATGATGAAAATATTATTGGATGTAAAACTACAAATTCTATTCTAAAAATAAAGCGTTCCCTTATGAACGCTTTTTGAATTATTTTATTTCAAAACTATTGTTCTCCGGCTTCACATCGGCCATAAGGCCACTTGGATCAATAGTGATTTTTTTTATTTTATCTTTTGATTTTGATATGCCAAACGAATAATTTGGATTACCCCAAGCCCAATCGTTCAAGACAGTTCTTGCAATTTCGGGTGTTGGATTTTCTTTTTCAAAACTCATCATCCGTAACGGAATGTAAAAACTTTCTTTGCTTCCATCTGTAAATTCCACCAATACATCTATCGGCATAGGGGTTCTTCCGATGCGTTCTAAAGATATTTTTGTTGCAGTTGCACCTAAATAATTTCCGTCACTTTCTACAACCTCTTTAATACCATAATCAATTGTATTCAAAGTTTTGGCCCAATCGGTTAAATACCAATCTAGATTTGCACCCGAAACTCTTTCCGCTGTTCGTTTAATGTCATTTGGAGTTGGGTGTTTAAACTTAAAATCAGCATAATAGCGTTTCAAAGTTTTCATCAAATTTTCTTTCCCAATGAGGTATTGTAATTGCGCTAAAAAAACCTCCCCTTTGCTGTAAGACGCAATGCTATAACTTCTATTTTCATCATACCGATCTCCGTGTGTAGTAAGTGGATTTTCTTTTCCTGAATTAGCTAAATTGATATAACTTTTAATTGCTCCTGCAAATGGGTTTGCCGTTTTAGTAGCGGCCAATTCATTCAACCCTAAATCCTCTATAAAGGAAGTAAACCCTTCATCCATCCATGGGTTTTTACTTTCGTTGGAAGCTAAAATATGTTGGAACCAAGAATGTCCCATTTCATGTGCAATCACGCCAACCAAGCCATCAAATGTTCCTTCGCCCAAAATTAAAGTACACATAGCGTATTCCATTCCGCCATCTCCTCCCTGAATTACAGAATATTGGTTGTAAGGATATTTACCAACTATTGTGTTATAATATTCCATCAATTGCACTGTTTTTGGCTGAGCCTGTTTCCAGTTTTCAATAATTTTCGCATTGTTTTTATAGATGAAATGCAGCGTAGTTCCAAAGTTGGTAGACACCACATCGTGAAGATAATTTTTATCAGCAGCCCAAGTAAAATCGTGCACATTGGGAGCAATAAAACGCCAAGTTAACGTTTTTTGTTTTTTAGGAACGGTTACTACAACATCTTTATCTTGGTAGTTGAAACCAACTTCGTTGCCGTTTTGTAAATAGCCCGTTCCACCCAAAAGATAATTTTTATCAATGGTGATTTTTACATCGAAATTTCCCCAAACGCCATGAAATTCTCTTGCAATATAAGGATCGGCATGCCATCCTTCAAAGTCAAATTCGGCCATTTTTGGATACCATTGCGCCATAGAAAGCGCTACGCCTTCTTTATTATTTCTTCCTGATCTACGAATTTGAACCGGAACTTGACCTTCAAAATCTAAAGTAAAAGTGGTTGATTTTCCTGGAAGAATAGGATTAGCAAGTGTAACTTCAAGGATCGTTTCTACTTCTTTTGCAACAGCATATTCGCCATCTTGCTTAAAATTTGAAACGTGTAAATACCCAATTTCATTGGGTTGTAATTTGGCAATTCTACTTTCTTTTATTTCCTTATCGCCTACTTTGGTTTTAGTAACCATTCGCCCATCAGGGTCTTTTATGGTTTGCAAACGCAGGTCCATTTCGCTTCCAGGTTGAAAGGCATTGTTGTACAAATGATAAAAAACACGACGCAAAGTATCCGACGAATTGTTGGTGTAAACCAATTCCTGTGTTCCTTTGTATTGGTAGGTTTTTACATCCATGGAAACAGCCATTTTGTAATCAACATGTTGTTGCCAATAGCCTTTACTTTGAGCAAATAATCCCGAAGTAGTTATTCCGATAAATAATAATAATAGAATTTTTTTCATGATATTAAATGAAAAAAGGAAGGGGTTAGCCTTCCTTTTAAAATGAATTAGTTTTTAAGTTTCTTAACCTTTATTTGTTTAGATAAAAGTTCTGCCATTTGCATTGCATTATAGGCATTAACAATTTTTCCAGAAACACAAGTGCTTGAAAACGGAATTTCTTTTTTAGTCTCGTCTACAACAACTGTTTCAGAAATTGGTGTTCCAGAATCCATCAAGATGTGTTTCACTTGAGAAGCAGTTAGTTGGGGATAATATGAACGGATTAATGCTGCAACACCTGCTGCGTTTGGAGACGCCATAGAAGTTCCTTGTTCGTATTTGTATTTATTATTTGGTACTGTTGCATAAATCTCAACTCCAGGAGCAAATACATCTACATTTTTGGATCCATAGTTAGAAAAGTCGGCAACAATTTCAGTTCCATATTTGTTATTTAATGCCCCAATTGTAATTAAATTATCACTAATTTCTTTTCCATTAACTTCATCAGTTGGGAAATTTGGCTGCGAATCTACATCTTTTGAATCATTTCCAGCAGCATGAACAATTAACACATCTTTGCTAGCGGCATATTTTATAGCTTCCCAAACCCATTCTTTGTGAGGAGAATAGTCTTTCCCGAAACTTCCGTTGATTACCTTAGCGCCATTGTCTACTGCATATCGAATAGCTAGAGCAATATCTTTATCGTACTCATCTCCATTTGGAACTGCACGAACCGCCATGATCTCAACATTATTAGCAACTACACCATCACCTCCAATACCATTTGCACGAGCTTGTGCAATGATTCCTGCAACGTGCGTTCCGTGAAGCGCATCTTCTACATCTGGACCTTTTACATTTCCATTTCCGTAGTGCGTATTCTTCATGTCATCTGGATTATCGCCCACTTTTCTACCATTAAATTCTACATTCAAATTGTAATTTAATTGGTCATACACATAGTCTACATACGAATTGATTTCGTCTTGAAAACCTTCTCCTGCCTGTGCAGCAATGCTCGACATAATCATTTTGCTTCTTGATAAGCTAGTCTCTGTTGTAACAATACTTTTAAGTTCTGCGACAGTGTATTTGTCTTTTTTCAAATAGGCTTGAATTTCTTTATTTGCTTTAGAAATCATATCTACTTGCGGCTTTTGTCTAGATATTTCAGTTGTTTTTTTATCTAATTCTGCTTTGGCAGCTTTATAAGTTTCCGAACCATCATCACCCTTTTTTACTATACGAGTTAATTCTAGGTTTTCATTTGTAGCTTCTCCAAGAAAGTTCCATCCGTGCACATCGTCTACAAACCCATTTTTGTCGTCATCAATATTGTTTCCTGGAATTTCTTTAGAATTTGTCCAAATTTTTCCTTTTAAATCTTCGTGATCAATATCCAACCCCGAATCAATTACTCCAACAATAATTTTTGTAGCTTTTTTGTTTTTCAATAATTCTGAATACACTTTATCAACGCTCATTCCAGGGATAGAGTCTTTCTTTAAGTCGAGGTGACTCCAGCGTTGTTTTTGAATTTCGGTTAACTCTGATTTTTTTGCAACAAATGTGCTTTTTTCTTGAGCCGTTGCAGCTGAAACAGCTAAAATTGCTATTGCAGAGAAATAAAATGGATTAAATAGTTTCATATTGTTTGATTAATTTGATAATTGCGATAAAAATATTGTCTTTTACTAAAATTTCCGAAAGGATTAACACTAAATTAAGATGTCGGCACAGGCGAATATTTCTTTTACACGGACTCCTTTTTCGGTTTTTTCAACCGTTATGATTTCGTTGTGGGCGTCGTGCTCCAAAAACAAATAATAGTTTTTTTCTGCAGCATCTAGTAAAAACTTTGATTTTTCGGGCATGGTTAGCAACGGTCTCGTGTCGTACCCCATCACATATGGAATTGGCACATGGCCCGCTGTTGGTAACAAATCGGCAGGGAAACAAATTGTTTTTCCTTGGTATTGAATGTAGGGCACCATCATTTTTTCGGTGTGTCCATCAACTAAATAAATTCCGAAGCCCAATTCTGATTTTTCAATAAAGTCGCTTCCAGATTTTGTAATAAAATTAAGATGCCCGCTTTCTTGCATCGGGATGATATTTTCGACTAAAAATGATGCTTTTTCTCTTGGATTAGGTTTCGTTGCCCATTCCCAATGGTCTTCATTGGTCCAGTATTTTGCATTTTTAAAAGCTACTTCGTAACCAGTTTTGTCTTTGTTCCAATTTACACTTCCACCACAGTGATCAAAATGCAAATGCGTCATAAAAACATCGGTTATATCGTCACGATGAAAGCCATATTTTGCCAAAGATTTATCTAAGGAATGCGATCCCCAAAGCGAATAATACCCAAAAAACTTCTCCGATTGCTTGTTGCCCATTCCCGTATCTATTAGAATTAAACGGTTTCCATCTTCAATTAGCAAGCACCTTGCGGCAATATCAATTAGATTATTTTCATCTGCAGGATTGGTTTTGTTCCAAATTGTTTTGGGCACTACACCAAACATTGCTCCGCCATCTAGCTTAAAATTTCCGGCTTCAATAGGGTAAAGTTTCATGTTTTATTGAATTTTAAGTGTGCAATTTAGAAATAAGTTCGCTTAATTTGATGTAATAATCAATTTTTTCTATAGAAATATTCGTTATAAAAATGTTATAGGTTGTGGAAAAAAAGGATAATTGTAGTAACTTTGTCCTTTATTTAGACAAAATCAAAATAAGCAAGTTGATTATGTTGCTTAAAGAGAAATAAAAACAACAATGTTATGATAAAAGTTTCAGATACTGCAAGTAAAAGAATTTTTTCGATGATGCAGGAAGACGGATTTGATCCAACCAAAGATTTTGTTCGAGTTGGCGTAAAAAGCGGCGGCTGCTCTGGGCTATCTTATGAATTAAAATTCGACAAAGAAACACACGAAAACGACAAAGTTTTTGAAGATAACCAAGTAAAAATTGTGGTTGAAAAGAAATCATTTTTGTATCTAGCCGGAACTATTTTAGAATTTTCAGGTGGATTAAACGGAAAAGGTTTTGTGTTTAATAATCCGAACGCGAGCAGAACTTGTGGTTGCGGGGAGTCTTTCTCACTTTAGAAAAAAATATGTCAAAATATACCGAAGAAGACTTAAAAGTCGAATTAGAAAATAAAGAATACGAATATGGATTCTATACCGAATTGGATTCGGAGACCTTCCCTATTGGATTAAACGAAGATATTGTTCGTGCAATTTCTAAAAAGAAAGAAGAACCTCAATGGATGACCGATTGGCGTATTGAAGCTTTTCGCGCTTGGGAGCAAATGACCGAGCCAGAATGGGCAAATGTGAATTATGAAAAACCAAATTTTCAAGCCATTTCTTATTATTCGGCACCTAAAAAAGCAGATCCAAATAAAACACTTGATGATGTAGATCCCGAGCTTTTAGCGATGTACAAAAAGCTAGGAATTTCGCTTGATGAACAAAAGAAAATGAACAATATCGCGATGGATATTGTTGTAGATTCGGTTTCGGTAGCTACCACTTTCAAGAAAACTTTAGCCGAAAAAGGAATCATTTTTATGAGTATTTCTGAAGCAATTAGAGAATATCCAGAGTTGGTTCAAAAATATTTAGGAACGGTTGTTCCGCAAAAAGACAACTATTATGCGGCCTTAAACTCGGCTGTTTTTTCTGACGGGAGCTTCTGTTATATCCCAAAAGGCGTAAGATGCCCAATGGAATTATCTACTTATTTCCGAATCAATCAAGCAGGAACAGGACAATTTGAAAGAACCCTTTTAGTTGCCGACGAAGGAAGTTATGTTTCGTATCTTGAAGGATGTACGGCACCAAGTAGAGATGAAAACCAACTGCATGCAGCGGTGGTTGAATTGATCGCGTTAGATGATGCCGAAATTAAATATTCAACGGTTCAAAACTGGTATCCAGGGAACAAAGAAGGAAAAGGTGGGGTTTATAATTTTGTTACTAAAAGAGGTTTGTGTGAAAAAAATGCGAAGATTTCTTGGACGCAAGTTGAAACTGGCTCTGCTGTAACCTGGAAATATCCGTCATGTGTGTTAAAGGGCGATAATTCAATTGGCGAATTTTACTCGATTGCAGTGACCAATAATCACCAGCAAGCCGACACCGGAACGAAGATGATTCACTTGGGTAAAAACACCCGATCAACCATTATATCTAAAGGAATTTCTGCCGGAAAATCACAAAATAGTTATAGAGGATTGGTTCGAATTAGTGCCAATGCTGAAAACGCACGTAATTTTTCTCAATGTGATTCGCTATTAATGGGCAACAATTGTGGTGCACATACTTTTCCATATATCGAAAGTAAAAATGCTTCCGCAAAAATTGAACACGAGGCGACCACTTCAAAAATTGGAGAAGACCAAGTTTTTTATTGCAATCAACGCGGAATTCCAACAGAGAAAGCCATTGCATTAATTGTAAACGGATTTAGTAAAGAAGTATTGAATAAATTACCAATGGAATTTGCAGTAGAAGCACAAAAATTATTAGAAATTTCATTAGAAGGGTCTGTAGGATAAACAAAAATTAAAAACAAATGTTATCAATCAAAAATTTACACGCTTCAGTAGAAGATAAAGAAATATTAAAAGGGATTAACCTTCAAATCAATGCAGGTGAAGTACATGCGATTATGGGACCAAATGGTGCAGGAAAAAGTACGCTTTCATCTATTATTGCTGGAAATGAAAATTATGAAGTTTCAGATGGAACAATACTTTTAGAAGGAGAAGACATTTCTGAATTAGCTCCTGAAGAAAGAGCGCATAAAGGAGTTTTCTTGTCGTTTCAATATCCAGTAGAAATCCCTGGCGTTTCGGTTACTAATTTTATTAAGACTGCGATTAACGAAAAGAGAAAAGCCAACGGACAAGAAGAAATGCCAGCCAACGAAATGTTGAAGTTAATTCGTGAAAAATCAGAATTGTTAGAAATGGATAGAAAGTTTTTATCACGTTCGTTAAACGAAGGTTTTTCGGGTGGAGAAAAGAAACGTAACGAAATCTTTCAAATGGCTATGTTAGAGCCAAAAATCGCAATTCTAGACGAAACAGATTCAGGTTTGGATATTGATGCGCTTCGTATCGTTGCCAATGGCGTAAACAAATTGAAAAACGAAAACAACGCAGTGTTAGTAATCACACACTACCAACGTTTGTTAGATTATATCATTCCAGATTTCGTGCACGTTTTAATGGACGGGAAAATTGTAAAATCGGGCGGAAAAGAATTGGCTTACGAACTAGAGGAAAAAGGATACGATTGGATTAAAAACGAGTTGGTATAACATGGATTTGAAAGAAAAATTAGTATCCTCGTTCATGGCTTTTGAAGAACAAATCGATGTTCATTCAACGCTTCACGATACGCGTACGGCAGCTATAAAAAACTTTGAAAATAGAGGATTCCCTACAAAAAAAGAGGAAGCTTGGAAGTATACCTCGCTGAATTCGATTTTAAAAAATGACTATTCTGTATTTCCAAAAAACGAAAATTCTATTGAATTTGCGGATGTAAAAAAA
Organism: Flavobacteriaceae bacterium; assembly: GCA_947453195.1. Taxonomy (GTDB): domain Bacteria; phylum Bacteroidota; class Bacteroidia; order Flavobacteriales; family Flavobacteriaceae; genus Flavobacterium. The sequence continues at coordinate 183,860 of CANGFO010000001.1, forward strand.
TATTTTTTGCATGAAATAGACACTTTCAAAGTGATTTTTGTTGACGGAAAATTTTCTTCTTTTTTATCTTCAACAACTCATGATGGTTTGGATGTTTGCTTAATGTCATCTGCTTTAACCAAGCCAAAATACAAGATGGTTATTGACGAATATTTTAATAAAATAGCCAACAAAGAAGAATCGTTAACCTCTTTAAATACTGCTTTCGCAAACGAAGGTGCTTACATACACATTCCAAAAAGTAAGGTAGTTGAAAAACCTATTGAGATCATATATTTCTCTACAGGAATAGAAGATGCATTGATGTTACAGCCTAGAAATTTGGTTGTGGTTGGTGAAAATGCGCATGTTCAAATTATTGAAAGACACCAAAGTTTAAACGAAAATCCGGTGCTAACGAATTCGGTAACCGAAATTTTTGCTCAAAAACGCGCAATTGTAGATTATTACAAAATTCAGAATGATTTGCAATCTGCTAACTTGGTTGATAACACCTATATCTCTCAAAAACAAGAAAGTAGAGTTTCAGTTCATACCTTTTCATTTGGAGGAAATATCACTCGAAACAACCTAAATTTTTATCATTTTGGAGAGCGAATAGATTCTACTTTAAAAGGAATTACCATTCTTGGCGATAAGCAACATGTTGACCATTTTACTTTGGTAAATCATGCAACACCAAATTGCGAAAGCCATCAAAACTATAAAACTATTTTAGCTGATAGCTCGACAGGTGTTTTTAATGGTAAAATATTTGTTGAAAAAGAAGCCCAAAAAACAGATGCTTTCCAGCAAAATAATAACATTTTAATTGGAGATAAAGCAACAATTAATGCCAAGCCACAATTGGAAATTTTTGCAGATGATGTAAAATGTTCGCACGGTTGTACCATTGGACAATTAGACGAAAGCGCTATGTTTTATATGCAACAACGCGGAATTCCGAAGAAAGAGGCCAAGGCATTATTGATGTATGCGTTTTCTAATGAAGTTATTGAAAGCATCAAAATACTTGAATTGAAGCAACGAATTACTAAAATTATTGCGACTAAATTAGGCGTAAATTTAGGTTTCGATTTGTAGTTATTTTATACTTTTCACTACCGTACTTAAAAACCCGTTGAAGTCAAATTTTTCGCTTAATCCAAGGTGAACTATTACTAAATCTTTGCTTGGGAAAATGGCAACCATTTGCCCTTGAAATCCGCTAGCATAGTACATTTCTCTTGGCACATCTGGGAAATATCCTCCTGCGTTTAACCAAAATTGAGCACCATATCTTCCGTTAGAAGTGTTAGTAGGTGTAGCTACATATTTAGCCCAACTTTCGTCAAATAATTGATCGCCATTCCAGTTTCCATTATGAAGGTACAACAAGCCTAGTTTTGCCCAATCTCTTGTAGTTGCCCAACCATAAGAAGAACCAACAAAATTTCCTGTCATATCGGTTTCAATTACTGCCGAATGCATGCCTATTTTATCTAATAATGCGCTGTACCAAAAATCTAAATATTCTTGATGGGTTTTGAATTGATTTCTGATAATTCCACTTAATAAATTGGTTGTTCCCGAAGAGTAATTCCAATGGGTATTGGGAGTGAATGCAGCTGGTTTTTCCAACTGAACTCTTGGCATATCTTCCGACTGAAAAAGCATCTTTGTTGCATCACAAATCTTATCGTATTTTTCTTCCCATTCCAATCCAGAGTTCATGTGAAGCAAGTCATTTACAGTAATTTTAGCACGATTATCATTTTTCCATTCAGTAATTGGAGCAGGTTTATTAATGTCTATTTTAGCTTGTTTTTGCAATATTCCAAATAGCGTTCCGGTGATGCTTTTAGTCATCGACCAACCTAATAATCTTGAGTTTTTATTGAAATTTGTATCGTATTTTTCAGCAATAATTTTGTCTTTATATATTACAAGAATGGCACGAGTACGTTTAGCTTTTTCACCCTTTTTATCAAATGAATTTGCTACGGCTGCATTTAATTTTTTGTAATCAATGTTAGAAAAAACGGTGTCTTTAGGTTCATTATCGCCATAAGGAAAGGGCAAGTTGATTTTGGTTTTTGATCTTTTAGGAACTTCGTAAGGTTTGCTGGTGTCAAAATCATCGTTAATTAAGGTTGCCCCCAATCCTTCTCTATAAATTGCTTTACGCTCCATGATTCCGTACACACTAGAAGTTGCAAATTTATCCGCTTCATTTATAGCATTTGTAGCTAATTTTACTAACGGAATATCATTATCCCCTTGCTCAATTACCTGCAACGGACGGTTGTCTAAAAAATGACCCGAAGCCGAGCTTTTGGCAGAAAAACCAGATATTAAGTTTAATTTAGGATAGGTTGTTATTCCAAAATAAACTAAAAACACAAGTACGGCAAGCGCAAAATAGTTAAGAAATTTCTTCATTTTTGATGTTGATTTGGACTGCAATTTAGGAAATAAAGTTTCAATAAATAATTGAAATAATAATTAACAACTCTTTGCTGAAATAATCTGCAATTTTATTACTTTTGTATTTAGAAAAATTCTAAATAACAATGTTGGATATACAAAAAATACGCGCTGATTTTCCCATACTTTCACAGAAGGTAAATGGAAGACCGCTCGTATATTTCGATAACGGAGCCACTTCGCAAAAACCAAAAGTCGTTATTGATGCGATTTCCAAATATTACGAAGAATACAATGCAAATATTCACCGTGGAGTACATACTTTAAGCCAATTAGCAACTGATGCGTATGAGGTTTCTAGAAAAAAAATCCAAGAGCATATTCATGCTAAATTTTCTCACGAAGTGATATTTACATCGGGGACCACACATGCCATTAACACGGTTGCAAGCGGGATTTCATCCATGATTCATGCTGGCGATGAGGTGTTGGTTTCGGCATTAGAGCACCACAGCAATATAGTTCCTTGGCAAATGTTATGCGAAAGAACAGGCGCTATTTTGAAAGTAATCCCGATGAATGAAAAGGGAGAATTGGTGCTTTCAGAATACGATAAATTACTATCTGATAAAACTAAAATAGTTGCAGTAAATCATATTTCCAATGCATTGGGAACGATAAATCCAATTGAATATTTGATTGAAAAAGCGCACCATTTTGGTGCTGCAATACTAATTGACGGTGCTCAGGCAACACCCCATTTAAAACCAGATGTTCAGGCATTAAATTGTGACTTTTATGTATTTTCTGGACATAAAATTTGTGGACCAACTGGTGTTGGAATTCTTTACGGAAAAGAAGCTTGGCTAAATAAATTACAGCCTTTTCAAGGTGGTGGCGAAATGATTGCAACCGTAACTTTTGATAAAACAACTTATGCCGAATTACCTCATAAATTAGAGGCTGGAACTCCAAATATTGAAGGCGGAATTGTGCTTAGCACAGCAATTGATTATCTGAATTCAATTGGTTTCGAAAACATTGCTGCCTATGAGCAGGAGTTGTTAGTTTATGCTACTGCAAAATTAATGCAAATAGAAGGGTTAAAAATTTACGGAACCGCTACTAATAAAGCTTCTGTTGTCTCTTTTAATGTAGCTGAAATTCATCCGTATGACATTGGCACGATTATAGATAAATTAGGAATTGCGGTACGAACGGGTCACCATTGTGCGCAACCCATCATGGATTTTTATAATATTCCAGGAACGATAAGAGCGAGTTTCGCTTTTTATAATACCAAAGAAGAAATAGATCTATTTGTAGACGCCCTAAATAAAGCAGTAAGTATGTTATCTTAAAAAAAATATGATGAAAACAATTGCACTATTATTTCTAACACTTTTTATGGCAAAAGGCTGTTCTCAAGATGAGAAAAAGAATCTCGAAAACACAAATATTGTCTACACGGCTACCTCAAGAGGTTATTTTATTAAAATCACTATTCAAAATCAAGAAATATCCATTTCTAAAGACCGTAACGAAGAAGGAGCTGGTACAACAACTAAAATTTCTGAAGCAAATTGGAACGAGTTAGTGCTCCTGTTTAATAAATTAGATTTAGAAAAATTAAGTAGCTACGAAGGGCCGACACAAAAGCGATTTTATGATGGTGCAGCAATTGCCAATATGAAAGTAACTTATAAAGAAAAGGAGTATCAGTCAAACGATTTTGATCACGGAAATCCTCCGGTTCAAATGGAAGAGTTTATTAAAAAAGTACTTTTATTAGCAACCCACGAATAATGACAATACAAGAAATACAAGCCGATATTATTGATGAATTTTCAATGTTTGATGATTGGATGCAACGCTATGAATTCATCATTGATTTAGGAAAATCGTTACCACTAATTGAGGGACAATACAAGACAGAAGATAATATCATACAAGGATGTCAATCTAAGGTATGGGTGCATGGAGAATTGGCAGAAGATAAAATAGTATTTACTGCCGATAGTGATGCCATATTAACAAAAGGTATTATTGCGATCTTGATTCGGGTTTTTTCCAACCAAAAACCAGCGGATATTTTAGAAGCGAATACCGATTTTATTGACGAAATAGGGTTGAAAGAACATTTGTCCCCAACCCGTGCCAACGGACTCGTTTCTATGATTAAACAAATTAAAATGTATGCCTTAGCCTACAGTCAAAAATAATATTAAATAACCAAATACAATTGCCCCGAGCAAATCGATTATGGAAGAATACAAGGACGAAATTAATTTAGGAGAATCAGTTGTAAAAGTTTTAAAAAGCATTTATGATCCCGAAATTCCGGTAGATATTTATGAATTGGGATTGATTTATGATGTGATGATTAATGAAGAAAATGAGGTAAAAGTATTAATGACTTTAACTTCGCCTAATTGCCCTGTAGCAGAAACTTTACCTCGTGAAGTTGAAGAAAAAGTAACCAAAATAGACGCAATAAAATCGTGTGAAGTAGAAATAACTTTTGATCCACCTTGGAGTAAAGATTTAATGAGCGAAGAAGCCAAGCTGGAATTAGGAATGCTTTAAATAAATGGAAGAAATAATTAATAAAGTTGCCAATTCTTCGCTTCAAGTTTTTGATTTGGAGGATTATTATGTCGCAGGTATTCGAACGCAGTTGGATATTTCGCAATGGCTTTATGAAGGATTTCTATTAAAAGAAAAAGACTTTCGTGAAGCATTAAAAAATCATGATTGGTCTCAATATAAAAACCATTTTGTTTCTATTCATTGTTCATCAGATGCCATTTTACCTGCTTGGGCTAGCATATTAGTTACAACCTATTTATCTCCATTTGCCAAAAAAGTTGTTCTTGGAACTACAATTGATATGGAAACTTATTTGTATCAAGATGCACTTTCTAAAATTGATTTTTCTGTATATAAAGAAAAACCTGTAATTTTAAAAGGGTGTTCAAAAAAGCCCGTTCCCGAAACGGCTTATGTAATGGCAATGCTGCAATTACAACCCTTTGCTAAAAGTATAATGTATGGCGAAGCATGTTCTGCAGTACCTTTATATAAAAAAACGTAATAGTTAATAAATTTTTTGTATCTTAATGTAAGATTTATTCTAGTTAATAACTCAATGCCCCAATCAAATTTTATTTTTGCATTCGAAATTTAATTAGTTGTACATATGAAAAAACGTTTTTTTGTTTTAAGTTTCTTTTTATTGGTAAATGTAATTTTTGCTCAAACAAGCGAGAAAGAATTTCTTAAAAAGACGGAAGAAATTATTGCTAAAATTGACAAGGAAAAACCGAACGGTTGGACTAAAAAAGGGATGTTTACTTTCTTGGCAAATCAAGCTACATTTAATAATTGGTTAGCTGGTGGGCAAAGCAATGTTTCTGGAAGTGTTGGGTTGAATTATGAATTTAATTATAAAGGAGACACTTGGACCTGGGACAATAAATTGATTGCTGCTTATGGACTTACTAAAATTAAGTACCAAGAAAAGCAAAAATCAGACGACCGCCTACAGTTTAGTTCTTTGTTGGGCAAGAAAGCAAGTGGTGAATGGTTTTATTCGGGTTTTATGAATTTTAAAACACAATTTGATTCGGGTTTTGAATCTGGAATTAAAACTTCACATATGTTTTCTCCTGCTTATTTTCAATTTGGACCGGGTATGTTATGGAAGAAAAATGACAATTTGAAAATTAACTTAGCGCCAGCTACCTCCAAAATAATACTTGTTGATACTCGCTTTACAGAAACCGGCTCTTCGTTTGGAGTTCTACAAGGGCATTCAAATAGATACGAATTTGGTGCTGCAGTGAATGCCTATTATAAATTCAAATTAATGGATAATGTAACTGTAGAAAACATTTTGAATTTATATTCAGATTATTCCGAGAAACCTGAAAATATAGATATTGATTATACTATTAATATTGCCATGAAAGTAAATAAATATTTATCTACTAATTTGGCCCTTCAAACTATTTATGATGATAATGCCTTTTCTGGATTTCAGACCCGCCAGGTAATAGGGCTAGGAGTGAATTACGGATTTTAATACTAAAAGATAACGCCCTTAATATATTAAGGGCGTTATCTTTTATTCTTTATCATCAAGCGCATCTTTATAATCAGGATATAAAAACTTGTTATAAGGAAATCTAGTAATATGAATTTCTCTTACTGCTTCGTAAACAACTTCTCTAAATTGTTCAAAATTTTCTTTTTCGGTAGCAGAAATAAATAAGGCTTTTTTCTCTCCCACATTACTCATCCAAGTAGCCTTCCATTCTTCAAGTGTATAATGTTTGGTAGTTCTTTCTGTAATTAAATCATCTTCGTCAATGGTAAGGTGTTTGTACGCATCTATTTTGTTAAACACCATTATCATTGGTTTATTATCGCTTTTAATGTCCAATAATATTTGATTTACCGATTCAATATGGTCTTCAAAATCGGGATGGGAAATATCTACAACGTGCAATAATAAATCGGCTTCTCGAACTTCATCTAGCGTACTTTTAAAAGATTCGATTAATTGAGTTGGTAGCTTTCTAATAAACCCAACCGTATCGGAAAGTAAAAAGGGCATATTTTTAATTACCACTTTTCTAACCGTTGTATCAAGAGTTGCAAAAAGTTTGTTTTCTACAAATACGTCGCTTTTTCCAATGGCATTCATCAGAGTAGATTTTCCAACATTGGTGTAACCAACTAATGCCACACGAACCATAGCTCCCCGATTGCCTCTTTGAACCGACATTTGTCTGTCAATTGTTTTAATTTTATCTTTTAATAAAGAAATTCGATCTCTCACAATTCGGCGGTCGGTTTCAATTTCGGTTTCTCCAGGGCCGCGCATTCCAATACCCCCTTTTTGACGTTCCAAGTGCGTCCACAATCCTGATAATCGCGGAAGTAAATAAATACATTGCGCCAATTCTACTTGGGTTCTAGCATAGGAGGTTTCCGCTCTTTGCGCAAATATATCCAGGATAAGATTGGTTCGATCTAAAATTTTACAATCTATTATTTTAGAAATATTTTTTTGCTGAGAGGGAGTAAGTTCATCATCAAAAATAATAGTTGAGACCTCGTTGGATTTTACATAATTGTGAATTTCTTCAATTTTTCCTGTCCCCAAAAATGTTTTTGGGTTTGGTTTGTCCATTTTTTGCCAAAAGCGTTTTATCACCTCGCCACCAGCAGTGTAGGTTAGGAATTCTAGTTCATCTAAATATTCAACTAGCTTTTCTTCACTTTGATTTTGAGTAACAATCCCAACAATTATTGTCTTTTCAAAATTTATTTTTTCTTTTTCTAACATAATAATATATCTGCAACAAAATTAAGCAATTGTTAGGGTTTTTATAAAGTTATTATAAATTAAAGGAATAAAAAATCTTTTATTTTGGTAATAAATTAAAATTTAAATGCTTTTTTCATATTTTTTTTTAAATTTGGAGATTAAATAAAATGTATCAAGCATAAATAAAATTAAAATTAATAAATAATAATGAGAAAAATTACCTTTTTACTATTCGCTTTATTGATTTCCTTTGTTGGATATTCTCAATTTCCAACTCCTGGAACAGAAGGTTTTGAAAGCACAGCCGGACCAGATTTACCCCTTGCTACTGCAGTATCCCCGTGGACATTAGGTACAGGTGCGACTGGGAATCAGTGGGCAGTATTTGATAATGGCGTTGCAGGAACTCCAAAGAAAAGATGGGATCGAACCACTACAAATTTTTATGCAGGAACTCAAGCGGCTTTTATCAATAGAAAGCAAATAGGTTCAGGAAATACTTCTCAGGACTTTTTAGCTACTCCTTTAATAACTGTTCCTGCAAGTGGTCAGTTGACATTCTGGACTAGACTTGGTTTTAATGTTGGAGATGCTGTAGACTATGTTATAAAGGTAAATACTATTACAACTGCAGGTTCTCAAACAACACCTGCAAATTATACTACAACGGTTCAATCTTGGAATCAAACAAATCTTGTTACTACATATAATGTATATGAACAAAAGACTGTAGATCTTTCTGGTTATGCAGGACAACAAGTTTACCTTGCGTTTGTAAGAGTGTATACGCAACCAACAGGATCTTTAGGAGGAAATAGCTGGTATGTAGATGATGTTAAAATTGTTCAACAATGTTTAGCTCCAAATAATTTAACAGCTACTAATATTACTCAAAATAGTGCTGACTTAAACTGGTCAAATCCAAGTGGATCTACATCGTGGGAAATTGAAGTAGTTCCTGCAACAGGAACTCCTACAGGGGCAGGAGACATTTATAATGGTGCTTTGCCTTATCCTGCTGTAGGATTAACTCCTGCTACCGGATATGTATATTATGTAAGATCAAAATGTGCTGATAGTGATAGTGTTTGGGTAGGACCATTTAACTTTACAACACTTACTCCAGGATTATATTGTGCTTCGGCAATTATAATTCCACCTGCTTTACCATATAGTACTACAGATACTACTGCTAATTATAGTGACACTTTAGATACAGCTCAGCCAACTGCCTGTGCGGGTACTGCTACTAACTATATGACTGGTAACGATGTGTTTTACACCTATACAGCAGATACAACAGGAGCAATTAGTATTACAATGACACCACAGGGTGCAACCGCTACTAATTCAAGTATGTTTGTTTATGATGGTTGTGCTAATGTAGGAGTAGCCTGTTTAGCTGGGGTTGCTAATGCAACATCTAACGTTAGAGACATCCCTAGTTTGAACGTAATAGCAGGGCAAACCTATATTATTGTTCTTTCTTCTACTTCTGCAACACAAACGTATCCATATAATCTGGTTATCCAACAATTAAATTGTGCTGCTCCATCTGCCTTGGCTGTGTCTGGCACAACTTATGATGGAACCAACTTATCATGGACGAGCCCTACAGCTACTTCATGGGAATATGTAGTTCAAACAGCAGGATCTGGAATTCCATCTGGATCTGGAACTACAACTACATCAAGCACGGTCACACCAGTTTCTGGATTAAACCCTGACACCGCTTACCAATATTGGGTAAGAGCTGATTGTGGTGACGGAACTTTTAGTGCTTGGACTGGGCCATTTTTATTTACAACAGCAGTAGCGCCTCCTGTATGTGGTGGTCAATTTATTGATGATGGTGGTCAAGCAGGAAACTACAGCAATAGTGCAAATACTATTTATCCTATTTGCCCAACAACTGCCGGAGATCAAGTAACAGTAACGTTTACTGCATTTAATACGGAACTTAATAATGATACGTTATCAGTATATGATGGTAATGGAACTACAGGAATATTATTAGGCACTTATTCAGGGACAACTATTCCTGGCCCAATAACATCTTCTTCGCCTGATGGATGTTTAACATTTGTATTTACTTCAAATGGCACAACAAACGCTGCAGGTTGGGTTGCCAACGTAACATGTGCGCCTGCACCTGCATGTCAGAAACCAATTTTATTAACTACTCCAACAGTACTTTATAATTCAGTTCAATTAGCATGGACACAACCAGCAAACCCGGATACTACTGTATCAACAGCATGGGAAATTCTTGCATTACCGTGTGGTTCGCCAGTTCCTACTGCTGCTACTTCTGGAATTTCAGTTACAACTAATCCATATACATATACAGGATTGACTCCATTAACATGTTATGATTTTTATATAAGATCAATTTGTTCAACAAATAGTGAATGGGTTGGTGCTGCTACAGCAACTACACCAATCGCACCACCAATTTGTGGAGGAAATTTTGTTGATACAGGAGGATTAACAGGAAATTATGCCAACAATGCAAATTACTCTACACCTATTTGTCCAACAAATCCTGGTGAGCAAGTAACCGTTACATTTACAGCATTTAGCACTCAATTAAATAATGACATTTTAAAAGTATATGATGGAAATGGTACAACAGGTAACCTTTTAGGTACATTTTCAGGAACTACTATTCCGCCTGCTATTACCTCTTCAACTCCTGATGGCTGTTTAACATTTGTATTTACTTCTAATGGAAGTACTACATCTTCAGGATGGTTAGCCAATGTAACATGTGCACCAGCACCACCTTGTCAAAAACCAATTTTATTAAATGCTCCATCTTCTACTGTTTTATACAACTCGGTTCAATTGGCATGGATTCAACCGGCTAACCCAGACACTACTACAGCAACGGCATGGGAAGTTTTGGCATTACCATGTGGCTCGCCAGCACCAACAGCTTCAGCAACAGGAGTAATTTCAGCATCAACAAATCCATTTACAGTTACCGGATTAACTCCATTAACGTGTTATGATTTTTATGTAAGAGCAGTATGTTCTTTAACAAGTTCTAGTTCTTGGACAGGACCTACTACTGCTACTACACCAATTGCACCACCTATTTGTGGAGGAAATTTTGTTGATCCAGGAGGATTAACAGGAAACTATCCAAATAACGTAACCGCTGCAACAGGAACCACTACTATTTCTCCAGTAACTCCTGGAGATCATGTTACAGTTACCTTCACAGCATTTAACACTCAAGCAAATACCGATTTACTTAAAGTATATGACGGAGTTGGAACTGCAGGATTGTTATTAGCTACTTATTCAGGTACTACAATACCTCCTGCTATTACATCTTCTTCACCTGATGGAAGTTTAACTTTTGTGTTTACTTCAAATGGAAGTACAAATGCAGCTGGTTGGTTAGCATCCGTAACTTGTGCACCGGCACCACCTTGTCAAAAACCAGTTGTGTTTTCTGCTCCATCTTCAACTGTATTATATAATTCAGTTCAATTAGCATGGACTCAACCTGCAAATCCAGATACTTCTTTAGCAACAGCTTGGGAAGTAATTGCATTGCCATGTGGTTCTCCTGCGCCAACTGCATCTGCAACTGGAGTAATTTCAGCATCAACAAATCCATTTACGGTTACCGGATTAACTCCATTAACTTGTTATGATTTTTATGTAAGAGCGGTATGTTCTTCTACTAGCTCTAGTACTTGGACTGGTCCAGTTACTGCTTCAACCCCTATTGCACCACCTATTTGTGGTGGTAACTATGTAGACCCAGGGGGAATTGCTGCTAACTATGCAAACAATATTACAGCTGCAACTGGAACTACTACTATATGCCCTACAAATCCAGGGGACCAAGTAACTGTTACTTTCACAGCATTCGATACGGAATTAAATAATGATATTTTAAAAGTATATAGCGGAACCGGTACGGCTGGAATTTTATTAGGCACTTATTCAGGTACTACAATTCCTCAACCAGTAACTTCGGCTTCTCCTGACGGATGTTTAACATTTGTATTTACTTCTAATGGATCTATTAATTCAACTGGTTGGGTATCAAGCGTAACATGTGCACCTGCACCTGCCTGTCAAAAACCAGTAGCAATTAAAACTCCATCAGTACAAAGTACAGCAGTTACATTAAGCTGGACTCAAGCTGCAAATCCAGATACATCTGTTGCTACAGCATGGGAAATTGTAGCTTTACCATGTGGATCTCCTGCACCTTCAGCTTCAACAACTGGTATTATTTCTGCAACAAGTAATCCTTATACGGTAACAGGTTTAACGTTATCTACTTGTTATGATTTTTATATTAGAGCAATATGTTCTTCAACTAGTTCAAGTTCATGGTCTGGGCCAAAAACAGCAACTACTACTCCTTGTGATAATGCTTGTAATTATACATTTACCGTATCTGATTCATTTGGAGATGGATGGAATGGAAATACAATGAGTATTATCCAAAATGGGGTTACTGTTGCTACTTTAACAGGACCAACAACAGCTCAAGGAACTGTACCTCAACAGGTTCCTGTTACTTTATGTCCGGGTGTGTTCCAATTATTTTGGAATGCAGGTGGAAACTTCGGAACTGAGGTTGCAGTAACAATTACTAGTTTCTTAGGTGAGGTTATTTATACTCACGCATCTGGAACTAGCTTACAAAACACCTTATTGTTTAGTGATAATACAATTTGTACTCCACCAACATGCCCTAAGCCAACAGCAGTATCTGCTGGTTCAACTTCAGATACTACTGCAACAGTTTCATGGACAGAAAACGGAACTGCAACGCAATGGGAAATTATTTATTTACCTCAAGGTTCACCAGCTCCTTTACCAGGAGCAACAGGAACAATTGTAACTACTAATCCAGCAACTCTTACTGGTTTATCAGTTGGAACATTTTATGATGTATATGTAAGAGCTGTATGTTCACCTACTGATTCAAGTTTCTGGACAAATGTTACACCTTTATATATTAACCCTCCACTACCAAACTGTGCTGGAGTTAATTTAAATTTAACAACTACTAGTCCTGGAGTATTAGATGTTTGCCCAGATAACAACTGTGTGAGTTTAACTGCTACCTATACTGACTCTCATGACACAAGTTCATATAATGTTTATTCAACTGCATATGCTCCACCCTTCCCATTTACTGGAGGTACTCAAGTGTCAGTAAATATTGATGACGTATGGTCTGGGGATTTACCAATTCCATTTAAATTCTGTTTTTACGGTACAGCATACAATTTCTTAAACATTGGGTCTAATGGAGTTGTTACTTTTAACACGCATGCACCAAATTCAAACTGTCCTTGGGCATACACTGCACAAATTCCAAGTACTACTTTCCCAATTTTAAATGCAATTTATGCGCCATATCAAGATACTAATCCAAGTATTACAACCCCACCAGCGCAACCAAATATTAATTATCAAGTACTAGGTATAGCACCTTGTAGAGTATTTGTTATTAATTTTACTAATGAAGCCCAATTTAGTTGTGCGAATAGCGTTGGATTACAAACTAGTCAGTTAGTATTGTATGAAACTTCTAACGTTATTGACATTTATGTAAAAGACAGAACCGCTTGTACAACTTGGAATTCTGGAAGTGGAGTTATTGGGATTCAAAATGCAGCGGGAACAAATGCTGTAGTTCCACCAAATAGAAATACAGGACCTTGGGAAGCTCATAATGAAGCATGGAGATTCTTGCCAGCAGGAAACTCAAACGTAACTTTCCAATGGTTGCAAGACGGAACTCCTTTAACAACCAACTTAAGTACAACTGTATGTTTAACTCAAGATACAAACTTAACTGCTCAAGCTACTTATACTGCTTGTGATGGAACTCAAGTAATTAAATCTGAAAATATATTACTTAATTTATTAACGCCAGTAACACCAACTTTTGCTCCAATCGGACCATTATGTCAAGGTGTAACGGCACCAGTGTTACCTTCTTCATCTAATAATACAACAGGTAGTATTACAGGAGTTTGGTCACCTGCAACAATAGATACTTCTGTATCAGGAACTGTTCATTACACATTTACACCGACTGCAGGTCAATGTGCTGTTCCATCATCTATGGATGTCACAATTAATAACAGTATAACACCTTCATTCAATACTCCAGCACCTATTTGCGCTGGTACTCCAGCACCGCTGTTGCCTACTTCGTCAAATGATTTACCTACTCCTATAACTGGATCTTGGACTCCAGCAGTTGTAAGTAATACAGCATCAGCAACCTATACTTTTAACCCAGATCCTGGTCAGTGTGCTGCATCGACGACTGTTCAAGTTACAGTTAATAATAGTTGTGCATTAGGAAGTTATGCAAGTGCCGTATGGTTAACAAATTGTGCTACTTCAAACTTCTTTAATACTGTTGGTTCAGGCCCAGACCTTATAGGCCCTGCAACAAACGTATTTACTAATACAGATTTTGGAACTTACGTTCAAAACTCTAATAACTTTATATTAAGAGGAGCAGAGTTAAAAACATTTAAATCGTCTTCTTCTAACTTTTGTAGTGCTCGATTAAACTATAGAGTTTATCCAGCTGCAACTACACCAGGAACTTTCCAAGTTATAGATTTACCATGGCTTGAAGATTGTACAGGTTCTACATTTCCAACTGGAGGTCCTTGTAACCCAGGAGATCAAAAATGGCATAGAGTAGTTGCAAATGGAACTACTACTCCTTATGCACCAGTTAACTTAACTGCATATCCTCCTGGGAATTATGTGCTACAAGTTTATTATGATTTAACAGGAAGTGATTCAAGTGCTTCAGGTTGTAATCAAAACTTCTTAGTAGATAATAACGGAGCGTATTATACAGCAACCTTTACAATTCAAGCTCAACCAAGTTATGCTTCTACTAGTCCAACAACATGTGGAGGTGCAAACGGATCAATAGCTATTTCAGGCATGGAGCCAAGTACAACTTATGGCGTTTCATATCAATTTGGAACTACTCCTGTTGGACCTCTAAATTTAGTTTCAGACGCTTCTGGACAAATTACTATAGGCGGATTAACTGCGGGTACTTATTCTAATTTCTCAATTACATTAAATAATTGTGTGTATCCATATACCACCCCTATTGTATTAGTAGACCCATCGGTTCCAACGGTTACTGTGAATAGTCCAACAGTATGTTCTGGTACACTTGCAACAGTTACAGCTACACCTGGTTCTGCAGCTACTTATTCTTATGCTTGGACTTGTCCTTCTGGTTTTACGAATCCAGGAGATGTAGCTACTTTCACAACTTCAGTTGCAGGTATTTATTCAGTAGTAATTACTAATACAGTAACTGGTTGTTCAAGCACTAGTGCTTCAGGGACAGTAACAATTAATCCAATTATTACACCAACATTTAATGCTATAGCACCATTGTGTTCAGGAACTGCTGCACCAATTTTACCAACTGCTTCAACGAATATACCAACATCTGTATCAGGAACTTGGTCGCCATCAGTAGTAAGTAATACTACATCTGGAACTTATATATTTACACCAAATGCTGGACAATGTTCACAACCAATAACAATTAATGTTACTGTGAATTCAGTTCCAGTTCCGGTTGTTTCAGTACTTACTCAGCCAACATGTGCAGTTCCGACAGGATCTGTTGAAGTTACATCACCGCTTTCAGTTACTGGAGGTACTACACCAACTGATTTATTTATTTCTGAAGCAACTGACTCAAATTCTGGTTCTTTATCTTATGTAGAATTATATAACGGTACCGGGGCTTCAATTAATTTAGTTAATTATTCTATTAAAACAGCGAATAACGGAAATGCTTACGGATTTACATTACCATTAAATAATGTAAATGTTGCCTCAGGTGCAACTTACGTTGTTGCATTGGGTAATAACAGCGCTAATGCATGCCCAGATCTTGGAGCTGATGGATCTCTAGGAGCACAAACTAATGTTTCAGGCTCTGTTAATTTCTCTGCAAATGGGAATGATCATTATGGTCTATTTAACGGCTCAACTTTAATTGATAGTTGGGGAGAATTTGGAAATAACAATTGGGCACCATTAAGTGTAGGAACTGAAGGTGCTGATTTTAGAAGAAAAAACAATGTTACTCCATTACCAAATCCTACATATAACAATAATGATTGGGATGTATTAGATTATGCCGGGAATACTCCTGCAGATTGTGCTAACAATGATTATTCTAATATTGGAGTTTATGCAATGACTTCTTCTACTACTAGTTATCAATATAATGTAGATGGCGGAGCTTATCAAACGAGTCCAGTATTTACAGGATTAACCCCAGGAGTTCATAATATTACTGTTCAAGATATGTTAACAGGATGTATTTCTGTTATAACTTCGGTAACAATTAATAATCCCCCGGTTGGCCCAACAGTTACAGTTAATAGTCCATCAGTATGTGGTGTAAACGCAACTGTTACTGCAACACCAGGAACTCCAGGAACTTACTCTTATGTTTGGACTGTTCCAGTAGGAGCAGTTAATCCAGGAAACGTTGATACATTTGTAGCAACTGTTTCAGGTTCTTATTGTGTTGTTATTACTAATACTGCTACTGGATGTTCAAGTTCTAGCGTTTGTGGTTCTGTAACTCTTAAACCAATACCAACAGTTACTGTTTCAAATCCAGTAAATTGTGGTGTAAGCGCTACAATTGCTGCAACTCCTGGAACAGCGGGTACATATACATATGCTTGGACAGTTCCAGCAGGATCATCTAACCCAGGAAACGTTGCTTCATTTAATGCTACTGTATCAGGTACTTATTCCGTTGTAATTACAAATACCACAACTGGTTGTGCAAGCGCTTCTGCATCTGGCGTAGCAACAATAAATGCATTACCAACAGTATCGGTAAATAGTTCAGTTGTCTGTAACGGAACTTCTTCTACAGTAACTGCTACCCCAGGTAGTGCAGGAACTTATTCTTATGCATGGACAGTTCCAGCTGGAGCTGTTAATCCTGGAAATGTTGCTTCATTTACATCAACTGTAGCTGGAACTTATTCAGTTATTATTACAAATACTTCAACAGGATGTATTAGTACTAGTGCTTCTGGATCTATTGCATTCGTTCCTTCGTTTGATTATACTTTATTTGGTGAGTGTATTGATAATAATTTCACATTAGAAATTATACCATCAGGAAATTCATTTGATCCAAGTTCATCAACATTTAATTGGACCGTTAATAGTAATACATTATCAATTGGTACTAATTCAACATTTAATTCTACTGCATACTTTACAGATCCTGCAGTAACCACTCCAATGCCGGCTACATTCAATGTAAATGTAACTACAGTTGATGGTTGCCAGCAAAGTCACTCTATCTTAGTAGACAGGATTTACTGTGAAATCCAAAAAGGTATTTCGCCTAATAATGATACGAAAAATGATTTCTTTGATTTGAGATTAATGAACGTTCAACAGTTGGAAATCTTTAATAGATATGGAACTAAAGTTTATGCTAAAGCTGATTACACCAATGAATGGATTGGACAATCTAATTCAGGAAGCGAATTACCAGATGGAACTTATTACTATGTAATTGAGTTTAAAAATAATCAGCCAACTAAAACAGGATGGATTTACATTAACAGAGATTCTAAATAATTATAAACGTAAAAATGATAAAACTTCATAAAATGAAAAAAATATATTTCCTAATTGCGTTAGCATTATTTACGGTTGTTGATGTAAAAGCGCAACAAGATCCTCAGTACACGCAATACATGTACAACATGAGTATTATGAATCCGGCATATGCGGGTTCTAAAGAAAACATGACGGGAGGGTTATTGTTTAGAAAGCAATGGCTAGATATAGAAGGAGCGCCCACTACAGGAACCTTCTTTATTAATTCTCCTGTTGGAAAAAATGTAGGGTTAGGTCTTTCGGCACTTAATGATAAAATTGGACCAGTTGAAGAAACTAACGTTTATGCCGATTTCTCTTATACTTTAAATCTTGGTGGTGATCGTAGATTGGCATTTGGTTTAAAAGGAGGAGGAACCTTTCATAAAGTTGGTTTGTTTTCTCAAATTGGAGATGGGCATGTTCCAGATTTAAATGATCCTGCTTTCCAACAAAATTCAAGCAAATCATTTTTAAACATTGGATCTGGATTCTTTTATTATACAAATAAATATTATGTTGCAGTATCGGTTCCAAACATGTTAAAATCTAGTTATTTAGATTATAATGGAAGAAGATTCGGAACAGAAACACTACATTATTTTATTACTGGAGGTTATGTATTTGACATCAATTCAGATTTGAAATTTAAGCCATCAACTATGATTAAGTCTGCAATTAATGCACCAATATCTGTTGACTTATCTGCTAACTTTTTATTCAATGATAAATTTGAAGTAGGTGGTACTTATAGATTACAAGATTCATTCGGTGCAATGGTTAATTACGCTGTAACTCCAAACTTAAGAGTTGGATATGCATACGATCAAATTGTATCTGATTTGAAGGTAACTACTCCATCATCTCACGAGATTATGATTTTGTTTAATTTGAATTTCCCTAAAAAAGTATCCCAATCTCCAAGATATTTCTAACATAAACCAAGTATAAAAATGAAAAATCTATATATAGTATTAAGTTTTTTTGCAATAAGCAGTTCAATTATTGCACAAAATCAAGACACCAAAATTGCTGATAAATTATTCCAACGATACGAATACGTTAAAGCAATTAAGGAATATCAAAAATTGGTAGATGTTGGTAAATCTGACGGATATGTATTTAAACAAATTGCAGATGCTTATTATAATATGTTTAATACTGCAGAAGCAATAAAATGGTATGCTAAAGCTACTACTACAGCGCAAGATGCTGAAACGTATTACAGGTATGCACAAATGCTTAAATCTAATAGCAAATACGAAGAGTCAAATAAGCAAATGAGCAAATTTGCTGTTTTAGCTCCAAATGATTTAAGAGCAAAATCGTTTAAAGAAAATCCTAATTATGTTCCTAAATTAGTTCAAGGTGTAACTTATACCGTTACTCCTGTAGCAATTAGTTCTGATAAATCAGATTTCGGAGCTGTTTTATACGATAAAACACTTTATTTTACTAGTGCCAGAAATGGATCTAGAAAGAATTATGGATGGAATGGAGAACCATTCTTAGATATTTATACTTCTATTATGGCAGACTCTGGAACATTTTCAGAGCCAGTTCCATTAGAATCAGTTAATCACAAGCGCCATGACGGACCTGTAACAATCAGTACTGATGGAAATACAATGTATTTTTCAAGCGATAGTTTTAGAGAAGGTCTATTTGAAAAAGATAAAAACAACCATTTAAAATTAGGTAGAAATAATTTATATGTTGCTTCAAAATCAGGTGAGACTTGGTCTAATATTAAACCTTTACCATTTAATAGTAAAGATTATTCTTTAAGCAATCCTAGTTTAAGTAGAGACGGTAAAACACTTTACTTTTCTTCTAATATGCCAGGAAGTATTGGTGGGGTAGATATTTGGAAAGTTTCTGTTAATGGTAGTGAATTTGGAAAACCAGAAAATTTAGGTCCAAAAGTTAACACAGAAGGGAATGAAAGTTTTCCTTTCATTGCTGATGATAATAACACCTTATATTTTGCATCAAGCGGAAAACCAGGTTTAGGAGGATTAGATATTTTTCAAATAGATCTTGCTAAAGGAACCGAAGCTGTAAACATGGGTAAACCATTAAATACTGAAAAAGACGATTTCGATTTTACATTTAATAAAGCAAAAAACATAGGTTTCCTTTCTAGTAATAGAAACGGAACTGATGATTTGTTTCTTGCAACTCCACTTTGTGCTGTAGATTTATTAGTAGTTGTTACTAATGCTAAAACAGGTGATCTTTTAGACAATGCAAAAGTTGCGATTTTAGATGCAAAAAATAATATTATCGATACACAATATTCAAACAATAAAGGAGAAGTAAACTATAAAGTAGAATGTAACACACCATATTCTATTCAGGCTTCGAAAGATGGTTTTGAAGGAAATGTTTTTCCAGTTGAAAAAAGCAAAGGGCCAACTGCTAAAGTACTTGCTCCTTTACAACCAATTGATGTAATCATTACACCTACTGAAATTGTTTTACAACCAATTTATTTTGAGTTTGATAAAAGTAACATTACTCAGCAAGGTGCATTTGAGCTAGATAAATTAGTTCAAGTAATGAAGAATAACGATAAGTTAGTAATTTTTGCAAAATCGCATACCGATAGCAGAGGAAGTGATACTTATAATCTTTCTTTATCAGATAGAAGAGCGCAAGCAACTGTTCAATATGTTATTTCTAAAGGAATTCCAGCAGAACGTATTTCTGGTAAAGGATTTGGAGAAAGCGAACCAAAAGTTCAATGTGATCCATGTACGGAAGAACAATATGCTCAAAACAGACGTTCAGAATTCTTGATTGTGAAATAATTCAAGAAGTACACATATAGAAAAAGCCCTGTTAGAAATAACAGGGCTTTTTGATTTTAAGCGAATTAACAAACGAAAATACGATCAACCAATAAATTCAACTTACTTTTTATTAAAGCACTAAAAGAAGCTTATTTACCGCTTATACTTTATTTATTATTACCCTTTTGATTATTTAATTCATTTTGTATTCTAATTTTATATAGAGATTTTAAAATCTAGATATTTTCTAAACACTATCTATATACATAGGCCCTTAATAGAATAAAGAATTAAAATATCATTTGATCATTTCATTAATTAAATTACCAAAGCTTTTAAGTAATATTATATAGATTTTAATAGAATATCTATTGAACAAGTAATAAGTTAAAACAAAAAAAGCCGCTCATTTGAGCGGCTTTTTTTAAAATCTTAACTAAGATTAATTTGCAGTAATCAATACATTATCTACTTCCCAAGTTGCCGCAGCAGAAGTGGTAGAAGTATATTTAAATGCTACTCTAACGTTATTTTGGTTAGCTGCATATGTCGAAATATTAATTGGACCAGAATTTGTCCAAGCAAAATTACTATTTACTGGAGCTACAGTTGCAGGAACTAAGGTCCAAGTTGCTGCAGAAGGAGCACCTCCTGTATAATTTGTAGAAATATAAACTTGAAGACTGTTACCAGTATATTTAGTAGCACTATCAAAAATTAATTTCCCTAATGTTTTGTTTGTAAAATCAATACTTGGTGAAATCAACCAATCTTCGTTGTTTTTATTACCTCCAGCGTATCCTGAAATAGTTGCGCAAAAAGAAGGATTTCCATATGAACTGCCAGTCCATATTTCGTTTCCAACAACACTAACACTAGTCCAAGCACCAATTCCTGTTGTAAAATCCTCAATAAATTGACGAGCTCCAGGAAGGTGTAAATCATCAAATTTTCTCATCATAAATTGATAATCGGAATTATATTTTGTCATAACGCCACGAATACTTCCGCTTCCAGAAGGAACATTTTGAGATGAAAAAGTTGCATATTGACTAATTCTAATAATTTTTGGAGCACCACCATTTTGAGAATCTACAAAGGTATGGTTGGTAGCATATCCACCAGAATTGATATCATATAGAGTTCTTCCAACAGAGCTTGAAGAAAATTGTACATTGTCAATTTCAATTAAAGTATTTTGGTTAACATCTAATATTCCATTAGCTAAAGACATATGTCTCAACAAGGCACTTTCATCAACAATTGTGTTTGATGGGAAAAGGTAATTTAAATAATCTGTAGGCTCAATTCCAGCAATTCCAGAAGAAGTTGTAGCATCAGCAATTCCTATTTGCATAGATCCAAAAACTTTAGCTATTGCAAGACCTTTTAATTTAATGTACACTTTTCTTCCTGGTGTAAAACCATCTGCGAATAACATTGATTTATTTACGGAAACGCTAAATCCTATAGGAGTAGTTGTACCACCAGCAGGAATACTTTGAAATGAAATGGATTTATAGAAATTTCCATCTGCATCATTAGAAGTAACATATGCCTCAATAATATCATCTGCTGTATAAACTGTTGCAGTTGTTGTTACAGGAACTGCAGATACCTGAATTGTAGGAGTTAATTCGTAGGTTTTAATAGCGGCATTTACATCCCAAACTTGTTTATCCGCGATAGAACAACTTCCAGCAAAAAAGAGTATCGTGATAACAGCTACTATATTTAATAGATTTTTTTTCATTTTTATATTATTAATAATTAATAAACAATTTTTACATTATCTACTTGATAAGCACCTGTTGAAGGGTTGATACCAGTATATTTGAAAGCAAAGTGTAGGGTTCCAGTATAGTATGATAAATCAATTTCCCCAGAATTTACATAGGCATAAGATGACGTAAAAGGATAAGGTAATGTTGAATTATATGAAATTTTAGTCCAGTGAGAGGCACCAAAATTCCCGTTATAATCTTTAGAAACATATACTTCAAGACTATTGCTTGTAGATGTTACATATTTATCATGGCAGGTTTGAAAAGATAAACTTTCTCCCTCATGTTGATCCATATCTATTGCTGGCGAAATTAACCAGCTAATATTTGCAGCATCACCACTTCCATAAGCAGTTACAGTTGCATATCCATCACCTGCATAAACTCCACCCGACCATAATCTTGTTCCCATCTCGGCATAAGAGTTCCATCCTGCTGGTAAAGCAGTTCCGCCCGTATTGTCAAAATTTTCGGCAAAGTAAACTTGCTTTAAAGTAGGATAATCAATATCGCTACTTTTGGTACAACTTGAAAATGCAGTTGCAATTAACGCTATAAAAATTAGTGTTTTAAACTGTAATGTTTTCATATTTTTAATAATTAAAAATTAATGTATAAGTTGATTAAGAAAGTTCTACCATACCCATAAAAATATTTAGATCCATAAACTGGATTAATTGTTGTTGCACCATTGCTAGGGTTTACATGCGGAGTATAATCTTGATCTAATTGTCTGTAATTGGCATTTCTTGCTTGCTCATAACCACCTGATTTATATTTAACATCTAAAAGGTTGTTGATGTTAGCAGTAAAACCTATTGTTGATTGGTTAATTTTCCAAGATTTACCACCAATTAAGTTTATTAAAATGAAATCATTAAGTTTTTCTTGTTTTAATAATTCTTCTCCTCTAGTTGTATTTGCTCCAGCAAATGGAACACCAATAGAGTATCGGTCATCATCATAAAAATGATCTGTTCTTGTAATAGGAGCTATATCTACATAGTTTCCACCAATATAATTGGCATTTGCTCCAATCCACCAAAATTTAGGATCTCTGTATTCTAAACCTACAGAAGCAGCTTGTTGTGGAGTTCCTGCTTGTCTATAATTTTTAAGCTTGGCATTTCCATAATCTAACATAGGTTTAGTATTAGTTGCAGAAGCATTAGCATCAATATTAATTAATACATCCGGATTACTAGTGTAGATATATTCACCATAAGCAGCACTTGCTGTTACTTTAAGTGAAGAAGTAATTGGATATTCAGCTCCAAATTCTAATCCAATATTTCTTTTGTCAACACCTTTTAAAGTTTCTGCTACAAAGGAACTACTACTAACTCCGTCTGCATAAAAATAACTTGTTTCAGATTGATTTTGGATTTGTGAAAAATAAGCAGTTAACCTAGTTTTAAATTTAGGGGCATTAACAATATAACTAATATCTGCACTAGAAACAATTTCACTTTGAATACCATCTACCGCATTATTATTGATACGCGCATTATTAAACACATTTTTCATCCCAGGTGCTTTGGTCATATAAGCACCATTAATGCTTAAATATTGTCTTCCAGTTATTTTGTAGGTTAAACCACCTTTAAATCCAAAATTATCAAAAGTATATTTGTCACTTTTGCCAAATGAATTAGTTGGGTAATAACCATTTTTGTATAACCCTTCTCTTTGATATTCAGAACGAGAGAACGATTGAGTCATAAAAAAGTCAATTTTTTTGTAAACAAATTTAAATTGGGTAAAAACATCAATGTTATTTGAAGTCAAATTATAATTATAACCAAAGGCATCACCAACACCTACCATACGGTTTGGATTATTTAAATCTTGTTGTTGTTGATCTGCACCAATTCCATAAAGTGTTTTATCAATAAAATAACTACCACCCAATAAATCCAACATGTTTTGGAAATTATGTGATTTTAAATTTCTAAAGGTAAATCCACCATTAAAAATTATATTATCTGATAATTGCGAATTAATAATAGTGTTTGCAGTAAAGGTTTTATCATCTGTACGATCTTCATAAAGAGTGTAAACACTTTTACCATTTGGCTCATTCGCATTTATCATATGTTGCCAATTTAATTGACCATCAGCCAAAAAAGCTTGTTTATTTGCTTCAGCTTGATTCCAATCTGGTGTCCAAGCACCTGTTGTATTGTCATATAATGAAATTTCAAAACTTGGCATGTTATGAGAATAAGTAGGGTCTGGATTAGTAACTCCTTGATACGTTAATCTGCTGTTACCCACTTTACCAAATTGGTAGGAAACATTAGTATTAATGTTAGTTTTAGGACTAACTTTCCAGTAATCACTTAAAATAAATATTGGCTCTTCAACCGTTTTCATTCTAGAATTTCTTCTTTTACCATCCATGTAACCCCAGTACGAATTGTATTGAGACCCTTTTAAATCAATAACTTCTTGAGTATTTGGAGAGGTTTTCCCTTTAATATCTCTATCATAAATTGAAGTAAAGTTAATAGAGTGTTTTGAGTTGATTCTTTTTTCTACACTAGCCAAAAATGAATTGGCCGACATAGTAGTGCCTTCAAAATAGCCATCATCCCCAAATCTTCTAGAAGCAGAAACCGTGTAAGCCCATCCGTCTTTTCGCATTCCAGAAGAAGTAGTTCCCATTATTCTTCCATTATAATTGGTATTAGTCCCTGCCATAGAAATTCTATTCCCTGGACGGTATAATGAAGCTCTTGTGTTTATTTGATCTGTTCCTACAATTCCACCAAAAGCATAGTCTGATGGTGTAAGCCCTGTAGTAAATTCTTGATTTCGAGTTGCATCATTTAATCCTCCCCAGTTACTATATTGTGGTCTTCCATCATATGCTTTATTCATGATGATTCCGTTAATCAAGGTTGTGCCATATTCACTATCTAAACCACGAAGTCTAAAGTGCGCTGCACCCCAATTAAAAGCAACTGCCTGATTAAATACATCTCTAGATGCTTGAAGTAAGCTAGAAGTACTCTCAGAGCCGCTGTTATCGTCTCCAAGATCGTTATCATTAATAGAAACTAAATTAATTTGTTGCTCTTGAGTAATATCTTCCTCAATTACTACTACGCCCAAATCTAAATTTTGACCTTTTACCACTTCAACTGACAACAATTGGTCTTTGTATCCAGCGCTTTTTATTGCTACTAAATGACTACCTTCGGAAACATCTTTAAAAGCAAATTTTCCTAAGGAATCGGTGATTTCTGTTAAACTACTGTTTTGGACAGTTACAACAACATCTTGCAATGGTTTTTGCGTTTTTGAATCTACCACTTTCCCTGAAATACCAGAGCCAGACTGAGCAAAAACAAAACACACTTGCATCACAAATAACAAACTAATGACAAGTTTTTTCATAAATTTATTTAAATTAATTTTTTCTTACTACTGTAGTCTTAATAAAAACTTAACAGCCTACAAATGTACATTATTTTAATAAAAATAGTACTTTTGGTGAAAAGTTTGTAAAAACTTGACATTAAATTAATATACAAATTATGAAATTAAAAACCTTTTTTGGTCTCCTACTTACATTGTTAGTGATGCAAAGAGCCAACGCTCAAGCAAAAAGCTATAATTTACATACCGTTGCATTTTATAATTTTGAAAATTTATTTGATACAATAAATGACCCAAAAATTATTGATGAAGAATGGTTGCCTAATGGAGCCCAAAATTGGACCTCAAAAAAATACAATCAAAAACTTGAAAATTTAGCAAGAGTATTATCTGAAATCGGAACGGGTTCAATCCAAGATAAAAAAAATCCAAATTCCCCAACGCTAATTGGAGGTGCCGAAATTGAAAATCGCGGTGTTCTCGAAGATTTAATAAAACAACCTAAATTGGCAGTTTCAGATTATGGAATTGTACATTTTGATTCTCCCGACCATAGAGGAATAGATGTCGCACTATTGTACCAAAAGAAACATTTTAAAGTAACGAGCGCTATTAATATTCCATTGATTATTTATAAAAAACAATTAAACCTTTCGGCTAAAAAGAAAAATGAAGTTGATGATGCCTCTGATGATAAATCGGAAGTAGAATTGAACTCAGAAAGAGTTTATACCAGAGATCAGTTACTAGTTACCGGATTTTTAGATGGAGAAGAAGTAAATGTTATTGTAAACCACTGGCCATCACGCTCTGGAGGAGAAAAGAAAAGCTCTCCTTTTAGAGAAGCTGCCGGAGCTTTAAATAGAAAAATCATAGACTCTTTAGTGAAAATTAATCCAAATGCTAAAATTATTACCATGGGCGACTTGAACGATGGTTCATACAATCGTAGTGTAAAGGTAGCTTTAGGAGCCAAACTTAAAAAAACGGAATTGACTGCCACTGGAGATATTTACAACCCATTTGAGCAAATGGCAATTGAAGGAAATGCTTCCTTATTTTACAGAGATGCCGGTGATATCTTTGATCAAATTATGGTGTCTCAACAATTTACCCTTCCAGAATACAATTCATTTAGATATTGGAAAGCAGGAATCTATAACATGCCCTATATGATTCAAACCACCGGACAATATAAAGGATATCCACTTCGACATTCTATAAACGAAGTCGGCTTTAGCGACCACTTTCCGGTGTATATTTACCTCATCAAACAAATAAAATAATATTTAAAGGTTAGCTATGCTAACCTTTTTTATTTTTAGTAACTTCGTAAAAAATAAGTTATGGCAACTCCAAAACCATTTAACCTTTCCAATTGGATTGAGCAAAACCGACATTTATTAGTTCCTCCCGTAGGGAATAAAAATATTTATGTAGACTCAGGCGATTATATTGTTATGATAGTTGCCGGACCCAATGCCCGCAAAGATTATCATTACAACGAAACCGAAGAATTGTTTTATCAACTGGAAGGTGACATCACGGTTTTTATTCAAGAAGAAGGGCAAAAAAAGGCCATGCATTTATCGGCAGGCGATATGTTCTTACTCCCTGCTAAAACACCTCATTCACCAAGCCGAACCAAAAATTCAATTGGTCTAGTAATTGAAAGAAAACGCGCCGGAAAAGGTTTTACCGATGGCCTACTTTGGTTCTGTGAAAATTGCAACCATAAATTACACGAAGCTTACTTTGAGTTGCACGATATTGAAAATGATTTTCTTTCACATTTCAAAGAATTCTATAATTCTCAAGAAAAACGCACTTGCAAGCAATGCGGCACAGTTATGGAAGCCAATCCTGCTTTTGCAATAAAAGAAAACCAATCTTAATTCAACAATTTGGTCAGCCTGAGCTTGTCGAAGGCTAGTAGCCAATCCAGCTCTACATTTCAAGACCTCAAAAAAAAAGTACTATTTCTAAAGTTTTAAAAAGAGCTTCCTTATGGGCGCTTTTTTAATACAAGAAATCGGTGCTTTTTTTCCTGCAGGCTTTCCATTTCTATCTGGGCTAATTATCAATAATTCAAAATAATCCACTATTTTTGTTTAAAATTTAAAAAGAACAAACTAAAAAATATACAATGGCAACAATTGCACAACAATTCGGAATGGTCGAAGCGCTAGAAATTTTAGGCGTAAAAGCTATTAATGAAGGCACATCAACCGGAAACAATCATTTTTCTAACGGATCAATTATTGAAAGCTACTCTCCTGTAGACGGTCAATTAATTGCAAAAGTAAAAACTACCACTCCAGAAGATTACGAAAAAGTAATGCAAACTGCTTCAGAAGCATTCAAAACATTCCGATTGATGCCAGCTCCAAAAAGAGGAGAAATTGTACGTCAGTTTGGAGAAAAATTAAGAAAATATAAGGAGCCTCTAGGTAAATTGGTTTCTTACGAAATGGGGAAATCCCTACAAGAAGGTTACGGTGAAGTTCAAGAAATGATTGACATTTGTGATTTTGCTGTTGGATTATCGCGACAATTACATGGGTTAACTATGCACTCAGAGCGTCCTGGCCACCGTATGTACGAACAATACCACCCATTAGGAATTGTAGGAATTATTTCTGCATTCAACTTCCCAGTTGCGGTTTGGTCTTGGAATACTGCCTTAGCATGGATTTGTGGTGATGTTTGCGTTTGGAAACCATCTGAAAAAACACCGCTATGTGGAATCGCTTGTCAAAATATCATCGCCGAAGTATTAAAAGAAAACAACCTTCCAGAAGGAATTTCATGTTTAATTAATGGCGATTATAAAGTGGGAGAATTAATGACGCATGACAAACGTGTTCCTTTAGTTTCGGCTACTGGTTCTACAAGAATGGGTAAAATTGTAGCACAAGCTTGTGCGGCAAGATTAGGAAATTCATTATTAGAGTTAGGTGGAAACAATGCCATTATTGTTACTCCTGATGCCGATATTAAAATGACCGTTATCGGAGCCGTTTTTGGTGCTGTAGGAACTGCAGGACAAAGATGTACTTCAACAAGAAGACTTATTATTCACGAAAGTATTTACGATAAAGTAAGAGATGCAATTGTAGGAGCTTACGGGCAATTACGAATAGGGAATCCTTTAGATCAAAACAATCATGTGGGACCACTTATTGATACACAAGCAGTTCAATTGTACCAACAGGCATTAAAAAAAGTAGTTGCCGAAGGCGGAAAAATATTAGTTGAAGGCGGCGTACTTTCAGGTGAAGGTTATGAAAGCGGTTGTTATGTAAAACCAGCTATTGCTGAAGCAAAAAATGAATTTGAAATTGTGCAACACGAAACTTTTGCTCCGGTATTGTATTTATTAAAATATTCGGGTGATGTACACGATGCAATTGCTATTCAAAATGGCGTTGCTCAAGGATTATCTTCTGCAATTATGACCAATAATCTTCGCGAAGCAGAAGCATTTTTATCCGTTGCAGGTTCTGATTGCGGAATTGCAAATGTAAATATCGGAACTTCTGGCGCTGAAATTGGAGGTGCTTTTGGAGGAGAAAAAGAAACAGGTGGTGGCCGTGAATCGGGTTCAGATGCTTGGAAAGTGTATATGAGAAGACAAACAAATACTATTAATTATACTACAAGCTTGCCTTTAGCTCAAGGAATCAAATTTGATTTGTAGTTTTAAATAGATTAGATAAAAAAAGCGTCCTTAATCGGGACGCTTTTTTTATTTATGGTAAGGTATAACCTACTTTGTTTTTTTAACGTATTGTGTAAGGATATAAATATGTTGTCCTTCAACACGTCCTTCAATAAGATTGGCATCATCCCAAACTAATTTAATATTGTGAACCGCAGCACCACGCTTAGCAGTAAAAGTAGCTCCTTTTACATCTAAATCTTTGATTAATACCACAGAATCTCCATCTAAAAGGATGTTTCCATTTGAATCTTTATGTACAATTTTTCCTTCGTCATCGTCATTTTCTCCAGTTGCAGCAGCCCATTCTAGAGCTTCTTCGTCTAAGTACATCATGTCTAAAGAATCTTGCTGCTTTAATCTAGCCAACATTCTCCAAGATACAATTTGTACCGGAAGATTTTCATTCCACATACTATCACTTAAACAACGCCAGTGATTTAAATCGGTAGTTTCTGGATTTTCTATTTGTCCTACACAGGTTTTACATGCCAATATACTATCTTCGGGAGTAGCTTTTGAGTTGGGCGGTATGTGATAAACTACTAAATTTTCGTCTGTTCCGCACAATTCACATATAGAACCGCTACGATCTTTTAACCTTTTTTCTGTAACAATACTCATTTTATTTTTATTAATTTATAAATTAAAGGAAGCGCCAACAGTAAATACGAATTGGTTATTTAAATTTTCATATAGAATTGGACTAGTATTATATTTTGCTATTGGGAATCCTATTTCCGAATAGACTCCAAAGCCTTTGGTAAAGAAATAACGCCCTCCAAGATGCGCTCCAAAATTGCGCAATCCTAAATCTAAACCAGGATAGATATCGGCATTATCTTTTATTTTAAAAACGTTCCCTAAATTGGCATTAAAGCGTGCTTTAACATCAAATCGATCTTCAAATTTAGGTGTTCCAAAATCTTGATTGGTATTTAATAAATAAGAGGCAACAAATCCATAAGACATGTTTTCGCCAATTCCAAAATCAGTAGAAACTGAAATTCCCGAACCCCATTTTTGAATATTTGCCCCAACTTGAAATTTAATATCTCCTTTTCCTTTATATGCTTGAGCCCCCACAAGGCCAGAAAAAGCCAGAAGTAGAACAATTAATAATTTTTTCATAGGTGATGAATTTATTTTACAAAGATAGAAATTCAATTGCAATGTGCTTTTAATTCCTTCCCTTTTCAGTAGGATATAATTCCGGTAGTGAATCACTCTGCCAGAATTCTTTTGTGTTAACATCCATAATGGTTAAGGGTCCTTTAAAAGCAGCACCCGTATCTACATTCCAAACACATGCTTTTTTAACTGGAATGGTTTGGTTGATTTTAGTAACAGGTGTATGGCCAATATAAATCTCATCATAAAGCAATAACCTTCTTGGATAGTACGCAGATTCTTTTTCAATATTTTCATCAAGAGCTAAGGCAGTTTCCCAAAGCGTGCGATCCCAATAAAATAACTTTGGAAAATATTCAAAAGTCACGCCATTCATATTGGTAAATCCAGCATGAATGAACAATCTGTTTTGTTGGTCGAGATGGTAATTTTGTAAGGAAGATAAAAAAGCACTATGCTCTTTTTTGGTTTTTTCTGAAACAACTGCATAAGCGGTAACAGTAGCTTCTCCACCATGATTGTACCACAACGATTCATTAAAATTCTCTAAGTTTCCGTTAAGCCAATCAAGCAATAATTCGTCGTGATTTCCTCTAAGAAAAATACAATTTTGTTGCGTTCCAAGTGCAATTAAATAATCAATTACTTGTGGTGATTGACTCCATCCGTCCACATAATCTCCTAAAAAAATTAAAGTATCTTTTTCAGAAACTTGGGCGCGCTCCATTATTTGGTGCACCGCACGCAATCCGCCATGAATATCTCCAATTACTAGTGTTCTGCTCATAATAGATACAAACTTATACAAAGTAGTTTAATAAATAGCAATTTCTAATTGTTTAAATTAGGTTAAATATTTTGGCAATTCTTTTTTCATTTCAAAAGAAAAAGTATATTTGAAAAACAAAAAAATTTAATGTTATGAATTCAAAAAATCCATTTTTTAAATCCGATACTTTTAACAGTAATAAAGTTCATGATGCCGTAATTATGGACCAATATCAAACCATGACTGTTGCCGGAACAATCAACAAAAGTTTTATCCTTTTATTGTTATTGGTAGTAGGTGCATTTGGTACTTGGAACATGGTTGCTAACGAGCAAAATCCTATGATATTTACAATTGGAGGTGCTATTGTTGGATTCATCTTAGTATTAATTACTTCTTTTAAACCCCATCTTTCAACTTATTTATCGCCTGCTTATGCAATTTGTGAAGGATTTTTTATTGGAGGGATTTCTGCTATTTTAGATCAAGTTTATCCTGGAATTGTAATCCAGGCGGTAACCTGCACTTTTGTTACTTTTTTAGTTTGTCTTGTATTATACAAATATAAAATTGTTCAAGTAACCGAAAAATTTAGATCGGTAGTAATCGCTGCAACTGCTGCAATTGCTATTTATTATATTATTTCTTGGGGATTGACATTCTTCATAAACTACCAACCAGTTCATTATGGAAATTCTCTGCCTAGCATTGGAATTAGTCTTTTCGTAATAGTAATTGCTGCTTTAAATTTATTTTTAGATTTCGATCAAATAGAAACCGGTGCAGCACAAGGCGCTCCAAAATATATGGAATGGTATGGCGCTATGGGACTAATGATTACTTTAGTTTGGCTATATGTAGAATTCTTAAGATTGTTATCTAAATTATCTAAAAAATAATTCTAAAATATATTTTTTATAAAGCCGTTCTTTAGGGAATGGCTTTTTGTTTTTAGGCTTTTAATATTTTAATTATGTTTTCCAACAATTATTTTTTTGCATTAGTTTTTGTGTTGCTTATAGCAATGCCATTGCATGCACAAAAAATAGATGATTGGAATCCAAAAGCGATAGACACCACATTATATAACGCCTTTGATGTTTCTAAAAACAACTTAGAAAACAATAATTCCATATATCCGCTTTTGGCTAAATTGTATAAGATTAAACACTTTAGCAAAGAAAACGTTGTGTTTGTTCATATCGGGGATTCCCATATTCAAGGTGATGTGGCTACTTCGGTTATACGAAATGAATTGCAAGGCTATTTTGGAAATGCCGGTCGTGGCATGGTATTTCCCTACCAAGTAGGAAAATCAAATGCGCCCTATGATATTTTTTCAAGTAGTCCTAGCGAATGGAAAAGCAGCAGATTGGCTCGAGTTGACACCACTATTACTTGTGGCGTTTCGGCATTTGGAATGCAATCACAATGCCCAGATCCAGAATTTAATTTCGAATTACGATCGATAAATGGAGCTAAAGATTCCTTTGATAAAGTGCAATTATTTCTTGGCGGAGCAGTCTCAGAATTGTACATGGAATACAACGAATGTGAAGCCGAAAATGGTTGTTTTGCTTTCACTCCAGACCACACTATTTTAAATTTAAAAGCTCCTACATCAGCATTTCGTCTGGCTTTTCCAACTAACGATTCCATTAATTTTTATGGCGCATCTTTAGAGAAAAGAGATGCCTGCGGAATCATTTACCACAGTATTGGAGCGAACGGCGCAAAATATTCGGACTATACTAAAACAGCTCAATTTTGGAAACATTTAAACAAACTAAAAGCTGATTGTTATATTATTTCTCTTGGAACAAATGAAGCTCAGGATCCGAATTTAACTGCCGAAATTTTTATTAATGACGTGAAAATTATGGTTGCTAAATTGCGTTTTGCATCGCCAGATGCTTGTATTATTCTTACTACTCCTCCAGTATCTTATTTTAAGAAAAGCAAGCCCAATCCATCGCTTGAAACCATAACCAATGCGCTAATTGATTATTGCAACGCAACAAATTTGGTTTATTGGGATTTATATTCTATTTCTAAAGGAATTGAAGGCGCTTCCATTTGGAAGAAAAAACAATTGTTGCGTCAAGACTTGGTGCATTTTTCTAAAGAGGGTTATACACTACAAGGCAATTTATTTGTAGCCGCTTTCGCAAAAGTATGGAACGAGTTTTTGTGTAAAAACTACTAAAACTGTAAGTAGATTGGCATTACTGGTTTAGCACTTTTAAATATCGCATACAAAGCAATAAAAAGATACATTCCAACTAGATAATACACCATAGGAAAGCGTTTTTGTTTTTCTATAATCTTATCAGAAAAGCTGTCCGGAATTAAATGTAACGAATACCCAATTGCAATCATGATGATTACATATTTATAGTTTTCTACATATTCGTAGGCTCCATCAAAAGTGAATTGATAGACTATTTGATGGATGAATTGTAAAGCAGTATCAAGATTGCTCGCCTTGAAGAATATCCAGCAAAAACAAACAAAATGGAAGGTGATTATGGCATAGAAAAAATTACTCAACCCCGAAGGCAGTAGTTTCAATTTTCCGAAAAGAAAGGTCCACATTTTATTAATCATTAAACCCGTTCCGTGAAGTGCTCCCCAAATGATAAAATTCCAACTTGCGCCATGCCAAAATCCTCCAATTAGCATGGTTAAGAATAGGTTTAAATTGGTTCTGAATTTTCCTTTTCGATTTCCACCCATAGAAATATAAAGGTAATCGCGCAACCAGCTTGAAAGTGAAATGTGCCATCTGCGCCAAAATTCACTCACCGATTTACTTTGGTATGGTGATAAAAAGTTGGTTGGAATTGTGATCCCCATCCATTTAGAAATTCCTATAGCCACATCGCTATATCCGCTAAAATCACAGTAAATTACTATGGCATAGCCATACAATGCGACTAAACATTCCAATCCATTATGAAGATGAGGTCCATCAAAAACATAGTTTACAAGATTCACCGAAATATAATCGGAGATGATTAATTTCTTAATTAATCCGGTAATGATTAGATAAAACCCTTTAGAAAAATCGGTATCGCTTACATAATATTCTTTCTTTAACTGCGGAATAAAATCTTTGGCACGAACTATAGGTCCCATTACTAGTTTTGGGAAAAACGAAAGAAATAACAGGTAGTTTACTATTCCTTTTTCGGGCTCTATTTCTCCTCGATATACATCAATGGTATAACTCAGGTTTTCGAAAGTAAAAAAGGAAATACCAATTGGTAATAGGATGTGTAATACATTAAATTTTAATTCGGAGAAATTATTCCAAACCTCAATAAAAAAATTAGTGTATTTAAAATAAAATAACAGCCCAAGGTTGAAAACAACACTTAAAAATAATAGAAATTGTTTCCCTCCTTTTTTCTTAACCTTAAATATCCAATTGGAAATACCGTAATTAAAAAAGGCCGAGAGAATTACAATTGACACAAAACTACCGCTAGCTTTATAGAAAAAATAAAGTGAAAACAACGAAAGTACAATCGCTCTGTGCTTGTAGTTTTTTCTGAATAAGTAATAAAATAAAATGAATGCCGATAAAAAATACACGAAGAACCCATTGTTAAACAACAACGGATTGTGAGCATCATATAATAGCTGCTCTTTTACGCTATTCCAATCTATTTGTATCATATAGAATCGGATTTTATTATTGGTTTTACTGCTTTAGGCTTTGCAGGAGATTTTGGGATTATTGTTTTTTGTGTATCCGCCTTTACTTTTTTTATTTCAATTGGATTTACAGGCATAGGGGTAGTAACTGATTTATTCAATTTTTTATGTGAAACCGCTTTTTTATAATCGTTGATTAGCGCTTTAAAAATGGTTTTACTTACCGCTTTTGCTCCTCTAAAATTAAAATGAATATAATCTTTATTTGCAAACGGAACAATGCTGTCTGCCCATTTTACAATGGTTCCGTTTCCACCAATAGATTTGTAGAAATTATAAAAAGGGATATTGGTATCGTAGGATAATCGAGCCTGAGTTTGAATCAAAGAATCAATTCCTATGGCGGTTTTCCATTGTCCGTCATAATTAAATGCTCTATCTGAACAGCTAAACAACAAAAATTCCGTGTTTGGCATGTTGTTTTGAAACTTCTTAATTACTGGGCGCATGCCACGATAGTAGTAGTCGTAATTGGTGTCATTAGGTTGAAACATTAAATTTACCCCATACTGAAAAACAATTAGATCATAATATCCGGTTTTATTTAGTTCCGCTAATAAACTACTGCTTATTTTTTTAAGTTCTACT
Source organism: Flavobacteriaceae bacterium (assembly GCA_947453195.1). Taxonomy (GTDB): domain Bacteria; phylum Bacteroidota; class Bacteroidia; order Flavobacteriales; family Flavobacteriaceae; genus Flavobacterium. Next base: position 219,180 of record CANGFO010000001.1, read on the forward strand.
CCGGTAATTCCACGGAAAGAGTAATTATCCAACACAATTCCCGATTGTGGTTCAGAGCTAACACCATAAATAGGGGTATGTTTTGCATATACCGTAAACTTAGCTTTGCTAGAAACCCCACTTCCAATTAACACCCGATTGAATTCGGAGTTGGCAGGGAATTTTCTTACAGAATCATTCAACTTAACGGATATAGTATCTCCCTTACCATAAAGTAACCATTTTTGGGTTATTTGCGTGCTGTTTTTTTTGACATTATCTCTAAAATCAACTTCTAGATTATTGGTAAAAAAGGAATATCCAGACAAAAACAATCCGGAATTATGCTCTTGTTTTTTAAAGTTATCTACTTTAAAATCACCGTTTAAAAATACTTTGGCGGTTCTTCTAAAATCAGAGGAAACACAAGAAATTGGTACATAACCAACTCCTTTTTGTTGACCGAAATAATTCTGCAATTGCTCCCGAATATCTTGCGTAATAAAATCGCCTTCAATTTGGCTGTCACCAAACCAAGCTATTCGTATTTTCACTTTTTTACCTTCTGCAAGTTGCAGCAATTTTTGAGAAATTTTTGGCAAAGCCGGAGCTAGAGTGTCTGTATTGTATTGAATTAGCGTATTTTTCTTATGATAGGCTTCGAATTCATTGATGGTATACGCTTCTGAAGCTGAGGTATTCGAATGGTGTTTCGTTTTGTCCTGCTCTTTTTTTGTTGCTTCTTTTACTAAAATATCCGATAGTAAATTCACATTTTTAAAATAAGGATAATAGGCTCCAATCTCTTTTGAGAATGCAGACAAAACCAGCTGAATGCTTGAGACCAATAAAATAAAGAGGATTACTTTTTTGCTATGGTTCATGAACCTTAATTAGAAATGAGTTGTCTTAAAATAGCTTTGTTTATCGGTTCAAAAAAATATGAATTTCACGGCAAAAGTAAAAAAAAGGAAGCGTGTTTTACATTTTATATAAAAATAATTTTATTGCGAATATTAAAACTCAAATCGCAGCTGTACAACTACCGTTTTTTTAATTTCTGTGTTTAAATTATTTAAGGAAATTCCTAGCAATCTTACGGAGTCTTTCATCCGCTCTTGGTATAATAATTCTTTGGATGTTTCCAATATTAATCCCTTATCGGAAATAAAATAAGGTAAGGTTTTACTTCGGGTTTGGGTTGTAAAGTCGCTGTATTTTATTTTCAAGGTAACCGTTTTACCGGAGATTGAATATTTCTTTAATCGTTTTTCCAATTCGGCTGCAATGCGCTCTAACTTTTCAAACATAAAAATCTCTGAAGTTAAGTTTTCATTAAAAGTATGTTCTGCTCCCACCGACTTAGAGATCCGGTCGGGTTTTACTTCACTTGTATGAATTCCTCGAACTATGTTGTAATAAAATCGTCCACTTTTCCCAAAATGTTGTTCGAGATATTCTTTAGATTTCGTTTTTAAGTCTTTTCCAGTAAAGATGCCGTGTTGGTACATTTTTTCTTTAGTAACTTTTCCTATACCATAGAATTTTTTTATGTCTAAAAGTTCTAAAAATTCTTCTACTTCTTCAGGGTTAACTGTTTTTTGTCCGTTTGGCTTATTGTAATCACTGGCAATTTTAGCTACAAATTTATTGACCGATATTCCAGCCGAAGCGGTTAAACCCACTTCTTCAAAAATGCGTTTTCTTATTTCTTGGGCGATAAGTGTTGCACTAGGATTTCCTTTTTTATTTTGGGTAACATCTAAATAGGCCTCATCTAAAGAAAGAGGCTCAACCAAATCGGTGTAATCCAAAAATATCTTTCTTATCTTTTTAGAGATTTCTTTATAACGCTCAAAACGAGGTTTTACAAAGATGAGTTCGGGGCAATTGCGTTTCGCTTGTACGCCACTCATAGCACTTCTCACGCCAAATTTACGCGCTTCATAACTAGCTGCAGAAACCACACCCCGCACTTCACTTCCGCCCACGGCCAATGGTTTGCCCTTAAGTTCTGGGAAGTCCATTTGCTCTACCGAAGCATAGAAGGCATCCATATCAATATGGATGATTTTGCGTTGTATGTTTTCTTGAGACATACTACAAATTTAGTTTTTTTATTGGAGGGAGAAATAGTATTTTTGAAGCAAATAGCTTGTATTATGATTGAAATAGAACGAAAATTTTTAGTTACCTCTTTGGATTTTATTGCTGTTGCATTTGCACAAAATGAAATTGCACAGGGATATCTTAATTCCAATCCAGAACGAACGGTTCGCATTAGAATTAAAGGTGAAAAAGGGTATATAACGATTAAAGGTTCAGGAAATGAAAGTGGCACTTCTAGAATGGAGTGGGAGAAAGAGATCTCCCTAGAGGAAGCCAAATCATTATTAAAATTATGCGAAAAAGGGGTTATTGAAAAAACTCGTTATGAAGTTAAATCAGGACATCACATTATTGAAATTGATGTTTTTCACGGAGATAATGACGGCTTAATAATGGCTGAGGTAGAACTTGAAAACGAAAATGAAGCTATTGAAAAACCCAATTGGTTGGGAAAAGAAGTAACCGGAGACAAGCGTTATTACAACTCCTACCTTAGCTTACATCCTTACAAGACATGATAAATTAGTTTTGTAAAATTTCCAAAGACACATTAATGTAGCCTGCGCCGCTACTAGAGGCAATGGTGAAAAAAGCTTTTTTAGATAAGTCAATTTCTCTCCCTCTTACAAATGGCCCCCTATCGGTAATTTCTACCACTACTGTTTTTCCGTTTGCAATATTGGTTGCTTTAATTTTGGTCCCAAATGGAAGCGTTTTATGGGCGGCTGTAAGTTTATTCATGTCGTATATTCTTCCGCTTGCCGTACGTCGTCCATGAAATTTATTAGCATAATAGGAAGCCCTAGCAGTTTTTTTGTAGGGCTTGAATTTGCCTTTATAGGCAGTAACCGAATCAGTTACAACCAAATCCTTTTCGGATGAATTTGGTTTTTTTACCGAATCTTTACTGATTATTTTGGCGTCCTTCTTTCCAATAAGAATGGATTGCGCAAAAAAGCTGGTGCCTAGTAACGCTATTAGTATAACAAGAAGTTTTGGTATTCTTTTTTTCATCTTTGATGAGTTTCAATTGATATTAGTTTTTTAGATAAGTTATTTACCAATAAAACTAATGTATTAGAACCATAAATGCCAAGGGATTCTAGATAATATCAGTACTAAACCCAATCCATAAAAAATGGAAATTGTTTTAAATTTTGCTTCGCTTGAAGTAACTTTTTTATGTTTAGACCAACCAATGGTGATGAATACAAGTGCAATTATGTTTATTAATGGATGCTCTAAAGCAGTTAATCTCATGGCAGCATTACTCATTTCACTTAATCCTGCTTTTCCAAGAGGAGACACAAAATATAATACTAATCCTACTAATAATTGAATATGAGCAGCGATCAAACCAAGTAAAGCTAAGGTCCTGTCTTTGGCGGTAAATTCTTTTTTTGAAGCCATCCCAACAATTGAATTAAGAACGGCAACTACTAATAACAAAAGCGCTAAATAAGCCCACCCTGAGTGAAATTTTTGAATAAATTCGTACATATAATTTTTTTGTTTTAACAAATATACAGAAAAATTGGAATAAAAAAAACCTCTTCGGTTAGGAAGAGGTTTTAAATATTAGGAAAGGGACTTATTAGAAATTATAAGAAACCCCAAAGTTCCATGTTCTTCCGTAACCAAAGAATACTTTATTTGCTGTAGCAACACCATTATAAGTAGCTCCTGCTTGTTGGTATGTTTGAGTACCAGATTTAATATCATCTGCAAAAATATTAGTGCTTGACTCAGCAATATATATTTTATCAAATACGTTGTTCATGTTAAATCTGAAGTTAACAGAATCACTTTTGTCTTTTCCAACTAACATTTTATATGTGAAACCTGCATCAGCAACACCAAAATTTGGTAATTGTAAAGAACCTTTATTAGTTTCTGTTCCAAAATTTGTAGGAGAAATATTTGCATACAATTTATCATAGTAATTGTAGTTAGCATCTAAAGTAAATCTTTTAACTACTTCATAGCTAGCTCCAATTGCCGCTGTAAGTTGTGCAGCATTTCCAACTTTTACTTTGTCTAAGTATAATGTTTGAGCTGTACCACCTGCGATCGGATTGTTGGACACATCAAAACGGTTGCTTGTTGCATTTCCTGAGTAAACCCAGTTCCCAACAGATACCATTCCGTTTAATCTTAATTTAGTTAATAATTTAGCGTTCATATCTAACTCAACTCCTGAATGAGTTTCGTTTACACCAGAAAAAGTATAATATCCACCAGGATTGTTTGTTTGGTCTGAATCAGTTCCTGTTGTAAATCTGTTTTTCCAAGTAGTGTAGTATATATTCAAGTTAGCATTAAATATTGAAGAGTGGTACCCATATCCAGCTTCTGCAGATTGAATATTTTCGTTTACTAAATTGTCATTTACAATATTAGCATTGTTTGGATAAACTGCATTTAAGAATGGTTGTTTAGAGTACATACCAGCATTAACAAACACATTCATTTTAGAATTTAAGTTGTAATTAACTCCAGCTTTAACATCGCCTCCCATTAAATTTTTATATCCAGTTTTAGCTATAGGATCTGAAGCTAAATATTTAAAATAATCATCTCTTTTGAAACCTTGTTGAGAGATAGCTGCTTGAATAAATGCAGATAAATTATTTTTAGAATACTCTAATTGAGTGAATGCACCATACCAATTAACATTTGAGGTGTTATAGTAATTAATTTTTTGTTGATAATCAGTATTCACAAATGGATTACCACTTGGTTTTGGAGCGTAAACTGTAGAATAATAATTGTAAACCCCTAATTGATTTGCATCTGATTTATCTTTAAAACTAGCAGCACCATATAAATTAACCAAGTTTTGATAGTGAATTCCTTTATATAATCTTCCTTCTACACCAAAATCTAATGTTAAATTATCAGTTAATTTTTTATCTAAATTAATAACACCGCCATACCAGTCGTGAGAGTTAACTGAAGCTATTTGAGAAATACCTGAAGTGTTGTTTATAACAGTATTACTTCCAACTTTATTGCTTCCTGTATCACTCGAATTTATTGCGCCGTTTGTAATGTCTCTAGTTTGAGAAGTAGTTCCTAATACAACAGGTAAACCTGAATTCCAAGAACTGATTAAATCAAAATTGATTATTCCGTTTGCATCTCTCAAATAATTATTAGCAGAATATGGATTATTACCTCTAATACCTCCTACAGAAGTAGTTCCTCCACCACGGCCCCAAGAACCATAGATAACTGTAGATAAAGCTGTTTTTTCATTGATTTTATAATCCCAGTTAAAAGAAGCTACTGGTTTGTGGTAGTAGTTAGTTTTTAAACTAGCTTGTTGTCCGTTCATGTAACCCCAATCAGCATTGTATTTAATATTTGGCTCATCAATTCCGTTACCATATTTAATATAGTCAGTAAGAGCCACCGAAGTAGATCTTTGGTTATGCCATTGCGGAGCTCCAGTAAATGTAACTTGGAAATTATGTTTTTGATTTAATTTGTAACCAAATGCCATAAAATAATTTGCACCTTCAAATTTTGTTCCGTCAGCATACATATTTCCAGCAGTTCTACTTAATAAAACTGAAGCTGAAAAGCCGTTTTTCATTAATCCTGTGTTATAAGAAGCTTGAGTTTTTAAATAGTCATTATTTGCAACCATTGAAGAAACAGAACCACCTTCTTTCATATCTGAAGTTTTAGTGACAACGTTAATTGTTCCTCCTACAGAAGATATAGCTAATTTAGAAGCTCCTAAACCTCTTTGTACTTGCATTGCAGAAGTAACATCAGATAACCCTGCCCAGTTACTCCAGTAAACCGAACTGTTTTCCATATCGTTAACAGGAACTCCGTTTATCATTACCGCAACATTTTTTTGATCAAATCCACGAATAACTACTCTTGAATCTCCAAATCCACCTCCAGATTTACTTGCGTATACAGAAGGAGTACTTTTTAAAATTTCAGGAAATTCTAAGTTACCTAATTTTTGTTGAATTTCCGCAGCTCTAATTGTAGATACTGCTATAGGAGTTTTTCTGTCTTTAGCAACGTCAATTAAACTACCTTTAACAACAACATCTTCTAATTGGTTTGAATTAGAAACCAATTTAATTGAACCTAAATCAACAGTTTCTCCTTTGTTTACTTTAAAGCTAACTGTTTGAGATTGAAATCCTACATAAGAAATTACTACTTGACCTGAAGTGGCTGTAGTGTTTAAAATAAATTTACCATCCATGTCAGTTGAAGCTCCACTTGTAGAACCTTTAACTAAAACATTTACGCCTGGTAGAGCTGCTTTAAGCTCATTGTCCAATACAGTTCCTTTTATTTTCCCTTGAGAAAACATGGTTGTAGCCATTAAAAGAAACAAAATTGAAAATAAATTCATAGTACTTTTTTTCATGTCTTTTTGTTTTTGTTTTTAAAATTTCTGCAAATTTCTTATATAATTACTTTATCGATGTTAATTAAATGTTAACAAATCGATTTTCAGTGCATTATTCACAATCAACAATTGTTTTTTGTAAAATCTCTAAATTATTAATAGTAAATCAATTAAATGCATAAAAAAACCTCAATACTACTATTTAATATTGAGGTTTGTTATTTCAATTGTACTAATTTGCTATTTTTTTAGGAAGTGTTTAAGTAATAAATTAGTGGAACTATCGTGATGCGCCACCTTATTATTATTAATTTCATCTAATATAGAATTGGCTAATTGCTTGCCTAATTCTACACCCCATTGATCATAACTAAAAACATTCCAAATGATTCCTTGCACAAATATTTTGTGTTCATACATAGCCACTAAACTTCCAAGACTTTCAGGAGTTAATTGATCAATAAGAATTGTGTTAGTAGGTTTGTTTCCAGTAAAAACCTTAAATGGTTTTAAATAAGCTGCTTTAGCTTTTTCTAACCCTTGTTTATCAAATTCCTCTTGTACTTTTTCTGGAGTTTTCCCATTTAACAGTGCTTCGGTTTGAGCGAAGAAATTGGACATTAATTTATTATGGTGGTCTTGATCTCCATAAAGAGGTGAAACAAATCCAATAAAATCGGTTGGAATTAATTTTGTTCCTTGGTGAATTAACTGAAAAAAGGCATGTTGCGAATTCGTTCCTGGCTCACCCCAAATAATGGTTCCGGTTTGGTAATTCACTGGTTTACCATCTCTTCCAATGCTTTTTCCATTACTTTCCATGATTCCTTGTTGCAAATAAGGAGCTAGTTTTTGTAAATATTGTGTATAGGGAATAAGGGCTTCGCTTTCAGCACCAAAAAAGTTATTGTACCAAACGCTTAATAGTGCCAAAATTACGGGAATGTTTTTATCGAATGATTCATTTTTAAAATGCTCATCCATTTGGTTTGCGCCTTTTAATAATTTATCAAAATTATCAAAACCTACAGCCAAACTGATAGACAATCCCACAGCAGACCAAAGTGAAAAACGACCGCCAACCCAATCCCACATTGGAAAAATGTTATTGGCATCTATTCCAAATTCGGTTACTTTTTGAATGTTTGTGGAAACGGCAACAAAATGTTTAGCCACATCTTCTTGTTTCGCCGATTTTAAAAACCAACTTCTTATGGTTTCCGAATTGGTTAGTGTTTCTTGTGTTGTAAATGTTTTCGAAACAATTACAAAAAGCGTTGTTTCGGCATTTACTTTTTTAATAATTTCATTTACATGATCTCCATCTACATTGGAAACAAAATGAACATTTAAATGATTTTTATAATACTGTAATGCTTCAACCACCATAGCAGGGCCAAGATCAGACCCTCCAATTCCAATATTTACCACATCGGTGAATGCTTTTCCGGTATATCCTTTTCTTTCGCCAGATGTAATTTCTTTCGTGAATTTTGCAATGCTGTCTTTCACCGCATATACTTCATCCATTACATTTTTCCCATCAACAATATATGAAGCACTTTTTGGCGCTCTTAAAGCAGCATGTAAAACCGCGCGATTTTCAGTTTGATTAATTAATTCACCATTAAAACATTGCTCAATGGCTTTTTTTAATTGTACTTCTTCAGTTAATTGCAACAATAAATCAAGGGTCTCTGAAGTAATGTTATTTTTTGAATAATCTACCAAAAAATCATTCCACTTTAAGTGAAATTTTTCAGCTCTTGAAGCATCATTTTGAAACAGTTCTTTAATGGAATTGGATTCCATTAAAGAAAAGTGATTTTTTAAATTTTCCCAAGCTTTAGTATTGGTCGGGTTGTTAATTGGTAAGGCCATATTATTTTATTTGAGGGACAAAATTAGATAAAAGAATGTATAAAAAACCAATAAATTAGTATTAATAATTTATTAATAACAATGCAAACGTTATAGTTGAAGGGGTTTATTATTTTGATTTTTTTCTAAAGGTAATTTCAGCAACACTATCTAATTCTCGTTTTAGCGGTCGCATAATTTCTTTATAACGAGGCAAGTTTCTGCCTTCCATTGTTTGCGAATTTGGTAATTTTAATTTTAAAGCGTCTACTTGCTGGCCATTTTTCCAAAATCGGTAGCACACATGCGGACCAGAGGCCAATCCTGTACTTCCCACTTTTCCAATTATTTCCCCTTGTTTTACATGTTGTCCTCTACGTACTAAAATTCTAGACATGTGAAGGTATTGTGTGGAGTAGGTTTTGTCGTGTTTCACTTTAACAAAATTCCCGTTACCGGTGGTATAACCTGCTTGCTCTACTACTCCAGTTGCCGTTGTCATAATAGGCGTTCCGGTAGGGGCAGCATAGTCGGTTCCTTTATGAGCTTTCCAAATAAGCTGCACAGGATGAAACCTGTTTTTGGTAAAATGAGAGGTGATGTTTACAAATTTCAGTGGTGCTTTTAAGAAAAAGTTTTTTAATGCTTTTCCGTTTTCATCGTAATAATCTGTTTTTCCATTTCGTTCTTGAGCAAATGGGAACGCATATATTTTTTCTCCTTTGTATTCAAAAAAGGCCGCTCGCAAACTATCAACTCCATCATAAACAGTGTCGTTAATGTATCTTTCGGTAAAGCTTAAAGCAAATTTATCACCTTTTCTAGATTTGAAAAAATCGATAGACCAAGCAAAAACTTTGGTTAACCTACCTGAAAGCGTTGGCTCAATTTTCATGCTTCGCAAAGTTTGAGTTAATGAACCAGTAAGTTCACCGGCAATGGTTCGAACTTTAAATTTAAGCGGTCTAGTTTTTTTGTATCCAATGATAGAATCGGTAAGATCAATTAAGTAATAATCTAGTCGGGTAGGTTGGTAAATAAGATACTGTAATTTATGGTATTTATCTTTAGATCTTAGGCAAACATAAGGTCTCTTAAAACGAACGCTTGTTGAAAAAGAGTCTTTGACAACGCGAATAATATCGGCTGCTTTTTTGCCGTTAAGATTTTGTTTTTTTAATATTCTCTCAAAAGTATCTTGACTTTGAATGGTGTCGTAATGCACATTAAATTCATCGTAGTGAAAGCCAAAATCAATCACAGGTTTTTGAGGTTCAGCATTTTCAATAACAAAATCTTCCTCTGAATTATTACAAGAGGATAACGCTAGTAAAACACAAATAAGAAATGCAATTTTTTTCAAAAAGCTGGAATTTATTTTAACAATCTTCTCCCCAATTTTTCAATTCTTCTTCACTCCAAAGTTCTGGAAAGAAAATTCGTCTTTGGTATTTTGGATGCATGTATTTTTTCCAATCACTACCTCCAGTTGCTTCCCCTGATCCTTGTCCGCTTTCAATATATTTTTTGGCAGTATTTAAATGACCCATAACCCAAGTTATGTTTACCGTTTTATCATAATGCCTCATAGCAGCAACTAACTCGGTATTTTTTTGATCAGCATCTGGAAGTTGCTTGAATTTTTGCCAAAGGTTGGTTGTATTATGCGCTTCCATGTAACGTAAAAATTCGTCTTTGTATTTTCTTTCAAATTCAAGAATTAAGAACGATTTTTCACCTGTTTTATAATCTTTTCCTGCAGCTTGCCAATACAAATGTTCAAATGCATGGGAGTAAGGCGTATTTCTATCGATTGTAGCTCTAAATCGATGGTCAATTAAATTGATTAAATCGGTAGAAGCAAATTCTATTAATCGATATTGAGCACTTTGAAACCCACTAGCAGGGGTTAAGGTATTTCTAAATTTCATATACTGCTCTACTTCCATTCCTTCTCCCATGATGGTAAATGAAGTGGTAAGCATATCAAAATAGCGACTAATTCGCATCATTTTTTCGGCAAAGAAACTAGTCTCGGGCTTTTCTATGGTACAAACTTGATCTATTTCCCACAGAATCATCTTGAATAACAATTCGTTAACTTGATGGTACATGATAAAGACCATTTCATCAGGCAAAACCGTTCTTTGTGTTTGTAAATTAAGCAAAGCATCGGTTTGGATATAATCCCAATAGGTAATTGGTTTAGACCAAAGCAACCCTTCCAGGTGTGTGTCTGTTTTTTGATTTATAGCCTCAAATTTTTTTTCTAATTCGGCTATTAGTTTGGTAGTATCTGGTGTCATTGGGTAACTTTTATGGTAAATGGATTTGATAATCCTTTAAATGATTCTAAATCTGCTTTTAAAGATCCTATAGCTAAACTTGCTTTAATTCGAAGCGGTAACTTATTGGCATCATCTGAAACCCAAACGGTTACACTTTCTTGTTCTTTAAAAACACGTCCTGCTTGAACTAATGGTCTAAAAATCATACTAGGAACTAGGCCAAATTTAGTTTCTAAATCTTCATTTCCAATGTATTTTAACTTAAATTTTGTGGTTTCTTGATCGAAAAACATGTCTATTGCTATCGATTCTCCAATCTTTAATTTATCTACACTGGGGTGTTTTCTTAAGTAATAAAAAGTAGAAACAATATCTTGAATATTTTCTGGAGTTGTAAAAGTTTGAGAGGAATTGTTTTTATAATCTTTAACTAAAATGGTGTTTTTATCTTGATTAAAAAATCCTTCTTCATCTTTAGTATAGCCGCCTTCATCTATTTTTCGAACATATTGGTAGGGTTTGCCAGTAGCTTTATCAAAATAGGTTTCATAGTTATCCTCAACATTAAAAATCCATTTAGACATTCCGGTAGTGTAACCCCTTCCTACGGCATGGTATACTTTTTTGTTGTTTTTAACCGCTTCTTTTACCTCAAGTGTGGCATAACCAGCAGTTACTAATCCATAATGAATTCGGAATTTAAACCATTCGCCTGTATCAAAGGGTGCGTCTTGAAGGGTATCAAAACTTACAGAAAGAAAAATTAAAGCAAGAACTAGTATCTTTTTCATTTGAATAAAATTTAGAGCATACCTTTATTAAAGCAATTTCTGTTCCAAATATATTAAAACAAAAAAACTCCATCAAATAATGATGGAGTTTTTGTACTATTAACCAACCTAAAAACTATAAATTATGAAAATTTATATAAAAAATTAATGGAAACCACTCCTTTAGTTTTTTGTTGGTACAAAGATAGAAAAGTTGTTAGATTATTCTCAGCAAAAAATCAACTTTAACATATTTTTATTAATAATATGGTTACTACAACGATATATTATGATAATTTTTCAATAAAATTATCGATTTATAAAGTTCCTCTTAACGCTTGTTCTCTTTCAATAGATTCAAAAAGTGCTTTAAAATTACCTGCGCCAAATCCTTTAGCTCCCATTCTTTGAATTATTTCAAAAAATAAGGTTGGACGGTCTTCTACTGGTTTTGTAAATATTTGTAACAAATAGCCATCTTCATCCGCATCTACCAAAATAGATAGCTCTTGTAATTTTTTGATATCTTCTTTCATCATATCCATATGAACTCCCAATCTTCTTGGAATATCATCATAATAGGCTTGAGGAGGAGAAGGTAAAAATTCAACGCCCCTTGCTTTTAGTCCCGATACTGTTTTAATAATATCATCTGTGGCTACGGCAATATGCTGCACCCCTGGACTTTCATAAAAATCAAGGTATTCTTCAATTTGAGATTTTTTATTCCCTTTTGCTGGTTCGTTAATTGGGAATTTAATTCTTCCGTTTCCGTTGGACATTACTTTACTCATTAAAGCAGAGTATTCGGTGTGAATTTGGGTGTCATCAAAAGATAAGAAATTTTCAAATCCCATCACGTCTTCGTACCATTTTACCCATTGATTCATTTCACCCCAACCTACATTCCCAACCATATGGTCAATGTATTTTAAACCCAAGGATTCTGGGTTATAATCAGATTTCCATTCTTTAAATCCTGGAAGGAAAAGGCCATTGTAATTTTTTCTTTCTACAAAAATGTGAACGGTTTCACCGTAAGTATAGATACCAGATCGTATTACTTCTCCGTTTTCATCTTTTTCAATGGTTGGTTCCATGAATGATTTTGCACCGCGTTTTGTTGTTTCTTCCCAAGCAGATTTGGCATCTTCAACCCATAACGCAACAACTTTAACTCCGTCTCCATGCTTTCTTAAATGCTCGTTGATAGGAGAATCACTGTTTAATGGCGTTGTTAAAACCAATCGGATTTTATCTTGTTTTAATACATAACTTACTGCATCGCGAGATCCAGTTTCTAGTCCGCGGTAAGCATGCGATTGAAAACCGAAAGCAGTTTTGTAATAATGTGCCGATTGTTTGGCATTACCTACATAAAATTCTACATAATCGGTTCCTAATAGTGGAAGGAAATCTTGCGCTCCACTAAATATTTTTTCTAGTCCGTATTCTACGGATTTTACTTCTTTTGACATAAATTAATTTGTTTTTGGTATAGTGATAATGTGATTCTTATTAATAGCACATTATTCTAACCAAGATTTATAATATTTCCCATCATCTATTCCCATGGCTTCTTCAGTAACCATTAATGGTTTGAAAGTATCCACCATAACGGCCAATTCTTCGGTTAAAGTTTTACCAATGCTTCGTTCCATTGCTCCCGGAGCTGGTCCGTGAGGGATACCTTTCGGATGCAAAGTAATATGACCTTGTTCAATATTGTTTCTTGACATAAAATCGCCATCTACGTAATACAAAACCTCATCAGAATCGATATTACTATGATTGTAGGGTGCCGGAATGGACTTGGGATGATAATCGTACAATCTTGGACAAAACGAACAAACTAAAAAGGTTGACGTTTCAAAAGTTTGATGCACTGGTGGCGGTTGGTGAACTCTTCCAGTAATCGGCTCGAAGTTATGAATTGAAAATCCGTAAGGGAAATTATAACCGTCCCAACCTACAACATCAAAGGGATGGGTTGCATAAATGATTTCGTGCATCATTCCTTCCTTTTTTGTTTTGATGGTGAAATCGCCTTTTTCATCGTGCGTTTCTAGTTCGGTTGGTAATTTAAAATCACGTTCGCAAAATGGCGAATGTTCTAATAATTGTCCTGATTCATTTTTATATCGTTTTGGAGTATAAAAAGGAGCAAAACTTTCTACATAAAATAAGCGATTTTCTTCGGTGTTGAATTGAATTTGGTAAATCATTCCGCGAGGAATAATTAGATAATCTCCATATTCAAACTCAATGTTACCCATCATTGTTCTTAATTTCCCGCTTCCTTTATGGATAAAAATCATTTCGTCGGCATCCGCATTTTTATAAAAGTACTCTGTTAGTGATTTTCTTGGAGCAGCTAATCCAATAGTGCAATCACTATTAACTAACATTGCTTTTCTTGAATCCAAAAAGTCGTCTTCTGGCTTAAGTTCAAATCCTTTTAATAATAAGGATTTAATATTTTTACCAATTGCAATTTTTGGTTCAACCGAATAGGATTTTGTAATTTCTTTAACTTGTGTAGGTCTGTGAACTTGGTATAATAAGGAAGAATGGCCGTGAAAACCTTCGGTTCCAAATAATTGTTCGAAATAAAGCCCTCCATCTGGATTTTCAAATTGGATATGGCGTTTGGATGGAATAGTTCCTAATTTATGATATATAGGCATTTCTTTTTGTTTAAAGGTTTGAAAAAATAAAGTTGAACGAAACAAACTTTAGTTAACACTCAAAAAGAAAGTTATCTCATTCCGGATTTCTCTTGATGAGGTATTTTAATAGAATAAGTAAATTGTCCCAATTTTTCATTCTTACAAATGTCGAAAAAAAACTAAAAAATCCAAAAGTTTCATTTATAAGACTTTTGGATTTTTTTAGTTAAATATTATTCTTGATTATTAAGTTTCGCTTTTCTTTTTCCGTAAATAAAGTAAATAAATATTCCAATAACTAGCCATCCTAGAGACAACATTTGGGCGTCAATACTTAAATTAATCATTAAGTAAGTATTTATTAGAATTCCACAAGTTGCAATAACTGGCAAGAACGGTACTTTAAAAGGTCTTGTTAATTCAGGTTGTTTTTTTCTTAAAATCCATACTGCAATGCATACCATGGTGAATGCAAATAAGGTTCCGAAGCTGGTCATATCAGCCAATTTATTAATAGGCGTAAAAGCAGCAACAACAGCAATGATAGCTCCTAGAATTAATAAATTGGTTTTAGGCGCTCCGGTTACACCATGAATTTTTGAAAATACAGGAGGAATTAATCCGTCTTTAGACATTCCTAAAAATATTCTTGATTGCCCCATGATCATTACCATTAATACTGAAATTAATCCAATAGTAGCAGCAATAGTAACGACATAACCAGCCCAAGCTTGTCCAGCAATATCAAATGCATAGGCAACAGGCGCTTTAATTGCTTCTGGATATTTCCCCATTGGATTAAAGTCTCCGTAATTCATCATTCCGGTTAATACTAAAGAAACCAATATGTATAAAAAGGTACAAACTAATAAAGAAGTGATAATTGCAAATGGTACATCTTTTTTAGGATTTATGGCCTCTCCTGCTTGAGTTGAAACAGCGTCAAATCCTACATAGGCAAAGAAAATTGCCGCAGCACCAGATATAATACCTTTTATTCCGTAGGCTTCATGCGATTTTCCAGCCGCATCCACAATACTAGTAGCATCTGGAATAAATGGGTGCCAATTGGCAGTATTGATGAAAAAAGCACCTGCAATAATTACAAATAATACAGCAGAAACTTTTAGCATTACAATTAAATTATTTGCTTTAGCAGCACCTTGAGTACCTCTAATTAAAATAGATATTACAAAAAGAACAATACAAAATGCGGGTAAATTCATTGAAAATCCCTCACCTGTATAACTAGCTGGGTCACTGGTAAGCCAATCTGGCAGATGCAAACCAAACATTTTTAAGAGTTTGTTGAAATACCCCGACCAGGATACCGCAACCGTCATGGACCCCATGGCATATTCTAATATTAATCCCCAACCAATGATCCATGCAAAAAGTTCCCCAATAGTTCCATAGGCATAGGCATAGGCAGAACCTTCAACAGGTAAAATAGAAGCAAACTCCGAGTAGCATAAAGCAGCAAAAACACAGGCAACACCTGCAATGATAAATGATAAAGCTAAGGCTGGTCCAGCATGATAATAGGCTCCAGTTCCGGTAAGTACAAAAATTCCTCCACCAATAATAGCGCCAATGCCAATTGCGGTAAGACTCCATTTACCTAATACTCTTTTTAATTCGCTTTTTTTCATATCTGCTTCAAAGGCAGAAACAGGCTTTACTCTCCAAATAGACATAGTGTATTGTTTTTATTAATATGTTCAAATATACTTTTTTTGTTTAATATTTCTACGAAAATAGAAAATTTCTACTTTTTTAAAACCAATAACCTACATTAAAACCAATAAATCCTTTAGGTAATTCTGGTGACCAGGAATATTTCATTTCTATAGGTCCAAGCACGGTTTCAAGCCCATAGCCAACTGCATATCCCGAATATCTTGGAGTTGCAAGCCAATTGCCAGTGCTGTATAATTTATCTTCTGCATTGGCATAATTAGCAGAAAAATTGATGTGATTTTTTTTGTAAAATTCAAAATCAAGTGTAGCGAGTACTTTTACATAACTATCGGCAGAAATATTTAAAAAATCATACCCATAAAAGGATTTAATATTGTTAATAGGATTAAATCCATAGCCGCCAAGGGAAAAATCTAAAAAATGCGTGCTCGTTTGTCCGAATGAAACCCCAGCTTCTGACTCAAATTTTAAATTAATTAATTTATAAAATGTTCTTGTAATACCTAATTGAGAACTGGCTATTGAATACCTATTGAATTGATTGGTATAATTGGAAGACAATAAATACGATTGCAGGTTGCTATTAAAATACCATCCTTTTTTTGGAAAGTATTTACTGTCTAACGAATCGTATTTAAGGTAGCCAAAGACACTTCCATAATAGCTGTTTTCAAAAACGGGATTGATGTTTTCTAAAGTTTTAGATTCAATTTTTAATTTTTTTAGTTCTAATCCAGCTCCAACCAAAAATTTTTCTTCAAAAATTGTTTGTAAATAGGCCGCATTGGTCCAATCGGAGTAATCTAAATTTAATGAATTGATGCCAATTTGTTGAAAATAAGCGCCATTATTATAGTCGTTGACCCCATTTATATTGAACTTATTGTAATAGGACTTAAACCCAAAACTAAAATAAAATCCGTTATCAATATAATAATCTAAATTGTATCTAAAATTATCTCCAACTCCCAGATCTAATGACAAAACATCATTTCGAAACAAAGATTTTTTTTGAGTGATATTAAGTAAAGCGGCACTTTTATACAATCCATCAAAATGAAGTCCAAATTTCAAGAAGGTGCTAATATTACTTTCTTTTAGTGTTAATACTAATTCATCACCTGAATTAAACGCTCTAAATTGATAGTTAATTACCGAAAAGTTTCCGGTAGCATTTAGTGTATTTATTCCTTCTTTAATCTGCGCATAGCTCACCTTCATCCCTTCTTTAAAACCTAATTTTCCTAAAACATAAGATCGGGTATAATTTTTTACATCATTAATAACAATATTGGTTAGGTAGATACTATCGTTTTCAATAGTTTTTATTTGTGATGGTTTATTATTTTGAGCAATTTCATATAGTTTAGCAATAAATTTAGTTGCAGCCTCTTCTCCTTTTTTTATTATTTCGTTTTCTTCTGCAAATGAAATAACCGAAAAATTTGAAATATCGGGTTTTATATAAATATCGGTTTTACTGATTTTAGCTTTTAATCCTTTAGTCACTTGTAGATTGGAAATTTGAAGCAGAATTTGTGTTGCTCCTTTTAAGGAATTTCGATTTTTTAAATCGTCTTGAACATCCACACCAATAATAATATCAGCCCCCATTTTTCGTACTTCATCAATAGGATAGTTATTGGAAACGCCTCCATCAATTAAAATCTTGTCGTTTATTTCTACTGGTGAAAAAAGTGACGGAAATGCCGAACTTGCTAATAGGGCTAGAGGTAAACTTCCTTGAGTTAATACTTCTTGCTCTCCCGTTTCAATATCGGTTGCAACACATAAAAAAGGGATGGGTAACTTGCTGAAATCTCTAATATAACGAACCGGATGTGTTAATTTATGCAATAAATTATAGTTATAAATCCCTTTAGATAAAGCTATTGGAACACCAATACTCATTTTTTTAAAGGGTAAGGTTATAGCATACAATTCATCGTTTCGTTTTTCATAAAAACTTTTATTTGCCCTTGGTGTATAATCTTTTAATAATTCGTTAAAATTAGTATCATGAAAAATAGAATCAATTTGAGCGGCACTATAGCCTGTTGCATACAAGCCACCTACTACGGCGCCCATGCTTGTTCCACCAATGTAATCAATTTTAACGCCTGCTTTTTCCAGTACCTTTAAAACTCCAATATGAGCAAATCCTTTTGCACCACCGCCAGTTAAAACTAATCCAATTTTAGGTCGTTTTATAGAATCTTGAGAATAAGTAATTTGAGAAGATAGAACAAAAAACAAAGAGAAAAGGCACAAAAGACCTTTACTATTTAGCCCCGAGAGCAATGAATCCCAATTTTTATCGGGAGAATTAGATGGAGATAAAGTGGATTGCAAATAGGCCATAAACATTCACTTCGGTTATTAATTATCGATTTTATGGTAAAAGTCGTAAATTTTTTTGGCTTTTGACACACCAATTACCTCTGAAATATCTTTTTCGGCAGCCAACTTCAATCTTTTAACACTTTTAAAGTGGGTAATAAGGGTTAGCATTGTTTTTTCACCTATTCCTGGAATGGTTTCAATAGATGAATTAAGCGCCGATTTACTGCGTTTGTCGCGGTGAAATGTAATTCCAAATCGATGCGCTTCGTTGCGCAAAAACTGAATAACTTTAAGTGTTTCCGATTTTTTATCGAGGTACAAAGGCACCGAATCGCCTGGATAAAATAGTTCTTCCAATCGTTTGGCGATCCCTATAATGGCAATTTTTCCTCGGAGACCAAGATCATCAATGCTCTTTAGCGCCGAAGACAATTGCCCCTTTCCACCATCGATAATGATCAGCTGTGGCAAAGTTTGGTTTTCTTCTAAAAGGCGTTTGTATCTGCGGTAAACCACTTCTTCCATAGAGGCAAAATCATTAGGCCCTTCAACGGTTTTTATATTGAAATGGCGGTAGTCTTTTTTGGATGGTTTCCCATCTTTAAATACCACGCAAGCCGCCACCGGATTGGTCCCTTGGATGTTGGAATTGTCAAAACATTCAATATGTCGTGGCTCTACCGAAAGGCGTAAATCTTTTTGCATTTGCGCCATAATTCGGTTGGTATGCCTTTCTGGATCTACAATTTGAATTTGTTTCAATTGATCCATTCGGTAGTATTTGGCGTTGCGTTCGGAGAGTTCTAAAATTTGTTTTTTATCACCCAATTGCGGAACGGTTACTTTGATTTTATCGCCAAAATCTAGAGCGAAAGGCAGAATTATTTCTTTAGATGTCAAATGAAAACGCTCCCGAAGTTCCACCACAGCTAATTCTAGAAGTTCTTCGTTGGTTTCCTCCAGTTTTTTCTTTAATTCTAAAGTATAAGATCGAATGATGGCGCCATGCGAAATTTGAAGAAAATTAACATAGGCAACCGACTCATCAGAGATAATTGAAAACACATCTACATTAGATATCTTCGGATTTAATATGGTAGATCTCGATTGGTATTGCTCTAAAACTTCAATCTTTTCTTTTATTTTTTGAGCTTCTTCAAAGTGCATCGCGGAAGCTAATTCCTGCATTTTTACCTTGAATTCCTTCAAGCTTTCTTTAAAATTTCCTTTTAGGATTTCACGAATGGCATTAACTTGTTTTTGGTAATTTTCTAATGTTTCATGTCCTTCACATCCGCCTTTGCAATTGCCAATATGGTATTCCAAACACACTTTATACTTGTTATTTTGAATGTTATTTTCAGTCAATTCGTAGTTGCAAGTTCTCAGTGGATACAATTCTTTTATTAATTCTAAAACGGTATTCACCGTTTTGAAATTGGTGTACGGGCCAAAATATTCCGAGCCGTCTTTTACCATTCTTCGTGTAGGAAAAATTCTAGAAAATGGTTCTTTTTTAATGCAAATCCAAGGGTAAGTCTTGTCGTCGCGCAACAATACATTATACCTTGGCTGTAGTTTTTTTATTAAGTTGTTTTCTAATAATAAAGCGTCCTGTTCTGAAGAAACTACGATGTGTTTTATCTCGACAATTTTTCGAACGAGCACATTGGTTTTGGCATTGTCGTGGACTTTATTGAAGTAAGAAGAAACACGCTTCTTGAGATTTTTAGCCTTTCCTACATATAAAATTTTCCCGTCTTTATCATAATACTGATATACCCCGGGATTATCGGGTAGTGTTTGTATTTGAAGTTCTAAAGATGGATAGTTCATTGTCAATTGAAAGGAACGAATTTGTTAATTAATTCAAACAAAAATAACTCTAAAATATTCATAAAGCAAGTTTGAGAATTTACACTACTGGAACCTAACAATTATCATGTTTTAAACTCTTGTCTTCATGTAGTTTTGACAAAAATTTTACCCCATGATTTACTGGAAAAAACTATCTAAGGAAGAACGAAATAACAAGGTTCAAAAGGCATTGGATGCTAATGTGAATTTTGCAAAAGACACTTCATTGGGTTACCCTGCTTCCAAATTAGATGATAAAGTTTTTTTTGATGCTGATTTTTTAAAGGAAGCACCTGTGTTACAAACTTTTGTTGCCAATCCCAATCACATAGGTTGTCACACTTTAGGCGATTCAGAAAGTGCCTTTAAGGGAACGCACGAATTAGAAAAAGAGATTTTAAATGTGTTGGCTGTTGATGTTTTTAAAGCAAATCCTAATGAATTTGACGGATACATTTCACCTGGAGGTACAGAAGCCAATATTCAAGCCATTTGGATGTACCGCAATTTTTTCATGTATCATAAGCAAGCAAGATTAGAAAAAATTGTAATCTTGGCATCTGAAGATACTCATTATTCTATTCCTAAAGGCGCTAATTTATTGCAATTGGATTGGTTGAAAATACCGGTAGCATTTGAAACTAGAAAAATTGACAAAAAAAAATTAGAAGAAATTATAGTTATTGCTAAATCAACTGGGAAAAAGTATTTCATCATTATTTCCAATATGGGAACAACCATGTTTGGTTCGGTTGATGACCCCGAAGATTATATATCACTTTTAGAAAAACACCAACTAGAATACAAGTTGCATATTGATGGCGCCTATGGCGGATTTGTGTATCCGTTTAGCAATGAAAAATCTACTATAAATTTTAGCAATCCTAAGATAAGTTCCATAACCATTGATGCGCATAAAATGCTGCAAGCACCCTATGGCACTGGTGTTTTTATTTGTCGAAAAGGACTAATTGAAAATGTATTAACCAAAGAAGCGCAATATGTAGAAGGAATGGATTTAACGCTTTGCGGCAGCCGATCGGGAGCTAATGCCATTGCAGTTTGGATGATTTTATTTACTTATGGCCCGCATAAATGGTTTGAAAAAGTAAGTGTTCTTCAAATGCGTACCCACTATTTATGCACCGAATTAGATAAATTGGGAATTAAATACTTTAGAGAACCCCATATGAATATTGTAACAATTCACTCTGAATTTATTCCGAAAAAAATAGCCGAAAAATACGATTTAGTTCCAGAAACTCACAATCAGGAAAATAAATGGTATAAAATTGTGCTCATGAATCATGTAGAAGTGCAACATTTGACTATTTTTATAGACGAATTGAAGCAACTTTTATGTTTAAAAGCGAATTAAGAAAAAAGTATAAAGCGTTACGAGCTGAATTATCTTCGGATTTTATAGAATCTCAAAGTTTGGCTATTGCCAATCAGATACTTTCTTTAGATATTTGGAATAAAACCTATTTTCATTTATTTTTATCTATCGCGGAACAAAAAGAAATTGATACTGAGTTTCTATTGCATGTATTTGCCGGAAAAGATAAAGAAGTAGTGGTTTCTAAAAGCGATTTTGTTACCTATAAAATGACACATTATCTACTAACAGATAACACCAAATTTGTGAAAAACGCTTATAATATCCCTGAACCTGTTGACGGAATAGAAGTTCCGGTTTCAAAAATTGAAGTAGTTTTTGTGCCATTATTGGCCTTTGATAAAAAAGGAAATCGTGTAGGTTATGGCAAAGGATTTTATGATACTTTTTTATTGGAATGCCAACCCGGAACTATAAAAATTGGCTTGTCTTTCTTTGATGCAGAAGAATTCATTGAAGATACTTCAGATATAGATGTCTCCCTAGATTATTGCGTTACTCCAGATAGAATTTATAAATTCTAAATTCGAATTAATTGGAATGCGCGAACGCTTTTTTATTGAAGAAAATCAAGATTCCAACTCCGGTAGAAATAGCAAAATCGGCCACATTAAAAATAGCATTGAAGAAAGTGATTTGTTTTCCTCCTATAAATGGCACCCAACTTGGCATCATATAATCTTCAATAAATGGAAAGTAGAACATATCCACTACTTTACCGTGAAACAAAGTTCCGTAGGGTTTATTAGATAAGTAAGTAGCTAAATGGTGGTGGCTGTCATCAAACACAATTCCGTAAAAAACAGAATCAATAATATTTCCAAATGCCCCAGCAAAAATCAAACAAATGGCAACAATTAAATAGTTAGAGCGCATCTTTCTTGTTGCATCCCAAAGCCAATATCCAATAGCACCAACTGCAAAAATTCGGAAAACCGTTAAAAATAATTTTCCGTATTCACCCGGAATTACTGTTCCCCAGGCCATCCCTTCATTTTCTATAAATAATATTTTAAACCATCTAAAAACTTCAACTTGTTCTCCCAAAACAAAATGTGTTTTTACAAACATCTTTGACCATTGATCAATTAGTAAGATTAAAATGATAAGTAGTGCCGAATTTCTTAGTTTCATTTTTCAGGGTTTATGCTGCAAAAGTAGTATTATTTTTCCAAAAAAAAACGCTCTGTAAGAGCGTTTAAATTATTGAAATCAGATTATTAACGTTGTAAATTTTTTGCTTCAATGCTCATTGTTGCATGAGGAACTATTTTCAAACGCTCTTTTCCAATTAGTTTTCCGGTTACTTTACAAATTCCGTAGGTTTTATTCTCAACACGGAAAAGTGCATTTTTTAAATCGCGAATAAATTTCTCTTGACGAATTGCCAATTGTGAATTTGCTTCTTTACTCATCGTTTCACTTCCTTCTTCAAATGCTTTAAAAGTAGGAGAGGTGTCATCGGTACCATTGTTTAAATCATTCATGTAAGCACTTTTGATTAATTCTAAATCAACTTGTGCTTTTTCAATTTTGCCAAGGATAATTTCTTTGAACTCTGCCAAATCGGCATCAGAGTATCTCATTTTTTCATCTGTCATCTTTGCTCTATTTTGAAATTAATATTTTTGTTTTTATATCGTCAAACTCTATTTCTATGCCTTCTGAAACCGTAGCTACAAATTGCAACTCTTTAGTTAAGGTTTCCGACATAATGTAGGCTTCATTATTTTTTATTGCCTGCTCTAATTCACTTTGTTGCTGAATTTGAACTTTAATCTTATCGGTAACTTCAAAACCAGAATCTTTTCTAATATTTTGAATTCGGTTAACCAATTCCCTTGCAATTCCTTCTTGTTTTAATTCCTCAGAAATGGTAATGTCTAAAGCAACTGTAATTCCGTTAGCATTAGCAACCAACCATCCCGGAATATCCTGAGAAGTTATTTCTACATCTTGGGATGTTAAAATTATACTTTTTCCTGATATTTCAATACTTAGTTCTCCTTTGGCATCCAATTGATTAATTTGCTCAGCCGAAAAACCTTGTATCTCTTTGGCAATCAATCCCATATCTTTTCCAAATTGTGGGCCCAAAGCCTTGAAATTTGGTTTAATTTGTTTTACTAAAATCCCCGAAGCATCGTCTAATAATTCGATTTCTTTCACATTAACTTCCGCTTTAATCAAGTCAGAAACCGCCTCAATTTCAGCACGTTGATTGTTGTCAAGTATAGGTATAATAACCTTTTGCAACGGTTGACGCACTTTAATCATTTCCTTTTTTCGAAGTGATAAAACTAATGAAGAAACGGTTTGCGCTTTCATCATTCTGCTTTCCAATGATTTATCAACAAAGTTTTCAACGGAAATCGGAAATTTTGCCAAATGTACACTGTCAAAATCTTCTAATTGTGTTGCTTGCGTTAAATCTTTGTAAAGTTTCTCCATAAAGAAAGGCGCGATAGGAGCAGATAGTTTGGCCACATTTAACAAACAAGTAAATAAGGTTTGATACGCTGCAATTTTATCGGTGCCGTATTCGCCTTTCCAAAATCTTCTTCTGCATAAACGCACATACCAGTTACTTAAATTTTCTTGTACAAAATCAGAAATCGCTCTTGCCGCTTTAGTTGGTTCGTATTCTTCATAATAACCATCTACCACTTTGATCAACGTATGTAATTCAGATAATATCCATCGGTCTATTTCGGGTCTTTCATTTAGTGGAACTTCTGCTTCTGCATAAGTAAACCCATCAATATTGGCATACAAACTAAAGAACGAATAGGTGTTGTATAAAGTCCCGAAGAATTTTCTTCTCACTTCTGCAATTCCTTCTAAATCAAATTTTAAGTTGTCCCAAGGATTGGCATTCGAAATCATGTACCAACGCGTAGCATCTGGGCCATACTCGGATAATGTTTCAAATGGATCAATAGCATTTCCTAATCGTTTTGACATCTTTTGTCCGTTTTTATCCAAAACTAAACCATTAGAAACTACATTTTTATAGGCTGTTTTATCAAATACTAAAGTTGAAATAGCATGTAAAGTATAAAACCAACCACGAGTTTGATCGACTCCTTCCGCAATA
Source organism: Flavobacteriaceae bacterium (assembly GCA_947453195.1). Classification (GTDB taxonomy): domain Bacteria; phylum Bacteroidota; class Bacteroidia; order Flavobacteriales; family Flavobacteriaceae; genus Flavobacterium. Next base: position 243,636 of record CANGFO010000001.1, read on the forward strand.
AAATCGGCGGGGAACGCTTTATTTTCGTCAATTAAATCTTTATTTTCAAATGGATAATGCCATTGTGCATAAGGCATAGCCCCCGAATCAAACCACACATCAATTAAGTCAGATTCGCGTTTCATTACTTTTCCAGAAGGTGAAACCAATTCAATGTTGTCAACTACATTTTTGTGTAAATCAACTAGTTCATAGTTTGCTTCGCTCATGTTTCCGACCTCAAATCCTTTAAAAGGATTTTCTTTTTGGATTCCTGCAGCGATTGATTTTTCAATTTCAGAATACAATTCCTCAACAGAACCAATTAGCATTTCTTCGGTTCCGTCTTCGGTTCTCCATATTGGCAATGGAATTCCCCAATATCTTGAACGCGATAAATTCCAATCGTTGGCATTTTTTAACCAATTTCCAAAACGACCTTCTCCAGTTGCTTTTGGCTTCCAGTTGATGGTTTCATTCAGGTCGAACATTCGATCTTTAATTTCGGTTACTTTGATGAACCAAGAATCAAGCGGATAGTATAAAATTGGTTTGTCTGTTCTCCAACAATGTGGGTAACTGTGCACGTATTTTTCGACTTTAAATGCCTTATTTTCTTCTTTTAATTGAATGGCAATTTCCACATCGGCAGAACGCTCTGGCGCTTCACCATCGTTGTAATATTCGTTTTTAACGTATTTGCCAGAATAGTCTCCTAGACCTTGAATAAATTTACCTTGTAAATCTACTAAAGGAACAGGGTTTCCGTTTTCATCTAAAACCAACATTGGCGGTACTTCTGGAGTTGCTTCTTTGGCAACTTTAGCATCATCTGCTCCAAAAGTTGGCGCAGTATGTACAATTCCAGTTCCGTCTTCAGTAGTTACAAAATCTCCTGAAATTATTCTAAATGCATTTTCTGGATTTTGATACGGCAACGCCAATGGCATCAATTGTTCGTATCGAATTCCCACTAAATCAGCTCCCTTGCATTCGGCAAGAATTTGATAGGGAATTTTTTTATCTCCATCTTTAAAATTTTCAAAATCGGAAGACTCTGAAGATTCGAAAAAGGTTTTCCCGAATTGTTTTCCAACCAAATTTTTAGCCAAAATCACATTAACCGGAAGGAAAGTATATTGGTTGAAAGTTTTTACTAAAACATAATCAATTTTTGGCCCAACTGTTAAGGCAGTATTGCTTGGTAAAGTCCATGGAGTAGTGGTCCAAGCTAAAATATGAACAGTTACAAAACCTTGTAAAAAACTAGGTAAAGTATCGGTTTTTGTTAGAAACTGAGCAACAACTGTAGTATCGGTTACATCCCGGTAACTTCCTGGTTGGTTTACTTCGTGAGAAGATAATCCAGTACCCGCTTTTGGCGAATACGGCTGAATGGTGTAGCCTTTGTATAGTAAATCTTTGTTGTAAATTTGTTTCAGCAACCACCAAACGCTTTCCATGTATTTGGATTTGTAGGTCACATACGGATCTTCCATATCTACCCAATAACCCATTTTTTCGGTAAGGTCGTTCCAAACATCGGTATAGCGCATTACGGTTTTCTTACATGCTTCGTTGTATTGCTCTACTGAAATTGTTTTTCCAATGTCTTCTTTGGTGATGCCTAATTCTTTTTCGGTTCCTAATTCAACTGGCAATCCATGCGTATCCCAACCCGCTTTACGCTTTACTTGAAAGCCTTTTTGGGTTTTATAACGGCAAAAAATATCTTTAATAGCGCGTGCCATTACGTGGTGAATTCCAGGTAATCCGTTTGCCGATGGTGGTCCTTCAAAGAAAACATAAGGAGTGCTTCCTTCTCTTGAAGTTACCGATTGTTCAAAGATGTTTTTTTCTTTCCAAAATTTTAGTACTTCAGATGCCACTGTTGGCAAGTCAAGCCCTTTGTATTCCGTAAATTTTGTGCTCATTATTTTGGTTGCTAAAAATCGAATTGCGAAAGTAAGGAATTTTGATAAAAGAGAATAAAAAATAGACAAAAGAGCGCCGACTTTTATCTAAAAATTCGAAAGTTTTTTCAAATTACCGATTTTTTATGCAAAAACCTCTTTTAGAACCTCTAAAGATTTTGGTTTTTTAAATCCGTCAAGATGAATTGAGTAGTAATTTAGAAGGATATTCAAGATAAGTTGGCGTTCTATTCCGTTAAAGACTTTTTGATTGGAATCAAATTTTAAAGCAACTAATTTTTTAAGTAACGAAGTTTCGTGTTCCGAAAGGCAATTTATTCCTTGAAAGATAGTAAAACCACCTTCATCCATAGAGAAAAATTTAGCATCAACATCGGAAGTGTCGGGATAGAAACCAAGAAATTTTGTGATTTCTAAGAGTAAGATTAAATGAAAATTAGAAGTTTCTTCATGTGTATCCAACCAAGTTAGCGCTGTTTCTAAGAAGGTAAATAAATCTTCATTTTTTTCTTCTTCTTGAATGCTATGATGCAACATTTCTGACAAAAATATTACAATGGTACTTTTAATTACATCGGTATTAATTGTTTGAAAAGCAGTGGCAAGTTTGATGTCTTTAAAGTGTTCTAAAGTGCCTTTATTTTTATGATTGGCTTCAATTTCTAGAATAGTAAGCGGTTGAAAATAGGCTATTTTTTGGCTGGACTTTTTACCCGAATAGGCACTTGCTACAAAGTAACTTTTTAACCCATCTGAAAGGGTAAAGCACTTCACAATCAAGCTTTTTTCTTGGTATTTTAGTGAAGAAAGTACAATTGCTTTGGTTTTTACCAACATGGAAATTAATTATTATATCTAGCAATAAATCTCTTTTCAACTAAAAACCATGAAAAAACTGCAAAGATAAATGATATTAAAAGCACTAAAAAGGTCATCAAAAAAGGGTTAAATTTCACAAATAAATCATACTGTTTAAAGATTTGAATTATTGGAAAGTGATAAATGTAAAACCCGTAAGTGAAATCCCCATACTTTCCAAAATTGTTCAAAACAGGAATATTATATGCTGAAACAATAATAATTACTCCTAGAGAAATTGGAAACAAAATGTTTACTGCAACATTAATTTTATATGTTATAGCAATTGCAAAAATGGCAAAAAAAAGATAAAACCATCTTTTCTGAAATAATTTTTGATAATATAAAAACAAAAAAATACCTGAACAAAAATAAGACAAATAACCTGGAAACTGTTTTGCTAATAATGGTTTATCAAAATAAAAATCCATCAAATACCAATATATAAATGAAAATATATATAGTATTGTCAATACTAAGACTGTCTTTTTTAGTTTATAGATAATTACGAAAATTAAGGGTAAAAAAAGGTAAAAAGCTTCTTCAACTTTTAATGTCCAAAGTGAACCATTTACAGCACACATCAAATTGTTATTGAAAACCCCTGGCAAACAAGGATGCACAAAGTTCATAAATATAGAATTCCACGCAACATATCTATAAAAATCAATATTAAAAAAATAATCATTAAAACTTATATTGCTAACAAAAAAAAGAGTTATTGCTGCTAATAGTACTACAAATAAGTAAGCTGGTAAAATTCTTTTAGCTCTTTTAATAATATACGTTTTTAATGAAGTTGTATTTACATAACTTTTAGCTACTAAAAACCCGCTTATTATAAAAAATCCTTTTACTGCAAGATTTGCATTGAAAATTTTTGCAAAAAATCTTAAGTTTTCATTTTGAGAAAGTACTGCAATGTGATAAAATAGTATTTGTAAAGCAAAGAAGAATCTTAAAAAATCAAAACAATTTTTTTGCTCAATTTGTTTAATACTTTCATTGTAGATCATCTTATTATCATTACTTTTTTAATGGTTGTTTCTATGCCATCTTGAGCAGAAACGAGAATCATATACACCCCAGAAGCTACTTTGTAATTGCCAAAAGCGGTAGTATCCCATTCAATAGTTCCTCCTTCGGAAGTAGTTTCATAAACCAAATTACCTTCAATGTCAGTTATTTTTACAACTGCTTTATTTGTTAGATTAGCAATTTTTACTGTTCCTGTATATTCAGGTCTAACAGGATTTGGATATACATACACCGAATTTAAGTCGCCACTTGCGTTAGTCGCTGTTCCTTTGTAGGACACCAACCCTTTATCGGTTGCAAAAAACACTTCTCCCGTTACCCCATCAATCTCGATATCGTTAATATTATTGGAAGGCAAAGGAGAATTTTCTTTCGTAAAATGATAAATGGTTTCTTGACCATTTGAAGAAACCAAATACACCCCTGAATCGGCTATGGCAACCCATTTTCTATTGGCACCATCTACAGCAATATCAACAATAAACTGATCGTAAAATAACTCTTGTGCCAAATCATTTTCAAGAATGATTATTGATTTAGCTTGAAGGTCGGTTTCAGAAATAAAGGAATCTACGGAAGGGATTATTCGTAGCCCATTTGCAGTTCCAATCCAGACTTGATTTTTAGTATCCACCGCCACACATCGAACACTAATAGACGGTAGATTTCCATCGGTACCTGTTTTTAATCTTATAAATTTATTGTTGTATTTTTCATTAAATGCCATTAATCCATTTGCTCTAAAGGAAGGAATCCATTTGGTGTCATTTTTATCAATTGCTATTTTTCCGAAACTCTCATAATACGGATTTTCCATTTGACTCACCAAATCATAGGTTTGCCAAGTTGCATTTGATTTTAATACTTTTATAGGCTTATTTACAAGTGAATTGGTCATCCATAAATTATTTTTTCCGTCAAATGCGGCTCCGTTAATTCTAACAGAGATATAATTAGGAACTGTAGGAACCCATTGCTGACTTTCAGGTCCATTTGGTGGCGAAGTCAATTCATTAAATAAAGTAATCGCGCCATTTTTTATTTTTAATAGTCCAGTTTGAAATGAACAAATATAAACTTCATTTTCATCTTTAGGATTTGGAACTACATCGGTTAGTGTTACTGCTCCAAGTAAATCATTATAAGGAATTATAGTCCAGCCGGTTTGTATGTTGTAGGTACTAATTGGTTTTGGCAATGCATCGGGATTTGGCAATGGAGTGTTTTCGTATGCTCCATAAGTGACCCAAAGTTTGTTAGGAGCCTTTTTTGCTCTAAAAACTTTATTGCTAATTGGGCCATTAGGGAGTAAAAATTCTATATTATTTGAACCAGAAATTGATGAGGTGATAACTCCATATTCGGTGGTGCCAATATACACTTCATTATTGATAACTGTAGCGCAGGTAAAGGTAGGAGAGCCGTTTGAAACTTGTGTGTTTTGAAAATAAAATACTTGAACTAAATTGGAATCATACACATAAACTTCATTCAATGTGGCAACAATTAAATAGCTACTGTACGATCTAATGTCTACTATTTTATTGGCATATTGAGCAACTTGAGTAAAGTTAGCTCCGTCGTATTTAATTAATTTATTATCCGATCGTGCGGCAAAAACTAGGTTGTTAAAAGCGGTAATTCCTTCCCAATAAAAACCCGAAATATCAACCCATTGGTTGTAATCATTTAAAAAAGGATTAGCAAAACTAACTTTTCTAATGCCGCTCCCCGAGGTATTTCCTTGTGTTGCTGCATAAATAGATCCGTTAGTAATACAAGTTTGTTTTACCGAAATATAATTCCCTGACGGCCCCATATAATAAGTGTCTCCGAATTCAAGAGTATCTAAATCAAATAGGGTAATTCCATAATTAGTAGATATATATAATTTGTTGTTGTATTCTAAAAAATGATTGATTTGTTTTATCCCTGCCGGAACAGGTACTTCATCTCGAATACCGGTTTTGTATAAATAAGTACCATCTGCATTTACTACCAACAGCAGCCCATTACTATTTCCTACAAAAGATTTATTTACCGAATCACTGTGGTAAAATGCGGTTATTGTTTCTGCCTCTAATCCATCAATAGAGGTGGTTGTTTTAAGGTCGTTTGTGTTTAGGTTTTTTGAAAAAAAGGCGTTTTCAGATGAAGCAAAAATATTTTCAGATGCTTCAGAAATATCGGTAATTTGATTGTATGAAAAATAGCCTTGCCACTTTTGGTTATTTTGAGAATAACCAACAACAGCAATTAATGATAGGATTAAGAATACGATTCTTTTGAGCATTTTTCAATAAAATTTGATCACAAAGATACTATAAAACGCATTTATTTGTGTTTTCATATCATGCAATAAAAAAACCTTCTTTCCGATAAAGAAAGAAGGTTGTTTATGTAGATTAAAATTGTTTTTATACAATTCCTTGCGCCAGCATCGCATCGGCAACCTTAACGAAACCTGCAATATTTGCTCCTTTTACATAGTCTATATAACCAGTTGAATCAGAACCATATTTTACACAAGCAGCGTGAATATTTGCCATAATTGCTTTAAGTCTGTCATCAACTTCTTCTGAAGTCCAGCTTAAACGTAACGAGTTTTGTGACATTTCAAGACCAGAAGTTGCTACTCCACCTGCATTAGATGCTTTTCCTGGAGCAAATAATATTTTAGCTTTTTGGAATACTAAAACGGCTTCAGGAGTTGAAGGCATGTTAGCGCCTTCAGCAACACAAATACATCCGTTTGCAACCAATGTTTTTGCTTCTTCTTCGTTTAATTCGTTTTGTGTAGCACATGGAAGCGCAATATCACATTTTACTTCCCAAGGTCTTTTTCCAGCTACGAATTTTGCGTTTGGATATTTAGTTACATAATCAGAAATTCTTCCGTAGTTCACGTTTTTTATTTCCATTACATAAGCCAATTTCTCAGCTGTAATTCCATCCGCATCATATATATAACCAGATGAATCTGACATGGTAACTACTTTTCCTCCTAATTGAGTTGCTTTTTCAGTTGCATATTGTGCTACATTTCCTGAACCAGAAACAACTACAATTTTTCCTGAAAAACTATCTCCTTTAGTTCCAAGCATGCTTTGTGCAAAATACACATCACCATAACCTGTAGCTTCAGGACGGATTAAAGACCCTCCAAATGAAATTCCTTTTCCAGTTAAAACCCCAGTAAATTCATTTCTTAATCTTTTGTATTGACCAAACATGTAGCCAACTTCTCTTCCACCAACTCCAATATCTCCTGCAGGAACATCCGTATCAGCACCAATATGTTTAGATAATTCGGTCATGAAAGCTTGACAGAATTTCATGATTTCAATATCGGATTTTCCTTTTGGATCAAAATCTGCTCCACCTTTTCCTCCACCCATTGGCAAAGTAGTTAAGCTATTTTTAAAAGTTTGTTCAAAAGCTAAGAACTTTAGTATACTTAAATTTACAGATGGATGGAAACGAATTCCACCTTTATAAGGTCCAATTGCAGAGTTCATTTGAATTCTGTAACCACGATTAACTTGAGTTTTTCCAGCATCATCAATCCAAGTAACTCGGAACATGATTACTCTCTCTGGTTCTACCATTCTTTCCAAAAGCATTTTACCTTCGTACTTTTTATTTTCTTCGATAAATGGGATAACTGTTTCGGCTACCTCAGTAACTGCCTGTAAAAATTCAGATTCGTTAGGGTTTTTTTTAGCAACCGCTTCAATAAAGTTTTGAATACTTTGTGACATAAATTATAATATTAATTTTATAGAAAACGTTTTCGTAATGTTTTACAAATATACATTTTATTAAAATATAGGCGCAAATTTTTTTAAATTCTCATAATTATTATGTTTTTTCTATTTCATATTGTAGATAATTGAACAATTGATGCAAAATTCAATCTGTTTTTATTTTTTATTAAACAGATATAAGTATTTTTTTTATTTTATTTCATTACTTATGATGTTTTTATATATTTGTTGATTAAATAAATGAAAAAACCAATAATGTTTAAGAAAGCAGTACTATTAGTTATTATATTATTTTCTATATCTTCTTATTCTCAAGGATGGGGAAGTTATACCGAAGTTGGATTTATGACTGGACCAGTTTTTTTTAAGTCGGATTACGGTGAAAGAGGAAGTTTTGAAAATTTTGAAAAAAACAATGGTTTTACTATTGGCGCTTCTTATTATTTATCTACCATTAACAACTTTAGAGGTCTTGAAGATAATTTCAAACTTAGATTAGAAATTTTATATACTCAGTCAAGCTTTAAACATTACGGGAAATACGTAGATCCTTCAAGTACCTCCGTATTTACCAATCAGCTTCGGGGAATGTATGGATCAAATTCGTTTACCTCTTTAGGATTTCAAGTAGAATATTACCCACTTAAAACGGATGATTATGATAGAGGCTCCACTTTTAGTCCTTACCTAAGTTTTGGACCCCACATTAATTTTGTAAGTGTGACTTCTAAATCAACTTTAGGTGAAATGGGAACAACCATTACAACACCACAAAAATATTATGACGGATTTATGAATGGTTCTTTAACAGTTGCCTCAATTACGGGGGCTGTTGGTACCCGTATTAAGTTGTCTTATTACCATTCATTATCTGCCGAATTAAGAGCGCAATACTTTTTCTCTGATTGGGTAGATGGATTAAATCCGAATAAAAATATCTATAAAGAAAATCAAAGCAACGATTGGTGCGTTGGAATGAATTTAGGATATATTTATTACTTCAACTAAGTAATTTCTTAATTTTATTAACGAAAGGCTTGTTCTAAATCGGCAAGTAAATCGTCAATATCTTCCACTCCAGTACTTAAACGCACCAAGTCATCGGTAATTCCAACTTCAAGTCGTTTGTCTTCGGGTATCGACGCATGCGTCATTAATGCTGGGTGATTGGCTAACGATTCTACTCCTCCTAATGATTCTGCTAAAGTGAATACTTTTAGTTTTTCTAAGAACGAAATTGAGTCTGCTTTTTTCCCTGATTTGAAAGTAAAGGATACCATTCCGCCAAAACCACTCATTTGTTTTTTAGCAATTGCATGATTTGGATGATCTGGTAATCCAGGATAATATACACGTTCAACTTCGGGGTGATTATTTAAAAATTCTGCTACTTTCATTCCGTTTTCACAATGTCTTTGAACACGTAAATGCAAGGTTTTGATTCCTCTTAATACTAAATAACTGTCCATTGGCCCTAGTGTTCCTCCGGTTGCAAATTGTTTAAAGTGCAACTCATCACCCAAAGCCTTAACTTTAATAACTAACGCTCCAGCAATAACATCCGAGTGTCCACCAAGATATTTGGTTGCCGAATGCATTACAATATCAGCACCTAAATCAAGGGGTTTTTGCAAATAGGGCGTTGCAAAAGTATTGTCAACAGCAAAAAGTAATTTATGTTTTTTGGTGATTTTGGCAATCTCTTGAATATCGGCCAATTTCATTAATGGATTCGTTGGCGTTTCAACCCAAACTAATTTTGTGTTTTCATTTATTAAGGATTCGAATTTCTCCAAATCGTTCATATCTACAAAATGAAATTTGATTCCGCTGTCTTTATATAAACGAGTAAACAATCTATAAGTTCCTCCATATAAATCATCCATAGCAATGATTTCATCTCCTGTTTTAAACATTCGTAATAAGCAATCGGTAGCTGCCAATCCGGATGCAAATGCTAATCCTCTAGCTCCATTTTCTATTGCTGCCAAAGCATCTTCGAGTGCTTGACGAGTAGGATTTGCAGCACGACTGTACTCATAATCTCCCACAGGTTGCCCCGGACTAGTTTGCGCATAAGTTGAGGTTTGGAATACCGGAGTCATAACTGCTCCTGTCACTTTTTCGTGGTGTTGCCCACCATGTATTACTTTAGTATTGAATTTCATTGGATATAAATTTTGTCAAAGGTAGTAAGTTTAAACTAATTTTTGAATTTGCATCATTATTCCGATGTGAATTCCTTCGTGAAAATTATTAAAAATTATTGCGTCTTTAGCCGATTGGCAATGAAATCCGGTCATTGTTGTAAATTCTTCATAGGTATTAAAAACGGCAGCATCAATATCTATTTCGGTTTTTTCTAATGTGGAAAAAAGCAATGATTTTAGTTCTTCTAATTCTAATTGAGTTACTGGAACTTCTGGTCTGGAGCCTTTTTTATATTTTTCAACTGTTTCATTTGAAATCAGCATAGGCAAACCAGAAAGTTTGTAGGTTAGCAATTGTTGCACCACAATTATATGTCCAATATTCCAAATTAGATTATTTGAATATCCTTCAGGAATTGTATTTAATTGCTCTAATGTGTTTTTTTCAATGAACTTTAACAACACATTTCTACTTGTTTTGTTGATTTTTATTGCTGTTTTCATTTGTTGAATTTTTTTATAAAAATACAGTTTATATGTTGGAAATGAATTTCCTTTGCAAAAAGTTTTTATGACAAATAAAATATTCTATTTAGCTTCTTGCGATACTTGTAGAAAGATAATAAAATCGCTGCCAAATTCTAATAAATTGGAGTTTCATGACATTCGACAAAACCCAATAACTGAAAAAGAATTGGAAGAAATGCATGCGCTTTCTGGAAGTTATGAAGCGCTTTTTAGTAAAAAAGCGCAATTATATAAATCATTAGATTTAAAAAACAAAACGTTGTTGGAAGCAGATTATAAAATGTATCTGTTGCAACATTATACTTTTTTAAGTCGTCCTGTTTTTATTATTGACGATAAAATTTACATTGGAAATAGTCAAAAAAATATCATCGAAGTAATTAAAGTATTAAGCTAATGTCAAAAAGAAATTGGGCACTACTTGCCGCAACTTTTGTTTCCATAATATATGGCGTGACTTTTACTATTGCCAAAGATGTTATGCCAAAATATGTAGCGCCTTTCGGATTTATTACGATGCGTGTTGGAGGGTCTGTATTGCTATTTTGGCTGGTTTCTTTTTTTGGCCCCAAAGAAAAAATAGCATTAGCTGATTTCCCTCGAATTATTGCCGCAGCTTTATTTGGAGTTGCATTAAATATGCTTACTTTTTTTAAAGGTTTGAGTTATACTTCGCCAATTATGGGTGCCGTATTAATGGTAACCACGCCAATGATTGTCTTGATTTTGTCCTCTTTTATTATGAAAGAACAAATTAAAAATAGAAAAGCAATCGGAATCCTATTTGGCTTGGCAGGAACCACCACGCTGATACTTTATGGAAAATCTATGGTTAATGCTCCCAATGCTTCACTTGGAAATTTACTAGTATTTATTAATGCCGTTTCTTATGCATTTTATCTAATAATTGTAAAAAAATTAATGGATAAATACAATGCATTTACCTTTGTAAAATGGATCTACACCTTCGGATTCATTATGGTGATTCCGTTTGGATGGAATGAATTTCATGCTATTTTTTGGGAAAGTATGCCGGAAGCTATTTATTGGAAAATTGGGTTTGTTGTAGTCTTTTCAACTTTTTTCACTTATTTGTTAAACCTACTTTCAATGCGGGAGTTGAAACCTACAACTGTGGCGGTTTTTATTTATTTACAACCTTTGTTTGCCACTATTTTTGCAATAGGTTTTGGCAAAGACGAACTGAGCATGGTGAAATTACTATCGGCAGTATTAATTTTTGTAGGAGTATATTTAGTTACCCAAAAGAAAGCAGCACAAAAAGAGTAATTATTAATACTAATCTCTTTTCCTTATATTTGAAGTCAATAAAAATAAAATAATGATACAATCCATGACTGGTTTTGGTAAAGCATCTTTGCAATTACCATCTAAAAAGATTACCGTTGAAATAAAATCACTAAACAGTAAAGGTTTAGATTTAAATACTAGAATGTCTTCTATTTACAGAGAAATGGAATTGGGTTTACGCAACCAAATTTCTCAGTTATTAGAACGCGGAAAAATTGATTTTTCTTTGTATATAGAAGTAACTTGCGAAGAAACTTCTTCTAAAATTAATGTGCCAATAGTAAAAGGTTACATGAACCAACTGAAAGCAGTAAATGCTGCGGCAGATGACATAGAGCTTTTAAAAATGGCAATTAGATTGCCGGATGCCCTAAAAACCGAACGCGAAGAAATAGATGAAAAGGAGTGGCAAGAAATTCAAAAAGTAATTAATCAAGCTTTAGAAAATATTGTTCAATTTAGAAAAGATGAAGGCGCTTCATTAGAAAAAGAGTTCCAATTGCGAATTGCAAAAATTCGAACCCTGATGAAAGAAGCTGTTGCTTATGACGCTGAGCGCGTAGCAACAGTAAAAACCCGATTAAGAACTGCTTTAGATGAACTTAAAGCAGCAGTAGATGAAAATAGATTTGAGCAAGAATTGATTTTTTATTTAGAAAAATACGACATTACCGAAGAGAAAGTACGTTTGGAAAATCACTTGAATTATTTCATCGAAACCCTTTCTGGAAACGAAGCCAACGGAAGAAAATTAGGTTTCATCACGCAAGAAATGGGTCGTGAAATCAATACCATGGGATCTAAATCCAATCATGCTGAAATGCAAAAATTGGTGGTGATGATGAAAGACGAATTGGAGAAAATTAAAGAGCAAGTGTTGAACGTGCTTTAAACTTTTGAAAGTATTATAATAAAACATATGGGCATAAGATTGCTTCGTGCCTCACAATGACAAAGTAATGAACAAAGGAAAATTAATAGTATTCTCAGCGCCATCAGGCTCAGGAAAAACAACTATAGTAAGGCATTTGCTTACCAAAGAAGATTTGAATTTAGAATTCTCTATTTCTGCAGCAACTCGCGACCCTCGTGGAGAAGAAGTTAATGGAAAAGATTACTATTTTATGTCGATTGAAGAATTTAAAAAGCACATCAAAGCCGATGATTTTGTAGAATGGGAAGAGGTGTATCGCGATAATTTTTACGGAACTTTAAAAAGCGAAGTAGAACGCATTTGGGCTAAAGGCAAAAATGTGATTTTTGATATTGATGTAGCTGGTGGATTGCGAATAAAATCAAAATTTCCGCAAGAAACTTTAGCTGTTTTTGTGAAACCACCGAGCGTGGACGAACTTAAACGCCGACTTAAAGAGCGCTCAACCGAAAGTGATGATAAGATTAACATGCGAATTGCCAAAGCGCATGTAGAATTGGCAACGGCACCTCAATTTGATATAATTATTAAAAATTATGATTTGGATGTTGCCAAAGAAGAGGCCTATCAATTGGTGAAAGAGTTTGTTAGTAGTAATCACTAGTTACTAATATTTAATAAATGAAAATCGGACTCTATTTCGGAACCTTTAACCCAATTCATGTTGGCCACTTGATTATTGCCAATCACATGGCTGAGCATTCCGATTTAGATCAAATATGGTTGGTGGTAACGCCTCACAATCCGCACAAACAAAAAAGTACCTTACTTGATGATTACCAGCGCTTGAATTTAGTGCATTTGGCTACAGAGGATTATCCAAAAATAAAAGCTTCTGACATCGAGTTCAAATTGTCGCAGCCCAATTATACCGTAAATACATTAGCGCATTTAAAAGATCATTTTCCGCAGCATGAGTATTCTTTAATTATGGGAGAGGACAATTTAAACTCGTTGCATAAATGGAAAAACTACGAGTATATTTTAGAAAATCATGCTATTTATGTTTACCCAAGAGTTTCGAGCGAAGTAGAAAATAGCGAATTACTAAATCATACGAGAATTCACAAAGTAGCGGCTCCAATTGTAGAAATCTCCTCTACATTTATTCGAGAAAACATCAAAAACAAAAAGAATGTCCGCCCATTATTACCCGAAAAAGTTTGGGAATATATAGATCACAATAATTTATATAAAAAGTAAACTTAACATTACTTTATAACATGTTCCTGCAAACCTTTTGTAATTTAGCATTCTAAATAAATTACAATGAACAACTTCGAATTATACAATCCAGTAAATTATGTTTTTGGCAAAGGCCAAACAGAAAAATTAGCCACTTTAGTTCCTAAAAATGCTAAAGTATTGCTTGCATACGGCGGCGGAAGTATTTTTAAAAATGGTGTTTACGATCAAGTGAAAGCCGCATTACAAGGATTTGAAATTGTGGAGTTTGGAGGAATTGAGCCCAACCCAAGATTTGAAACTTTAATGAAAGCAGTTCAAATTATTCGCGAACAAAAAATTACTTTTATTTTAGCAGTAGGTGGAGGAAGTGTAATTGATGGCGTAAAATTTATTTCGGGGGCTGTGAATTTTGAAGGGGATGAAATAGAAATTCTTAAAAAACGAATTCTATTTACCGACATTACAAAGGTTATTCCTTTTGGAACGGTTTTAACTTTGCCTGCAACAGGTTCTGAAATGAACTCGGGGGCTGTGGTAACTGTTGAAGCTACTCAAGAAAAACTAACCCTTGGCGGAAGTGCCTTGTTTCCTAAATTTTCTATTGTAGATCCAACTGTAATTGTTTCTTTGCCCAAAAGACAATTGCAAAATGGTGTGGTTGATGCCTTTACACATGTTCTAGAACAATACCTAACCTACAAGCACGATGCGATGCTTCAAGATCGTTTGGCAGAAAGTATTTTGCAAACTTTAATTGAAGTTGGACCAAGTGTAGTAGAAAATCCAAATGATTATAAATTGGCTTCCAATTTTGTTTGGAGTGCTACGATGGCCTTAAACGGCTTGATTCAAAAAGGAGTTCCAAGCGATTGGGCAACCCACATGATTGGTCACGAATTGACTGCTTTGTATGAAATAGACCATGCGAGAACTTTAGCCATAATTGGCCCAAATTTATACCGAGTATTGTTTGAAACCAAGAAAGAAAAACTGGCACAATATGGGCAACGGGTATGGAATATCAGCGGGAATTCAATTGATGAAATTGCTCACCAAGCCATAGATAAAACGGTTGAATTTTTCCATACTATGGGAATGAAAACCAAGCTTTCTGAAAATACCGAAAACTACAAAGAAACGGCCGATTTTATTGTAAATCGTTTTCAAGAAAGAGGTTGGCTGGCATTGGGAGAAAAACAAAATGTTACTTTAGAAAAAGTAAGAGAAATTGTAGAAATGAGCTATTAGCAGTGAATAATTAGTATTAATTCTAATTTACAACTATGATAATTCTAAATTGTCGTAAAAAAGTCGCTTATTTGACGCAATAAAAAAATTCCTTTTTAATTAGTTTTGATAAAAAATTAAATAAACTATGAGTGAAATAGCAAAAAAAATTGTTGAGTCAAGAAAATCAAAAGGATTATCCCAAGAAGAGTTAGCAGAATTATCTAAAGTAAATCTACGTACAATTCAAAGGATTGAAAACAACGAAAACGAACCAAGAGGCAAAACATTAATTTTAGTGTGTGATGCTCTTGATCTAAACGTTGAAGAACTTCAGTCGTTACAAATTAACTCCAAGTTAGAATTTAAAGATTTATTAATAAATGGATTATTTCTAATTATACTTAACATTATTTTAAATAGTATTATTGGCTTATTAATGTTAGACTCAGAATCGAATACTAATAGTAAAATGGGAGGTTTTTTATTAAGTTTTTTCATTCCTTTTTATATTTGTTATAATACACAAAAATTATCTGGAATGAATAGAATGTTGAAGTACGGTAGTGGTTATTTTATTTACTTGATAATGAGTTTCATTATTATTGGATTACCAAAATCAATATGTACAGGCCTTGCGCCTTGTTTATTACTATCGCCAGCAACTTTATATTATGGTAATTTTTTTCTTAATACTAAACTAAATCAATAAAATAAAAAGGCGTTCTAGAAATAAGTTCTAAAACGCCTTAATAAAACAAACTTCAACCCAAAAATAAGATGATTCTATAGTAATAACGACAAATGGTAAAAGTTATTGTATTGATTATCATAAATTTAAGTTTTTAATGATTTTGCTGCTTTTGGGAATCTAATAATAAAAGAGTATTTTTGATTTTTCAAAAGATAAATAAATGAATGCAAATCCAAAGTTTGCCGTTATTGGTGGAGGAAGTTGGGCTACTGCAATTGCTAAAATGTTGTGTGTAAACCTAGATGAAATTTCTTGGTACATGCGAAATGAATCGGCAATTGATCATATAAAAACACAAAAACACAATCCAAATTATTTAAGTTCTGTAGAATTTGACACGAACAAACTAAGGCTTACTGCAGATATTAATGAAGCAGTTGCTTATGCGGATTACATAATTTTTGCTATACCATCCGCTTTCTTAAGTACCGAATTAGAAAAATTAACCGTTAGCTTAGAAAACAAAGTTATTTTTTCGGCCATTAAAGGGATTGTTCCAGAAACCTTCTTGATTGTTGGGGAGCATTTTCATCAAAAATTTGATATTCCTTATGAAAATATAGGGGTTATTACAGGGCCATGCCATGCAGAAGAAGTAGCTTTAGAGCGCCTTTCGTATTTAACTATTGCTTGTGGAGATCGAATAAAAGCAAAAGTTGTTGCTAAAGTACTTGCAGGAAATTATATTAAAACTAAAATATCTGATGATATTATTGGCACTGAATATGCTGCCATGCTTAAAAATATTTATGCTATTGCTGCCGGAATTGCTCATGGATTAGGTTATGGAGATAACTTTCAATCGGTGATTATGAGTAATGCCATTCGTGAGATGAAAAAGTTCATTCGAAAAGTGCATAAAATGAAACGAAATATTAATAATTCGGCCTATTTAGGAGATTTATTAGTTACTGGGTATTCGGTTTTTTCGAGAAACAGAATGTTTGGGAACATGATAGGAAAAGGCTATACTGTAAAATCGGCAATGATGGAAATGAGTATGGTTGCCGAAGGGTATTATGCCGTTAAGAGTGCTTATAAATTAAACCAAGAATACAAAGCCAATACTCCAATTATTGATGCGGTTTACGAGATTTTATATGAAGGTAAAAATGCAAAATCAGTATTTAAAAAACTAACCGATAAATTAGATTAAGATGAGTGAAAGATGGAAATACCAGATAAAATCGGGTGGCATTTGGGGCTTATTTATGTCGGGTTTCATCTTACTTTTTAATATGAAAGAGCAACCCATAGCAAAGCAATTGCAGCACCCAGAATTTTGGGGACGTACCCTTGTTTATTTAATTGTTGGGATTTTTGGATTGGGCTATTACAATTGGAAACAGAAACAAAAGCAGCAATCAAAGTAATTATCTAACGATAACGCCTTCTACAAATAAAATCGGCACTTCTTCAGTAGCTTCGTCGCTAATGCTATTTTTCCTAAAAATAAATTTCTTATCGTATAAGGTAGATCCTATGAAGTAGGTCACCATGAATTCGTTATTCAATTCCAATACACTCTTTTCAATCATTTCAACTTTTACCACGGAAACCGAAGGTACATGTTGAAATGCATGACGTAAAAGCGAGGTTTTTTTCATTTCTCCATCAACAGTTCCAGCTGCTTTAGAAACTATCATTACTCCGTCTAAATCAAAGTCGGAGTCATTTACTAAATACACATTCCACACCCTTTCCATGAAGTCATCACTCCATTCGGAAACGGCAGCAAGAAATACATTTTCAACTTCTGGGATGGTAATGTCTGCTTTCATTATTTGATACTAGATTATAGACTAAAAGATAATAGACCAAAAGATAGCATCTCTCATCTATCCATCTATTATCTATTTTCTTTTTAGATGCTGGCTTTAAATTGCTCTAAGAAACGCACATCGTTTTCATAAAACATTCTAATATCTCCAATTTGGTATAATAACATGGCAATACGCTCAATTCCCATTCCGAAGGCAAAACCATTATATTCATCTGGGTTGATGCCACAGTTTTTCAATACATTTGGATCTACCATTCCGCATCCACCAATTTCTAACCAACCTGTTCCTTTAGTGATACGGTAATCGGTTTCGGTTTTTAGTCCCCAATAAATATCAATTTCGGCACTTGGCTCTGTAAACGGGAAATAACTTGGGCGCAAACGAATTTTAGATTTGCCAAACATTTCTTTCGTGAAATATAAAAGCGTTTGTTTTAAATCGGCAAACGAAACCTCTTTATCAATATACAAACCTTCTACTTGATGAAAAATACAATGTGAACGCGATGAAACGGCCTCATTACGAAAAACCCTTCCTGGAGAAATGGTACGAATAGGCGGTTTGTTATTTTCCATATAACGCACTTGTACCGATGAGGTATGAGTACGTAGTAAAACATCGGGATTGGTTTGGATGAAAAAAGTATCCTGCATATCTCTTGCCGGATGGTATTCTGGCAGGTTTAATGCTGTAAAATTATGCCAATCGTCTTCAATTTCTGGACCTTCAGACACATTAAATCCGATGGTTGAAAAGATATCGATAATTTGATTTTTAACAATAGAAATAGGGTGGCGAGAGCCAATAGTAACCGGTTCGCTAGGACGGGTTAAATCGCCATAGAATCCTTTAATTTCTTCTTTGCTTTCTAACTCCTCTTGAATCGATTTTACTTTTTCTTCAGCAACATTTCGAAGTTCGTTTAATACCAAACCAAAATCTTTTTTTTGCTCGTTTGGCA
This sequence comes from Flavobacteriaceae bacterium, assembly GCA_947453195.1. GTDB lineage: Bacteria > Bacteroidota > Bacteroidia > Flavobacteriales > Flavobacteriaceae > Flavobacterium. The sequence continues at coordinate 262,049 of CANGFO010000001.1, forward strand.
CATTTTTAAACGCTGCAAAAAGCTCTTTTAGCAAGCCTTTACTTCCTAAATATTTAATACGAAATTGCTCTAAAGCTTCTTTGTTTTTCTCGTTGAATGCTTTAGCTTCTTCAATATGCTGTTTTATCTTATCTATCATCGAAATCTCTTTAATGCTGCAAATTTAAGTAAAAGTTGGAAGTTGGAAGTTGGAAGTTGGAAGTTTTTTGAAGAAATATAAAATCAACAATCGTTAATCAATTAGTTCTTTTTCTATAAAATAATTTACAATTGCTTCTTTCATCAACACCGATTGTTCACCAGCTTTTAGCGGCGGTAGCTCTTCTTTTATTTTGTAATGAGGCCAACCTTCTTTATCTACATAATCAAATTCATAATAGCCGTAAGGTTCAAGCAAGCGACAAATGGCAATATGCATTAGGTTGACTTTTTCATCTTTCTTAAATAATTGCTGAAAACGGCCAAATTCTTGCACTCCAATTAAATAAATTATGGCATCCAAATCTAAATCTTCGCCCTGCGAAAATTGATTGGAAAGTATCGAAACAACATTCTCCCAGCGCTCTTTTAATTGTATATCTCTTGACATTTTTCTTTTTTGAATGTGGCGAGTAGATTTTTTATGTTCTATCCGAATGCAAATATATTACTTTTCGGGTCTTTAATCTTTGTTCTCGATTCGAATCTATTATATTTGTACTTTATTTTTTACTTATGATTTTTATTGATATTATTTTAGGTGCTTTACTTATTTACGGATTAATTCGCGGTTTAAAAAACGGATTAATTATTGAATTTGCTTCCTTGGTTTCTTTGTTTCTTGGAATCTATTTAGCTGTAAAATTTTCCTCAATTTTAGGGGATAGTAAAACGGCAAAAGTATTTGGTTTTATTATTGTTTTGGTATTGGCGCTTATCGGAATTCAATTGCTTGCAAAAGCACTTTCTAAAATAGTAAACGCAATGTTATTGGGTGGATTTAATAAAATTGGAGGGGCCATTTTAGGTACCATAAGAATGGCTTTATTTCTTGGAGTATTGTTAAGCTTGTTTCAAAAAGTTAACGTAAATAACGTATTGGTATCTAAAGAAACCGAATCTAAATCTTGGTTTTTTAAACCAATTTATAAGACTTCAGAGTTCATGCTGCCTGTTTTATCAAGCTGGTTTTCTAATTTGAAGAAATAATCCAATATTAATTCAATTCTTTAACAGCATCCTCCGGAATCCATCCCATACTTTCATCAGATAATTGTATTTTTTTCCAATTAGCGATGCTTTCTAAAATAGTTACTTTAGTTCCTTCGTGAAGCAAAATAGTTTCTGGGCTTGTTGCTTTCGGCTCTCCTTTTACTGATACACTTTCGGCAAAAATAATTGCCGATTTTTCGGAAGCTATTCGGTTTTTTTCATAAATTCCAGAGGAAACACTGATTGCAATTCCTAGGAAAATTAAAAACATACCCGAAAAGAAAACGCGTTTTCTAAAAGCAGTTCCCGAAAGGTAATATCCTGCAAAAAACAATAAGAACAAGAATGCGAGCACAACAGCAATCCAAGCCCAAGTATCGTAATAATAACTAGAAGTGAAATCCTGAATTAATTTACTAAAGCCAACTTTTGGTACGATTTTAATGTCATCAATAGTCATTTTTCGAGCAAAATCGAGGTTTGTTTTTATTTCCTCATCATTTGGATTTAATTGCAATGCTTTTTCGTAATTATAAACTGCCGGCGCTACTTTATGTAATTTATAATAGCAGTTTCCTAAATTAAAATACAATTCGGCCGAATGGTTCCCTGTTGCTAGTTCACTTTCATACTGATTAATAGCCTCGTTATAATTTTCTTTTTGATACAATAGATTCCCTTTTTCAAAAGCTTTTTGTGCTAATGAAAACTGAATTATAAAAAGGAATAGTAAAAGCTGTTTTTTCATATTTTAATCCTTAATAATTAGGCTAATTGTTTTTCTAAACTCGATAGTATTGCAACCGCTTTGTCGTAATCTTGTTGAATGGTTACACTTGTAGAGGGTGCATAACGTGCCAATTCGCAACTTTCTGTTAGATTAATAAATTCTTTTACCGTATCGGCATCTGCATTTCGTGTAAGCAAAATATCAGTTATGATCTCCTTACTCATTTCAGATGTTTCAATACTTAATTTGGCTTTCAAGAAATTGTGCATTGCTTTTTCTAAGGCAATATAAAACGGCTCCTTGTTCTGTAATTGTTTTTGAGCATCGGATAGGTATTTCTTAGCCAGAGCGTTTGTTTTTCTCTTTTTGTTCCCCACCACATCGGCATCTTCTGCTTCTTTTCTTTTTCTGAATAATATTAATGCAGGAATTCCTAAAAATGGCAATGCCATCAAAGTATAATATAATCCCGAACCCAAGAAATCATCAGATTGCATTGGTTTTAGCGTAGTAGTTTGTTTAATAAAAGCAAATGCTTTGCTAGCTGTAACTGGCACCTTAGCACTTCCTGGTGGAGGTATAGTTCCTGAATTTGCAACTCCGGGACCATCTAAAACATTTAAAACAATTTCAGATGATGTTATGGTTTTATAGCTTCTAGTTCCTAAATCAAAATAGGTAAAACGCAGCGGTTTTATTGGAAAATTCCCCTTCGATTGTGGAATGATAGTGTATTTATCTGAAATTCTTCCTGACATTCCGGTAAGTGGGGTACTTACATTTTCTGTATGCTGCGGATCGTACATTTCTAAAGTTGAAGGAACCACCGGTTTAGGCAAGCTAAATAATTTTAAATTTCCAGTTCCAGTTACGGAAACATCTAAATCTAGTGATTCACCAAATTTTAAACCGGTTCTTGAAGGGGTTACTTTGAAATTAAATCTTCCAACTGCCCCTGAAAAATCTTCTGGCTTCCCGGCTTGTGGTAATGGTTTAACCGATATAACTTTGCTTCCTGCAGAAACACGTTTGCTATCGTCAACTAATTGTACTTGTCCCCAAAAATTAGGTCTTCCTCTTGGAACTTGACAATCAATATCTAACGAAAGAGGCTCTATTTCTAAACTACCTGATTTTTGAGGATACAATACCGTTTTACGCAAAACCACATAGCGGTATTTTTGGCCTTTAAAAATTCCTTCTTCGGCAACTAATTGTTTGATGTCAATATTCTGACTCCAAAAATCATTGTATTTTGGTTTGTTCAACTCGCGCCAATTGGTAATTCCGATGTTGTAGCTAAAATATAATTTGTAAACTACCGTAATGGGCTCGTTTACGTACGGATTGGTTTTAGAAATATCAGCAACCAAATACAAGTTGTCATCTGCCTTAACTGTAGCCGGTTCGTTCGGATCGTTGGGTTGTTGTACGGCATTGGTAACGTTGATTTTAATAGGCAAAGTCTTATACAATTGGCCATTAATTTCAATTACAGCTTGACGAATTACTAAATTACCTTTTTGCAAAGGCAATAATATATAGGTGTATGATTTTTGAAATGTACTTCTGCCATTTATCCAAGACTGGCTGATGGACTGGCTTGGCCCTCCAACTACTCTAAAGCCACACGCTTCAAAATTGGGTGGAACAAAATTATCGCCATCTTCATTCATAGAAAATTCAATTCGCACTCTCTCATTTAACCCCAAAGTATTTTTACTCACATTCGCCTCAAATTTTACTTGAGCCAAAACGGAGTTTGCGGTTATTAATAGTAAGATTAAATATCGTTTCATTTTTATAATTCGTAATTTTTAAATTCTAATGTTACCAATCTTTTTCTGGTTTCTTCGGATTGGCTTGTACTTTTTGAGCATTTACTTTTTCCTGTACCTTTTTCTCTTCATTATTTACCGCATCCAATAAATTGTCTATTCGCTGTTTGGATGCACCGCTTGGTTTAGGCTGTGGTTTTTCACCATCGCCTTTGTCTTGTTTATCTTTTTTGTCTTTGCCGTCTTTTTTATCCTTGTCTTTATTGTCGCCTTTATCTTTCTTGTTGTCGTTTTTGTCTTTGTTCGGATCTTTTTTGTTGTCCTTATTCTTGTCCTTATCTTTATTCTTATCCTTATTTTTGTCTTTGTTCTTATTTTGATCTTTTGGCGGCGGATTATCTTTCAGCATTTTTTTTGCTAAAGCATAATTATATCTCGTTTCTTCATCATTTGGATCGTTTCGCAACGCATTTTTATAGGCTTCTACCGCATTAGAATAATCTTTTCCCTTCATTAACGAATTGCCCAAATTATGAAATGCCTGATGTTTTTCTGCTTTGGTTTTAGCGTCTTTAATTGCTTTTGCAAATTGGTATTTAGCTTCAGCTGTTTGATTCTGTTTGTAAATTGAAGTCCCTAGATTATAAGAAGATATTGATTTTTTTTTAAATTTTGCTTGAGATAAACGATATTCAGCTTCGGCATCAGCATAATTTTTGTCTGCAAATTTTTCATTCCCTTGCGGCAAAAATTTATCCTTTTCTTGCGCTTGAGCAACCAAAGAAATTAGAATTACTAAATATGTTATTGTTTTTTTCATTTTTTCTAAATCAGAAAATAAGCTGTTTTTTTATTCTCTATTTTTCTTTTTCCTCATTAAATAAATTCATTTTTCGAACCCATTTGGTTTTTCTTTCCGTTAGGAAAACATCCAAAAACAAGCAGAAAAATCCGAAACCTAAAAACCATTGAAATTGCGATTTATAATTGGCCATCATCGCACCTTCAAACTCCGTTTTTTGAGTAGAATCCAACACCTTTTTTACATAATCAATCACTGCTTTAGTAGAGTTTCCATCTACATAGCCACCTTTAGTGATTTTTGCTATTACGGATAATACTTCTGCATTTCTTTTGGTTATGACCACTTGATTGTCCTGATCTTTTTGAAAACTTTCAACCACCCCATTTCTTTTTAATGGAATTGGTCCTCCTTTTTCAGTTCCCACTCCAACCGTAATGATTTTCAATCCCATTTTATCTGCATCTTCTGCTGCATTTTGAGCATTATCCGAGTGGTCTTCACCATCAGAAATAATTACCAACAACTTATTGGTTTTGTCTTTTTTATCAAAAAAATTATTTGCTGCCAAATTAATAGCTTCGTCAATAGAAGTACCTTGAGAAGAAATCATCCCCGGATTCATTGTTTGCAAAAACATTTTAGCAACTGCATAATCAGATGTCATTGGTAAAACTGGAAATGCACTACCCGAATAGGCAATAATTCCAATTCTATCGCTGCCTAATTGGTTGATTAATTGAGAAACTATTTGTTTGCTTTTATCTAAACGGTTGGGAGCAACATCTTCAGCCAGCATACTTTTTGAAACATCAATAGCAAAAACAATATCAATTCCTTGTCGTTTCACCTTTTCCATTTTGACCCCCATTTTTGGGTTAACCAATGCCAAAATCAAAAAGCTTAACCCCAATAACACTAATGAGAATTTAAGTACGGGTTTGAAAATTGATTTCTCGGGGCTTAATTTTTTTATTAAATCCAAATCACCAAATGCCGCTTGTTTTTTTCTTTTCCAATAGTTTACATACAGAAATAGAAGCACCAATACTGGAACAACAACTAACAGATACAAATACCCCTTTTCTTCTAATTCAAACATACGCTTATATAAAACTTCTAAAAATGGTGTTTCTTAAAACAATTTCTAGCAACAATAAAATTCCTGCAATCCATACAAAAGGCCTGAATTTTTCGTCGTAATCATAAAATTTTAACTCCTCTATTTCCGTTGTTTCCAATTTATTTATTTCATTGTAAATACTTTCCAATTTACTATTACTATTGGCTCTAAAATATTTTCCTCCGGTATTTCTTGCAATGGTTTTCATTAATTCTTGATCAATTTCAACCGGCATCATTTTGTATAGAAAATCCCTTCCATTAGGGGCATACGCATAAGGAAATTCGGCCATTCCATTAGATCCCAATCCTATGGTGTATACTTTAATCCCGTACTCTTTTGCAATTTCTGAAGCCGTTTCGGGTTCTATAAAACCGGCGTTATTTACTCCATCAGTTAGTAAAATAATAATTTTACTTTTTGCTTTGCTTTCTTTTAATCGGTTAACGGCGGTGGTTAAACCCATTCCAATTCCGGTTCCGTCTTGCAATACCTTATCGTATTTAATATCTCTAATTGCTTCTTTAACGATGGCTTTATCACTTGTAACTGGAGTTTTTGTATAGGCCTCGGCAGCATAAACTACCACTCCAATTCGATCATTTGGTCTAGCATCAACAAAGTTGGAAGCAACTTCTTTTAAAGCCTCCATACGATTGGGGCGTAAATCTTTAGCCAACATACTACTAGAAAGGTCAATTGCCATAACAATATCAATTCCTTTAGTGGTTTTAGTTTGGTTGCTAATATCTACTGTTCGTGGTCGCGCTAATGCAATTATCAATGAACTTAAAGCTACAATTCTTAAAACATTAAGGTAGGGTTTTAATTTTGCCAAAATCGATTTGGAAGATTTAAAACCGTTTACCGAACTTATTTTTAATGTCGCCGATTGTTGCTTGCGTTTAAAGAATAGCCATACAACTGCAATTGGGAGTACTAAAAACAACCAAAAAAACTCCGGATTTAAAAAAGTCACTTTATCCATTATTCCTTGTCATTTTTAAGTTCCACTGAATTGATAATACGATCCAAAATCTTTTTGCCATACTCGTCTCCTTCTTTATAAGAAACCACAATTTCCTGTAATCCTCCATCTTGTTTAAACAACAAGATTTCGTAATATAACTTCTGGCTTTTATTTTGAATTTTATCCAGCATTACCATAGTTCCATAGGCTTTAACCCCTGAAATTCCTTTTACGGTATTGAATTCCTCTTGTTTGAAAAGTATGTTTTGGGCTCCCATTGCTTCCCAAGATTTTGTATTTCCATCTAGAACGGTATCAAAATTAACATCCGTTTCTTTCTTGAATTTAGCTGTGGAAACTACAATATTGAAGGATTCGAACATGCTGCCGTAACCAAACATCTGCATTTCTTTTAAAACAGCATACGCATCTTTAGGTAACATTTTAGAAGCATCCATTCGTTTCAAAACCTTTGGAGTTTCAATTTTCACGCCCGGATTTCCATATTCACTATAAATCCATTCTCCTTCTGCTAATTCTTTGGTTGGGTGACCAATAATATTGTCTTTAACGTAATCCCAACCTTTGATATAAATCAATGTTATTAAAGAGATTAATATTGCGGTAAGTACCACGCCGATAGTGGTGATAATTCGAACTTGTTTTTGTTTTTTTAATTTTTGAATTCGAGCTAATTCACGTTGTTGATCATTCCAAGCTTCAAGCTCATCGGTTTCTTCTACAACAGTTGGTATTGCTTTGTGAATGGTAACAATGGTGTTAGAAATACGTTTTTTGTCTTCTTCAATTTCAAAATCCAATGGTTTTACTTTTGCAAATTTTACCAAATCGGCTTGCATTAATACCCTTTCTAGATTTTCTAAAGTTTCCTTTGATAATTTTAATTTCTTTTGATTTGCCACTCTTCTCAATTCAGCAATAAGTTCGGAAGTGGTACTTTCCATCGCCGGAATTTCGATTTCCTCTTCAATATAATTTCGGACAATATCTGTAAGTTCGGAGTAGTATCCTTTAACTTCACCTTTTTGCCAAAGTTCTTTGGTTTCTAATTGTTGTAAAAGCGAAGTTGCTTTTTCAATTGGGGAGGTAAAAATTGGTTCTTCTTCTTGTGGACGGTTTTGGTATTTTTTGATTAACCAATAGGCCAAGGCCGCAATACCAACTAATAGTAAAATTCCTAATAGGTATTTCCACCAATTGCTAGATGTTTCAACCTGTGCAACGTCTTTAACGTCGTACATTTTTTGTTTTAATGTATCTACTTTCACATTAAAAACTTCCACTTTTAAACTATCAGAAAAGGAGGGCTTTCCATTAATAAGAACTGCTATTCTTGGAATCGTAAATCTTCCTGTATCAAATTGAGTTACCCCATATTGTTTAATTAATTCCCATCTATTGTTGGTTTTAACGGTGTCGATTTTATAGGAATTGATTACTTCTAAAGCGCCAAAGGATTTAGCTTTCGGGAAAACTACTTTGTCTTTATTGGTTACCGAAGTTTTCAAAGTTAGTTTAAACTCGGCCCCAATTTTATTACGAGTTGTATCAATAGAAGTCGTAACTTTTTGAGCAAAAAGTGATGTGGTGATTAGAAAAAATACTATGTATAATTTTAATTTCATTCTATTATCTCGATTTAAAATAACCCAATAATTTGGTTACATAACTTTCGTCTACACGAGTATTTACAGTACCCGATCCACATTTAGAAAATATTTCTTTGAAATAGGTTACTTTGTCGTGGTAGTTTTTTTCATAGTTCATACGAACAATTTTAGAACTCGTATCTACTACTATAATCTCACCCGATTCTGCATCTTCCATTTCTACAATTCCAATATTTGGCATTTTTTCTTCACGAATATCATACACGCGAATTCCGGTGATGTCGTGTTTTTTACCTGCAATTTTCAAAGTTTTCTCATAATCTTCTTCCACCATGAAATCGGAAATTAGAAATACAATTGCTTTTTTCTTTTGCGTTGCCGATAAAAATTTAAGGGCTTGCGATAAATCGGTTTTCTTGCTTTTCGGTTGGAATTCAATCAATTCGCGGATGATTCGCAACACATGGGATTTTCCTTTTTTTGGCGGAATGTATAATTCGATGCCATCGGAAAACAAAATCAATCCAATTTTATCATTATTTTGAGTTGCCGAAAATGCCATAGTTGCAGCAATTTCTGTAACTATTTCGCTTTTTAGTTGGTTTTTTGTTCCGAAACTTTCCGATCCCGAAATGTCAACCATAAGCATCATGGTAAGTTCCCGTTCTTCTTCAAATACTTTTACATGCGCTTCATTATATCGTGCAGTAACATTCCAATCAATGGCACGAATATCGTCTCCGTATTGGTATTGTCTTACTTCAGAAAATGTCATACCACGGCCCTTAAACGACGTATGGTATTCGCCCGAAAAGATGTGATCACTCAATCTTCGGGTTTTAATTTCAATTTTTCGGACTTTACTTAGGAGGTCTTTCGTTTCCATTTATTTGTTTAAACTTTGAACAAAAATTAAGGAACTTCTATTTCGTTTACGATTTTGTTGATGATGTCTACTGAAGTTATGTTTTCAGCTTCCGCCTCATAAGTTATTCCAATTCTGTGACGCAATACATCATGAACTACAGCACGAACATCCTCTGGAATTACATAACCACGACGTTTGATAAATGCATAACATTTAGCGGCTGTTGCCAAGTTGATACTTCCACGAGGAGAAGCACCGAAACTAATTAATGGTTTTAAATGAGCTAGTTTATATTGTTCTGGAGCACGCGTTGCAAAAATAATATCTAAGATATATTTTTCAATTTTCTCGTCCATATATACCTCACGAACGGCTTCTTGAGCACGCAAGATTTGTTCTACAGAAACTACTTGATTTACTTTTTCGTAAGCTCCTTTTAAGTTTTGACGAATAACCATGCGTTCTTCTTCCATTTTTGGATAGTCGATTACGGTTTTAAGCATAAAACGATCCACTTGTGCTTCTGGCAATGGATAGGTTCCTTCTTGCTCAATTGGATTTTGAGTTGCAAGTACTAAAAATGGTTTGTCTAATTTAAAAGTAGTATCGCCAATGGTAACTTGTTTTTCTTGCATGGCTTCTAACAAAGCCGATTGTACTTTGGCAGGAGCACGATTGATCTCATCGGCAAGTACGAAATTAGCAAAGATTGGTCCTTTTTTTATAGAGAACTCATTGGCTTTAATGTTGTAAATCATGGTTCCTATTACATCGGCAGGCAATAAATCAGGAGTGAACTGAATTCTGCTAAAGCTTCCATGAACTGCTTGTGACAAGGTGTTAATAGCTAGGGTTTTTGCTAACCCAGGAACACCTTCTAACAAGATGTGTCCTTGGCCTAAAAGCCCAATTAATAGTCGCTCCACCATATGCTTTTGACCTACGATTACTTTATTCATCTCCATGGTAAGTAAATCGATAAAAGCACTTTCTCTTTCTATTTTTTCATTTATTGCTCTAATGTCTAAAGCAGCAACATTTTCTTCCATAAATTCTATTTTTATAGTATTATAAAGGTTTCAAATTTTAACATTTCAAAAATGAAAATTTTATCAGGAAGGTAATGTTAATAATGCGTTAAAACTTGCCTTCAGATCCGATTTTTAAGGATGATTTATGATTTTGTTTTAGTAATTTTAAACTTTCTAATAAAAATCACATGAAAACTTCATTATCACCCATTATTGCCGGAACTATGAATTGGGGTATTTGGGACAAAAAATTAAGCACCAAAGAGATGGTGCATTTGATCAATATTTGCATTGAAAATAAAATCACCACTTTTGATCATGCCGATATCTATGGAGATTATACTACAGAAGCACAATTTGGAAAGGCATTTGGCGAAAGCCAAATTTCTAGAGATCGATTACAATTGATTTCAAAGTGTGGCATCCAACATACAAACGGAAGAGCAAATACCATCAAACATTATGATTATTCAAAGGAATACATCATATGGTCGGTAGAAAATTCACTTAAAAATCTTCAAACTGATTATTTAGATGTTTTATTGTTGCACCGTCCAAGCCCATTAATGGTGGCCGATGAAATTGCTGAAGCAGTTGAACAATTAAAAAAAGAGGGAAAAATTAAGTCATTTGGGCTGTCCAATTTTACCTCTTCACAAACGGATCTAATTCGAAGTAAAACCGAAGTAAGTTTCAATCAAATTCAGTTTTCTGCTACGCATCACCAGGCCATGTTAGACGGAAGTCTAGATTATATGCAATTACACAACATTACTCCAATGTCTTGGAATCCGCTAGGAACCGTTTTCAGAGAAGACATTGACCAAACGAGAAGACTTAAAAAACTATTAGTTAATTTGGTAGATAAATACGGCGTTGGCTCGGATACCATTTTATTAGCTTGGGTTTTAAAACATCCTTCTCAAATACATCCAGTTGCTGGAACTGTAAATATTGCACGAATTCAGGCATTGATGAAAGCAGTAGCACTTGATTTAGATACGATAGATTGGTTCGCCATTTGGACAGAAAGCATGGGTAATAAAGTTCCTTAAAAGTGATTTCATAAAAAATGCTTAATAAACGCCTTCTTATAAAAAACCTACTTGCTCACAATGATGAGTGTAGTTTTTATGACAAAAAAAGGCAGTTGAATTTACATTTAAAAGAGGGCAAAGCTAAGTTTTTAAAACACATTTGCGCATTGTCTAATTCAAATCCTTTTAATAATTCCTACATAGTAGTTGGGGTTGAGGATCAAGATAATGAAATTACTGGAGATGATTTTTTTGACGACAGTCGTATTCAAAATTTAGTCAATGCCTATTTAGAAAATCCTCCCAAAATTCAATATGAAAATGTGCCATTCCCAAATTTACCAAAAGATAAAGTAGTTGGTTTAGTAACCATCAAGCCTAAGTCTAAAACTTCTTCCTTCAAGAAAAATATATACACTATTCCGGCACAAACTGTTTTTGTTCGAAGAGGGAGTAATTCTATTCCAACCGAAGAAAAAATCCCTTACTCTAAACAAAATGTGGAAACGGTAATTAGCATTGAAAACAATTCGCGCAACAGTATTGGGTATACTCTTGATGGGGTTATAGATTTTGTCCAGAATAGGCATAAAGACATGTTTTCTAAATACAAGGTTTTTAAAGAATTGTTTGTGATTTGTTGGTCTGGAATTCCTAAAAAGGTTCGAGATAAAACATTCTTCAGTAGAGTAGATATAGAGCTAATTAATGAGCAAGTAAAGTTATTTTATTCGACTCAAGATGAAGTGGAAATTTTTTATAACGAAAATACTTTTACAATAATCGAATACCTTCCACTTGGGCTAAACGATAAAACTAGTTATTATCCGTTAGAGCAACAAAAAATTTCATTTTATGATAATGGTTATTATAAAATAGAAACAGAAATGTTATTTGAACCACCACAATACAATAGAAAAGTGTTGCATCATATTTATAATTCAAATTTGTCTTTGATTAATAAATTACAAAAAGGAATTGTGCTTTCGGACAGGGAAAATGTAGATCTAGAAAATTTAGCATCTACATTTATGATATGCTATCTCAATGGATTTGAAGATGCCAAACATAAATTAATAGACGCCAAATCGTATATAAAATTATATAATAACAATTTGGCGTATACTAACTTTAAAGAAGTAATGCGGGTATTAAGAAAAATAAAATATGGAAGTAAATGATCCGTTTATTATCATATTTCAGAAATTCTTAAGGTGTTTACCATTCCTTTATCAACTACTGGCATTGCAGCAAGGTTAATAAGAATATCTCCTTTTTTTACATAACCATTTTCTTTCGCAATTTGGTTTATGTCATCAACGGTATCGTCGGTACTTACAAACTTATCGTAATGAAAAGCATTTACTCCCCAAAGTAAATTAAGTTGGGTTAATATTCTTCTATTTGAAGTATACACTAAAATGTGTGCCGATGGACGCCATGCCGAAATTTGAAAAGCAGTGTAACCACTATTTGTTAGAGTACTAATTGCTTTGGCTTTAATGTCGTTCGCCATTGTAGCAGCGTGGTAACAAATAGATTTAGTAATAAACCTTTTCGTTCTCACGTGAGGTGCATTTTGAGGAACTGTAATTAATGGTGAGTCTTCAACTGCTTCAATAATTTGAGTCATTTTTTCAATAACTTGAACCGGATAGTTTCCTACCGAAGTTTCTCCAGATAACATAACTGCATCGGCACCATCCATAACCGAGTTGGCCACGTCGTTTACCTCTGCACGAGTTGGAGTTAAACTAGTTATCATGGTTTCCATCATTTGTGTTGCCACAATAACTGGAATTCTGGCCGTTTTAGCTCTATGGATTAATTTCTTTTGAATTAAAGGCACTTCGTGAGCTGGAATTTCAACACCTAGATCCCCACGAGCCACCATTAAACCATCGCAAAAGGCAACGATTTTATCAATATTTTCAACAGCTTCTGGTTTTTCTATTTTTGCTACAATTGGAATTTTATGCTCAGAATTTTTTGCAATTAAATCTTGTAATTCTTCTAAATCGGCTGGAGTTCTCACAAATGAAAGTGCTATCCAATCGACTTTTTGTTCAATGGCAAATAAAGCATCTTTAATATCTTTTTTTGTTAAAGCAGGTAAAGAAACCTTTGTATTTGGTAGGTTAACCCCTTTTTTAGATTTTAAAGGACCTCCTTGAATCACTTTACATTTTACTTCGGTAGTACCATTAGTTTCAAGTGCTTCAAACATTAATTTTCCATCGTCTAATAGTATTTTCTCTCCTGGCTTTACATCTCTAGGAAATTCAATATAGTTCATGTAAACTCTATCTTTAGTTCCAGGAACGTCTTCTGCAGTTTGAAAAGTAATAATATCTCCAGGATTTACTACAACATCTTCTTTCATTACCCCTACACGTAGTTTAGGACCTTGTAAATCGGCAAGAATTGCGGTGTTATATCCATGTTCTTGATTTAATTCACGGATGATATCAATTCGTTCTTTTACATCGGTATAATCGGCATGTGAAAAATTAATACGAAATACATTTACTCCCGCATCAATCATATCTTTAATCACTTCTTTCGAACTACAAGCTGGACCTAGCGTGGCTACAATTTTAGTCTTTTTTCTTGTTGACATCTTATTAAAAAATTAAATTATTTTTTGATTTTATATTTTCCTTAGCTACACTATAAACTAGTTCAATAGCTTCAATTTTACTTATTTGTGAGATTACATTATCTAAATCAATTTCGTTTTCTGCATTTTCGATTTTAATAAAATAATCTACTTTTTTATATTCTGGCAATAAATAAGTTGCTGCAGAAAAAGCGCTTTTTGTACTTGAAAACAAATCGATATTTGTTTCGATTTGCTTTGTTTCTACCACATTCTTATTTTGAACTAAATCCCAAAGCACCAACTTTTGCTCGTCATCAAAAGTAAATCTGGTAAATGATGATTTTACTTTTTTAACTTGTGAAGGGATGTCTAGTTTGCATTTAGATAAACCAATACCCAACTCGCGATTTAATAAATAAGCTAGTCGATAATCTTCTAATGAAGTATGAAGTGCAATTAAATAATAATCGTCTTCTTCAAAATCTTCAATATTTATTTTATGAACAGCCATTTGATACCAAAATAAGGTGTAAATATAGTGTTATTAGAAATTCAAAATGCTTATGCTACGTTAGATTAACGTTATTTTATGAACGAAAACGTTATAGTTTTTTGAGAATTTATTTTAAATTGTGTTAATTTTTTCTTGAAATGCAAAATAGGCTCTTTTGGAAGCAATTTCTTCCGCCTTCTTTTTTGAAGTTGCCCGAGACTTAGCCACAACTTTATCATCAATACTTAATTTTACCCCAAAAAAGCGCTCTCCATCAACGCCATTATCTTCAAAAACATCAAAATAGAAATGTTTTTTTTCTTTTTGACACCATTCAATAACCAAACTTTTATAGCTAATTACTTTTCCTTCCAATCGTGTAATATCTACATAAGGAATGATTACACGTTTATGAATAAATTGTTCGCATCCAAGGTATCCTTTATCTAAAAAAATTGCACCTACTAAAGCTTCAAATAGATTGCCGTGAATGTTTTCTCCAAAGTGTTGCGGTGGCACTTTACTTTCAACGAATTGGATTAATTTTAAATCTCTGCCTAATTCGTTTAAATGATCCCTACTGACAATTTTGGAACGCATTTTAGTTAAATAACCCTCGTCTCCTGTTGGTACTTGTTTGTATAAATGAGCGGCAATTACAGAGCTTAGCATTGCGTCTCCAAGAAATTCTAATCGTTCGTAATTTATTGGTAAACCTGCTTCATCAAATAAATTAGATGATCGGTGCGTAAAAGCTTTTTTATAATATTTTAGATTCACAGGTTTGAATCCGATAATATTTTCGATGGTAACAAAAAAATTCCCGCCTGCTGTAGGACGGGAATTTTTAGAAAATATTTTAGGAAGAAATCGCATGAAATCTTACTCTTCTAATTTTTTAAATAAAACACAAGCATTGTGTCCGCCAAACCCAAAAGTGTTGCTCATGGCCACTTTAATATCTCTTTTTTGAGGCTCATTAAGTGTTAAATTTAGAGATGGGTCAATGTTTTCATCTACTACAGTGTGATTAATAGTAGGAGGAACAATTCCGTGTTTCATTGCTAATATAACTGCTATCGATTCTATTGCTCCGGCAGCACCTAGTAAGTGTCCTGTCATGGATTTGGTAGAATTGATATTAATGTTTTTAGCATGAGTTCCAAAAACGTGACTAATAGCTTTCAATTCGGCTACATCACCAAGAGGAGTAGAGGTTCCGTGAGTATTGATATGATCTACCATTTCGGGAGCCATTCCAGCATCTCTAAGTGTATTTTCCATAACTGCAATTACACCAATTCCTTCAGGATGTGGAGCAGTTAAATGGTAAGCATCAGATGACATTCCACCTCCACCAATTTCACAATATATTTTAGCTCCACGGGCTTTTGCATGTTCGTATTCTTCAAGAACGATTGCGCCTGAACCTTCTCCTAATACAAAACCATCTCGAGTTGCGTCGAATGGTCGAGAAGCTGTTTCTGGACTTTCATTTCTTGTTGACAAGGCGTGCATAGAATTAAATCCACCCATACCTGCAATGGTAACAGCTGCTTCAGAACCTCCTGTGATAATTACATCACACATTCCTAATCGGATGTAGTTAAAAGCATCAATCATTGCATTTGCCGAAGAGGCGCATGCAGAAACTGTTGTATAATTTGGACCCATAAACCCATTTCTCATAGAAATGTGTGCAGGGGCAATATCGGCAATCATTTTTGGAATAAAGAACGGGTTGAACTTTGGAGTTCCATCACCTTTGGCATAGTATAAAACTTCCTCTTGAAAAGTTTCTAATCCGCCAATTCCAGCACCCCAAATAACACCAACTCTGTTTTTGTTTACATTATCATGTGTAATCCCAGCATCTTTGATAGCTTCATCACTTGATGCAATTGCATAGTGTGAAAATTTATCTAATCTGCGAGATTCTTTACGATCCATATAATCTTCAATATTGAAGTTTTTTACTTCACAAGCAAATTTGGTTTTATGCTTTTCAGTATCGTAATAAGTTATTGGAGCAGCGCCACTTTTTCCATTAACCAAACCATCCCAATATTCTTGAATGGAATTTCCAATTGGAGTTAACGCACCAAGACCAGTTACAACAACACGCTTTAATTGCATATAATTTTTTTTAATAGTATTTTAAATAAATAATACCCTGTTTTCTTTATGATAATGCTTAAAGAGACAAGGGTATTCCAATATCTGGTGATTGAAATTCAATCAAAAATAGTTTAAATTTTTTTAATAATAATAAAAACCCGTATACATTATATGCATACGGGCTTTTTGTTTATTATTTTTTTGCTTCTTCAATATATGAAATAGCTTGACCTACTGTAGCAATGTTTTCTGCTTGATCGTCTGGAATTTGAATATCAAATTCTTTTTCGAACTCCATGATAAGCTCCACAGTGTCTAATGAATCAGCTCCTAAATCATTTGTGAAGCTTGCTTCTGTTACAACTTCATTCTCGTCAACGCCTAATTTGTCTACGATAATCGCTTTAACTCTTGATGCAATGTCTGACATAATCTTTAATTTTAAAATTTAAATTGTTGGCAAAAATAAAAAACTTTATTTTAAAACCACCTTTTTAGTTAATAAATAATAAGTACGAAATTAAAAAAATAATTTTAAACCCACTCATTTATTGTGTTTTATTGAACTTTATTAATCAATTCAATGGAAGTTCTTTATTTGAATTTCCTAAATATTAATGTTTAAATTGCTCCAATAGTAAAATAAAACTTCTGTATTTTTGCACAACCGAATGTTTATAAAATGAAAAAAATAATATTGTTCGCCTCTGGGTCTGGTACTAATGCCGAAAAAATAATCAAACACTGTCAAGAGAATAATAAAATTGAAGTGGTTAGCGTTTATACTAATAATCCTTTGGCTCAAGTTATTGATCGTGCAAAAAACCTAAATGTACCTGCTGTTGTTTTTACTAGAGCCGAATTTAATGAAGGACAAGTATTAGACAAAGTAGCTAACGACTCACCTGATTTAATTGTATTAGCGGGCTTTTTATGGAAGTTTCCAGAATCAATTATTAAGGCCTTTCCTAATAAGGTAATTAACATACACCCGGCTTTGTTGCCAAAATACGGCGGAAAAGGGATGTATGGTATGAATGTACATCAATCTGTATTAGAAAATAAGGAAAAAGAAACCGGAATCACCATTCATTATGTAAATGAAAATTATGATGAGGGCGCTATTATTTTTCAAAAATCCGTTTCTATAGAAGATTGCAAAACCGCCGAAGACATTGCACATAAAATCCATGAATTAGAGCACCGTTACTTCCCAGAAGTAATAGAGTCTCTTTTAACTATCTAATTTAAATGTCGCATCAAGTTCACATATATACCGACGGCGCTGCCAAAGGAAATCCAGGAAACGGAGGCTACGGGGTAGTGATGGAATTGGTAGGGACTCCACATAAAAAAGAGTTTTATGAGGGCTTTAGATTAACAACTAATAATAGAATGGAGTTACTTGCCGTAATTGTTGGTTTAGAAAAATTAAAAAATCCGAATATGAAGGTTTTAGTTGTTTCTGACTCTAAGTATGTTGTAGATTCTGTTGAAAAAAAATGGGTCTTGGGTTGGGAAAAGAAGGGTTTTGCAAATAGAAAAAACTCCGATTTGTGGAAACGATTTCTAAAAATATATCGAAAACACCAAGTAGATTTTAAATGGATAAAAGGGCATAACAATCATCCACAAAACGAGCGTTGCGATGAACTAGCTGTTTATGCTTCTGGATTAAATGATTTGTCGGTAGATGTTTTTTATGAAAATGAAGAAGAAAAGCTATTGTAAATAATACTATTTAGAATTATTAAGTTTTAATAGATCGTTGTATTCTTCTAATAAACGTAAGTATTTATTTTTCCAATAATCCTCTGAATATTTTTCTGTTTGACCACCAGTAATGGATTCGATGAATTCCAAGTTAGATGGTCGAATTTCTTTAATTTCATTGCTAAAATTATAATGTATAATTTTCTCTAATTGAAGCACAACGTCTAATGACACACTTGGATTTTCAAACATTAGGTATACCCATCTTCTACTTTTACCTAGCCTCTTAGCTAGTTCGGTAATAGAAAATCCACTTTTGTAAACCGCTTTTTTTATTATTTCTCCTCGATGTTGCATAGTACAAATGTTAGGCATTTTGTGAGAAGTATTATTTATTATAATTACACAATAACGAGTAAATCGACTTAAAATAGTTGTATAATTGTGTATTGTACCTAAATGTAGTGATAAAAAACGCAAACGAAGTAGTTTATTATTTTTATTTATACTAATTAGTTAAAAGCTTTTTTTGACAGTAACTTTTTAATATTTATACTTTTAAACTTATAAACTAAAACCTATCTTTGCATCTTTAATTTTGAAACCCCATGAACAAACTTTTAATAGTTGGTACCGTTGCTTTTGATGCTATCGAAACCCCTTTTGGAAAAACAGACAAAATACTTGGTGGAGCCGCAACCTACATCGGATTGTCTGCATCTCATTTTAATGTAAAATCTGCAATTGTATCTGTAGTAGGTGAAGATTTCCCTCAAGAATATATAGACTTATTAACTTCAAGAAATATAGATGTTTCAGGAATAGAAGTTGTAAAAGGAGGAAAAACTTTTTTTTGGAGCGGTAAATACCATAACGATTTAAATTCTAGAGATACTTTAATCACAGAGCTTAATGTTCTTGCGGATTTTAATCCAGTTGTCCCTCAAGATTTTAAAGATGCCGATGTGGTTATGTTGGGGAATTTACATCCAATAGTTCAAACCGGAGTATTGAATCAAATGACTACTAAACCTAAATTGGTGGTTTTAGATACTATGAATTTTTGGATGGATTGTGCCTTGCCTGAATTATTAGATGTAATTAAACGCGTGGATGTAATTACCATTAATGATGAAGAAGCACGTCAATTATCAGGAGAGTATTCATTAGTAAAAGCTGCAGCAAAGATTCATACCATGGGTCCAAAATATGTAGTAATTAAAAAAGGAGAACACGGTGCCTTATTATTTCATAATAAAGAAGTTTTCTTCGCTCCGGCATTACCATTAGAAGAGGTTTTTGATCCAACTGGTGCTGGAGATACTTTTGCTGGAGGATTTTCGGGATATATCGCGCAAAGCGAAAACATTTCATTTAACAATATGAAAAATGCTATCATTCAGGGATCAAATTTAGCATCCTTTTGTGTAGAGAAATTTGGAACCGAAAGAATGGAATCGCTTCAGAAATCGGAAGTTCAAGAAAGATTAAAACAATTTAAATCTTTAACGCAATTTGACATAGAATTATAATAAATTTATGCCTCGAAATTTCGGGGCATTTTTTATTATAAATTTGCAATATAACAAACAACACAACACCTGAGGCGTAATCAAACTTTTGAAACGTATCAGAATTAAACTACAAATACAATGAGTGACGCAATTAAACACGAATGTGGTATTGCCCTTTTAAGATTAAAAAAACCGTTAGAATTTTATAAAGAAAAATACGGTTCAGCTTTCTACGGGATACAAAAAATGTATCTACTTATGGAAAAACAACACAACCGCGGTCAGGACGGCGCTGGTTTTGCCTCTATAAAATTAGATGTTGAGCCAGGAGAACGTTACATTAGTAGAGTTCGTTCAAATGATGCGCAACCTATTCAGGATGTGTATGCACAAATTAATGATCGTATTAATAGTGAAATGGCCTTGCATCCTGAATATGCAGATAATGTAGCACTTCAAAAAGCCAATTTACCTTACATTGGCGAGTTGTTTTTAGGGCATGTTCGTTACGGTACTTTTGGTAAAAATAATATTGAAAGTGTTCATCCATTTTTGAGGCAAAACAATTGGATGCACCGAAACCTTATCGTAGCTGGTAACTTCAATATGACTAATGTTAAAGAGCTTTTTAATAGCTTGGTTGAGTTAGGACAGCATCCAAAAGAAATGGCAGATACTGTTACGGTAATGGAAAAAATTGGTCATTTTTTAGATGAAGAAGTTACTGATTTGTATTTAGAATGTAAAAACAATGGACTTACAAAAAGAGAAGCCTCTCCAGTTATAGCTGAAAAATTAGATATTGCCAAAATCTTAAAACGCGCTTCTCGTGGTTGGGATGGAGGTTATGCCATGGCCGGATTATTAGGTCATGGAGATGCATTTGTTTTAAGAGATCCTGCGGGAATTCGCCCTGCTTATTTTCATGAAGATGATGAGGTAGTAGTAGTTGCTTCAGAGAGAGCTGTGATCCAAACCGTATTTAATGTTTCCTTTGAAGATGTGGTAGAATTAGAGCCAGGAAATGCTTTAATTATTAAAAAAGACAACACCGTTTCAGTAAAAGAAATAAATACTCCAACTATAAAAAAAGCGTGCTCTTTTGAAAGAATTTACTTTTCTAGAGGAAGCGATGCAGAAATTTATCAAGAACGAAAAAATCTAGGAAAATTAATCCTTCCAGCTGTATTAGAAGCGATCGATAGCGATACAGACAACACTGTTTTTTCCTATATCCCAAATACGGCTGAAACTTCTTTTTATGGGATGGTAGAAGCAGCGAATGATTTTTTAAATCAAAGAAAAAATCAGTTTATATTAAATAACAGAAAAACGCTTACTAAAGAAGGTTTAGAAGAAATTTTATCGGTTAAAATTAGAACCGAAAAAGTCGCTATTAAGGATGCTAAATTAAGAACTTTCATCACTGAAGATAGTAGTCGTGACGATTTGGTTGCCCATGTGTATGACGTTACTTATGGTGTGATTAAACCAACTGATAATTTAGTTATTATCGATGATAGTATCGTGAGAGGAACTACCTTAAAAATGAGTATCCTTAAAATGATGGATCGATTACAGCCTAAAAGAATTGTGGTAGTTTCTTCGGCTCCGCAAATTAGATATCCTGATTGTTATGGAATTGATATGGCTAAACTTGAAGGATTGATTGCTTTTCAAGCAGCTCTGGCTTTACTAAAAGAAAGAAATTTATACCATATTGTGGATGAGGTTTATGCTAAATGTAAAGAACAAGAAAACTTACCTGATGCAGAAGTAATAAATTACGTTACCAAAATATATGAACCATTCACCGACACTGAAATATCCGATAAAATAGCTAAACTATTAACGATAGAATCAATACAGGCAGAGGTTAAAATCATATTCCAAAGTATTGATAAATTACATGAAGCATGTCCTAAAAACCTTGGAGACTGGTATTTTACGGGAGATTATCCAACTCCAGGCGGAAATCGTGTAGTTGGTCGAGCTTTTATGAACTTTTACGAAGGAAAAAACGACAGAGCATATTAAAATCTACAATAAAGTGCATTTCAACGATTTTTACTGTCGTTGAACAATTTTATTTTGACATGAAATCCTTATGGGCATATATTTGTACCACCATGAGATTAGTAGGTTAAGTTTATGGTAGATTTGGGGCAAAAAGGGGGAAAGCAATTTCCCCCTTTTTATTTAATATAATCTCAGTTTGGTTTTTAAAATCGGGTCTTCTAAAGAAGTTTTTATTTTTACCACTTCATCCGAATTGTCATTAGGAATGGTCATCGACAATACATAGTGTTTGATTTTCCAGGTATTGTTTATTCTAACCAGCACTCCCGATCCTCTACAAATTTTCATATGGGTATCCAATAATTCATCAAACCAAGCGGTTTTATTATCTTCAGAGAAGAAAATATGTCTTTCTATTGGAGTGAAATTCCAAGCCTTCCCTTTGTCAAAGTAAGGCTTAGCGAATACTTCAAATTGTGTTTTGTTCCAATTTTCGGTTGCATCCGTGCCAATAAAAATGGAATCATCTGTTAATGCAGAAAAGTAATCATTAAAATTGGCAGCACTTGCCGCTTTGTGCCAATTATTTAATACTGCATTAATATCGTTTTTGTTTTCTTGGCTATACAATGGCAGAATAGCCAGAAATAAAATAGGTAAGAGTAATTTTTTCATGTTTATTTAATTTATAAGTACTTAACGTTAATCCGTTAAGACAAAAATAAACTAAAAAAAAATAAGAAGACGCTAAAATTTTTCGCCGTGCTGGGATTGGTCTAAACCTAATTCTTCTGATTCTTCGGTAACACGAAGCGGAATCATAAAATTGGTTATTTTGAAAAGTAAATAGGCTCCCCCAAAAGTAAATACCGATACCAATACTAGCGCCATCATGTGGTGTCCAAAAACAGCAACACCTCCATGTAACAGACTTGCGTTTTCGCCTTGAGCAAAAATTGCAGTTAGAATCATTCCCATTATTCCGCCAATTCCATGGCAGGCAAAAACATCAAGGGTATCGTCTATTTGTTTTAGTTTTTTCCAATACACCATGTTATTTGAAACGATAGCGCCAATAAATCCGAAAAAGATACTTTGAGGAATGGTAATGTATCCAGCAGCTGGAGTAATTACAACTAATCCAACTACTGCACCTATACAAGCTCCAAGCGCCGATACTTTTCTTCCTTTTAGTCGGTCTAAAAACACCCAAGTCATCATGGCTGCAGCCGATGCAATTGTGGTAGTTGCAAATGCCATTGCCGCAGTAGCATTCGCTGCTAACGCAGAACCTGCATTGAATCCGAACCAACCAAACCAAAGCAAACCTGTTCCTAATAGTACAAAAGGAATATTTGTTGGAATGTGTTCACTTTTTTTACGCTTTCCTAAAACCAGAACTCCTGCAAGCGCAGCAAAACCTGCACTCATATGAACTACGGTTCCTCCAGCAAAATCTTTTACACCGAAATAGCCACCCAATAGGCCGTGAGGATGCCATATCATGTGGCATAACGGTGCATAAATTAATAAGGTAAACAAACAAATAAATAATAAAAAGGATATAAATCGAATGCGTTCTGCAAGCGCTCCTGTTATGATTGCTGGTGTGATCACGGCAAATTTCATTTGAAATAATGCAAACAATATAAAGGGTATGGTTGGAGCTAGCGATTTGTGAGGTAAATCTTCAACTTGATCAAAAAAAGTAAAATCGAATGGGTTTCCAATGATTCCGTAGTATACATTGTTTATTGCAAATCCGATTGGCGTTCCAAAAGACAAGCTAAATCCAACAGTTACCCAAAGCAAACTTACTACCCCAAGGCATATAAAACTCTTTAGCATGGTAGAAATTACGTTTTTCTTACCTACCATTCCGCCATAAAAAAAAGAGAGGCCGGGAGTCATTAATAAAACTAAACAGGAGGCTGTAAGGAGCCAAGCTACATCAGCAAAGTTGATGTTTTTGCTAGATATAAAATCGGCACCAGCCTTTTTATGGGGCCAAAACAAGCCTAAAATCGAAACTATAGTGATAATAACAAATGCAGATATCCAGCGTTTTTCTAATTTCATAATAATATAATTTATACCCCTATAAATAATGGGGTAAAATTATAAAAAACTTATAAAATAGATAGTTGTAATATATAAAAATAGAGGGTGTTTTTATATTTTTATGTATGTTGTAGAAATTCACCTATTATTTTAAACAAAAAATAATTTACTATACAATAAATAGGTGTTTTATAAATTATTCTAACAAAATTAATTAGCACTATTGTTTTTGTAAACTACCGAAGATATTTCACCAATCAGTTTAGACAGGGATGCATTGTCTTTTCCTTTGGTCATTACGGTAAGTAAGTAGGGCTTGTCATTATAATAGACAATAGCCGATTCATGTAATTGTTTTTCTATTGGAGTTCCGGCCTCTCCAAATTTATGCGCCATTTTTACTGATGCCAGCACCCCTTTTCTAATTCCATCATTGAATTCAGATTTGCTTAGCAATTCTGCCGCAAATTCTGAATCATTAATCGTTAAATAAGAAGCGTTGTATATTGCACGCATGAATAAAGAATATTGTTTTGCGGTGAAGAAATATTGCTTAGCACTAACATTTGGAATTTCTAATTCTAAATCTTTAAACAATTTAATTAATGTTTCAGATTTCAAATTATTATTTAATAAAGCGGTGGCATTATTATCAGAATAAGCAATCATATATTTAAGTAATTCTCGAACTTTATATGATTTTCCAATTTGAATAGATTTAGAAGAATAAGCAACATTTTTACCAATATTAAACGGTTGGTTGTATAGCAAGTCTTTGTCTAAAACACCGGGATGCTCTTCATTCATTTTTAAATAGGCAATTAATATTGGGACTTTAAATAGCGAACCAGGCTCGAATTTTTCCTCTTCATTAATTGTCATCCATTCATTTTGGGAAAAATCTTTTAAATAAACTGATGCTGTCGTTACCCCTTGATAGTTTTTATAGTTTTCAATAATTGTATTGATCTGGACTTTAAGAGGCACTAACGCATCACCTTCACAAACATCATCTACAAATAAAAGGGGTTTTATTAATGGATATCCTTCTAATCGTTCCACTTTGTATGCACAACTGCTGGAGGCTTGTGCCATCTCTATTATTTTTTCATTTTCTTTATTTTCAATAAAGCTAGTTAAAAAGTAGGTTCCAAATGCTGTAATTAATACAAAACCAAGGGTATAGAATAAAGATAATTTCTTTGAAAATAGGAATTTCATATAAAATAAAGATAATAAATGGTAATACAGCAAAAATACGCAATATTTCAGTATAAATAAAGCATTTTTCGCAATATTAACACAAACTATTCTAATTTTTACCTAGAAGATTCTCTTTCGATAATTGTTGTAGTAAGTTCAATAGTTTTTGGTGAAAATGAGATCATTTCTTTATTGGCATTCATTTGTTCTAATAATAATTTAAATGATTGCACTCCCATTTCATAGCTTGGTTGATCTACGGTACTTAATTTAGGAGTAATTACTTGTGACATAAACCAATTACTAAATCCTATTATTTTTATTTTTTCTGGAACTTTTACATTGATTTCATTCAGGTAGGCCAATACTCCTACGGCAACTAAATCGGTAATGACAAAAATCCCATCTACATCGGGATGGTGATTTATTATTTGTTCTGCAAATTCTTTTCCTTCCTCAAAAGTTACATTCTTACAGGTGTATACTAATTTTGGATCAAAAGGTATGTTGTTGCTTTCTAATGCTTTCTTGTATCCTATAAAGCGATCAATTGCATTTTGAGGATTAACTGGCCCGCGTATGTGAGCAATTTTTTTACATCCTTTATTAATCAAATGTTCTGTTGCTTCAAAGGCTGCTTTTTGATCGTTGATGATCACTTTTGAACTCGGAATTAATTTTGCAATTTTATCAAATTGGACTAACGGAATTTCTCTTCTAACAATTTCTTTCAAGTGCAAATCATCATTCGATTCATTTGAAAGTGAAAGAATAATCCCATCTACTCTTTTATTAATAAGTAGCTCCACTTGCTTTTTTTCTAATTCTAAAGACTCATTCGATTGAAGTATAATAACCAAATACCCATTTTTTTCTGCCTCGGCAATAATTCCGTTTACCACACTTGAAAAAAAATGATGCACCACCTCAGGGATAATAAGCCCTATGGTTTTAGATTCTTTCATTCGAAGATTAACGGCAAATGAATTGGGGGTATATTGAAGATTATTTGCAAGATCTAAAACAGATTGCTTCGTTTTTTCGCTAACATCAGGGTAGTTTTTTAGCGCTTTGGAAACCGTTGTAATTGATATCCCTAAAGTTTCCGCAATTTGTTTTAAAGTGGTCTCTTTCATTTAACAAATATGATAATAAAAAATTAATTTTCAAAAACGAAAACGTTTTCGGCATAATCGAAAACGTTTTCGGTGCCAATTTGTTAATTTTATGTTATCTAAAAATATAATTTCGAAATATTAATCAACTATTTTTATTAATCAAACAAAAATCAAAAATGAAAAAAATTACTAATTTTTTGAAAAAAATGATGTTTTTAGTAGCTCTTTTGCTATTTAATGTTACATTTTCACAGATTAATAACGAAAAGCAACAAGACTCTATTAAAGGTGATAAACTAGAAGATGTCGTTGTTACTGGTGTTATTAATCCAAAAACTAAATTACAATCTAGTGTTTCTATCACTACATTAGATGTAAAACAAATTGAGCAATCAGCTCCTAGATCAACGGCTGAGATTTTCAGAACTATTCCAGGTATTCGTTCTGAATCTTCTGGTGGAGAAGGAAACTCTAACATTGCTGTTCGTGGTGTGCCAATTTCTTCTGGTGGATCTAAGTATTTACAAATTCAAGAAGACGGTTTACCTGTATTATTATTTGGTGATATTGCATTTGCAACTGCCGATATTTTTACAAGATTTGACGGAAACGTTGCAAGAGTTGAGGCAATCCGTGGAGGTTCTGCTTCTGTATTAGCAACTAACTCTCCTGGAGGTATTATCAACTTCATCAGCAAAACTGGTAAAACTGAAGGTGGTCGTATTGCAACAGGTTTTGGTTTAGATTACAATAATTTTAGAACCGATTTCGATTACGGAACTAAAATTGGTGACGGTTTATACTTTCATACAGGTGGTTTCTACAGAACGGGAGAAGGAGTAAGAAAAACAGGATTTACATCAAACAATGGAGGTCAATTTAAATTTAACCTTACTAAAGAATTTTCTAATGGTTCTGTAACGGTTTACACTAAATTCTTAAATGATAGAGCAGCGGCTTATATGCCAATGCCACTTCAAGTTTCTGGAACAAATGCTAGCCCATCTTGGGGAAGCATTGATGGATTTGATGCTACACACGGAGCATTACAATCAGTTTACTTAAACCACAATGTAGGTTTAGGTCCTGATGGAGAATTAAGAAGAGCAGCGGTTGCTGATGGTATGCACCCAGTTTCTAAATCTATTGGTGTAAGTGCAAACTTTACATTAGATAACGGATGGAAAATTTCTGAAAACGGAAGATATTCTGCTAACAATGGTGGATTCATTTCTCCGTTCCCAGCAGAAGTTGGTTCTGCAGCTTCAATTGCAGCTTCTTTCGGAGCAGGTTCTACTTTAACTTATGCTAATAGCGGAACTCCATTTAATACTGCAAACGGATTGGTTTCAAGAATCCACATGTTTGATACTCAATTAAACAACTTTGACAACTTCATGAATGATTTAAAAATCTCTAAAAAGTTTGATAAAGTAGACGTAACTGCAGGATACTTTAAATCTGTTCAAAATATTTCTATGTCTTGGTTATGGAATTCATACTTACAAGAAGTATCTGATAACAATCCAAGATTGATCAACGTAACAAACGGAAGTGGTACTTTACTTTCTCAAAACGGATTATATGCATACGGAACTCCAGCTTGGGGGAACTTAGCAAGAAACTACGATACACAATATAATGTATCTGCACCTTATGCAAACATTAACTTTACGGCTACAGATAAACTTACTATTGAAGCAGGTTTACGTTATGATATGGGTAAAGTAACTGGATCTTTTGCTGGTGGAGCTTCTTCTGCGGTTGATGTAAATCATGACGGAGTTATTTCTCCAGCAGAACAAAATGTTTTTGGAGTAAATACGGCTAATACAACAGCGGTTAACTACGATTATAAATATACTTCATACTCTGTAGGAGCTAACTATTTATTATCTTCAAGCCAATCTATTTTTGCTAGAATGAGTAAAGGTGCTTCAGCTAAAGCGGATAGAATCTTATTCTCTGGATTAAACTATATGGATGGAAGCAAAATCAATGCATTGGATTTCTTAACGCAATCTGAAGTTGGTTTCAAACAAAAATTCGCAAAAGGATATTTATATGCTACTGCTTTTCAAGCTAAAACTGATGAGCAAGGTGGATTTGAAGCTACAACTCAATCTATTATTCAAAACAATTATAAATCATACGGTTTAGAGTTAGAGTCTTCTTACAATGTAAATAACAAATTGAATCTTAGAGGTGCATTAACCTATACTAAAGCAGAAATTACTTCAGGAAGTAACATTGGTAATGAGCCAAGAAGACAACCAAAATTGATGTATAACTTTATTCCATCTTACAAATTTGGAAAAAATAATAATGCTATTGGGTTCAGTTTTATTGGTCAATCAAAAGCTTATGCACAAGACGAAAACAAGTTAGTTATGAATGGATTTATGATTGTTAACTCATTCATCGATTTCACATTAACTAAAGGATTGTCTTTAAATTTATCTGGGAACAACTTATTAAACACTTTGGCAATTACCGAAGCAGAAGAAGGAAGTATTACAGAAAATCAAGTTAATTATGTTAGAGCTAGACCAATGCCAGGAAGATCAGTATCTATGGCAGTTACGTATAGATTCTAATAACTATTCATGTTAATTTTTGTTAGTGAACAATTCCTGTGCTTAAATTAGCGCAGGAATTGTTTTTTTAAATTTTAAATTTTATACCAATGTATTTTAAAAAGCCCGCATTAACATTTTGGCAAATAATCAACATGAATGTTGGGTTTCTTGGTATTCAATATAGTTTTGGTTTACAACAAAGTGCCGTAAATCCAATATATGATTTTTTAGGTGCACATCCCGATCAAATTCCAATTCTTAATTTGGCCGGACCATTAACAGGATTACTAATTCAACCCCTAATAGGTGCATTAAGCGATAAAACGTGGTCGACAAAATTTGGAGGAAGGAGAAAACCGTATTTCTTTATTGGAGCCATAATTTGTAGCCTCGCATTATTTCTATTTCCTTTTAGCAGTTCCCTATGGATGGCTGCCGGATTGCTTTGGATTTTAGATGTGGGGAACAACACCGCAATGGAGCCTTATCGTGCTTTCATTGCAGATAAATTAGACGATTCGCAACAAGCAACAGGTTTTCAGGCGCAAAGCTTTTTTACAGGTTTTGGGCAAACATTAGCCAATGTATCGTTATTTGTTTTTCCGCTATTGTTTATTGGCACTATGGGTAAATTACCTACTTGGGTTTTTGCTTCATTTTTTCTAGGTTCTATTTGTTCTATTGCATCCGTTTGGTGGAGCTCACACACTACCAAAGAGATTGTACCTACACAAGAAGAGCTAGAAAAAATTAAGTCTGAACCAATAAGTTTGGTATCGCCATTTGTAGATATTTTTAAAGCGTTAAAAGAAATGCCAAAAGTAATGTGGCAATTGGCATTAGTATATTTGTTTCAATGGTATGCCTTGTTTTGTTATTGGCAAAACTCCTCTAAAAGTATTGCAATTTCGGTTTGGAATACCACTCCCGAAAAAGACATGAAATTATACGGAGAAGCCGTAAGTTGGACCGGATTGGTAAACGGATGGTATAATATTGTAACCTTTTTGTGTGCGTTTAGTTTGGTTTATTTTGCCAAAAAATATTCGCCTAAAAAAGTTCATTTTGCTTGTTTATTATTAGCGGCGATCGGATTTTTAGTATTTCCACACATTCAAAATAAATACTTATTATTTCCTGCCATTACCGGATTCGGAATAGGATGGGCAAGCATGATGGGGATTCCTTATTTAATGATTGTGAATGCCATTCCTAAAGAACGCTACGGAGTTTATATGGGAATTATCAATATGATGATTGTGATTCCGATGTTTATCCAAACGATATCATTTGGATATATTTTGAAGCATTTTCTAAATAACGATCCGCGTTTGGCAATTACATTTGCTGGAGGTTTATTACTTGTAAGCGCAATTTGCACACTATTTATTAAAACTAAAAAAATTGCTGAAAGTGAATAATTTAGCTTATCAAAAAGCAGTTTCATTATTGCATGAAGTTTCTACAGCGAATGGCTTTTTAGCCAGTGCTGAAAACACATCCAACTACAAACGAGTTTGGGCTCGTGATGGGGTAATATGTGGTTTGGCTGCATTGGCATCTGGAGACGAAAAGTTGATAGCAACCTTCAAAAGCACCTTAGAAACTTTAGCACAACACCAACATAAAATTGGAACGATTCCTTCTAATGTGTATTTTTTAGAAGAGAATACAGAAGTCAGTTATGGCGGTTTGGCAGGAAGAGTAGATGCAGTGACTTGGTTTGTAATAGGTGTTTGTCAATATGCTTTTTACATGAAAGATGTTGCCTTTTTAGAAAAAAATAAAGCTGCCATAGAAAAATGTTTTGCACTTTTAGATGCTTGGGAATTCAATAATAAAAATCTTTTATACGTACCCCTTTCCGGTAATTGGGCTGACGAATACATAACCGATGGATATGTTTTATACGACCAATTATTGCGAATTTGGGCTCTAAGAAGTTATAATCATTTTGCAAATGAGCCGCAATTATCTGAAAAGATAGCGAATATAAAAAAACAAGTTGAGGTTAATTTTCAGCCCAATACACTAGGGGAAAAATACCATGAAGGAGCTTACAATGAATTGAACTTTAAAGGATATATGCCTTGTTCGTTTTCACCCTCTGGTTACAAAACTAATTTTGATGCTTTCGCAAATTCGTTAGCGGTGCTTTTAAATATAGGAACCGAAACGATGCAAAATGACATTATTGCGTATGCATCTAAATTAGCATCAGAAACCAAACTAGGGTTAGTGCCTGCATTTTGGCCACCTATTTTTGAAACGGATGAACATTGGAATTTATTACATAACAATTGCAAATACGAATTTAGAAACTTTCCCTATGAATTTCATAATGCAGGCAGTTGGCCTATGGTAAATGGATTTGTAGGGTTGGCGTTACTAACCAAATCCGAAAAAGAAAAAGCAAATTTGATTCTGAATAAAATTCAGGAAGCCAATTCAAAAGGAGATTTTGCGTTTTATGAAAATTTCAACACCAATACTGAAGCTCCAAATGGCGTTTCATTTTGTGCTTGGAGTGCAGCTGCAGAAGTACTACTCCAACAAAGCTTAAATACCAATTTTAAACTATTATTATAATTTTGAATAAAACTATTGACATCATTTGTATTGGAGAAGTACTTATTGATTTTATTGGTCATGAAGTAAATACCTCTATAAATAAAACAAAAGATTACCACCGTTTTCTGGGAGGATCTCCTACCAATGTAGCAGTGAATGCTTCACGTTTGGGGTTAAAATCGGTTTTGGTTGCATCTTGCGGTCAAGACGGATTAGGAGATTATATTATTCGAAAGTTACAGGCAAGTAACGTAAATATATCCCAAATAGGTAAATCGGAAACTTCACCAACTTCGGTTATTTTTGTATCAAAATCTACAGAAACACCCGATTTTATTCCGTACAGACAAGCCGATTGTGAAATTTATGAAACGCAATTACCAGATTCAGTTCTTCAAGAAGCCAAAATATTTCACACCACTTGTTTTGCATTAAGTAAAAACCCTGCACGAACAACTATTTTGAATAGAGCGAAAAGAGCAAAAGAACTAGGGTTACGATTGAGTATTGATATTAATTTTTCGGAACGAATTTGGCCAAATAGAGAGGAAGCTAAACAAGTTTTATCAGAATATTTATCCTACAATCCGTTAGTGAAATTGAGCGATGACGATTGCTTTCGTTTATTTGCTGAGAAAAAATCAGATGAATTTATTTTTGACTATTTTCATTCGCTTGGTGCTAATACCATTTGCCTTACTAAAGGCAAAAACGGAGTTGTTGTATCCGATGTTAATGAAGGATTGCTGTTTCAAAAAGCAATTCCAATTGATGAAATAAAAGACACAACTGGAGCAGGAGATGCTTTTTGGACGGGCTTCTTATATGCTCAATTATACGATTACAATATATTGACGAGTATTACAATTGCCCAAAAATTAGCAGCTATCAAGCTTCAAAATATTGGAAAATTACCTGATGACATTGAGATATTAGCGTTAATTCAATAAAATTAAAAAGACTGCCATGTGACAGTCTTTTTTTTTTTGGTTTTTGGTAGGGGTATTTTATTATTTTAAAAGACCTAATTGTTTCATGAAGTCCATGTTATCCATGAAATCTCTTTCTTCTACAATTTTACCATTTACCATTTTAGCTATAGTACAACCTTCTACATCAATTGTTTTTCCAGTTGCAGGAATTCCCATGAAATCTCCCGTATGTGTTCCTTTAAACTCCCAATATTTAGTAAGTTTATCTCCAGAAGCAAAAATATCTTTTACGATAAATTGTCTGTTTGAAAATCCAGTAACAAAATAAGCATAATAGGCTTTTGATTTTGCGATTCCTTTAATTTCAGGAACTGTGTGTAAAACAATGTTTTCTGCGTAAGCAGTATCTAATACATCAATTTTTCCTTCATTGATTACCAAATCCCAAGTTTTAGAATAGGAATTAATGTTGTCTTGAGCAATTTTTTCTTTTTCAGCACTTTCATTTTTGCATCCAACAAAAAGTGTACATGACAAGGCAATTAGGGCAAGTGTTTTTTTCATTTTTAAAATGTAGATTAGTTTACTAGTTATTTGATTGATTACAAATCATATTAAAATAAAATTGCAATAACTAAAAATAGTAAATAAGAAATTGTTACTATTTTAAAATTTCAATATAGGCGCGGTGCAGTTTTATTTTGCCTTCGTTTTCTAGCGCTTTTAACAACCTTGAAATCACTACTCTTGAAGTGTTTAAATCATATGCAATATCTTGGTGCGTAGCATTTATTTCACGAGACCCATTAATTTTTGACTTTTCTAATAAGTAATTTAGCAAGCGTTCATCCATATTCATAAACGCCAAACTATCAATTGCATTGAGCATTTCTTTCAATCGATTGTTGTAACTATTAAAGACATAGTTGCGCCATGATTTATACTTTCCAAGCCATAGTTCCATGTACATCACCGGAATCATTACCACCTTTCCGTCAGTTTCAGCCACTGCTTTTATTTCGCTTTTAGTATCACCAATGCAACACGTCATCGACATGGAACAGGTATCTCCTTTTTCAATAAAATAAAGTAGTAATTCACCTTCATCAAAATCTTCGCGTAATATTTTTATTGCCCCTGAAAGCAACAACGGCATTTTTAATATTTTATCTCCAAAGTCAATGATTACATCGCCTTCATTAAACTCTTTAAGCAATGCTACTTGCTCAATTTCGTTTAAAAGTGCTTCTTCAAAAATTGATCCGTAGGTTTGATGTAATAATTCTTTCATGTTGTTTGTATTAATATTCATAGATTTCATAGCCCCATGGTTTCATTTGAAATGCATTGAAGTTTAAAATGACTTCTTTGTCTTCAAAAATAGCAAATGTTGCGCCTAATAATTTTTTATTAGAAATTGAAATGGTTTGCGCTTTGCTAGAAAGATTCAGAATCACTAAAATTTTATGGTCCCCTTTTTTTCTAGTGTAGGCATAAACATAATTTGCATCACCTACAGCTACTTTTTCAAACGATGCATTTGCAGAAAGTGCTTTATTTCTTTTTCTTAACTCGAGAAGTGTTGTATAAAATTTCTCTCTTTCGAAATTCTTAAAGGTGATCGGATCTTTTTCAAAAAACTCCAGCGCCCGTAATACAGGCTCTTCCTGGCCACTATAAATTAGGGGCACACTGTTTCCTAAAGTTTGAGATAATACTGCAAACGGTGCATGAATTTCCTTTGGAAAGGTTCCGAAATCGGCATGATTCCAGCTATTTTCATCGTGGTTGCTAGTGAAATACATTTGAATGGTATTTTTTGGATACCTTGTTTTGTTTTCTGTAAGAATACTATCAATCGCAAATGCAGGTCTTTTTTCTTTAGCCACTTTTTCCATCATTTTAAACATGTGCCAAGGATAAACTGCATCAAAACCACTTTTAGCAAGGTAAGTGCTGTCCCCTTCAGCAAGCATAAATAGCGATTTCATTTTTTGTAGTTCTGATATGGATTTTTTCCAAAAAGTTGCCGGAACATTCCAAGCTACATCGCATCGAAAACCGTCAATATTCGTTTTGTTTACCCAGAATTTCATCGTTTCAATCATGCTGTCTTGCATTACTGGATTCTTATAATCCAATTGTCTTACATCGGCCCAATCAAAAGCAACTGCCGGCTTTCCTTGTTTGTCTTTTACGAAAAAATCGGGGTGGTCTTTCAACCATTTGTGGTCTGCCCCAGTATGATTTGGAACCCAGTCAATAATTACTTTCATCCCTTTTTCATGAATGGCATTTACTATATTTTTAAAGTCATCTAAGTTACCATATTCTGGATTTATAGCGGTGTAGTCGGAAACGGCATAGTAACTTCCTAAAGTGCCTTTTCGTTCCAATTTACTAATAGGGTTGATTGGCATAAACCAAATGGTTTGCACACCCATGGCTTTTAGTCGATCGAGGTGTTTTGCAAAAGCATTGAAAGTGCCTTCAGGGGTATATTGACGCACATTTACTTCATAGATGTTTCCTTGCATTATCCATGTAGGATGTCCATTTACCAAATTAGTATCTATTGAGGAAGATAGGTTGGCTTTACAGCTAATCAGCAATAATGCAGCAATAAACAATAAACTAAAACAGATTTTTTTCATGGGAGAGTATCAATTTTAATTTTCAAATTTAATAAAAAAAAGGTTGCCATTGCTGACAACCTTTAGCTTAGTACCAAGGATAAAATTAATTTATAATAATTTTTTTAGTTTCTTTTTTATTAGAATCGGTGGTTACTTCAACAAAATAAGTTCCACTTCCTGCTTCTTTTAAATTCATAGTTTCTGAATAGTTGCTTGAAGAATAGTTTTCTTTTTTGATCACTCTACCTAGCATGTCAATTAACTGAACTTGTTTAATAAAACTATTTGAATTCAATTGAATTGTAATTACTTCATTTGCAGGATTCGGATAAACAGCTAAGTTAGTGCTAGAAAACTCCATATTTGCAAGTGAAGATACAAATTCGGTGTTGAAGGTATTTGTTATAATTGCCGGATTATAATCAAAGTAAATTGCTCCCGTATTTGGAATAATATCTCCTAAAGCATATCCTGGTTTTGGCTTAACTTGGAACGTAACATATCCTTTTCCTGTTGAAGTATTAGCAATAGAAACTGGTAACATAATGTCATCAAATTTCCAGTTAAGGGTATTTCCAACACGGTCTAGAACATAAGAATGGCTGGCGCTGAGTGTTTTTACTGTTGTCTCATCTAATTTAGAATCTAACACATCATTAATTCTAACATTGATTGCATTGGCAGAACCTGTGTTTTCAAATCGAATGGTATACGTTAAGTAATCATTAGAAGTAAACGAACTGTAAAGAATTCGTTCCCCATGCGCTTCCATTTTATCATTAGGATCGTAGGCATTAATAACAATTTGTGAAAGGCTACTCATGTTATTAGAAGGCACGGCATCTCCAGTAATTGGATTGATGCTAGCCGTATTTGTAAGTAACTGGCCCATTGTAACTGTTGGGATGGTTGGCACTTGCATGAATACAGAAATTACACGTACTTCAAAAGGAGCCAAGTTTGTAAAATTATAGCTAAAACCGTTAGCCAACATAGTAACACCAGCTTGCGATACCGAAGTAATTGTTACATTAGGATCTTTTACAAAGTTGATACTTCCTGCAGCAATATTTTGATTACCAAGATTGGTGTAGATAATTTTATTTTCATAAATAAATCCAGGTCGTGGACCAACAACGGGAACTAGGGTCGTAGCCAAATCAGTATAGCTTTGTGTTATCGTGATTGGAAAATTGTAAACCAACATTCCGCCACCATTAATTACACTTACATTTGTATAGTTAGACGTTGTAATGCCATAAAGACTAGTATATGCTGGATCTATTGTATAGCTAAGGTTATAAGAGTTTGTGGTATTGGTATCATAGATATTATACACTCCGGCTGGACTTGTAATATGGTGTATGATACCATTTGTATTTACTTCATAATGAAATTGTCCTAATGGGAAGTTTTGTTCACCAACATCTTTTGTGCCATTATTATTAGAATCTAAAAAGGCATTTAGACGTAATCCACTACAATTGATAGCTCCTGTAGAGGCACTTCCAAGATCTGTAATTTTAATATACCCAGGTTGGTTGCTGTAATTGGTAACCATAATTAAATAATACTGCCCAGGTTGCGCATTAGTAATTACTGGATATTCTACATTGTTAGGCGAGTAACTACAACTTACCATATAGTTAGCCGTAATTTGTCCGTTACAAGGAGTTGTTGGGTTTGAATATGGCCCTAAAACTACATAATCCACATCTAAATTAGAAGTGCTAAAATTAATATCAGTACTTTGTTGAATCATTAAATTGATGTTTCCTGCTTGGCTAATAGGCATTACAAACCAAGTTGGATTTGGAGTAGTGCTCAAACAACTTAAAGCTCCTGTAGAGGGTAAATTAGTCGTGTTTGGAAACGGAACTCCTAATGAAGAACATAAAGAATTTGCTTGACTACAAACCGATGCGTTGTTACAATTTGGGAATGTTCTTAAGTTAACTGTATAAATCATATCACAACCGTTTGCGATAATTTCTCTGATGTAAATGGTCGTCGTAGTTGATTGAACATTTAAAGAAAAAGCACTCGGATTTGCAATTGCATTGGTTAACGCCTCAGCATTTTGTTGATTGGTAAAATACTGTAAAGTATTAGTTGAATTTATTTGTGATTGAACCGAAGTTAAATTAAAAATAATCGCTCCGTTGTTGTCGTCATCACATTGTTCCATTTGTTGTAATGGAGTTGGACTATAATTAAAGGCATATACATTGATATAAAATACCGTTGTAAAATACTGTCCAGGAACATTGTTGTATGAAATTCTTCCGTAAATAGCGGTGTTTCCAATACCTACGCAATATGGTGAAGACAATGGGTTCACATTAGCTTCTGCTTCGTTTGCAGAAGCATGATAGGTAATGGTATAATCATTTGGATTCATGGTTCCAATAATATCATCGTTATTATCGGTTAAATTAAAACAAGCCTGATTGGTATCGGTACAACTTGAAAACCCTTGTGGCTGTCCAAATTGTGGGGTACAAGCTGGTGTTGCAAATGAAACCGGTATTGACCATGGAGTTGTTTGCGAAACCGTACTTGTTGAACATATTCTTCTTACGTAAACTTGATATTCTGTACTACAACTCAATCCAGTTATGATAAAGTCATTACTAAAAAACACAGTCCCTTGATTTGGCATAGGCGCTCCATAGGGAACAATAGCTACTTCAGCTGTGTATGGTGAACCAGGTATCGCACCAGAGCAAGTTATGGTTGCGCTAGTTTCAGTTACACTTCCAACCGAAACAGTAGGAGTAATACAATCTGTTGATTGGCATGCAGTAAGAATAATTGCATTAATAATACCCACTGAAGAACATCCTGAGACCATATCAGTTACAGTATAATAAAAATTTAAATTGGGTGTAGTTACTGGACTAAAAACACAACTCGGATTTAGAATTGCATTCGTATTATTTATAGCGTCTGCTTGATTGTAATAAAAGGAAATGTTTAAATTAGTATTGGAATTTGCATTGTAAATGGCGGGGATAAACTGAGTCAAATCCCAACATTGTTGGTTAAAGCAAAATGTACCCGTAAGAGTAATATTTGTAGGAGTAGGATAAATATGAAGCCAAAATGAAGTAATAGAATAACTACTTGGGTTATTGTATTCGTTCACTCTAACATAAACGATTTGACTAGAATTAGAGCAAAAATACTGGCTTGATAACGGATTTACATTTGCTACTGCATCGGCTTGGCTTAAGTAATAAGTTACCGAATAGATGTTTTGCGATAAGTTGCCTAAAATTTCAGAATTTTTGGTAGTCAAATTGAAGATTTCACCGCCATCGTTGTTTGAATCACATAAGGTATAATTAGACGGAGTGTTAATTTGAGGCTGCGCGTAGGCCATCTGCAAACTAATAAAAAATATAAAAAGTAAAATTTTCTTCATGTTATATCGATTTGGTAAATAAATAATCATTAATTTAGTGCAAGTTACAATTTTTCAATGGTTTGCAAAACTTTCTGTCATAAATCGTATTGCTAATTATTTACGAGCCAGTTTTGTTTATTACCATTTGCTGATTTTGTAATTGATTATTTTGTTAAATCTGTAAAAATACTATTATGAAAAAGACAGCAATTTGTTTCGCCCTATTTACTTTTATTTTTGGGTATTCCCAAAACGTTTTTCAGGACAATTTAAATAGTTACACGGTTAACAATCAGTTAAGTGGACAAGGAACCTGGACCAACAACTCATCCAACGGTGGAACTGGAGCCTGCACGGGTGCTTTATGTAGTAATGCTAAAGTGCTAACTCCTGGATTTAGTTACCTAAATTATGGAACTTCGTTAAATTCGTTACAATTATTAACCGATACCGATGGATGTGGGACATTATTCACTCCAGTAACTTCGGGCGATATGTATGTGGGATTCCTAATTAACATAAGTAGTGTTGCTACTAGTCCGAATGATTTTTTTAGAGTAAATAACGGAAGTTTTATTACTACTACATTCAGAGTATTTATCAAAATGATTACTGGTAATACGTTTGTAATAGGTATAAGTAAAGGCGCCTCTGGAAATGCTACCGTTTATACCACCAATGCATATGCATTTAATCAAGATCATTTATTGATTTTAAAATACTCCCAATTAGCAGGTGCTGCCGACGATTTATTGAACTTATATGTAAATCCAGTTATGGCAAACGGTGTTCCTGCAACACCTGATGCCACCACCAATTCAGGAACTGATCAATCGGGAGCAGTTGACCGACTTGTTTTTAGACAAAACACAACCTCTACTCCTACAGGTAGAGCCGGACTTGTTAGTGTAGCTAAATCTTGGACCGGATTAATTTTTCCAACAATGGCTCAAGCCGATTTTTCAAAAGAAAAATTTACTATAACTGCCAATGAAGCAAATAATGGTTTATTGCAAATTAATTCTATTGAAAATTTTGATAACGCCCAACTTTCTATTTACAACATGGACGGAAAATTAATAGAAAACAAAGTCATTTCTTTGAGAAATGCTTCCAACACAATTGCTATCAACCCCATCTCAAATGCGGGAGTTTATATAGTATCTGTTTCGGTAAACGGAGCAGCATATAATCAAAAAGTAGTTGTAAAATAAGCTATAAATAGATTAAAAATAAGCCCTTACAGCAATGTAAGGGCTTATTAGTTTTATTTTAATGGGTAGCTATTATTTATCATTCAGTCCAATTCCGTAACCAAATAGTCCAGCAACCAGGGCAAGATGAATAATCAAAACCGCTTTTTGCCATGTTGGGCGGTCATTCCATTTTTGATCGGTGTTAAAAGGATCAAAGGCCAAACCAATTCCAAATGAGGAAGCCGCTTGCATGTAATCTTTAGTAAATAAAGATTGGTAGGTGCCCAATAAAAGAAAGCCAATGTAGATGAATTTGTTAAAGGGTGTTCTCATATTTTTTAATCTTCAATTAATTCTTTTTTGCGTTTTTCTATAATTTTATCAATCTGAAGAATTGTGTCTTTTTTCCAAGTTGCAGCTACAGTAAAAAGTAATTCTTGACTTTTCTTTTTCCTGTTTGGAAAAAAATAAACTTTTTGTCCAACGTATAAACTTATCCCGCTGTTTGATTTAGGGTTCAAATTAGGATTCATAACCCCTGGAATTAGTAAAGGAATCGAGTGGAAGGAACCATTATGGAACGTCATGGGGATGTTTTGAGCTTTAACGTTTATAAAACACAAACCAACCACAAGAGGTAAAAATATTTTTTTCATTGAAATTATATTAATATTTGAATCAAAACTACAATTTTAACAGATGAATGCCTATTCAATCATCAGAAAATTAAGGCGTTGAACTATATAAAAATCAACTATTAATTACTTACACATTTTTTTGTAATCATCGGTTAGATTTAAAAAAGGTCTTAAATTATAATCTGTATAGACTTCTGCCTCAAATGCATTTTTTTCTTTTTTAGTTTTCAGATTCTTTTTCCCTTCTGCTACTTGTTTTTCCATCTCTTGATATTTTTGAAGCGCATCTTTTTCCATTTCTTTTGTTACATCTTGTTTAGCATCTAACTTGCTTGTAAACTCAGGACAATCTTTAACAATAGCTTTAATTGCATTAATAACTTTTGAATGAATTTTACTTTTATTACCCATCAAATCCATCAATGAAAAATCTATTGGATTAATCGCAAAATTATCTTTTGGGTTATTCAAATAGAAAACGGTTCTTGCATATTTACCTGTTCCTTTAATAGTTATATTGTAACCATAAAAATTTATGGAATCATTTTTAATTAACGGCAAAAAAACAGTATTTCCAGAATCAACAATTTCCCCATTACTTTTTGCTTTTAAAATGTGTAAACGTTTGAATTCTTTTACCTTATTTAATTCTTTATCAAAATAGGTAATGTAATTGATCGAATCCGATGGAATAGTTCTATATTTCTCTGAAGCATTTCTTCTGAACTTTATTTTTTTTCTGTCTAAATTATTATTTGATTCCAAAGTACTCGGATTGAAATCATAAGGATTGGTAAATTCAATAAAATTAGGAGAATCAAAATCTTGAACTTCACCTAATAATCTTTTCCCATCAATTAAATTAACCGTAGCATTAATGTATTCTACTTTACCAAAATAAAAATTTATATCTGATTGGGCTTGCCCATAAATTTTACCAATTAATAACAAGAGAACTAATGAAATTTTTTTCATGATTATTTTTTTTAAGTTGTTGAAATTCAAAAATAAAAAAAATAATCAGAATTTTAATATCTAAGTTTAATAGGCTAAAAAATTTATTATAAAAATTAATAGTGTAAATTATAGAAACAAAAAAAAGCCCTTACATTAATGTAAAGGCTTTTGAAAGCTCTCCTTCTTGGGCTTCCCGATTTCACTTCGTTACTTCGGGATAAACTTCTCGCCCATGGATAATATGCATAAAAAAGAGCAACATTTTCATGTTGCTCTTTTTAATAGCTCCCCCTCTTGGGCTCGAACCAAGGACCCTCTGATTAACAGTCAGATGCTCTAACCAACTGAGCTAAGGAGGAAACTGTATTTTTAATTTTTTTAAGAACTTTTTTGTGGCTTTACCTAAATAATAGTACTACTAATTGCGGGTAAAGCGGTTGCAAATATAAAGCGATTTTTATTTTTTGCAAACAAAAAGAGATAATTTTTTATTTTTTTTTATTTGCCCACAATTGCTTTGTAAATATCGTTTCCGTTTGCAAATAAAACCAAAGTTATAAGTAGTATAAAACCAACCATTTGAGCGCGCTCTAAGAACTTATCGCTTGGTTTTTTACCCGATATCATTTCATATAATAAAAACATTACATGGCCACCATCTAATGCCGGAATAGGTAATAAATTCATTACACCTAGCATGATAGAAAGCAACGCGGTAATATTCCAAAAGGCAAACCAACTCCATGTAGACGGGAATACACTAAATATTGCTCCAAATCCACCAACGCCTTTATAAGCACCGGTACTTGGAGTGAAAATAGCTTTTAACTGTTTACCATAACTTGCTAATTCATCAACTCCTCTAGATAATCCTACCGGAATCGATTCGAAGAAACCAAATTCTTGTTTGTTTATTTTATACAATCCTAGTTTTTCTAAATTGTCATACGGTAAAATTGCTTGTTGCAAATACAATTTACCATCCTTGTTTACTGTTAAAGTTACAGGCAATTCCTGGCCGTCTCTTTTTATGATTGCAGGTACTGTTTTCCCTTTAAAATTTTGAAAAATAGCAATAGCTTCGTCGGCATAAGTAATCTTTTGCCCGTTGCAACTGATAATAATATCTTTTGGTTTTAAAACTTCTTTGTTTGGAGATTCACTAGGAACAGCACCAACAACATAGGGCATTCTAAGGTTTACTAGCATTCCGCGTTGTGATTTCATTAATTGATCAATGAAATTTTCGGGCAATGAAATTTTAACTTCTTCGCCAGCACGATTTACCACTACTTCTTTGGCAAGGAATAATTCTTTATTTACATCTTCAAATTTAGCTACTTTTATTCCGTCTATAGAAGCAATTTTATCACCGGTTTTGAATCCAAGTTTTTCAACCGTTGGGTTGTTTACCCAAATTCCGTCTTTTACATTTTCATTAGCAATATACTGCTCACCATAAAAGAAGGTCATTCCTATATAAATAATGAAAGCCAAAATAAAGTTAACCGTAACGCCACCCAACATGATAATCAAACGCTGCCAAGCTGGCTTAGAACGAAATTCCCAGGGTTGTGGTTCACCTTGCAGTTGATCTGTATCCATGCTTTCATCAATCATTCCGGCAATTTTCACATAACCACCAAGCGGCAACCAGCCAATACCATATTCGGTTTCTCCAATTTTCTTTTTCAATAATGAAAATTTCACATCAAAGAAAAGGTAGAATTTTTCTACTCGCGTTTTAAATAATTTAGAAGGGATGAAATGTCCTAATTCGTGCAGAACAATAAGTATTGATAAGCTCAGTAAGAACTGAGAAAGTTTAATTGCAAATTCCATTTTTGTGATTCAAAATTGTTATAAAAAAGCAAAAGTAAGGTTTTCACCTTACTTTTCTATAATTATATTGTTACGGATTAATTTTTTATAATTTTTTTATGAAATTCTCCTTCCGAGGTTTGGATGGAAACCGAATAAACTCCCGAAGACAATGTGTTTAATGAAATATCTAAGTTATTATTTTCTAGTACCAATTGTCCTAAATTATTGTAAAGAGAGACTTTTTCAAGTAGAATCGAACTCGGTAATTGCACATGCAGTTCGTCTTTCACCGGATTTGGATACAAAGCAATCGCATTTTCTAATTGAAAACTTTCATTTCCTAATGTAATCGAATTATTCTTAGAAATTAAATGTTTATCAGGATCAAATTCTACGCTAGC
This sequence comes from Flavobacteriaceae bacterium, assembly GCA_947453195.1. Taxonomy (GTDB): domain Bacteria; phylum Bacteroidota; class Bacteroidia; order Flavobacteriales; family Flavobacteriaceae; genus Flavobacterium. The sequence continues at coordinate 305,194 of CANGFO010000001.1, forward strand.
GATAGGAAAATTAACCGGTAAAATAAGTACTTGTCCGTTAGTGGTATTATTTAATACCAAGTCTTGCACCTGCCCTGAAGCACCATGAATTCTTACAGGAACGGGCATTTCAAAATAACTTACAGACGAATGGGATTGCGATTGATTCACAACAAAACGAGCTTGGCCTGAGCCCCAATTTTGTGCGGTAATGCTGTAAGTTGGGTAGCCTTGGTTGTAAATCCAATCGTTAAAAAATTCAGTCAAGCTGCTGCCATAAACTGCTTCTAAATGGGATTTCAAATTGGTAGTAACAGCATATCCATAAGCTAATGTAGGATCGGCTAGATAATTTTTCATTGCTTGAAAAAAGGCAGTATCTCCCATTTTAAAACGCAGCATTTCAATTACCATAGCTCCTTTATTATAGCTCAATCGGCTACTAAAAATTCGGTTAACATCGGTAGCTTCAGTATCCGTTAAATATACCGCACCGTCTGGAGCAGAGGTGATGTAATTGATCATGTTGGTTTTATCAGAAATAAAGTTTGGTAAACCATCAAAATTTTCATAAACAATTGAGGCTAAATAAGTAGCAAAACTTTCATTCAACCAAATGTCTTTCCATGTGCCGCACGTAATTTTGTCTCCAAACCATTGGTGGGCCATTTCATGTGCAATTAATTGTCGGTCAAAGCCTACCATAAAAGAGACAGTGGTGTGCTCCATTCCGCCGCCCCAGCCAAATTGGGCATGGCCATATTTTTCATTATGAAAGGGATATAATTCGAATAAATTGCTGTATAAATTCAGCAATAAAGGGGTTTGATCTAACTGTGTTTGCAATCCTCCAGTAAAACTTTCTGGATAAATATAATTGATGATTGGATACTGGTTAGGAGCTGCACCTGCAGTTTGATTGTAAACCGTATAATCGGTCACGGCCATACAAATTAAATAGGCCGGAATAGGATAACCATGGTGAAAATGGGTCGTTTTAGAAGTTCCGTTTACCACAGGTAATTCAGGCTCAATACCGTTGGAAACTGCAATATATTGAGATGGAGCGGTTATGTAAACATCAATCGAATTAATTTTATCATTCAAATCTTGTTTGCAAGGCCACCAATCTCTCGCTCCAAAAGGCTCCGATAATGTGTATAAAGTATTACTTCCATTACTTCTCATTTCGGCTGTAAAGGCATTAAATCCATTTAATGGGGGCACTCCAGAATAAGTTATTTCTAACGTTGCCGAAGTTCCGATTGTTTGTGTTGCAGGAAGTGTAATGACCAATTCGTTCGCTCCATTTTGAGAAAATGTCAAGTTTACTCCATTTTTTTTAACCGAAGCAACGGTTAATTCATTTGCCAAATCAAAATAAATGCTATTCAAATTGGCCAAAGCAGTATAGGTTGTGGTAATTTTACCCGAAACAAAATACACCGCCGGATCTACCGTAAATTCTAGTTTGTGATAGGTAATATCGTAGTTTAGCGTATTTGGATTGGGAGCAAACTGCATCAAATTGCTGGCAGTTTTCATTTCGCTTGAAGCGATAGTATTTAAGTAATCAACCCCGTTTTGAGCAACTACAGTTGCAAACGAAAAAGTTAAAAGCAGAAGTAGTATTTTTTTCATATCTGGAAAACATTTCAGCTAATGTAAGGATAATTATTATTTTCAACAACTTTGATTTTGTTAAAATTTATCTAAATACCTGAATTATAATTACTTAATATGAAATCAATCTTTACTATATTATTCTTTTTTTAGAAAGCAATTTCTTAAATTTGCATTCTCATTAAAAATTAAGTCATGTTACAAATAGCGGTTATTAGAGAAAATAAAGATAAAGTTATTGCAGCTTTAGCTAAAAAAAATATGGATGCCAAAGCTATAGTTGAAACTATAATTCAACTAGATGAAAATCGTAGAGCGGCGCAAGTAGAATTAGATACTACTTTATCAGAATCTAATAAGTTATCCAAAGACATTGGCGCCTTAATGAAAAACGGCGAGAAAGCAAAAGCCGAAATATTAAAACAAAAAACAGTTCAATTAAGAGACCAAGGGAAAGTAATTTCTGAGAAAATCGAAGTATATGCTGCCGATTTGCTTGAAAAAATGTACTTACTTCCTAATCTTCCTGCCGATATCGTTCCTGTAGGAAAAACGGCAGAAGATAACCTAAATGTTTTTGAAGAGGGCGCTGTGCCAAAATTGCAAGAAGGCGCTTTACCTCACTGGGAGCTGGTAAAAAAATATGATATTATTGATTTTGAATTAGGGGTTAAAATCACGGGTGCAGGATTTCCGGTTTACAAAGGAAAAGGAGCCAAATTACAACGTGCTTTAATCTCTTATTTTTTAGATAAAAATACCGATGCGGGTTATTTTGAATACCAAGTTCCGCATTTAGTAAACGAAGCTTCGGCATACGGAACTGGGCAATTGCCAGATAAAGAAGGGCAAATGTACCATGATGCCACCGATGATTTGTATTTAATTCCAACGGCTGAGGTGCCGGTAACGAATATCTTTAGAGATGTTATTTTCACCGAAAACGAATTGCCAGTAAAATGCACCGGATATACACCCTGTTTTAGAAGAGAGGCGGGTTCTTATGGAGCTCACGTTCGTGGATTGAATCGTTTGCACCAATTTGATAAAGTAGAAATTGTTCGCGTTGAGCATCCAGATAAATCTTATGAAGCATTGGATGAAATGGTAGAGCATGTAAAAAATATCCTTAGAGAATTGCAATTGCCTTACAGAGTTTTGCGTCTTTGCGGAGGCGATATGGGTTTTGCTTCGGCATTAACGTATGATTTTGAAGTGTATTCTACCGCGCAAGAAAGATGGTTGGAAATCTCTTCGGTTTCTAATTTTGAAACCTATCAAGCCAATCGTTTAAAATTACGATACAAAGATAAAGACGGAAAAAATCAATTGGCGCATACCTTAAACGGAAGCTCGTTAGCTTTGCCTAGAGTATTGGCCGGAATATTAGAAAATTTCCAAACCCCAGATGGAATTGTAATTCCAGAAGTGTTACGCAAGTATACCGGATTTGATATTATTAACTAATTGTTAATCTTAGTAATAGGATGTACTAAATAAACACAAATTGGTTTACTTTAGTACATTCTTTATTTAATGCCCCTACGAATGAAAAAAGCATTTTTTCTTTTTTGCTCGCTCTTTTTTTCGCTACTGGTTTGGTCGCAATCCGAACAGTTGGCGCAAAATTATATGGACCGTGGCGAATTTGAAAAAGCCCAAATCGCTTATGAAGAATTACTAAAAGCCCAACCTGGTAATTTTATCTTCTTCCAAAAAACCATTGAATGCTACCAACAATTACAGCAATTTACAAAGGCAGAAAATTTAATTCAAGATCGTATTGATAAATACAAACAAGGGTATTATTTAGTAGAGTTAGGGTATAATTTTCAACTTCAAAAAAATACCGATAAAGCAAAAAAATACTACGAGCAAGCATTAGAGAAAATAAAAAAAGTACCCAATGAAGTTTATTTAATTGCCAATACTTTTGAAAAAAAGGCACTGGTAGATTATGCCCTTCGGGCGTATCAAACGGGATTGAGTGTGGAGCCCAATTTTAATTTCAATTTCCAAATGGCGGTGCTTTATGGGCAGAAAGGCGATACCGAAAACATGATTGAAATGTTCTTAACGGAATCCTTTAAAAACCCTCAAAATTTAGTGCCTATTCAGTTTCAAATGTCTCGTTTTATTCTCGAAGACAGTAAAGAAATTTTTAACGAAACCTTAAAAAAAGCGTTATTAATTCGGGTTCAAAAAACACAAGATATTTTTTGGAATGAATATTTGAGTTGGTTTTATGTGCAAATGAAAGAATATGGAAAAGCGTTTATTCAGCAAAAAGCCATTTACAAACGCAACCCCGAATCGTTTTCAAATATAGTGAATTTGGCTCAGTTGGCTATTGAAGAAAAGGATACCGAAACGGCTAAAGAAATTTTCAATTTTATATTAGTAAATACGAAAGATTTAGATCTTCAAATTAAATGCAATGCGTATTTGATGGAGCTAAAAATTAGCAAAGCTTCGCTACAAGAATATTCTGTAATCTTACAAGAATTAAATACCTTATTGAAGCAATTTGGCGAAAGCCCTTATACTTTATCACTTTTAAAATTGAAAGCCCATTTTGTGACTTTTAACTTGAAAGATTCCGAAAAAGGAAAAGCTATTTTGAAAAACGTTTTGGAAATGCCAATCAACAGAGACCAAACTGCAGAAATAAAAATGGAGTTGGCCGACATGTTGTTATTTGAAGAAAAATTCAACCAAGCATTAATTTATTATTCCCAAATAGAATCGGATGCAAATAACAGTCCGATTGGGCAAGAAGCCAACTTGAAGATTGCTAAAACTAGTTATTACAAAGGCGATTTTAAATGGGCGAACCACCAACTTGAAGTGCTAAAATCGGCTTCCACGCAATTAATCGCTAACGATGCATTGGATTTATTTTTGTTAATTTCGGATAACACTGTAGAAGATTCTACCCAAGTGGCCTTAAAGAAATTTTCGCGTGCGGATTATTTATTATTTCAGGATAAAAAACAAGATGCTTTGGCAGCATTTCAAGCCATATTAAAAGAAAATAAAGGAGATGCAATTGAGCCAGTAACGCTGTTACGAATTGGGAAAATTTATGAAAGTTTGGGGGATACTGCCTCGGCTTTGGCCAATTACAAACAAATAATAGACAATTTCAAAGAGTGCATTTACATTGATGAAGCCTTATTTTTTTCGGCCGAGATTTACTTTCAATTAAATGATGCAGTAATGGCACAGCCACTTTATGAAGATATAATTACCAACCACGAAGACAGTATTTATTATGTATTGGCTCAGAAGAAATACAGAAAACTTCGGGGAGATAAAGAAATATAACAAACAGGACAATGATATTATACAATGTAACTAGTAATATTGACACTTCCATTCAAACACAATGGTTGAAATGGATGCAAGAAAAACACATACCAGAACTATTAGCAACTGGAAAATTTACCTCGGCTCGATTAGTAAAAGTACTTGTTGAAGAAGAGATGGGAGGGGTGACTTATGCCGTTCAATATACTACAGACAGTAAAGAAACTTTGCAACGCTATTATGATGAAGATGCGCCTAAATTAAGAGCTGAAGCATTGGCTTTATTTGGGGATAAAGTACTAGCATTTCGAACAGAACTGGAGTTGGTATCAGAGTTTTTTCAATCAAATTAATAATAAATAAGTGAGATTGCTTCGTGCCTCGCAATGACTATGGATAAAGTAAAAGCAAAAAAACACCTCGGACAACATTTTTTAATAGACGAATCTATTGCCAAGGCAATTGCGGATACTTTGAATTTGGAAGGATACGAATCGCTATTAGAAATTGGACCCGGCATGGGCGTATTGACAAAATACCTTATTGAAAAACCAATTACTTCCTATGCCATAGAAATAGACACCGAATCGGTGGTTTATTTACAGCAAAATTATCCTGCTTTAAGAGATAAAATTATCTCTAAAGATTTTTTAAAATTTGATTTAAATGAAATTTTCAATGGAAATCAATTTGCAATTATTGGAAATTTCCCTTATAATATTTCGACTCAAATTGTATTTCGAGTATTAGAATATCGCGCTCAAATTCCTGAGTTTTCGGGCATGTTTCAAAAAGAAGTAGCCGAAAGAATTTGTTCTAAAAAGGGAAACAAAGTATATGGAATTTTGTCGGTATTGGCTCAGGCATTTTATTTAGTAGAGTATTTATTTACGGTTGATGAAAATGTATTTAATCCGCCGCCAAAAGTAAAATCGGGGGTGATGCGCATGCGCAGAAAAGAAAATTATACCTTGCCTTGTAGCGAAAAAATGCTTTTTACTGTTGTAAAAATGGCATTTCAACAACGCAGAAAAACAATGCGAAATAGTTTAAAATCCTTAAATTTGTCCGATAATTTAAGAGAAGATAGTATCTTTGACCTCCGACCAGAGCAATTGTCGGTGGAACAATTTATTGAACTTACCCTAAAAATAGAGGCCAATGCAATTTAAAATCAGCAAAGAACTTTTAGTTCAAATAGAGCAACTTATTCATCAAAAAAACGACCAGGAATTGGAAGTTTTATTGAATGACTTGCACCATGCTGATATTGCAGAAATCTTTCACGAGCTAGAAATTGAAGAAGCTACTTATATTTTTAATATTTTAGATAGTGAAATAACTGCAGAAATTCTTCTTGAACTGGAAGAAGATCTTCGTGAGAAAATCCTACAAGGTCTTTCTGCAAAAGAAATTGCAGAAGAGCTTGATGAAATGGATACCGATGATGCTGCAGATATTATTTCGGAACTTTCACAAAGTAAAAAAGCAGAGGTTATTTCTGAGCTAGAAGATGTAGAACATGCTAAAGACATTGTAGATTTATTGCGCTATGATGAGGATGAAGCTGGGGGATTGATGGGAAAGGAACTAGTGAAAGTAAATGAAAACTGGAACGTGCTTACTTGTGTGAAAGAAATGCGTATTCAAGCAGAACATGTAACAAGAGTGCACTCTATTTATGTAGTTGATGACGATAATAGATTAAAAGGAAGGTTGTCTCTAAAAGACCTTTTAACTACTTCTACTAAAACTATGATTAGTTCAGTATATATTAAGAAAGTTGATTATGTTCGAGTTGATACTCCAAATGTTGAAGTTGCTCGAATTATGCAAAAATACGACTTGGAGGCCATTCCAGTTGTAGATGAGTTAGGGCGTTTAGTTGGACGTGTAACTATTGATGATATTGTAGACGTAATTAAAGAAGAAGCCGATAAAGATTACCAAATGGCGGCTGGTATCACCCAAGACGTTGAAGCAGGGGACAGCGTTTTAGAAATGATTAAAGGACGTTTGCCTTGGTTATTAATTGGAATGGTAATTGAAATAGTTGCTTCTTTTGTTCTTAAAAACAATCAAGCTGCATTTACCAAATATTCAACACTTATTATTTTTGTACCACTTTTGTCTGCAACTGCTGGTAATATTGGAGTTCAGGCATCTGCTATTGTGGTGCAAGGATTAGCAAATGGATCATTAAAAGAATTCAGCAATAAATATTTCAAAAAAGAAGTTATTGTTGCTATGATTTCGGGATCTATTATTTCGTTATTTTTATTGATTTTTCATTCCATAATGTACCAACAGTATCAAGTAGGTATTGCAATTTCCATTTCTATGATTGTGGTTATTATTTTTGCGGCTACATTAGGAACTTTAGTTCCCTTATTTTTACATAAAAATAAAATTGACCCTGCAATTGCTACAGGGCCATTTATTACAACTACAAATGATGTTTTTGGAATCTTGTTATATTTTGCAATAGCAAGATTAATCTTAGGATTTTAAAAAAATTAAAAAGAAGTATTTAGAGACAATGCAAATCCAGAACTTTCTGGAACATATCTGCAAACCCCACCAACGCATACTAATCCACCTCTTTGTCGACCATAGTTTAAGGCAATTCGAGTTGAATTTTTTCTAAAGGCACCACCAATATTATAATAGTGATTACGCAAATAATCCGTGTCGTTTCCATAATTATATAAATCAGACAAGAAAAAAGATAGCTTAGAGTTTAGATTCATTTCCACAGTTCCACCTGCCCAGTTTTTCTTATCGTGGTCTGCCCAAAGATGTTCTCCAACAACTCGTATTGATCTAGAAGCATTAAATTTATAAGTAGCTTCAGCAGCTACACTATTTGCAGTCACTTCGCCATAAGTTTCTTGAATCATTTTTTTGTTATAGTATTGGTTGCTATAACTAAAGATAGATTGCCATTTAGAATTCCATTTTTTAGTTATTTCTAAATTATAATCGGTGAAGTATCTTTTTCCAAAACCAAGAAAATCGGTTTTATAATCCTGCGGATTATAGATGTAAAAAGTACCCCCTAGTGCATTCCAATTAGAAAAATTAAATGCCAATTTCATTCCGTTTTTTCCCCCAAGTTTGGTTCCTTTTTTCACATCATAAAACAAATCAAACTGACCTCCAATTTCTCCCGCTTTAACTAAATCTTTGTCGGCAAGGATGACATTTGGTTGTGCTTGATAAACATAAATATTCGCTAAATTATAATGGTTTTGTTTGGTTAAACTCGGGATAAAATTCATGATTCGGTCGTTATACGAATTTCCTTTTGCTCCTCTTTCCGAAAAGAAACTCATGTTTTCTAGTCTTCTGAAAGTTCCATCAATTCCAAATCCTTTTTTAGAATAACCTAAATTAAGTAATAAGGCAGTACCGGGTTTAATTAAATTATTGTCTATTTGATCAGCAACTTGAACTACAGCATCTTTTGACTTGTAATCAAATTCTGTAGAAAGGTAAAATGCATTATGGCCAATGCTTAATCTTCCAGCGTAAGCGTTTGTTAAGCTATTGAATTTAGGGTTTTCAATTGTGGTTTTCTCATCCCTACCCACATAAGTCAATCCTAATGAAAGATTGGTGGTATTGAATTTAAAGATATCCGAAAGGGTAATTTCTGTATCTAAGCCATAAATTTTGCTATTAGCCACATCAAATCCAGTTCTTTGTTGGCCATAAATCGATTTAAATACTAAGTATTTTGTTGGCTTATAAATAAATCTTCCACCACGTAAAGCATTGTTTATCCCTAAGGCTCTATCTTCCCAACTACGGAAAAGCAACCCGCTTCCAAATTGCTCATAGAAATACCCAGCAGTAACATCTATTTTTTCATTTTTATATTGAATAAAATAGGTGGCCACATTAGTACCAACATATTTAGGATTCATATTCAATAAGGCATTTTTTTCGTAGGATTCACCTTGAATTCCAGCTGTCCAATTTTTGTATTTATAGTTTAAAAACAAATAACTATTTGCTCTTAATGGGTTTTCAGGATGTGAAGTAGGGATATTGAACTCGTCTTTTAATCCGGTATCGTTAAGATACCATTGCGAATTGGATTCAAATCCTCCAAAAACATTGGCTTTTTCTTTTTCTTGAGATAAAACGCTAATCGGGACTAATAATAAAAGCAGTTGGAATAATTTCATTTTTTATAAAGTCTTCAGTTTTTCATATAAATCTACCTCGTTTCCTGGGACATAGCCATTTTGAATATGTACAATTTTATTGTTTTTCACCACAATGGTATAAGGAATGTTTACAATAGAAAGTGCTCTTTTAAAATCTTGATTAGTATCCAATAAGATGGTGTATTCCCAGTCTTTTCCACTTACTAGTGGTTTAACTCTTTTTTGAGTTCTAGAATCGTCTGTGGCAACCGCTATAACTTCAAAGTTGATTGTTTTTTTCCATTCTGCTTGTACTTCATTCATTTCGTCCAATTCGTTAATGCAAGGACCACACCAACTTGCCCAAAATGAAAATACATATAATTTGTCTTTTTCAGCAAAATCATTTTTTAAGGAAACTTTTTTTCCATCAAGGGTTGAAAGATTTAAATCAGGCAGGTTCTTTTGTGAGTACGAATACAATCCAACTAAAAGAAATAAAAGGAGAAATTTTTTCATAAATACGGTTTGATTTACAAATTAATGAATAAAATGAATAGGATTAAAATTTATTTTGCTTAATTTGTATTAGGTTAAATGGATTATTTATTAAAGTTATGAAAAAAATATACTTACTTAGTTTATTATTTGGATCTTTTTTGTTTTTATCTTGTTCAGACACCAATGTTGTTGAAAACAAGCCAGATCAAAATTCGGCAGCGCCTCCTATTTCAGGTAATTTTAAAAAGCATGTTTTAATAGAAGATTACACCGGAACTTGGTGTGGTAATTGCGCAAGAGTTGCATATGCAGTAGAGCAAGTAAAACAGCAAACCGATAAAGCAGTTACAGTTGCTATTCATGATGGAAATGACCCCTATAGTTATAACGGAATAGATTCATTAAAAATTTTAATTTCACCCAATTCAACTTGGGCTTTACCTATTGCAAGATTGAATAGAATGACTGTTTGGACGTATCCTGAGCCAACAAACATTCAACAAGCGATAGATTTAACAGGAAACAATACTACTTTAGGAGTTGCATTAAATTCAACTATAGCCAACGGTACAATTAACTTAGATGTAAACATGAAGTTTATTCAAAATTACACCGGTTTGAAATTAGTAGTTTATTTATTGGAAGATCATTTAATTTACGACCAACGCAATTACACGAATTACTTTAATGGAATCAATCCAATACCAAACTTTGAACACAATCATGTATTGAGAAAATATATTACTAAAAGTATTTGGGGAGATGCTCTAACAGGAACTAATTATAATGCGACTATTACTAAATCATTTTCACTAACAATTCCTACAAATATTTCCAATCCAACAAATATTAGCTTTGCCGCTTTTATTGTAGATAGCAATAATAATGTGCTAAATGCTCGAGCTTCATTAGCAAATGAAAATCAAGCATTTGAAGTGAATCCCTAATTAGTAAGGCCAAAGGGCCTTATTTTTTTATAAATTTGTAAATAACAGTTAGCTTTATGACGAACTTAATTGCGTTAATCCGAAAAGTAACTATTGCTGATAAAGTTAAAAATGCACCAGACTCATCCTATCAAATCGGAATTGCAATTGGGTCTTTTTTGCCTTTTGTTATTTTAGTTTTAATAGCTTATTGGATGTATAATCGAGCTAAAAACCGAAATGAGAACGAGTAAAATTTACTAAATTTGCAGTCAAATAATTCCTTATGAGTAAAATTAGAATTACTAAACAATTTTCTTTTGAAACCGGTCATGCACTTTATGGTTATGATGGTAAATGTAAAAATGTTCACGGGCACAGTTATAAATTATCGGTTACCGTTATAGGAACTCCAATTACAGATACAACCAACGTAAAATATGGAATGGTAATTGACTTTTCGGATTTAAAAAAAATTGTTAGAGAAGAAATTGTTGACCTGTTTGATCATGCTACTGTTTTCAATCAAAATACCCCTCATGTAGAGTTGGCCGAAGAATTAAAAAATAGAGGGCATCATGTAATTTTAGTAAACTATCAGCCTACAAGTGAGAACATGGTCATTGATTTTGCAAAGAAAATTATCGATCGCCTTCCAAATACGATTCACCTTCATTCATTAAAATTGCAGGAAACCGAAAGCTCATTTGCTGAATGGTACGCTTCTGATAATTTATAATTCATTAATGGCAAATAAAAAAATATATTTCGCATCCGACCAGCATTTTGGGGCTCCAACTCCAGAGGCTAGTTTCCCTCGTGAGCAAAAGTTTGTAGCTTGGCTTGATGAGGTGAAACAAGATGCAGAAGCTATTTTTTTATTGGGCGATTTATTTGATTTTTGGTTTGAATATAAAACCGTAGTTCCAAAGGGATTTGTAAGAATCTTGGGAAAATTAGCTGAAATTAGAGACAGCGGAATCCCAATTTATTTCTTTGTGGGCAACCACGATTTATGGATGGATGATTATTTTCAAAAAGAGTTGAATATTCCTGTTTATCACGATAACAAAGAATTTACTTTCAATAATAAAACCTTCCTAATTGGTCATGGTGACGGAAAAGGTCCTGGTGATAAAGGGTATAAACGAATGAAAAAAGTGTTTGTGCATCCGTTCTCAAAATGGTTGTACCGATGGTTGCATCCCGATATTGGTGTGCGACTTGCGCAGCATCTTTCTGTTAAAAATAAACTGATTTCGGGAGCGGAAGATGTGGTTTATCTTGGAGAAGATAACGAATGGTTAATTCAGTATGCTAAGCGCAAATTAGAAGCTAAACACTACAACTATTTTGTTTTTGGACACCGTCATTTACCAATGAAACTTACTGTAGGAGAAAACTCAGAATATGTTAATCTTGGCGACTGGATTGGGTATTTTACTTATGGTGTGTTTGACGGAGCGACTTTTGAATTAAAGACCTTTGCTTAAATTAATAGGATATAAAACAAAAAACCTCGTTTCACTGAAACGAGGTTTTTTTATTTGATTAGAAAAAATTATCCTAAAGCAACTCTACTAAATCCGGTAACAGTTAATGCACTGTCAACCGATTTTACATAAGCAGCAACGCTCATAGAACCATCTTTAATATAATCTTGGTTTACTAAAGTATTGTCTTTGTAAAAACGTTGAATTTTACCTTTAGCGATGTTATCTAACATAGCTTCTGGTTTTCCTTCTTGACGTAATTGATCTTTAGCAATTTCAATTTCTTTTTCAATAATAGATGCATCAACACCTGCTTCGTTTAAAGCAATTGGGTTCATTGCAGCAGCTTGCATCGCTACGTTTCTTGCAGCTTCTTCACCACCAGCAACGCTAGCAGAAAGAGCAACTAAAGTAGCAATTTTGTTTCCTGCGTGAATGTAAGATCCAACAAATGCACCACTCAATCTTTCGAAAGAAGCTACTTCGATTTTTTCTCCAATAACACCAGTTTGCTCAATTAATTTTTCAGCAACTGTAATTCCGTGGAAATCGGAAGCTAAAAATTCTTCTTTTGTAGCATAGTTTAATGCTTGGTTAGCTAATTCAGTAGCTAATTTTACGAAACCTTCATTTTTTCCAACGAAGTCTGTTTCGCAATTTAATGTGATTACTACACCAGTAGTTTTGTCTGCACTTACAACTGCAATTGCAGCTCCTTCAGTAGATTCTCTGTCTGATCTGTTAGCAGCAACTTTTTGACCTTTTTTTCTAAGGTTTTCAATTGCTAAATCAAAATCTCCATCAGCTTCTACTAAAGCTTTTTTGCAGTCCATCATACCTGCACCGGTGATTGTTCTTAATTTATTTACGTCTGCAGCAGTAATTGTTGCCAT
>CANGFO010000002.1 GCA_947453195.1 Flavobacteriaceae bacterium
CCTGGCAGGCAAGAGGTAACCGGTTCGACTCCGGTATTCTCCACAAAAAAACCTTAATATCAGCTATAATTGATATTAAGGTTTTTTTAATGATGTTATTGTTTCTTTTACTTTTCGCTTTTTAACTCTTCTGCAACTTTTTCTAACTCCATATACCAGTCTTCTCCAAATTTTCGAACTAGCGCTTCCTTAACAAATTTATAAATTGGAATTTGTAGCTCTTTTCCTAAAGAACAGGCATCGTCACATATATCCCAGCGGTCGTAATTGACTGCGGCAAATTCGGTAAAGTCTTTAACACGAATTGGATACAAATGACAAGAAACCGGTTTTTTCCATGAAATGACTCCTTGATTATACGCTTGCTCAATGCCGCAAAGAGCGGTTTTTCCATCAAAAATAACATAAGCGCAATCTTTTTCATCAATAAGCGGTGTCTCCAAATCTTGTTCGGTACCTTTTACCCAGGTTCCTAATTTTTCAATTGCTTCAATTCCTTCTTTACGTAAGAACGGCTTAACCTTTGGATAAATTTCTTCCATGATTTTAGTTTCTTCCAAACTTAATGGAGCGCCTGCATCTCCATCAACACAACAAGCCCCATGGCATGCAGATAGATTGCAAACAAAATCTTTTTCTAATATATCTTCCGAAACTATGGTTTTCCCTAACTGAAACATGTGAATTACTTTTTTAATCGGTCAAAGGTACAAAGGTTTTTTATGTTTTAACAAGTACAATTTAATCTTAAATTAATCTGCTCAAATGTTGATTACTAATTGTAAAGAAGTAATTTTGCCGAATAAATATATTTATCATGCTAGGATTTGATTTTAAAGAAATTGCAACCATTGGGATGGTGCTTTTTGCAGTAATAGATATTGTTGGAACTATTCCAATTGTTGTAGATTTAAGGCAAAAATACGGTCATATAGAATCTGAAAAAGCTTCTATGGCGGCAGGAATTATAATGATTACCTTTTTATTTGCAGGAGAAGAATTACTAAACCTAATTGGTATAGACGTTCATTCTTTTGCAGTTGCCGGTTCCTTTGTATTGTTTTTTTTAGCAATCGAAATGATTTTAGGTATCCGACTTTATAAAGAAGAAGAAGCAAGCTCGGCATCTATTGTGCCTCTTGCATTTCCTCTTATTGCTGGAGCAGGAACAATGACCACTTTATTGTCATTAAAATCTCAATTTCAAACCATAAACATTGTAATAGCTATAATATTAAATATTATTTTGGTTTTTATTGTTCTGAAATCTTCTGCCAAAATTGAAAAAATGCTTGGTAAAAATGGATTGGGGGTAATTAGAAAAACTTTTGGGGTAGTGCTATTAGCAATTGCTGTTAAATTATTTGCAGCTAATGTTAAAGGATTATTTCATTAATTCCTTTTTTCTTATTTTTACACTTTAAATTCAAGTTATGAAAATTTTTACCTCCTTACTTATTTTGATTGCCATCGGATTGGTTATTTTTAATCTTACGATGATAGATTTTAATAAGCCTTTTGAAGGAAATAGTAGCATCGCTCTAATTGGGGTAGTGGCTTCTTTTTGCGCTATTTTTATTCTACTTATATTTAAGTTATCTAAAAAAATAGACGACAAACTAAATAATCAATAGTTAATAGTTGAAAATTTAGTTATTCTAAACCTTCAATTTGCGCTACTTCAATTCCGGCTTTAACTAAAAAATCAATTCCAGAAGTATCTTTATAAGCATCTTTGTATACCACTCTTTTTATTCCCGATTGGTGAATTAATTTACTGCATTCTTTACAAGGAGAGAGAGTAATGTATAGAGTAGCATTGTCACAAGTTTGTGTAGATCGAGCCACTTTTAAGATAGCATTTGCTTCTGCATGAAGCACATACCATTGGGTTAATCCTTCCTCGTTTTCACAACAATTTTCAAATCCAGATGGCGTGCCATTATAACCATCAGAAATTATCATTTTGTCGCGAACGATTATAGCTCCAACTTGTTTGCGTTTACAATAAGACAACTTGCTCCATTCGGCAGCAATTCTAAGGTAAGCCTTATCGTATTTATTTTGCTTTTTTTCTTTCATGTAATTAGCTGCTGAGTGCTAAGTTTAATTATTTGGAATTGCAAATATACTAACCCAATTACAAACCAAACCATTTATTTCTTCCAAATAGGATTTTCGATAATTAAAGGCACTACAACTCCAAGGACAAAACTAGACATTATTAAATTAAAATCTCGTTTGTTAAACTTTAGAAGTGTTTGTGCAATAAATGCTAATATCAAAACTGCAATTACAACTACTATTTGAGCGCCTTCAATCCCAAGTGCAAATTCTAAAAGTGGAAGCAATTTATCTGTTGATTTACCTGGTAATAAGGTATTAAAATAATTTGAAAACCCGAGCCCATGAATAATTCCAAAAAACACTGTAACTCCTCCAATAAATTTAATAGTTCCGTTTTTTGAAGCCCTTCCTGCCAATATTATGTTGGATAATGCGGCAATAAAAATGGTAATAGGAATCAGTAATTCTACCCAAGCACTTTTTACCATTATGATATTAAAAACCGAAAGTAATAATGAGATAGTATGACCAAGTGTAAAACAAGAAATCAAAATAACAATTCGTTTCCAGTCTTTAGCAACATAAGGAACGGTTAATGCCATTAAAAATAACAAATGATCGTATGCATGAATATTTAATACATGTTCGAGTCCAACTTTAACAAAAATTAAAAATTCATCCATATAAAATGTCTTTTAAATTTAATAAAGGTAAACATACAAAACATTTCTTATTTAAATTCAAGCATAAATTCTTCTGCTTTTTCTACCATATTGTAGCTTCCACAAAAAAACGGAACGCGTTGGTGTAATTCTGTGGGTTGAATTTCTAATATTCTTTGATAGCCATCGCTTGCTTTTCCGCCAGCTTGCTCGGCAATAAATGCCATCGGGTTGCATTCGTATAACAATCGAAGCTTTCCATTGGGCGCTTTAGAACTGGTTGGATAAATATAAATTCCGCCTTTAATGATATTTCTATGAATGTCTGAAACTAAACTTCCAATATATCTTGAAGTATAAGGACGATCCCCTTCTTCAAGCTGGCAATATTTAATGTAATTTTTTACTCCCTGTGGAAAGTGAACATAATTCCCTTCATTGATAGAATAAATAGATCCATCTTTAGAAAACTGCATGTTGGGATGTGATAAATAAAAAGTTCCGATTGCTGGATTTAAAGTAAACCCATTTACGCCATGTCCTGTAGTATAAACGAGCATGGTCGAAGTACCGTAAATTACATATCCGGCAGCAACTTGGTTAATTCCTTTTTGTAAAAAATCTTCTGAGGTTACTGGTGTCCCAACGGGAGTTACTCTCCTAAAAACAGAAAAAATTGTCCCAACAGAAACATTCACATCAATATTAGACGAACCATCTAAAGGGTCCATTAATACGACATATTTATTGTTATGGCTTTGATCGTTTCCGGCAACGGTAATAAAATCATCGTTTTCTTCAGATGCAATTCCACATACAATTTCGCGATTGATCAACGTTTGAATAAAAACCTCATTAGCATACACATCCAGTTTTTGTTGGTCTTCACCCTGAATGTTTTGTTCTCCAGCAGCACCAACAATATCAACCAATCCGGCTTTATTTACCTTATAATTTACCACTTTGGCAGCCAACCGAATGGAGTTGATAATTCGAGATAATTCTCCAGAAGAATATTGAAAAGCATTTTGGTTTTCAATGATAAATTCTCCTAATGTAGTGTTCTTGTTTTCCATTGTGCGAAGTAGTAGTTAGACCACAAATGTAATTTATTATTTAAAAAATTCATAAGAAAAGCTAGGTATTATGCCTCCTTTTTTACAAAATTAAAATTACCTTTGTTTGATTTATATATCAAATAAAAATTATTAAAAACCATGATAATAAGAAGAGGAACCCCAAACGATATGCCGTCTGTTTTGTCTTTAATTAAAGAATTAGCGCTTTATGAAAAAGAACCTGATGCTGTGGTGGTAACTGTTGAAGATTTAGTTCGTGATGGGTTTTCTCAAAATCCGCTTTTTCATTGTTTTGTTGCAGAAGTAAAAGGTCAAATTATTGGAATCGCATTGTATTATTACCGTTACTCTACCTGGAAAGGAAAAACAATTCATCTTGAAGATTTAATAGTAAAAGAAAAAGAACGCGGAATTGGCGCCGGAATGGCACTTTACAAAGAAGTGATTAAACAAGGTGAAAAAGACGGAGTTCGAAGAATTGAATGGGCGGTATTAGATTGGA
Organism: Flavobacteriaceae bacterium; assembly: GCA_947453195.1. Lineage (GTDB taxonomy): Bacteria > Bacteroidota > Bacteroidia > Flavobacteriales > Flavobacteriaceae > Flavobacterium. Next base: position 4,311 of record CANGFO010000002.1, read on the forward strand.
ATTTAAATGCCATCGATTTTTATGAAAAAACAGGCGCTAAAGTTTTATCTGATTGGCGAATAGTTCAAATGGATGAACAAGGAATAGCAGCATTTTTAGAATCAAATTCTTAACTTTTAAATTTGTTTTTAATAGCTTTGGGAAATATTTAAATTTGGTAATTTAACAATTAGAATTTATTAGCACATGAAAGTTTTTAAGTTTGGTGGCGCGTCTGTAAAAGATGCAGAAGGAATAAAAAATGTATTTGATTTATTAAATAAAGTAGGTGCTGAAGAGGTGCTTTTAGTGATTTCGGCAATGGGAAAAACTACTAATGCGCTAGAAGTTGTCATAAAAAACTACTTCGAAAAATCGAGTGCATTTCATGCCTCATTACAAGAAGTGCGCAAATACCACAACCAAATATTGTTAGATTTATTTGAAGATGAAGATCATGAAGTGTTCTTTACTGTAAATAGTCACTTAGCCGATTTAGAATATTTTTTACGCAGTAATAAATCGCCAAATTATAATTTTGTTTACGATCAAGTAATCAGTTACGGAGAAATTGTTTCTACCACAATTGTGAGTTATTATCTAAATGAAAAAGGACTTAAAAATAATTGGATAGATGTTAGAAATTTCATTAAAACCGATACTAATTATCGTGATGCCAATGTAGATTGGGAGCAAACCCAAAAATTAATTTCAAAAGGGATTAAGAAAAAAACCGTAAACATCACACAAGGCTTCATCGGATCTGATGCTAATAATTTTACAACTACTTTAGGTCGTGAAGGATCTGATTACACTGCTGCAATTTTTGCCTATTGCCTTAGCGCAGAAAGTGTTACCATATGGAAAGATGTTCCCGGGGTAATGAATGCCGATCCAAGATATTTTGAAAATGCCGTTTTGCTGAATCAAATTTCCTATAAAGAAGCTATTGAATTAGCATTTTATGGAGCCTCTGTTATTCATCCAAAAACATTACAACCGCTCCAAAGAAAAGAAATTCCGTTGTATGTAAAATCGTTTATCAACCCTTTATTACCTGGAACTAGCGTTTCAAAGGGTGAAGATTTAGAACCTAAAACATCGTGTTTTATTGTAAAGAAAAACCAGTTGTTGCTGTCCTTATCTTCTATTGATTTTTCATTTATTATGGAGGAAAACATCAGCGAAATCTTCTCTTTGTTTCACCAATACAAAATGAAAGTGAGCTTAATTCAAAATTCGGCGATTAGTTTCTCGGTTTGCATGGAAGATAAATTTGAAAATTTCAACGAATTAAAAGCAATTCTTGCTAAGAAATTTAAGGTTTCCTATAATGAAAATGTCTCTTTATATACCATTCGTCATTTTACAAAAGACGCTGCCGAAATGGTAGAAAAAGACAAAGTGGTATTATTGAAACAAATTTCAAGAGAAACCATGCAAGTGGTTACCAAGGAATAAATTCCGCAACAATTTTTCGGATAATAAATACTACTTTTGACAATTAGGAGTTATCTTATTTATGTTAAAAAATAGATTTTTATTGATGTTGTTATTCTGCTTTTCGGGCATTTTTGCTCAAGAAATAGAAACACCCTATAAAAACAAAAAAATTGCCTTCACCAAGGACACTATTACTATTGACAAAGTAAGTATCAATCAATCTTTTTTTAAGATTATTGACAAACAAGGAAATCTTGTAGATACCACATTTTATAAAATGGATTTTCAAAAGGCCAAACTAATTTTTAAAAACAATTATGTTGCCCAAGATTCGCTTACCATTCGGTATTTAAAATTTCCGGAATTTCTTACCAAATCCTATTCGATTTATGATGATGCAAGAATCATCCCTAACGAAGCAGGGAATTTATACGCACTAAAAAGAGAAAATATAAAACCCTTCGAGCCCTTTGATGGCCTCAATACTTCAGGAAGTATTACCCGTGGAATAACCATTGGGAACAACCAAAATTCAACACTAAATTCCAATCTTGATTTACAAATTACCGGAAGGATTTCTAATAAAGTTTCGATTAGAGCTTCCATACAAGACACCAATATCCCGTTGCAAAGTGGAGGCTATTCGCAAAAATTAGATGAATTTGATCAAATATTCATCGAATTATATTCGGACAAGTGGAACATTCGGGCAGGAGATTTGTTTCTAGAAAATCGGCAATCCAAATTCCTGAATTTTAATAAGAAAGTTCAAGGATTATCCACCCATTTCACTCTTGGAACCTCTGAAAATAAAACAGATATATTTGCTTCGGCCGCTCTAGTTAGAGGGCAATATGCAAAAAGTAGCTTCACAGGAAAAGAGGGAAATCAGGGGTCATACAAGCTAAAAGGTAATAACGGCGAATTGTATGTTTTGGTGATTTCTGGATCCGAAAGAGTTTATGTTAACGGAATCCTTCTTAAAAGAGGAGAAAACAATGATTATGTGATTGATTACAATGCCGGAGAAATCAAATTCACTTCCCTTTTTCCAATCACTTCCGAAATGCGAATCGTGATTGAGTACCAATATTCGGAACGAAGTTACACTAGGTTTGTTACTTATGCAGGAGCCACGCACGAAGAAGAAAAATGGAGCATTGGCGGATTTTTGTACTCTGAAAATGACGTTAAAAACCAACCACTACAGCAAAATTTAACCAGTGAACAAGTCAATAATTTAATAAATGCTGGAGATGATTCTTCCTTAATGGTGGCACCTTCTGCCTATATAGACAGTTATTCTGAAAATAAAATTTTGTACAAAAAAGTGAATTTGAGCGGAATAGAAATCTATAAATATTCAAATGTTTCTACCGATGTTTTATACAATGTGAAATTTACTTTGGTTGGAAATAATTTAGGGAATTATATTCTTTCAAATAGCGCTGCTGTTGGAAAAATCTATGAATATATTGCTCCAATAAATGGAATTCTTCAAGGAAATTATGAGCCCGTAACCAAATTAGTGGCGCCAACCAAACTCCAAATTGCTACTGTTTTAGGAAAATTTAATCCTTCTGAAAAAACAAATTTTGATTTTGAATTGGGCGTTAGTAATAATGATTTGAATTTATTTTCCAATTTAGATGATTCCAATAACCAAGGAATTGCTACAAAATTTAATGCCAAACAACGATTGTATTCAGGTAAATTTAATGTGGATGCTTTTGCTAATTACCAACTAATTCAAAGTAACTTCAAAACCATTGAACGGTTATTCACCATAGAATTCAACCGTGATTGGAATATTGTCAACCCATCTGGGAATCAAAGTTTGTTCGTTACCGGTTTGAATTTTGATTTAAAAGAAAACGGAGCAATTAAATACCAATTGGAAAAATTAGATTTTGCAGACAGTTTTTCGGGTACTCGAAATTTGATTCAAGCTAATATTAAAAAAAATCATTTGGTAGTTTCCCAAAATGGAAGCTACCTAAAAAGTTCGGGCACAATTTCAACTTCTACTTTTGCTCGAAATCAAACTTTAGCAAAATATCATTTTAACAAAAATTGGATTGGCGGAAGTTTTAGAGCCGAAGACAACCAAGAAAAATTGATTGCAACCAATAAATTAAGTGCTTTGAGTCAAAAATATGCTGAGTTTGGAAGTTTTATTGGACGCGGAGACAGCTTGAAAGTTTATGCCGAAGCGGGTTATTTACATCGAACCAACGATAGTGTGCAGAATGGATTTTTGAAACGAGTTAATACCTCCGACTCCTATTATATTAAATCGAAATTAATTCAAAATCAAAGAACCAATTTATCGGCATTTGTAAATTACCGCCGCTTAACTTTTACTGATCCATCAAGGGCAACAGAGCCCTCTTTGAATTCTAGAATTTTGTATAACGATTCTTATTTTCAACAAAAAATTCAAGTTACTTCTGCCTACGAAACGGCTTCGGGAACCATTGCCCAGCAAGAATTCACCTATTTACAAGTCAATCCTGGGCAGGGTGTTTACATGTGGAACGATTACAATGGCAACGGAATTCAAGAATTACAAGAGTTTGAGGTGGCGCCATTTCCAGATCAGGCAAAATACATTCGGGTGTTTTTGCCGAATCAAATATTTGTCAAAACCCATCAAAATAAATTTTCACAATCTATTACTTTATCGCCATCACAATGGATGAATGAAAAAGGAATCAAAAAAGTGCTTTCCTATTTTTACAATCAAACATCGTTTTCTATGGATCGAAAAATCCTTAGAAATTCTGATAATTTTAATCTGAATCCGTTTTCAACTAGCTTAGATAATTTATTAGGATTGAACACGAATTTTAGAAATAGTTTGTTTTATAATCGCGGAAAACAAGACCATTCCATCACCTATACTTTTTTAAATAGTCATGTAAAGAGTTTGCTTTCTATAGGGTCGCAAGAAAACACCTCGCAATCCAATCAATTGCAATATGCACATTTAGTTAAAAAAAGTTGGTTGTTTAATTTAGACACATCCCTTTCTAAATCATCGAGTATTTCAGATAATTATGCATCAAGAAATTTCGAATTAACTAATTATTCGGTGGCGCCAAAAATATCGTATCTGTTTAACAATAATAAAAGTTTGTCCTTTATATATGAATATAAAAACAAAGAAAATGTAATTAATAATTTAGAACATTTGAAACAACAACGGTTAGGATTTTCCTTTACTTATTCGGGCGAAAAGAAAATAACTATAAACGGCGAATACTCCTTATATAATAATGCATTTATAGGCGACCAATTAACACCCGTTGCATTTCAAATGTTGGAAGGATTGCAAGCGGGGAATAATTCAACTTGGCGTTTGTTGTTACAGAAAAACCTTACGCAATATTTGGATCTAAATATCAATTACCAAGGGCGAAAATCAGATAACAGCGACATGATTCATACGGGAAATGTGCAGTTAAGAGCTTTTTTTTAAGCTCAACAATTTAATTAAACAGCTTAAATACAGCCAATTAATAAACAACTTCTTAGTATTTTGTCTTTTCTCCCCTGAATGGAATACCTTATAATTTTCTTCTTTTATAAAATTGTTTTAAGTTAAGAATATGTTATTTATAAAGAGTATTACAAAAAATAATTTGTAACTTTTAGTATAATTTTTAACAAATAATCCTATGAAAAAATTGATTTTATTGTGTTTGGTTTTTGTTTGCTCAAACACATTTTTTGCGCAAAATGCAAAAACAAAAGCTAAAAAAACAAAAGCAACTACTGAAAAAGTAGTGAAAGAAAAAAAAGAAAAAGTAACAACCGTTAAAGAAAAAGTAACTGAAACAAAAAAAGGAGCAAAAAAAGATGTTCAAAAAGTTGAAAAAGAAGCTAATTCAAAAACAAAAGCCGTAAAAGACAAAGTTGATTCTTCTCAAAAAGAAGCCAAAGAAAAAGCTGCAAAAGTTAGCGACAAAGCATCCGGAATGTATAACGGCAACAAAGTGTTTACTGGGCCAAATGGGGGTAAATATTATATCAATAAAAACGGAAATAAAACCTATATTGATAAAGAGGCAGCAAAATAAATTTCTTTCATTTTTAAATTGAAAAATCACGGTTGTTCCGTGATTTTTTTTATCCCTTTTTTTAATAAAATAATTACAAAACAAAAAGGGTGAGCCTCTTGTTTTATTGAATTTTGTTGTTTTTTAATTAACTTAAACAATTGTTAAACAGTTATTTAAATCAAATCTATTTCAAGTCCTTTATTTGTACCCATTGTTAAAAACTAAAGCCGATTGTGAATAAGTTTGACTTTCATTTTTGTTTAAAATTAACAACCTTTGTAACAGCAGAAAAAAGTTAAAAAAAACCTAAAAAATAGATTATGTCTTTCATCGAACCCATTCTAAAAGAAAACAAAGATCGCTTTGTGATTTTCCCTATTAAACATCAAGATATTTGGGAATGGTATAAGAAGCAAGAAGCTTGTATTTGGACTGCAGAAGAAATTGATTTGCATACCGATTTGAACGATTGGAATAACAAATTAAATGCAGATGAAAAATATTTTATCAAACATATTTTAGCATTTTTTGCTGCTTCAGATGGTATCGTAAACGAAAATTTAGCTGAAAATTTTGTGAGCGAAGTACAATATCCTGAAGCAAAATTTTTCTACGGGTTTCAATTAATGATGGAAAATATTCATAGCGAAACCTATTCGCTGTTAATCGATACTTATGTAAAAGACGAGGCAGAAAAACATGAATTATTTCACGCAATCGAAACTTTTCCCGCAATTAAAGAAAAAGCGGATTGGGCTTTAAAATGGATAGAGTCGGATTCTTTTGCTGAAAGACTAATTGCGTTTGCTGCTGTGGAAGGTATCTTCTTTTCTGGATCTTTTTGCTCTATTTATTGGTTGAAAAAAAGAGGTTTAATGCCAGGTTTGACCTTTTCAAACGAACTTATTTCTCGTGATGAAGGAATGCATTGTGATTTTGCTGTGCATTTACACAACCATCATTTGGTAAACAAAGTGCCAAAAGCTAGAATTACCGAAATAATAACTAATGCACTAGATATTGAAAGAAAATTCATTACCGAATCACTTCCTGTGAGTTTGATTGGAATGAATGCCGCGTTAATGACGCAATATTTAGAGTTTGTTACCGACAGATTGTTAGTAGAATTAGGATGTGATAGAGTTTATAATTCTTCAAATCCATTTGATTTTATGGACATGATTTCACTTCAAGGGAAAACTAATTTCTTTGAAAAACGAGTTGCCGAATACCAAAAAGCTGGAGTTATGAATTCGGATTCAGAATCTGGCAAAATTAGTTTCGACGCTGATTTTTAATTCGGAACTATATTTCATCAATTAAAATTTTAGTTGCAATTTGGGTTAGCCCAGATTGTAGAAAAAATCCTTTTATTTTTTAAAGAAAAAAATAAAAGATTGAAACGGAAAGCTGGATAAGCTTCAAAAAATTAACAAATAACCCGAAATAGAGAAGGGATTTTTTATTTCAAAAAACAAAAACTTATGTACGTAGTAAAAAGAGACGGCCACAAAGAGCCAGTAATGTTTGACAAAATCACAGATAGAATTAAAAAACTATGCTATGGTTTAAATGATTTGGTAGATGCTGTAAAAGTGGCAATGCGAGTAATTGAAGGTCTTTATGACGGAGTTACTACGTCGGAATTAGATAATCTAGCTGCAGAAACTGCGGCGTCAATGACTATTTCGCATCCAGATTATGCGCAATTGGCTGCAAGAATTGCAATTTCTAACTTGCATAAAAACACCAATAAATCCTTCTCGGAAACCATGAACGAAATGTATCATTATGTAAACCCGAGAACAAACCAACAAGCACCTTTACTTTCGGAAGAGGTACATAATGTAATTCAGGAAAATGCAGAATTTTTAAATTCTCACATCATATATAACCGTGATTTTAATTACGATTACTTTGGTTTTAAAACTTTAGAGCGTTCATATTTGCTAAAAATTAATGGCAAAATTGTAGAGCGTCCGCAACATATGTTAATGCGTGTTGCTGTAGGAATTCACATGAATGACTTGGAAGCAGTTATTGAAACGTACGACTTAATGTCGAAGAAATTCTTTACGCACGCAACGCCAACTTTATTCAACGCTGGAACTCCTAAGCCTCAAATGTCGTCTTGTTTCTTATTGACAATGAAAGACGATAGTATTGATGGTATATATGACACATTGAAACAAACTGCAAAAATTTCGCAATCGGCGGGAGGAATTGGATTAGCAATTCATAATGTTCGTGCAACCGGATCTTACATTCGCGGAACCAACGGAACTTCAAACGGGATTGTCCCAATGCTTCGTGTATTTAATGATACGGCGCGTTATGTAGATCAAGGTGGTGGAAAAAGAAAAGGAAGTTTTGCAATTTATTTGGAAACTTGGCATGCTGATATTTTTGACTTTTTAGATTTAAAGAAAAATACTGGTAAAGAAGAAATGCGTGCTAGAGATTTGTTCTTTGCTATGTGGACTTCTGATTTATTCATGAAACGAGTAGAAGAAGATACTACTTGGACTTTGATGTGCCCGAACGAATGCCCTGGATTAGATACCGTTTATGGCGAAGAATTTGAAGCTTTATATACATCATACGAAGCGCAAGGTAAAGGTAGAAAAACGGTTAAAGCTCGTGAACTTTGGGAGAAAATCTTAGAATCTCAAATTGAAACAGGAACGCCATATATGTTGTATAAAGATGCAGCAAATAGAAAATCAAATCAAAAGAATTTAGGTACGATTCGTTCCTCGAACCTTTGTACAGAGATTATGGAGTACACTTCTGCAGATGAAATTGCAGTGTGTAATTTAGCTTCTATCTCGTTACCAATGTTTGTTGAAAACGGACAATTCAATCACGAATTATTATATAATGTAACGAAACGAGTTACTAAAAACTTAAATAAAGTAATTGACCGTAATTACTACCCAGTAATTGAGGCAGAAAATTCAAACATGCGCCACCGTCCCGTTGGATTGGGAGTACAAGGATTAGCAGATGCTTTCATCATGATGCGTTTGCCATTTACAAGTGATGAGGCAAAACAGGTGAATCAAGATATTTTTGAAACGTTATACTTTGCTGCTGTAACGGCTTCTATGGAATTGGCAAAAGAAGAAGGTCCTTATTCTAGCTACGAAGGTTCCCCAATTTCTAAAGGGGAATTCCAACACAACCTTTGGAACATCAAAGATGAAGAACTTTCTGGAAGATGGGATTGGGCAGGATTAAGAAAAGAAGTAATGAAAAACGGAGTTAGAAACTCGTTATTAGTTGCTCCAATGCCAACTGCTTCTACTTCTCAAATTCTTGGAAACAACGAAGCTTTCGAACCATATACATCAAATATTTATACTCGTAGAGTATTATCTGGAGAGTTTATTGTTGTAAACAAACATTTATTAAATGATTTAGTTGAGCGTGGTTTATGGACTGAATCTTTAAAACAAGAATTGATGCGTAACAACGGATCAGTTCAAGGTTTAAATATCCCAGAAGATTTAAAAGAATTGTATAAAACAGTTTGGGAAATGTCTATGAAAGACATCATAGACATGAGTCGTCATAGAGGTTACTTTATTGACCAATCACAATCGTTGAATTTGTTTATGCAAGACGCTAATTATGCAAAATTAACTTCGATGCACTTTTATGCATGGAAAAGCGGCCTGAAAACGGGTATGTATTATTTAAGAACTAAAGCGGCAGTTGATGCTATTAAGTTTACTTTAAATAATGATAAAAAAGAAGAACCAATTATTGTAGATAAACCAGTAGCAGATGCTGTGGAAGTTATTGCTCCAGTTGAAAACGGAGAAATGACAGCAGAAGACTTTGCTGCAATGGTTGAACGCGCTCGTAATGCTGCCGGATCTGGAGGCGATGATTGCGAAATGTGTGGTTCATAATTAGAAAATCTATTTGAATTAAATATAAAACGGCTGTCGATAGATGGCTGTTTTTGTTTTAGATTCGTACATTTGAAATAAATAATAATACAATGGCAAAAGAAAAAGGAGTTTACACTGGGATAATTGAAAAGGATGAAAATGGAAATTATTTTTGTGGGGAATATTTATTAGATTACCAATATACAGAAGCCAGTTTTAAATTGGGTGACGAGATAAATATTAAATCAGTTATTGCAAATCCGAGTGACAAAAGCTACAATCAATATCCAAAAAAATCTAGAAATTTCTTTTTGGCTAACGACAAGAAATAAATACAAATTACTATGATGCACTGGGAACAATTATTATCCTTAAAACGTCAAGGGGACACAAGCAAGCGTTTACGTAAAGAGCAAGATGATACCCGTTTGGGATTTGAAGTAGATTTTGATCGAATTATTTTTTCGGCACCTTTTAGAAGTTTGCAGGATAAAACGCAAGTTATTCCGCTTTCAAAAACCGATTTTGTGCATACCAGATTAACGCATAGTTTGGAAGTTTCGGTTGTAGGCCGATCAATTGGAAGATTGGTTGGAAAAAAGATTATTGAAAAATACCCGCATCTAAAAGAAATTCACGGATTTCAGGCAAATGATTTTGGCGCCATTGTAGCAGCAGCTTCCTTAGCCCACGATATTGGAAATCCACCCTTTGGCCATTCGGGAGAAAAAGCTATTGGGGAATATTTCTCTATTGGAAAAGGTCAAAAGTACAAAGACCAATTAACAGCAAAGGAATGGCAAGACCTAATTGATTTTGAAGGCAATGCCAATGGATTTTCGGTTTTAACAAGTTCTCGATTGGGAGTTGAAGGAGGTCTAAGATTGACTTATGCTGTATTGGGAGCTTTTATGAAATATCCTAAAGAAAGTTTGCCGAAAAAACCTACAAAAAACATCTCCGATAAAAAATATGGTTTCTTTCAATCAGACAAAGAGTTTTTTAAAGAAGTTGCTGAAGAGTTGGGATTAATTCCAAATAAATCAGGTAATGATGTTGGCTTTGAAAGACATCCTTTGGCTTATTTGGTTGAAGCCGCAGATGATATTTGCTATACGATTATTGACTTTGAAGACGGAATCAATTTGGGATTAGTTTCGGAAGATTTTGCTTTAGAGTATTTAATAAAATTAGTGAAAGACACTATAGATACGCCCAAATACCAAACCTTAACCAATAAAGAAGACCGCATAAGTTACCTGCGTGCATTGGCTATTGGAAATTTAATTAATGATGCGGTACGCGTTTTTATAGAAAATGAAGAAGCAATTTTAAAAGGTGCGTTTCCTTATGCTTTAATGGATAAAAGTAAATACAAAGCACAAATTGACGACATTATTCAATTAAGTGTTAAGAAGATTTATCAGAGTCGGGAGGTAATTGAAAAAGAACTTACTGGGTATCAAATCATCAATAATTTATTAGATAAATTTTGCACTGCCTACAACAATGATTTTGATAATACGAAAACCAATTTTGATTCCTTATTGCTAAAAATTCTCCCTGAAAAGCATTTGGTAAAAAAAGAATCACTCTATGAAAGGCTGTTGCATATTTGTCATTTTGTATCACTTTTAACAGATGGAAATGCAGTGCTTTACAATAAAATAATTACGGCGTAGTATTGTTAATTTTTTGATTTTCAGATTCAAAAATTGCAATTCGGAAAAAAATAATTTATGTTTGTGCCACTTAACTAAAAACTAATTGTTAAATAAACTGAAATTCATCTCACGGATTTCTTAAAAAACTATATTATGAATAAAAAAATTACATCAATTTTGATGCTTTTGTTTACTGTTTTGGGATTTTCTCAAGTAAGCAAAGAAAAAATCCAATCGTATTTGGATCAAAATAAAACAAAATTAAATTTGACTAGCCAAGACATTAGTGATTGGTATATTCAAAGTACCGGTAGTTCTGAGTCTACAAAAATTGACACGTATTGGTTAGCGCAAAAATACCAAGGCATTGAAATTTTCAATGCAGTTTCAAACGTTTGGGTAAAAAACGATGAAATTATAAATGTTGAAAATGGCTTTATTTCAAATATTGACCAAAAAGTTAATACAACAACTCCAAGTTTTTCTGTGACTTCTGCTCTTCAAAAAGCTTTTTTAGCTTTAAATGAAAATGCAATTTCTACTAATATTATTGAAACAATTAGCACTACAGAATATAAACTTTCAAATGGTGCTTTGACCGAAGATCCTATAACGGCAATATTAGTTTTTCAACCAGTAGCTAATAATTTAAAATTAGCTTGGAATTATACATTCTATACTCAAGATTATAAACATTTATGGAGTATCAGAATAGATGCAGTTAATGGAAATCTATTAGAAAAAAAGGATATGGTTATTTCTTGTGACTTTCCAAATAATTCAAATATTTCTTCATTAGAAGATCAAGCTAGTCTTTTTAGCAAAACTTTTCTCAAGAAAGAATTGGCAGCTTCTCCTCTTCAAGCTCAAGGGGGTTCTTATAGAGTAATACCTTATAATTTTGTAAGTCCTCTTGAAACTCCAAGACAATTAATTGCTAATCCAGAAAATGCAGCTGCTTCTCCAAGAGGATGGCATAATGCAAATACACTTACAGGTACAATAGCATCATTAAATTACACCTACACAAGAGGAAATAATGTATGGGCAAGAAGTGATTATGGAGGGGTGAATCCAACAACCCTTTCAACAACTTCTACTTCAAATGGGTATTCACCAGATGGTGGAACTTCTTTACTTTTTGATTTTCCTTACGCTGGTACTTCTGCTGTAGCAAATACTTATATTAATGCTGCTTGTACTAATTTATTTTACATGAATAATATTCTTCATGATTTATGGTACCAATATGGATTTAATGAGGCAAATGGAAATTTTCAGAATAGTAATTATTCTAGTGTAACTTCTCCAGCTGCTGGAGATTATGTTTATGCTGATGCCCAAGATGGTTCTACTGCAGCTACTCCAACATTAAATAATTCTAACTTTTCTACTCCTGTAGATGGTTCTAAACCAAGAATGCAAATGTATTTATGGAACATTTCTCCTTCATATATGCCTCTTTTTGTCATTTCTCCTAGTGCAATTGCAGGCAACTACAAAGCAAAACAAAATTTATTTAGCCCAGGCCATGTTGATTTACCAATTGCACCTGCAGCTATTCAATCTAATTTAGTTCTTTATGATGACGGATCTGCAGATCCTGGTGCAGCTGACAATTCAGATGCATGTAGTGCAGCAGTCAATGCTTCAGCTATAAGCGGGCATGTTGTTTTAGTAAACAGATCTTTAGCTGCTGCGGATGGTGGGACCCCTTGTAATTTTACAGTTAAAGTTAAAAACGCACAGCTGGCAGGGGCTACTGCAGTAATAGTATCAAATAATATTGATGTTACAGATAGCTCAGGAAATCCTACGGATGTTCCGATCGGAATGTCAGGTGCTGACGGAACTATTACAATTCCAGCTATTGGTGTTTCTAAGATTATTGGTGATATGCTCAGATCTCAAATGTTAACTAACACTGTTAATGTTAAATTACAATTGCCTGCTGATTATGTTCCTTTTGTTAATGCAGATGGTAATTTTGATAATGGAGTGATTGCTCACGAATTTGGTCACGGAATTTCAACTCGTCTTGCGGGTGGTAGAGCTAATTCTAGTTGCTTACAAAATGAAGAGCAAATGGGAGAGGGTTGGTCTGATTGGTTTGCATTAATGCTTCAATTACACCCTGGAGATGTTGGAACAACTCCTATTGGATTAGGTAATTATGTGGTAAGCCAACCTGCAAATGGTCCAGGAATTAGAAATTTTCCTTATTCTACAGATATGACAGTAAACCCTGAAACTTTTAATACAGTAAATCTAAATCAAGTAAGTGGTGCTACTGAGTCGCATAATGTTGGAGAAGTTTGGGCAACCATGCTTTGGGATTTAACCTGGGCTTATATTAATAAATATGGATATGATGACAATAAATATACTGGTACAGGTGGTAATAACAAAGTAATGCGTTTAGTATTAGATGCTATAAAATTACAACCTTGTGGACCATCTTTTGTTCAAGCTAGAGATGCAATTTTAGCAGCAGATTTGGCTACCACTAATGGTCAAGATTATTGTCTAATATGGGAGGTTTTTGCTAGAAGAGGATTAGGATTAAATGCAGATTCAGGTGATCCAAATAGTTCTATTGATGAAATTGAAGATTTTACAATTCCTACTCCTGGGTCTACTCCAGCAACAGGTGCTAACTGTACTCTTAGTGTAAATTATTTTGAAAATCAAGAATTGTTTAGAGTTTATCCTAACCCTACAAATGGTTTCCTTAATATTAGAATAAACAATTATGTTGGAAAAGCTAACATTCAATTAATTGATATTAATGGTAGAGTTGTTGAAGAGTTTTCTAATGAAGATTTTAATGTTGAAAAATCTTTAAACTTGAACAATTTGCAGTCAGGAATTTATGTTCTTAAAGTGAGTGGTGATGCAATGAATTTCACACAAAAAATAATTAAAAACTAATAGTTTTAAACCTAGACAATAAAGCCGTCTCACTTTAGAGACGGCTTTATTGTTTTAAATAACTTATCTATAAAATTATTTATTTAAATAAATTTTGATAAAGAGTTTTTTTTTTTACTTTTACGGACTATGAAAATTGAGATGGGAAAATTATATTTAGTATGCTTCGTGTTATTGTATAGCAATATTAGTTTTGCTAGCAATAATCCGCCACAGCCTGCAGTTCCAATACCACCTCCTTCTTTACCATTGTCTAATGAAATAATTTTGTTAGCAATTGCCGCAGTAATTTTAGCATTTTATAAATATAAAAAAAGCTTCAAGGTTTCTTGAAGCTTTTTTATTTAGTTACTTTTGAGAATGTAATTTAGTGACATACTTTCCAATAACATCAAACTCAAGATTTACTTTAGTTCCTATGGTGAAATTATGAAAATTGGTATGCTCGTAGGTGTAAGGAATTATAGCAACGCTAAATTCATTTTTCAAAGAATTAACAACGGTTAAACTCACCCCGTTAACAGTAATTGAACCTTTTTCGATAGTGATATTATGCAAGGAAGCATCGTAAGTAAATGTATAAAGCCAACTCCCATTAGTTTCTACTATTGATTTACAAAAACCCGTTTGATCAACATGTCCTTGAACAATATGCCCATCTAATCTATCTCCTAATTTCATAGCACGCTCTAAGTTGATTTTATCTCCAATATTCCAATTTCCTACATTTGTTTTATCAATGGTTTCTTTTATAGCTGTTACAGTGTAAATTTCATTTTCAATAGCAACAACAGTAAGGCAAACTCCATTATGAGCCACACTTTGGTCTATTTTTAATTCGTTGGTAATAGAGCAACTTACCGAAATATGCAAGTTTCCATCTTCTTTATTAAGATCCGTTACAATTCCTAGGGTTTCAATTATTCCTGTAAACATTTGTCGTTTTATTTTACTAAATTTGCATTTCAAAATTAGCAATAAATAAGATATTACTCCCATGAAAAAAGCAGAAAATATTATCGTTGGAATTTCAATAGGAGATTTAAACGGTATTGGAAGCGAAGTAATCCTAAAAACATTTGAGGACAGTCGAATGTTAGAGCTTTGCACGCCAGTTATTTTTGCGAATGTGAAAATTGTTTCCTTTATCAAAAGAAACCTAAATTCGGAAGTAGCCCTTCACGGAATAGATCGAATAGATCAATTAGTTAAAGGTAAAATTAATGTTCTGAATGTATGGAAAGAAGGAGTTGACATTAATTATGGGCAGAATGATGAAACCGTTGGAAAATATGCTATAAAATCGTTTACTGCAGCTACAGCAGCTTTAAAAGAGGGATTGGTAGATGTGCTAGTAACTGCTCCAATTAACAAATACAACATCCAATCGGATGAATTTAAATTTCCTGGGCATACCGATTATTTAGATAAAGAATTAGAAGGAAATGCCTTAATGTTCATGGTGCAAGACAATTTAAGAGTTGGTTTGTTAACAGATCATGTTCCGGTAACCGATGTAGCAAAGCACTTAACTGAAAAGCTAATTACTCAAAAAATTGAAACAATAAATCTTTCTCTAAAGCAAGATTTCAATATTAATAAACCTAAAATTGCTGTATTGGGATTAAATCCACATGCAGGTGATAGTGGGATTATTGGGAATGAGGAAGAAACTATAATAAAGCCTACTATAAAAAAATTATTTGAAAAAGGAATTTTTGTTTTTGGCCCTTATTCAGCTGATGGTTTCTTTGGTAGTGGGCAATATGAAAAATATGATGCGGTTATTGCGTCTTATCACGACCAAGGTTTAATACCGTTTAAAACATTGTCTTTTGGAGCAGGTGTAAACTATACGGCAGGATTAAATAAGATAAGAACTTCCCCAGATCACGGAACCGCCTATGAAATTGCAGGAAAAGGAGTTGCCGATTTCGGATCATTTAAAGAAGCTGTTTATCTTGCAATAGATATTTATAGCTCTCGAAATGAGTATGCAGAATTGATCAAAGACCCTTTAAAAACAAAAGAAAAAAAGTAATATTCAAAAAAATTCGGATAAGTCTTTTAGATTTACAATAAATTTATATCTTTGCACTCCCAAAGCTGAATCTTCAGTTAGGGCAAATTGATGAAATGATGAAAGTTACAAATGAATTTTTAATTCCTTTCATAGGATTAAAGTTAGGAAAACATCCATTTGAATTTCAAATTAATCAAGCGTTCTTTGAAAAATTTGAATACCACGAATATGAAAACTGTGCTATTCAAGTAAATGTAGTTTTAGAAAAAAAAAGCACCATGTTGGAGCTTTCCTTTAAACACAAAGGTACCGTAACTGTACCTTGTGATTTAACAAACGAAATTTTTGATTTACCAATTAAAGGAAAAATAAAATTAGTAGTAACATTTGGGGAAGAATTCAACGATGATAATGAAGAACTTTTAGTATTGCCTCACGGTGAACATCAAATAGATATTGCACAATATATTTATGAAATGATTGTATTATCGGTTCCATTTAAAAGAGTTCATCCTGGAATTAAAAAGGGAACTTTACAAACGGAAGCTTTGCAAAAACTTTCTGAACTAACAATAAAAGAACAAAAATTAGAAAATAAAAAAGAAGAAAATATTGACCCGAGATGGGACAAATTAAAACAACTATTAACGGATAAATAATATAGTAAAATGGCACATCCTAAGAGAAAAATCTCGAAAACAAGAAGAGATAAGAGAAGAACACATTACAAAGCAACTGCTGCAACCATTGCAACTTGTCCAATCACAGGAGAAGCACATTTATACCACAGAGCTTACTGGCATGAAGGTAAAATGTACTATAGAGGTCAAGTAGTTATTGATAAGTCAGAAGCTGTTGCTTAATCTATATTTAAATTTACATTTAAACTCTCACTCTGTGGGAGTTTTTTGTTTTTTATAAATTTTAAACTATAACTAAATATTTTTTTGTAAATTCCACCTCTTTTAATTTACAATTCAAAGAGGCCTAAATCAACATTATGAATACAATTACAGCTGCAATTACCGCTGTCGGAGGGTATGTTCCAGATTTCGTTTTATCAAACGAAGTTCTTGAAACTTTAGTGGATACTAATGACGAATGGATTTCAACGAGAACAGGAATAAAAGAAAGAAGATTACTTAAAGAACCAGGAAAAGGGACTTCTTATTTAGCAATAAAAGCGGCTCAAAATTTACTTGAAAGAGGAAATGTTGATCCAAAAGAAATTGATTTAGTAATTATGGCAACGGCCACTCCAGACATGCCTGTGGCAACAACAGGTGTTTATGTTGCTTCTCAAATAGGCGCAGTAAATGCTTTTGCTTACGATTTATCTGCTGCTTGTTCTAGTTTTCTTTACGGAATGTCAACAGCTGCGGCCTACGTACAATCGGGTAGATATAAAAAAGTCTTGTTAATTGGTGCCGATAAAATGTCATCAATTATTGATTATACCGATAGAGCTACTTGTATCATTTTTGGTGATGGTGCAGGAGCCGTTTTGTTTGAGCCAAATAATGAAGGATTAGGATTACAAGATGAGTTTCTTCGTTCTGACGGAATTGGTAGAGAATATTTAAAAATTGATGCAGGAGGTTCAATTTTACCGGCATCTAAAGAAACGGTTGAAAACAGCCAACACTTTGTTTTTCAAGATGGAAAAACTGTTTTCAAATATGCTGTTTCTGGTATGGCAGATGTAAGCGAAAAAATTATGCAACGAAACAATCTTACTAAAGAAGATGTAAATTGGTTAATTGCTCATCAAGCAAATAAAAGAATAATTGATGCCACTGCTTCTAGAATGGACCTTGATGAAGATAAAGTATTGGTGAATATTCAAAAATATGGAAACACCACTTCAGCAACATTGCCGTTGTTGCTAAGTGATTTTGAAGATAAATTTAAAAAAGGAGATAACCTTATCTTCGCTGCTTTTGGCGGCGGATTTACATGGGGTTCTATCTACCTTAAATGGGCTTATAATAAACAATAAACTATAACTAAAACAATTAATTATGGATTTAAAAGAAATTCAAAATCTAATAAAATTTGTATCCAATTCTGGAGTTGCAGAAGTAAAATTAGAAACAGGAGATGTAAAAATTACAATTAGAACTACTGTTGAAGGAAATTCTCCAGAGATCACTTATTTACAACAAGCACCAATGCCTCAAGCAATGCCACAAGCTGTTGCTCAAGCACCAGTGGCTCCAGCAGCACCAGCAGCACCAGTTGTTTCTGAGGATAACTCTAAATATGTGACTATCAAATCACCTATGATTGGTACTTTTTATAGAAAACCAGCTCCAGATAAACCTTCTTTTATTGAAGTAGGATCTACAATTGCAAAAGGCGATGTGCTTTGTGTTGTTGAAGCAATGAAATTATTCAATGAAATCGAAGCTGAAATTTCTGGAAAAATTGTAAAAATTCTTGTTGACGACATGTCACCAGTTGAATTTGATCAACCATTATTTTTAGTAGATCCATCTTAATTATTTTAAATTTTAAATGCATTTAAAATTTATAATTTTCAATTTAAAATAATCAAAAGATGTTTAAAAAAATATTAATTGCCAATCGTGGAGAAATTGCTCTAAGAGTAATTAGAACCTGTAAAGAAATGGGCATTAAGACCGTAGCAGTTTATTCTACTGCTGATGCAGAAAGTTTGCACGTGAAATTTGCAGACGAAGCGGTATGCATCGGGCCAGCACCAAGTAATTTGTCGTATTTAAAAATGCCAAATATTATTGCAGCTGCCGAAATTACAAATGCAGATGCAATTCACCCAGGATACGGATTTTTATCAGAAAATGCTAAGTTTTCTAAAATATGTCAAGAACACGGAATCAAATTTATTGGTGCCGCACCAGAGATGATTGATAGAATGGGAGATAAAGCTTCGGCTAAAGCAACCATGATTGAAGCAGGTGTTCCTTGTGTACCAGGTTCTGTTGGAATTCTAGAATCTTATGAAGAAGCCGAGAAATTAGCAAGTGAATTCGGATACCCAGTAATGCTTAAAGCAACCGCTGGTGGTGGAGGAAAAGGAATGCGTGCTGTATGGAAACAAGAAGACTTACTTAAAGCATGGGAAGGCGCGCGTCAAGAATCGGCTGCTGCGTTTGGAAATGACGGAATGTATCTTGAAAAATTAATTGAAGAGCCACGTCATATCGAAATTCAAGTAGTTGGAGATTCGTATGGAAAAGCATGTCACTTGTCTGAAAGAGATTGCTCGGTTCAACGCCGTCATCAAAAATTAACCGAAGAAACTCCTTCTCCATTCATGACCGATGAATTGAGAAATAAAATGGGAGAAGCTGCAGTAAAAGCTGCAGAATATATTAAATATGAAGGTGCTGGTACGGTAGAGTTTTTAGTTGATAAACATAGAAATTTCTACTTCATGGAAATGAATACGCGTATTCAAGTAGAACATCCAATTACTGAGCAAGTTGTAGATTACGACTTAATTAGAGAACAAATATTAGTTGCTGCAGGGGTGCCAATTTCAGGAAAAAACTATTTCCCAAATCTACACGCTATTGAGTGCCGTATTAACGCAGAAGATCCTTACAATGACTTCCGCCCTTCTCCCGGTAAAATTACTGTTTTACATGCGCCAGGAGGACACGGAGTGCGATTAGATACACATGTTTATGCAGGATATACTATTCCGCCTAATTATGACTCTATGATTGCTAAGTTAATCACTACAGCTCAAACAAGAGAAGAAGCCATTAATAAAATGAAACGTGCCTTAGATGAATTTTATATCGAAGGAATAAAAACAACTATTCCGTTTCACAGACAATTAATGGATGATCCAGAATATGTTGCTGGAAATTATACCACAGCATTTATGGATACATTTAAAATGAAAGAATAACAAAAAAACCATCCTTAAAGGGATGGTTTTTTTATGTCAATAATTTACTACAAATAAAAAACCCGTTCTGAAAAGAACGGGTTTTTTTAAATATCTAAAATAATCTAGATTATGCTTCAAAAGGAATAATAGAAACAAACGATTTATCGCCAGCTTTTTTCTGGAATTTTACAATTCCATCAACTCTTGCGTGTAAAGTATGATCTTTACTAATATATACGTTTTCTCCTGGATTATGCTTTGAACCTCTTTGTCTTACGATAATGTTTCCAGCAATTGCAGCTTGACCACCATAAATCTTAACGCCTAAACGTTTTGAATGTGATTCTCTACCATTCTTCGAACTACCGACACCTTTCTTGTGAGCCATGATGTTTTGGTTTTATAAGTTATTACTCTTGACTATCTGTTTTTTTAGCTTTTTTAGGAGCTGCTACTTTCTCTGTTGCTTTTTCAGCTTTAGGAGCCGCTTTAGCTTTTTTAGGAGCTGCTACTTCTTCTACTGCTTTTTCAACTTTAGGAGCTGCTTCTTTTTTAGGAGCTGCTTTCTTTCCACCAGTAGCACTAATTCCTTCAATAAGGATTTGTGTTAAATACTGACGGTGACCGTTTCTCTTTTTGTAACCTTTTCTTCTTTTCTTTTTGAAAACGATTACTTTATCACCTTTTAAGTGTTGTAACACTTTTGCTTCTACTGAAGCACCTTCTATAGCTGGGGCGCCTAAAGTGATTGTGCCATTATCATCTAATAAAAGAACTTTGTCAAAAGAAACTTTTGACCCTTCTTCATTAGATAAACGGTGAACATAAACCTTTAAGTCTTTGCTTACTTTAAATTGTTGCCCTGCTATCTCTACGATTGCGTACATAACAAATTGTTTAGTTAATTTTTTTAAGGATGCAAATATATAAATAAAAATTAGACTTCCAACCCTATTTCAAAAAAGTTTTTTTGTTAGTTATCAGATTACTAACCTAACTATTTCTTTTTTAACACCGGTATTTCAAATAGAGTCAAAAATTTACTTACCTTCGTGTAACTTTTTTTGCAATTGACACACTAATTGTACTATCAACTAATTATGTAATAGTTTTATGAAAAAATCTTTAATCGCTTTAAGTTTAATGCTTATGCTAGGAGGAACAGCTCATGCCCAAAAGGTTGCTTTTGAGGAATATGATTTAGCAAATGGAATGCACGTTATTTTACATAACGATCCATCAGCGCCAGTAGTAATAACCTCGGTTATGTACCATGTAGGTGCTAAAGACGAACAACCAGATCGTACTGGTTTTGCCCACTTTTTTGAACACCTTTTATTTGAAGGAACAGAAAACATTAAACGTGGCGAATGGTTTAAAATTGTAACTTCTAATGGAGGAACCAATAATGCCAACACAACTGAAGACCGAACGTACTACTACGAAGTTTTCCCTTCTAACAATTTAGAATTAGGATTATGGATGGAATCTGAAAGATTAATGCATCCGGTAATTAATCAAATTGGAGTGGATACTCAAAATGAAGTGGTAAAAGAAGAAAAAAGATTGCGTTACGATAACAGCCCTTACGGACAATTAATTCCGCAAGTAAAAAAGCACATGTTTACTAAACATCCGTACCGTTGGACTACTATTGGATCAATGGATCATTTAGATGCTGCTAAACTTGAAGAGTTTCAAGCTTTCAATAAAAAGTTCTATATCCCAAACAATGCCGTATTAATTATTGCTGGAGATATTAGCAATCCTACTCAAACAAAAGAATGGGTAGAGAAATACTTTGGATCCATTCCAAGCGGACCAGCTATTGTACGTCAATCATTTGTAGAAGATCCAATTACAGAGCCTATTAATGCTACTTTTGAAGATCCAAACATTCAAAAACCTATGGTTGTTGCTGCTTATAGAACACCATCTATGAAAACTAGAGACGCTAGAGTTCTAGATTTTATTTCTACTTATTTAAGTGACGGTAAAAGTTCTAAATTATACAAGAAAATTGTAGACGATAAAAAGATGGCACTTCAAATAGGTGCTTTTAGCTACAACCAAGAAGATTACGGGACCTACATTCTTTACGGAATGCCTCAAGGAGATTTCACATCAAAAGACATTATCAAAGAAGTTGATGATGAAATTGTGAAACTACAATCTGATTTAATTTCTGAAAATGATCTTCAAAAATTAAAAAACAAATACGAAAATAATTATGTAAGCGGAAATGCAAGTGTAGAAGGAATTGCAGATAATTTAGCTTCCTATTATTTGTTGTATGGAGATGTAAATTTAATTAATACCGAAATAGAAATGTATAATTCTATCACTCCGGAAGAAATTAGATCCGTTGCAAAAAAATATTTAAATCCAAACCAACGATTACTTTTGGATTATATCCCTGCCAAAGATAAAGCTGACTCGAGCCCAAGCGAACCGGCAAAGCAAAACAAATAAACTAATAAGAAAATGAGAAAATCAATTATATTATTATCGGGCTTGTTTTTAACTATAACTATGCAAGCACAAGACAGACCACAACCAAAACCAGGACCAGCTCCTACAATAAATATTAAAAAACCAGTTTCTTTTACCATGCCAAATGGTTTAAAAGTGCTTGTTGTAGAAGATCATAAATTACCTAGAGTTTCTTTTAATTTATCTATTGATAATGCTCCTTATGCCGAAGGTGATAAAAAAGGAGTTGATGAATTAACAGGAAGTTTAATTGGTAATGGATCAATGAAAATTGCCAAAGATGCTTTTAATGAGGAAATAGATTTCCTTGGTGCAGACATTAACTTCAGTACAAGTGGTGCTTATGCAAGCGGTCTTTCTAAATATTCAAAAAGAATTTTAGAGTTAATGGCTGATGGTGCTTTAAATCCAAACTTTACTCAAGAAGAATTTGATAAAGAAAAAGACAAGTTAATTGAAGGTTTAAAAACACAAGAAAAAAGCGTTCCTGTTGTTGCAGGTCGTGTAGAAAATGTATTAGTGTATGGTAAAGACCATCCTGCTGGTGAATATTTATCAGAAAAAACAATTAATAATGTTTCTCTTGCCGATGTAAAAGCACATTACGGAACTTATTTTGTACCAGAGCATGCTTATTTAGTAGTAATTGGAGATGTTAAATTCAAAGACACTAAAAAAATGGTTGAAAAATTATTTGGATCTTGGGTAAAAGCAAGCGCTCCAAATATTTCATACACCGCTCCAAAAAATGTGCAGTATACTCAGATTAACTTTGTGGACATGCCAAATGCAGTGCAGTCTGAAATTTCATTGGTTAACTCGGTAAATTTAAAATTATCCGATCCAGATTATTTCCCTGTTATTGTAGCGAACCAAGTATTGGGTGGTGACTTTAATAGTTACTTAAACATGAACCTAAGAGAAGCACACGGATGGACTTATGGTGCACGCTCAAGCATTGGAGTAAATAAATATACAGCAAGTAAATTTAAAGCCAATTCTCAAGTTAGAAACATGGTTACAGATAGTGCCGTGGTAGAATTCATTAAAGAGATTAAAAGAATCAGAACTGAAAAAGTAACTGATGAAGCTTTAAACAATGTAAAAGCGGGATATGTTGGTCGCTTTGTAATGCAAGTTGAAAAACCACAAACCATTGCTCGTTATGCACTTAACATTGAAACGGAAGGTTTAACTGCCGATTTCTATGAAAATTACATCAAAAATATTCAAGCAGTTACTGCTGACGATGTGATGCGTGTAATGAATAAATATGTGCTTGCAGATAACATTCGAATTTTAGTTACAGGAAAAGGAACCGATGTGATTCCGGGATTAGAGAAATTAAAAATTCCTATGTTCTATTTTGACAAATTTGGTAACCCTACTGAAAAACCAAAAATGAAAAAACCAGCTCCAGCAGGGGTAACTGTTAAAACAGTTTTAGATGCTTATATCGCAGCTATTGGTGGTGCAAAAGCAGTTGCAGCTGTAAAAACTATTTCAAGTGTAGGTTCTGGAAGTATTCCTCAAGCGCCTGCCCCTTTAAAATACACTACTAAAAAAGACGTTAAAGGACAATCTTCATTGAAGATTGAAATGGAAGGAATGGGAGAATTAACTAAACAAATAATCAATACTAAAGGAGGTTATTCTGTAAATCAAGGACAAAGAAAAGACTTAACTGCAGAGGAATTTGCAGATAAAAAAGCTTCTGCTACTACATTTGAGGAATTACTTTTAGCTCAAAAAACCGATTTAGTATTGGATGGAATAGAGCCAATTAACGGGTCGGATGCCTATGCAATTAAAAACGGGAAATCAACTTTATATTATGATGTAAAAACAGGTTTAAAGCTTGCTGAAACTAAGTTAGTTGAAAAAGGTGATAAGAAAATGACGGTTAGCACCAACTATAGTGATTATAGAGATGTTAAAGGAGTGAAAGTTCCTTTTGAAATTATCATTAATCAAGGTATGGAATTGGATTTTAAAATGTCTGAAGTTAAAATTAACGAAGGCGTAAGTGATGCTGATTTTCAATAATCAAAATGAATTGAAATAAAAAAGGCCGTCAAAACTGACGGCCTTTTTTTTATGCTTACTAATTACTTTTTATTAGCTAAATATACTCCGATTAAAATTACAAATGCTCCAAAAAATTGCAAAGGGGTGAGAATTTCATAGTCTAAAAGTCCCCAAAAGAAAGCTACAATCGGAATTAAATAAGTAACCGAAGAAGCAAATACGGGAGAAGATATTTGAATTAACTTAAAGAAACAAATGTTTGCAATACCCGTCCCTACAATTCCCAATATCATAATAAATAGCATCGCATGTTGGGTTTGAGGCAATGTACAAACAGTCATAAAATCTGTAGAAAATAAAACTACTAAAGCGGGTACTAAAAGCACTACAAAATTTCCTGTTGTTATGCTTAAAGGCTTTACATCAGAAAGTAGTTTCTTTATCAAATTCACATTTATAGCATAACAAACCGAAGCAATAATTACCAATATTGCATAGTAATTGTTATCGGAAGACTCTTGTTTACCATTAAAAATTAATATAGCCGTGCCAAGTAAACCAATTACAATCCCAATAAATTGACTCCTTTTAAACGAAAGCCCAAATGCTGCAAAACCGATCCATAAAGTATTAAGGGGCGTAAGGGAGTTTAATATAGAACATATAGAACTACTCACTTTGGTTTCGGCAATGGCAAATAGAAATGCCGGAATAAATGTGCCGAATAAAGCCGTAATTGCAATGTATTTCCACTGGTGAATTTTAATTTCTGCCAAACTTTTAAAACCAATCAGTAATAAAAACAGGGAGGTAAAAATAATGCGTAAAGCCCCCAGTTGGTAGGGTGACAACCCTATAAGTCCTTTCTTAATTAATATAAAAGAACTTCCCCAAATTAAAGAAAGAACTACTAATAAGGTCCATTGAAGTTGCTTGGTTTGCATTTATTACATTTTAAGTGACAAATTTGACATAATTTTATGAATTGTCGAATAAAAATTACTGTAATTTTGTAGTAATAAATATTGAATCCCAATTCTAAAATAATAATCATGAAATTTTCAAAATCAATTATAGGAATAGCCGTTGCCACTCTATTTATAGTAAGTTGTAAAAACAAGGAGTCAAAATCGGCTGAAACTGCAACAAAGTCTGATGCTAAAAAAGAAGTTGCCGCTGCAGTAAAACCTGAAATCGCTTCGTTTACTATAGATGGAATGACTTGCCCAGAAGGTTGTGCCAAAACCATTGAAAAAAAATTATCTGAAATGGATGGTGTTCAATCTGCTAAAGTAGATTTTGACAAAAAATTGGCTACAGTAAATTTTGATCTCGACAAACTAAAATCAGATGATTTAGTTAAAGCAGTTGAAGCCACTGGAGACGGTCAAACGTATAAAGTTTCTAATGTAAAAACGGGAACTAACTAATATAAAAAAGGAACTCATTGAGTTCCTTTTTTATTTCCATTTTAATGTTTCCATTAAGGTTTGCATGTCATTTCGAATATAATCTGCAGCAGGCATAATCGAATCAAAATTGGGTTTAGCATAAAAATAGACCGATCCGGTTATAAAGTGCTTTACGCTATCGGTGGCATAAAATTGTGCATTAGTTGCTGCATTTCCAGAAACTTTATAAAACATCCCGTATACTTTTTTTTCTGAATTAATATAAGGTTGCTCCAATATGTCATCGGCTTTAATTACGTGCTCGTAAGTAAGCTTTTGTGCGTCTCGAAGTAATTTATCGATATCTCCATTGACACTTTTATACGTTAAATAGATTGTCGCTTTCATTTTGGGATACGTTATTGAAAAACCACAATCTTTATCTTCTTTAATTACTGCATCGGCATTCATATTGAAGGTAAACGGGCAATGGTTTTCAAAAGCAGCATATTCGGCAATTGGATAATTCAATCGCAACTGACTGGAAGGCTTTGGTAAAACCTCGTCCTTGCAACTCATTAGAAGCATTCCGCTAATCAGTAATCCACAACTATAGTTTAATAGCTTACCCATCAATAGTTACTTTTATCTGTTTTATTCTTTTTCTATCTACGATAACAATCGTAAAAAGGCAATTTTCAAAAGTTACTTTTTGTCCTTTTCTGGGAAAATTTCCTAATAATTCTAATATAAATCCGGCAAGCGTTTCTGCTTCTCCTTTTCGGTTTTCAAATGAATCTTCGTCAACTGAAATAATTCTGAAAAAATCTTTTAGATTTATTTTACCGTCAAAAAGAAAATTCTTCTCGTCAATTTGCGAGTAATTAATATTTTCATCGTCAAATTCATCGCTTATATCTCCAACAATTTCTTCAATTACATCTTCTAAAGAAACCAATCCCGAAGTCCCGCCATATTCATCAACTACAATAGCCAAATGGCTTTTCATACTTTGAAAATCTTTTAGCAAATCATCTAATTTTTTATTCTCAGGCACAAAAAACGGCTCTCTAAGTAAAGTTTTCCAATCAAAATCTTCCGAATTAATATGCGGAATTAAATCTTTAACAAATAGAACGCCTTTAATGGTGTCGATATTGTCTTCATAAACCGGAATTCTAGAATAGCCTTTGTCGATAACTTTAGGCAATATTTCAGAAAACGACGCTTCTATATCTAAGGCAAAAATATCAATACGCGGACTCATAACTTGCTTGGTGTCGGTGTTTCCAAATGAAACAATTCCTTCAAGCAGCTTTTGTTCTTCATGAGAGGTCTCTGCAGTAGATGTCAATTCAAGGGCTTGCGAGAGATGATCAACAGAAAAATTGGTTTTTTGTTTTCCTAATTTTTCTTGAATAAAACTACTAATTCCTTTTAGTGGGTAACTAATAGGAGAGAGGATTTTGCTTAAAAATAAAATAGGGTAGGCTATAAAACAGGCAAATTTAACGTTGTTTCTACTTGCATAAACCTTAGGCAGCACTTCTCCAAAAAGTAAAATTAAAAAAGTAACTAGTAACACTTCTACACCAAATTTTACGGCTGGAATGGCAATCATTGAAAACAATTTGTCCAGCGAAAATGAAAACAAAACCACTACGGCTATATGTAAGAAGTTATTTGCAATTAATATGGTCGCTAATAATTTTTTAGGCTTCCCTAATAATTGATGAATCACATTGTGCTTTGCAGGGTTACTTTGAGATAAATCGGATATTTCTTTTTTTGATAAGGAAAAAAGCGCGACTTCTGCAGCAGCAACCATTGCAGTGCAAAATAGTAAGGAAACTATTCCAATAATTCCAATTAAAAAATTGGAGTCAAAATCAAATTGTGTAATACTGGGCTCTGGGTCCAAAGTCAATAATATTGGTTATTTAAAAAGGTAAATCATTCTCTATTGGAGAATTCAAGTTGTCAAATGTACTATTTTTTGAGTCAGAATCCTGCAAATGTCTGTTTGCATCCGCATCTTTCTTTACATTTAAGAAAGTAAATTCGGTAACCTGAATTTCTGTGGTGTATTTTGTAGAACCATCTTCTGCTTGCCATTGGCGTGATTTTATCCTCCCTTCCACATATATTTTATCTCCTTTTGAAAGATATTTTTCACAAATTTCGGCTGCTTTATTTCTAACTACCAGGTTGTGCCACTCGGTTGAAGTGATTTTTTCATTGGTTTGTTTGTTAATATAAACCTCATTTGTTGCCAAAGAAAATCGTCCAATGCTGTTGCCACCTTCAAAATAATGCATCTTAATTTCACTGCCAAGATGGCCAATTAACATTACTTTATTTAAAGTTCCATACATAATAAATGATTTTTACGGTATATCAAAAATACAAATTAAATAGAATATTTTTCAATAAAATTATAAATTACTATTGGGAAAGGGTATTTTTTTATTTGATCTGATGGAATACCGCTGCTTATTTCTTTATGAACTTGAACCCTATAAAAGTTAATATGCAGTTTTTGATGCGATAGCTTATGTATTACCGTATTGGAATTGTATTGCGAAATAGATTCAACATTTAAATCACTAAATTTTGCAGAAATTAAATTGGAAATAGCATCAAAATCCAATTCCATTTCAGTTTCAATATTAGGAAATTCATATAAATTGTGCCAAATTCCTTTTTCTATTCTTTTATTAATTAGGGTGTTATTAGCATCATCTAAAAACACTATATAATTAAGATATCTGCTGGTAACTTTGGTCTTCTTTAATTTAACAGGTAGTTGCCCAACAAGTCCTTTTTGCAAAGCGGCACAACTCGAGTTAAATATACATTGATTACAATTTGGATTTTTGGGAGTGCATTGCAATGCGCCAAACTCCATGATGGCTTGATTAAATAACGCCGGATTATCCTTTGGCATTAATTCTTGAGCCAAGGCAGTGAATTCTTTTTTGGCTGCAGCCGATGCAATGTCGGTTTCCACATTTAAATAACGTGCAAGCACCCTAAAAACATTTCCGTCTACTACCGGAACGGCTTCGTTAAAGGCAAAGGAGGCAATGGCTGCTGCGGTATAGTGCCCGATGCCCTTTAGTTTTAATAAATCGCTATAATTATTCGGAAAAATCCCGTTGAATTTGTGGGCAATAATTTTGGCCGTTTGATGCATATTCCGTGCTCGAGAATAGTAGCCTAATCCTTGCCAAAGCTTTAAAACTTGTTCTTCATCGGCATCAGCCAAATCAAAAACAGTAGGGAAAGCCGCCATGAAATTCAAAAAGTAAGGCAATCCTTGCGCAACCCTGGTTTGTTGCAGCATTATTTCCGAAAGCCAAATAGGATAGGGATCGGCGGTGTTTCGCCATGGTAAATCGCGTTTATTTTGTAAATACCAAGCCGATAATGAGTTATAAAAATGCATCTTAAAATCTAAAACGGTAAAAGTAATTCATTATATGATTAAATTTTAATCTATTATACTTGAAATATTGTATTTTTAATTCCTATATTTGCACTCTCAAAAAAATTTACAATAAATATTAAATACGAAAGAAAATGACGAAAGCAGATATCGTAGCGAAAATTTCTGAAAAATTAGGCCTTGAAAAAGGAGATGTTCAAGCAACAGTTGAAGCATTAATGGAAGAAGTGAAAGAATCATTAGAAAATGGAAATAATGTTTACTTAAGAGGATTCGGAAGCTTTATTATCAAAACAAGAGCAGAAAAAACAGGTAGAAACATTTCAAAAAATACTACAATTAAAATTCCAGCACACAATATTCCAGCATTTAAACCTGCTAAAGTATTTGTAGAAGGAGTAAAAACTAAAACTGAAATTGCAGTTTAAAAAATTAATATTAATCTAAAAACCTCATACCATGCCAAGCGGTAAAAAAAGAAAAAGACATAAGGTAGCGACGCACAAACGTAAAAAAAGAGCGAGAGCTAACCGTCACAAAAAGAAAAAGTAGTTTTAAACTACTTTTTTCTTTTTAAACGTTCATTGAAAATGAAGTTTAGTAATCAGTATTCAGTTACAGTAGGCAGATTGCTTACTAAAAAATACTATCAACTAAAATTCACCGGGTAATACCTGAAATAATGTTTAATCCATCCCTATTTATAAATTTAGGAATTAGGATTCAGGATTTTATTTAATCCAAAATCCCAAATTGAAAAACCTAAACAATAAATACGGATAAAAATTTACAACATGAATAAAGAATTAATCATCCGTAGTGGTGAAGATGCTGTAGATTTTGCCTTATTAAAAGATGGAAAACTTATTGAATTACACAAAGAAAAAGAAACAGGGGATAATTTCTTAGTTGGTGATATTTTTATTGCCAAAATTAGAAAACCAGTTCCCGGACTTAATGCGGCATTTGTAAATGTAGGCTATGAAAAAGATGCCTTTTTACATTACCACGATTTAGGTCCTGCGTTACATTCTTATTTGAAATTCATAAAACTTGTAAACACAGGTAAAATAAAAGATTTTTCACTAAAAAACTTTAAGTTTGAAAATGAGATTGATAAAGACGGCGCCATAGCAGATGTGCTAAGCGTTAATCAATCGGTATTAGTGCAAGTGGTTAAAGAACCTATATCTACCAAAGGCCCAAGAATAAGCTCAGAGCTTTCTTTTGCAGGTAGATTTTTAGTTCTTGTCCCTTTTTCTGATCGTGTTTCTATTTCGCAAAAAATAGAAGATCGTGCCGAAAAAGACCGATTAAAAAAATTGGTGCAAGCAGTCAGACCTAAAGGATTTGGAGTTATTGTGCGAACAGTAGCAGAAGGCAAAACAACAACAGAATTAGAAAAAGATTTGCAGAATCTAATGAATAGATGGACTGCAATGTGTAAAAAATTACCAACCGCTCATCATCCGTCAAAGGTATTAGGAGAACTTAACAAAGCTTCCTCTATATTAAGAGACGTATTTAATGACACCTTTACCGGTATTCATATTGATGATGAAGAGTTGTATCAGGAAACAAAGGAGTATTTAGCCGAAATAGCTCCCGAAAAACAAAAAATAGTGAAATTCTATCAGTCAAATGATACGCCACTATTTGAAAAATATCATATAGAGCGTCAAATAAAAACCTCATTCGGTAGAACCGTTTCTATGAGTAAAGGAGCTTATTTGATTATAGAACATACCGAGGCATTACATGTTATTGATGTAAATAGCGGTAACCGTTCTAACAAAGCAACCAATCAGGAAGATACCGCACTAGAAGTAAACATGATTGCTGCTGCAGAAGTAGCACGCCAATTAAGACTTCGCGATATGGGTGGTATTATTGTAGTCGATTTTATTGACATGCAAAACCCTGATAACCGCCAGGTTCTTTACAATTTCTTGAAAGAAGAAATGAGTGATGATAAGGCAAAACACAAAATCTTACCGCCAAGTAAATTTGGTTTAGTTCAAATTACAAGACAGCGTGTAAGACCAGAAGTTAATATTGAAACAAGAGAAGAAAATCCAAATAATTTAAGCGGAGATGTAGATGCTCCAATTCAAATTATAGATAAAATTACATTCTCTCTTGAAAAAATTATCAAAGACCATAATAAAGTGAAATTAAATGTTCACCCATTTGTGGCAGCCTATTTAAAGAAAGGGTTTCCTTCTATTCGTTCAAAATGGTTTTTTGAACATAAAAAATGGGTTAAAATCATCCCGCGTGATGCGTATACGTATCTAGAATATCATTTTTTTGATGACCAAGGGAAAGAAATTAAATAAAAAAAGCCTTACAGAGATGTAAGGCTTTTTTGGTTTATAGCAATTAGTATTAATTAATAGATTTCATATTTTTATTTTAAAAAACTCCTTAAAAGTAAATTTCTGTTTACTTTTGTTTTTCGAAATCAGTCTTTAATAAAATAGAAATAATATGAGAGTTGCTGTTGTGGGTGCTACCGGTATGGTTGGCGAAGTAATGCTTCAAGTTTTAGCAGAAAGAAATTTTCCGGTTACCGAGTTGATTCCGGTGGCATCTGAGAAATCGGTGGGAAAAGAAATCGAGTGGAAAGGAACTAAATATAAAGTGGTTGGCCTTGAAACGGCGGTTGCTATGCGTCCAGATATTGCTTTGTTTTCTGCTGGTGGAGAAACTTCTTTGGCTTGGGCTCCAAAATTTGCGGAAGCGGGAACCACCGTTATCGACAACTCTTCGGCTTGGAGAATGGACGCAACTAAAAAATTAATCGTTCCCGAAATTAATGCCTCTCAATTAACTAAAGATGACAAAATCATTGCAAATCCAAACTGTTCTACCATTCAAATGGTATTGGTTTTGGCCCCTTTGCATGCTAAATATAAAATCAAACGCGTTATTGTTTCTACCTATCAATCCATCACCGGAACGGGAGTAAAAGCAGTGCAGCAGCTAGAAAATGAATACGCTGGAGTGCAAGGCGAAATGGCCTATAAATACCCAATTCACCGCAATGCGATTCCGCAATGTGATAGCTTTGAGGCAAATGGTTACACCAAAGAAGAGATGAAATTGGTGAAAGAAACCAAGAAAATATTAAGCGATAATTCGATTGCAGTTACGGCTACCGCGGTTCGTGTACCAATTGTAGGTGGACATAGTGAAGCGGTAAATATTGAGTTTGAAAACGACTACGAATTAAATGATATTCGTGCTATGTTACAACAAACCGATGGTGTAGTTGTACAAGATGATTTGGATGCATTTTCATATCCAATGCCTTTGTTTGCTGAAGGAAAAGATGCCGTGTTTGTGGGTAGAATTCGTAGAGATGAAAGTCAAGCTAATTCTTTAAATATGTGGATTGTTTCGGATAATTTAAGAAAGGGAGCTGCTACGAACACCATTCAAATTGCGGAGTATTTAGTAGCACATCAATTGGTGTAAACCCAATTTACATAATGAATAAAAAGTATTCAGTACTGAGTTTTCTTTTCGGATTGACTGTATTATTTTCCATAATATTGCAGTCCTCGCATACTTTTATTCATTTAGAAAAAGAACTTGCCCAAAAGCAATGCCTTCATAAAGAGTTTAAAAATCAGAAGCAATTTACACACGGACACCACAATTTAGATCGTTGTTTTGTGTGTGAATTTACTTTTAGCAACTCGATAAAATCGGACTTTTTCATTTTTGATTTTAAGAAAATTGTGGTTCCTGCAACCTATTCTTTTTTTTATTCTAAAGAAATTGCCGAATCCTTTCGAGGAAGTCTTTTTGCCCTTCGGGCACCACCTCGTTTTATTGTTTAAATCCTATTCATCCGAATTTTTCGGATTGTATTTTTTTCACAATAAAATTACTTTTCATGAAATTACTTTTCAGCACCCTATTTCTAGGGTTATCATTTGTTGCTGTAGCGCAAAATAAAATCAGCGGCACCATTAGCAATAAACAAAACCAAGCAATGCAGGGCGTGACCATTTCCCTACCCGAAATTCATAAGGAAACCATTTCCGATGAAAAGGGGAATTACTATTTCACCAATTTACCTTCCGGAAATATCAAAATTGTATTTTCCTATATCGGCTTTGCTACTCAAACTATAGAAATTAATTTGAACGGGAAGGAACATAAGTTAGATGTTATATTAGAAGAAACGATACACCAAATGGAAGATGTAATTTTTTCTACCCCATTTAATAAACTCCAATCGCAAAATGTCATGAAGGTAGAGCATCAATCGATGAAGGCACTTCAGCAAAAAGGGACGGCAACTCTTATGGAAGGTCTAGCAACTATTCCGGGTGTTTCTCAAGTTTCCACCGGAACTTCTATAGGGAAGCCCGTAATTCGTGGGTTAAGTGGCAACCGGGTTTTAGTCTATTCGCAAGGCGTCCGATTGGAGAACCAGCAATTTGGAGAGGAACATGGCTTGGGGTTGAACGATGCCGGAATTGAAAGCGTTGAAGTAATAAAAGGCCCTGCATCTTTGTTGTATGGATCGGATGCGATAGGAGGGGTTTTGTATTTTAATCCCGAAAAATTTGCTGCGCCCCATTCTGTAAATGCCAATTTTATTCAAAAGGTGTTTTCCAATACCAATGGAATTAATTCTAATTTGGGCGTGAAAACTTCGGGTGATAGTTGGAAATTTTTAGCTCGTGGAAGTTACAGTACCCATGCCGATTATAAAATTCCAACTGGAAATAGGGTCACTAACACCCGATTTAATGAAAGCGATTTCAAAACTGCAATTGGCTATTTAACTACCAAATTCAATTCTACTTTTAGGTATAACTTTAACAAATTGGATATAGGAATTCCGGAAACTGGCATTGCTGAACAGACTTCTACCAAGCAAACAGAGTTTCCAAAACAGGCCGTATTTGCTAATATTATAAGTTTAAACAATATCATTTTCTTTAATAATTCTAAGCTTGATGCTGATTTGGGTTTTATTTCTAATGATCGAAGTGAGTTTGTAAATAGCAATGTAGCTAACTTACACATGAAGTTAACTACTTTCAATTATAATGTAAAATATTATTTACCAAAAATTGGAAAGATAGAGACGATTTTTGGTACTCAAGGAATGCACCAAACCAATAAAAATTCCGGACAAGAATTTTTAATTCCTGATGCAACTACAACTGATTTTGGAGTTTTTGGAACAGCAAATTACGAGTGGAAAAAGAATGTGATTCAGGCCGGACTTCGCTTGGATAATCGAAATATTACAACAACCGAACATGGAACAAATGGCGATGAAGGTTACTTTGCAGCAATCGATAGAAAATTTCAGAGTTTTAATTCGTCTTTAGGATTGAAATCCAGTTTAAAGGAAAATATCATTTTACGACTAAATCTAGCGACTGGATTTAGAGCGCCTAACCTAGCCGAATTAACCTCCAATGGCGTTCATGAAGGAAGTAATCGTTACGAAATTGGGAATGCTGATTTGCAAAATGAGCAAAATTTTCAAACCGATTTGAATTTGGAATATCGAATTCCCCATTTTGAATTATTCCTTAACGTATTTTATAATCACATAAATAATTATATTTTTATTGCTCCAAATGGCACCCAGATTAATGGGTTTGATGCGTTCAATTACACCCAAGCAAATGCTAATTTATATGGAGGCGAAGCGGGGATACATTTTCATCCCCATCCACTAGATTGGTTGCATGTTACGAGTAACTTTGAGAGCGTAACCGGTAAAAAACAAAATGGGGATAATTTGCCTTTAATTCCTGCAATGAAATGGAACAATGCTGTAAAGACGGAATTCAAATCGGGCAAGTATTTAAAAGATAGTTTTGCTATTTTAAATATGGATTATTTTTTCGATCAAAATAATGCTGGCTTTTTTGAAACAAAAACTAGTAATTACTTCTTGCTAAATTTGGGATTTGGTGGAACTATAACCTATAAGAAAATGGCTTTTGATGTTAATTTGAATGCCAATAATTTATTGGATAAAACTTATATTTCGCATTTATCCCGATTAAAAAACGATGGAATTCCCAACATAGGCAGAACTTTTATATTAGCAATAAACATAACTATATAGCCTATTTTTACTCGTAAACTGTTCGTTTTCAATAGTTTTTGAATAAAAATATTTGGAGAAAATAAATTTTAGTTATAACTTTACTAGATACTAATCTTTAAACCAACCACTTATGAATTCCATGTTTACTAAATTTGTCAGAAGGATACTGGGAGGTATTCTTGTTTTATTCGGGATGAATATTCTATTACCACAACCATTTATTCCTTTGCCGGTTCCACCTGAAAAGGCTGCTGCATTTTTAGCTTCTTTGGCAGCAACAGGTTATATATTAAAAACAGTGGCCCTTTTAGAAATTGTAATTGGATTGTTATTGTTAGCTAAAAAATGGGTTGCTTTTGCCTTAATATTATTAGCTCCCATATCATTAAATATTTTATTATTTCATTTCTTTTTGGATGCTTCAGGCGTTGGTGGCGCATTAGTTGTCGCCGCATTAAACGGAATATTAATTTATAAATATTGGTCGAGCTACAGATCATTATTTCATTACTAAATAAAAAAAGCGTCGAACACCGACGCTTTTTTTAATACTCTATTTTTCCAAGATGACGCATGGTTTTTACGATTTTGCCTTTTCTCTTTTGAATATATGCAGAAGAATTGGAAGCTTTGTATTTTCTAGGATTGGGAAGAATTGCTGCAATTCCTGCTGCTTCCATTTTGGTTAAATTGTCGGCTTTGGTTTTGTACCAATATTCTGATGCAGCCTCCACGCCATAAACTCCTTCTCCCATTTCTATCGAGTTGAGGTACACTTCCATAATGCGTTCTTTTCCCCAAACGATTTCAATTAATACCGTGAAATAAGCTTCTAGCCCTTTTCTTAAATAACTTCGGCCTTGCCATAAAAATACATTTTTTGCCGTTTGTTGGGATATAGTGCTACCTCCTTTTAATCTTCGGCCTCTTTCATTATTTCGAAATGCTTTTTGCATGGCTTTAAAATCAAATCCGTAATGAGACAAGAAAGTACCGTCTTCACTTGCAATTACTGCTTTTTGCATGTTGGTTGAAATTTCGTCGAGTGGCACCCAAGTATGACTGCAAGTCATTTCTTTTCCTGCAAATTTTTGTTCCAGTGCTCGTGTTACCATTAATGGTGTAAACGGAACCGGAACCCACTTAAAGAGGATTACTAAAAACAAGGAGATTCCAAAAAACCAAAGTAAGGATTTCCAAAGAAAAGTCTTTAGTTTTTGAAAAAAGGTAGAATTGGAATTGTCTTTTTTTGCTGCCATCTATACTAAATCTGCTAGTTCTTTTCCTATTAAACTTCCTATTGCAACACCCATTCCTCCCAATCGAACTCCACAATATACATTGTTGGAAAGTTGAGAAACTATCGGATTTTTGTGTGCTCCAATACCCATAATACCACTCCAACGGTGTGCAATTTGAAACTCTTGGTTTGGTAAAATTACATTTTTTAATAAGTCTTCCAATTTATTCTGAATTTTTTCTGTCTGCGATAAATTGGTGGTGGTTTCTCCTTCAAAATCTAAATTTCTACCGCCACCTAGTAGAATTCGATCTTCAAAATTTCTAAAATAATAATATCCTTTGTCTAAATGAAAGGTGCCTTTGATATCTAAATTGGCAATCGGCTCCGTAATTAAAACTTGTGCACGTGCCGGTTTCACTTCGTTATTTGTAAGTTTCGAAGCAAAACCATTGGTAGCAAAAAGCAATTTTTTAGTGTTAAAAGCAGTGTCGTTTACAACCAATTCTACCGAATCATTTTTATCTGTATAGGAGGAAACTTCTGCTTGATTCAAAATTAAAATATCTTTCGAAATGGCTTCTTTTAGTAAAGCTTGCATCATGTTCCCAGTGTCAATTTGTGCTTCAAAAGGATTGAAAATGGAATATTCTTTCGTGTTTGCAAAGGCAAATCGATCAACCTCTTTCGAAAATACATCGGCTTTAAAAAGCGGTTTTAATATTTCATTTAAAAAAGGCATTTTCTGCAAACATTCGCTGTAAGTTGCATCGTCATCTTGAAGAAATAATTCATAACCTCCGTAAGGTTTGAAATCAAGCACGGCATCACCAAGTCTTTTGCGAAGCAGTTGCAAGCCGGTCCAGCGTTTTTGCACTAACTGAATGACTTCTTCTTCGGAGTGGGTTTTTAGGTCGTCAATTAATTCTGACAAACTTCCAAAACACGCAAATCCTGCATTTTTTGTACTGGCTCCTTGTGGTAAAATTCCCTTTTCGAGAATCAGTATTTTACTTTCTGGAAATCGTTCGCGCAATTCTAATGCGCAATGCAATCCAACAATTCCGCTGCCCACAATAGTGAAGTCAACATTTGTAAACCAATTTTTTATTTCCCAATAACTTAGTTGCATGGAGGCTATTTTCTGCTAATTTAGAAAAAAACTAATCACGCTCCAATTTAAAATTATTTCCTACTTTTAACCTTTATTAAAAATTAGTAATCCCAATGAAAAAATTATTTTTTATTATCCTAAGCACTATGAGTATAGCAGCATCTGCGCAACAAGTATTATCCCCAGAACTTCTTTGGAAGTTAGGAAGAGTAACTCCTTTAGGCATTTCTAAAGACGGAAAAATGGTGGTTTATAAAGTGTCCATTCCAAATATGGAAGCCAATAAATCGGACTCTAAATTTTATACTATTCCTGTAATTGGTGGTAAACCAACAGAAGTTAAAGACACTGCTAACTTGCTTGCTGATAAAAACATTTCGCCAGACGGTAACTATGTAGTTTCTTCCCAAGAAGTAAAAACAGAAAAAGTTTTAGGAAAAGATTACTATCCAAGTCTTGAAAAATCGGATGTTCAAATTTATAATGGTTTGGATTACCGCCATTGGGATACCTGGAATAACGGCACGCACAATCATGTTTTTTATGCCGAAAATAAAAAAGACGCGACTCCAATTGACATTATGAAAGGCGAAAATTTTGATGCACCACAAAAACCTTTTGGTGGAGACGAAGATTTTATTTGGTCGCCAGACAGCAAAAGCATCATTTATGTTTGTAAGAAAAAGGAAGGAACGGCTTATGCTATTTCTACGAATACCAATTTGTATGAATATAATTTAGAAACTAAATCAACTACAAATTTAACCGAAAGCAATTTGGGTTACGATACGAATCCAACATTTTCACCAACCGGGAATTTATCTTGGTTACAAATGAAACGCGACGGATATGAAGCGGATAAAAATGATATTATCGTTCGAGTGAATGATAAATTCTATCAAAATCTTACCGCTTCTTATGACGGAACTGTAGAAAGTTTTAAATGGAGCAAAGACGGTAAAAAAGTATATTTTATTTCTCCGGTTGATGGAACGCTGCAATTATTTGAAGTGAATTTCCCGGGGATGAATAAAATTGCAATTACCGTGAAACAAATTACTTCGGGCGATTTTGATGTACATGATATTGTTGACATCACAGGAGATACAGCTATTTTGACAAGAACAGATATGAACCATGCTTCGGAAATTTATTCTTTTAATTTGAAGAAAAATACTTGGATGCAATTAACCAAAGTAAATTCTGAAACGTATGCTTCGCTTTCATTACCAAAATACGAAAGAAGATATGTAACCACTACCGATGGTAAAAAAATGTTGGTTTGGGTAATTTTACCTCCAAATTTTGATGCAACAAAAAAATACCCAGCGTTATTATATTGCCAAGGTGGACCCCAAAGTCCGTTAACGCAGTTTTATTCGTTCCGTTGGAATTTTTCTTTAATGGCTTCTCAAGGGTATATTGTAGTGGCGCCAAACCGTCGTGGTATGTATGGTCACGGACAAGAATGGAACGAGCAAATCTCTAAAGATTGGGGTGGTCAAGTAATGGACGATTACCTATCTGCGATTGATGATGTTGCTAAAGAAAGTTATGTAGATAAAAATCGTTTAGGTTGCGTTGGAGCCAGTTATGGCGGGTATTCAGTGTTTTATTTGGCGGGAATTCACAACAACCGTTTCAAAACCTTTATCGCTCACGATGGGGTTTTCAATACACAAAGTATGTTTGGAACTACCGAAGAAGTTTTCTTTAACAACTGGGATTTTGGTGGTGCGTATTGGGAAAAAGATAACGCTATTGCTCAAAAAACTTATACAAAATTCAACCCAATTAATTTCGTAGACAAATGGAATACACCCATTTTAATTTACCAAGGCGGAACTGATTTTCGTGTTCCAATTGGGCAAGCACAAGAAGCTTTTCAAGCGGCACAATTACGAGGTATAAAAAGTAAATTGGTATATTTTCCTGAGGAAAACCACTGGGTGCTTAAACCACAAAATGCGATGGTTTGGCAAAGTGAGTTTTACAAATGGTTGAAAGAAACATTGTAGAATAAAAAACCCTCCATTTGGAGGGTTTTTTTATATTAATTTGAGAGCAGTTGCACGAGGCTATTGGTATCGATGCCGCAAATTTTTTGAAGCTCTTCTAGGGTGCCGTGTTCTATAAATACATCGGGAACGCCAAGCGTTTGAATTTTATTGGTATACTTATTTTGAGCAGCAAATTCAATTATGGCACTTCCAAAGCCGCCTTTTATAGCGCCATCTTCAAGAGTAATAATAGTTTCAAAAGAAGTAAAAATTTCATGTAAGAGACTTTCGTCTAATGGTTTTACAAATCCAAAATCATAATGAGCAGCAGTAGCATTTGAAATTTTTTGCAAAGCCAAAGTCACATTATTTCCTATAAAACCAGTTGATAAAACGGCCGTTTTAGAACCACTTTTCAGTAAATGAGCTTTCCCTATTTCTATTTTTTCAAATGGCTTTTTCAAAATTTGAACTTCCGAATTTGGATATTTTCCTCGGCCACGAGGATAACGAATGGCAATTGGATGATCTAATCCTAACGACGCGGTATAAAGAATATTTCTTAAATCGATTTCATCTTTAGGAGCATAAATAATTAGATTCGGGATACATCGTAAATAAGCCAAATCAAAAACGCCATGGTGCGTTGCTCCATCTTCTCCAACCAATCCGGCTCGGTCTAAACAAAAAATTACGGGTAAATTTTGTAGCGCTACATCGTGAATCACCTGATCGTAGGCGCGTTGTAAAAAGGTAGAATAGATAGTACAAAAAACTACCATTCCTTGGGTTGCCATTCCTGCAGAAAGTGTCACCGCATGTTGCTCGGCAATTCCCACATCAAAAG
This sequence comes from Flavobacteriaceae bacterium, assembly GCA_947453195.1. Taxonomy (GTDB): domain Bacteria; phylum Bacteroidota; class Bacteroidia; order Flavobacteriales; family Flavobacteriaceae; genus Flavobacterium. Next base: position 44,852 of record CANGFO010000002.1, read on the forward strand.
CTCTTTCAGGAAAGGCATCCATCATGTATTTTAACGAACTTCCACTTGGCATGGCCGGTGTGATTCCAATTATTTTTTCATTGGTTTGAGCCAAATCTAATAAAGTCCAGCCAAAAACATCTTGAAATTTTAAGGGTAAATTTTCTTCCGATTTGGGATGGATGTCCCCCGTTTTTTTGTCAAATTTTCCGGGAGCGTGATATTTTACTTGGTCTTCTTCTGCTTGTTGTAACCCTTTACCTTTGGTAGTTATGATGTGAAGAAACTTTGGACCTTTTACTTTTTTTAACCGTTCTAATTCCGAAATTAATTTGGGTAAATCATGTCCGTCTATTGGACCCGAATAATCAAAATTTAATGACTTAATCATGTTATTTTGCTTCGGATTTTTTCCTTCCTTAACCGAAGTCAAATACTGTTTTAAGGCACCCACACTCGGGTCAATTCCTATGGCATTATCATTCAAAATAACCAATAAATTGGCATCGGTAACTCCGGCATGATTTAAGCCCTCAAAGGCCATTCCGCTTGCTATGGAAGCATCTCCAATTACAGCAATATGGTGTTTGTTTTCGCCTTTAAGTTGAGAGGCAATTGCCATTCCAAGTGCCGCCGAAATAGAAGTAGAGGAGTGGCCCACACCAAAAGTATCGTAATTACTTTCGCTGCGTTTTGGAAATCCTGAAATACCACCAAGTTGTCTGTTGGTATGAAATTTATCTTTTCTTTCGGTTAGAATTTTATGCCCATACGCTTGGTGTCCCACATCCCAAACCAATAAATCTTCGGGGGTATAGAATACATAATGCAAGGCAATAGTTAATTCTACCACACCTAAACTTGCGCCCAAATGTCCTTCTTTTACAGCAACAACATCAATAATAAAATCACGCAATTCTTTTGCCAATTGAGGCAATTGCGTGGTTTCCAATTTTCGTAAATCGGTTGGGTTGTTAATGTGTTGGAGTAATTTATCAGACATGTAGCAAATGTACAAATTGAATTCTTATTTTTGTGGAATGGAAAACATTTTCACCGACGAATACTTCATGAAAAAAGCTTTGAACGAAGCAGAAATTGCTTTTGAAAAAGGTGAAATTCCGGTTGGCGCTGTAATTGTGGTGGCCAATAAAGTTATTGCTCGAAGCCATAATTTAACCGAATTATTAAATGATGTTACTGCTCATGCCGAAATTCAATCGATAACTGCAGCGGCTAATTATTTAGGAGGAAAATATTTAAAAGACTGTACTTTGTATGTAACTCTTGAGCCTTGCCAAATGTGTGCCGGAGCACTTTATTGGAGTCAGATTTCTAAAATAGTTTTTGGCGCTCGCGATGAACAACGCGGATACATTACAATGGGAACGACTTTGCATCCTAAAACAATTGTAACTCATGGGGTATTGGCAGCGGAATGTGCAGAGTTAATGACTCGTTTTTTTGCCAAAAAAAGATCCTAAATCTTATATTTTTTTACGCATTCTAGCCACTGGAATATCCAGTTGCTCACGGTATTTTGCAATGGTTCTTCTTGCAATAGGGTACCCTTTTTCTTTTAAAATTTCGGCCAATTGATCATCGGGAAGGGGCTTGTGTTTGTCTTCTTCTTCGATAACATTTTGCAGTATTTTTTTTATTTCTAAAGTAGAAACATCTTCCCCCTGATCATTTTTCATGGCTTCAGAGAAAAATTCTTTAATTAGTTTTGTGCCATACGGGGTATCTACATATTTGCTATTTGCCACCCTAGAAACGGTAGAAATATCTAATCCAACCATGTCGGCAATGTCTTTAAGAATCATTGGTTTTAAACTGGTTTCTTCACCGTCTAAAAAGTATTCTTGCTGAAAATGCATTATGGCATTCATGGTTACAAATAGGGTTTCTTGGCGTTGTTTTATTGCGTCAATAAACCATTTGGCCGAATCTAATTTTTGTTTGATAAACTGCACAGCTTCCTTTTGAGAATTCGACTTATCGCGCGATTCTTTATAGGTTTGCATCATCTCTTGATAGTCTTTTGAGACGTGAAGCGAAGGTGCATTTCTTCCGTTAAGAGTAAGTTCTAATTCGCCATCATTAATTCGGATAGCAAAATCGGGAACAATGTTTTCGGTAATTTTATTATTTCCGGTAAATGAACCCCCCGGTTTGGGGTTTAACTTTTCAATTTCGTGGATAGTCTTTTTTAATTGCTCTTGCGAGATGCCATATTTTTGAAGCAATTTATCATAATGTTTTTTGGTAAATGCTTCAAATTGGTTTTCAATAATATCCATGGCCAAGGCAATGTCTTGATTTGGCGTTTTATGTTTTAATTGTAATAACAAACACTCTTGCAAGTCGCGAGCACCAACTCCAGAAGGCTCTAGTTCGTGGATGACATGCAGCATGCGCTCCACATTTTTTTCATCGGTATAAATACCTTGAGTAAAGGCCATATCATCTACAATATCTTGAACTGTTCTACGGATGTAGCCCATGTCGTCGATACTTCCCACCAAAAATTCGGCAATTTCACGATCGGAATCGTCAAGAATGAAGGTGTTTAATTGGTTGATTAAATCTTGATGGAAACTAACAGGTGAGGCAAACGGATTTTCTCTTTCTTCTTCCTCGCTATAATTGTTGGCTTGTAATTTATAGTCGGGGGTTTCATCGTTGCTTAAGTATTCATCAATATTGATGTCGTCTGTTTCAATGTTATCGCTGCCGTCATAATCATCATAATCCTCATTGTCAAACTCGTCTTTCTCATAAAGATCATCTTCTTCTTCTTTACCAGATTCTAAAGCAGGATTTTCATTCATCTCTTCAAGCAATCGTTGTTCAAATGCCAATGTAGGCAACTGAATTAACTTCATCAACTGGATTTGTTGTGGAGATAATTTTTGAGATAACTTAAATTGTAAATTTTGCTTTAGCATTTTTTTTGTTTACTAGTTTAAAGATTGAAGTTTCAAATTACCGAACTGACAACCACTTGAAAACTTAAACAATTTTAAAATTCTGCGTTCTGTGGTGTTCTTGGAAACGGAATTACATCTCTAATATTAGTCATTCCGGTTACAAATAATACCAAGCGCTCAAATCCTAATCCGAAACCGGAGTGAACCGCCGAACCAAATCTTCTCGTGTCTAAATACCACCAAAGTTCTTCTTCTTCAATTCCTAGTACTTTCATTTTTTCAACCAGCACATCGTAACGCTCTTCTCTTTGAGATCCACCTACAATTTCACCAATTCCTGGGAAAAGGATATCCATAGCGCGAACGGTTTTTCCGTCTTCGTTTAAACGCATGTAAAAAGCTTTAATATTTGCCGGATAATCAAATAAGATTACAGGACATTTAAAGTGTTTTTCAACTAAATAGCGCTCGTGTTCACTTTGTAAATCGGCACCCCATTCGTTGATAATATAGTTGAATTTTTTCTTTTTATTTGGAGTACATTCTCTTAAAATGTCAATCGCTTCAGTATAAGAAACGCGTTTGAAATTATTTTCTAATACGAAATTTAATTTTTCAAGCAAGGCCATTTCACTTCGTTCTGCTTGAGGTTTTGATTTTTCTTCGTCTAATAAACGACCCTCCAAAAATTTCAAATCGTCTTGGCATTTATCCATGGTGTATTTAATAACATATTGGATAAAATCTTCTGCCAAATCCATATTATCATTTAAATCATTAAAAGCAACTTCAGGTTCAATCATCCAAAATTCAGCTAAGTGACGCGAAGTATTCGAGTTTTCTGCACGAAAAGTTGGCCCAAAAGTATAAACTTGACCTAATGCCATAGCATAAGTTTCTGCTTCCAATTGTCCAGAGACCGTTAAGTTGGTTTCTTTACCAAAGAAATCTTCTTTATAGTTTACTTTTCCGTCTTCGGTTCTTGGCGTTCCGTCAAATGGTAAAGCGGTTACTTTAAACATTTCTCCGGCACCTTCAGCATCCGATCCAGTGATGATTGGCGTATTTACATACACAAATCCTTTTTCTTGAAAGTAATTATGCACGGCAAATGATAATACCGAACGCACTCTCATGATGGCTCCAAACATGTTGGTACGCACACGTAAATGCGCATTTTCACGTAGAAAATCCAAACTTGGTTTGTTTTTTGGCTGAATTGGAAATTTCTCTGCATCGCAATCTCCCAAGATTTCAAGTCTAGAAACCTGAATCTCATATTTTTGACCAGCACCTTTGCTTTCAACCAATTCACCAGTTACAGAAACTGCAGCACCTGTGGTAATTCTTTTTAGAATTTCTTCTGAAGTGTTTTCAAAGTCAACTACACATTGAATATTATGAAGGGTTGACCCATCATTTAAAGCTATAAATTGATTGTTTCTAAAAGCCCTAACCCAACCTTTGGCATTTACTTCTTGTAGCGTTTTAGCGCTGTTTAATAAGTCTTTTACTTTTGTGCTTTTCATCTTAAATTTTTTAGAGAATACGATTCGTATTACAAATATAAATTATTTTATTTTTCTTGAATTTCCTCAACTTCATCCTCGTCTTCGTCTTGTGATCTAAGGATGTTTATTATGGGTTCTTCAATTATATCTTTCTTTCCGCTCCATTTTTCGGTTGTTAATACTAACGCTGGTAATACCAATAAATTGGCAAACATAGCAAAAGTAAGGGTAACCGATATTAATCCGCCAAGTGCTATGGTTCCGCTAAAGCTAGACAATGTGAATATAGCAAATCCGAAGATTAAAACCATAGAGGTATAAAAGGTACTTACGCCCGTTTCGTGCAACGCACTGATTACTGATTTTTTAATTTTCCCTTCGTTTCGTAGTAAGTCATGACGGTATTTAGCCATAAATTGGATGGCATTATCTACCGAAATTCCGAAGGCAATACTAAATACTAAAATAGTAGATGGTTTTAACGGAATTCCGAAATAACCCATTAAGCCTGATGTAATACACAACGGCAATATGTTGGTAACCACCGATGCAAAAATCATTTTCCAAGATCGAAACATGTAGGCCATTAATCCTGCAATAAGTAATATTGCAAAAATTAGGGATTCGATAAGATTTTCAACCAAATAAGTTGTTCCTTTTTGAAAAACTAAAGCCTTTCCTGTAAGTGTAATGGTATATTTATCAGAAGGGAAAATTTGATCGATTCTTTTGTGAAGTCGTTTTTCCACTCTTGCCATTTCTTCGGTTCCAATATCTTTCATGAACGTTGTGATTCTGGCATATTGCCCGGTTGAATCTACGTAACTTTTCATTAAATTTTCTTTCGAATTTTTAGTGGCATTTTTGGCATAATTCAAGATGAAGGCTTGCTCTTGCGAAGTAGGCAATTCATAATATTCTGGGTTGCCATTATAAAATGCTTGCTTAGAATATTTCACCAAATTTACAATAGAAACGGGTTTTGACAATTCGGGAATGCTATCAATTGTTTTTTGTAGTTCATCCATTTTTCGCATTACAGAAGCTTTCATTACTCCTTTTTTGCGACCGGTATTTATCATTATTTCTAGGGGTTGCACTCCGTTAAATTCTTTTTCAAAGAATAATATATCTTTAAAAAACGAGGCTCTTTTTGGCATTTCGCCAATTAAGCTTCCCGAAACTTTCATTTGGGAAACTCCAATTAAACTAAAAATCAATAATAAGCCATAAATGATATAAATGGTTTTTCGTTTATAGCGAACAATTTTTTCAACCCAGTTTAATAGGGAAGAAAGGTAGTTTTTAGTTAGATGATAAAGATGTCTTTCTTTAGGCACTGGCATAAAGCTATACACAATAGGCACTACAACCAGCGTTAGTAAATATACCGTGATGACATTTATTGAAGTAACCAATCCAAATTCATAAAGCAAATCATTTCCGGTAATCATGAAAGTGGCAAATCCAATTGCGGTAGTCATGTTGGTCATTAAAGTAGAAACGCCAATTTTAGAAATTACTCTTTGTAAAGCTTTGGCTTGATTGCCATGTGTTTTTACTTCTTGTTGGTATTTGTTGATTAGGAAAATACAATTGGTGATCCCAATAACAATAATAAGCGGCGGAATAATTGCCGTTAAAATGGTAATTTTATAATGAAATAATCCTAAGGTTCCGAAGGACCACATCACCCCAAAAATTAAGATGCAAATCGAAATAAAGGTGGCGCGAAAAGATCGAAAAAACAAGAAAAATATCAAGGAAGTGATAAACAAGGCGGCTCCAATAAACAGGCCGATTTCTCCTTTCATATTTTCAGTATTTATCGTTCGAATGTAGGGCATTCCAGAAACTTTCAAATCGATGTTGGTTTCCTTTTCAAATTTGTCAACAGCAGGAACCAAGATCTTTAAAATGAATTTTTTTCGAATAGGTGAATTCACCACTTTCTTATTCATGTAAATGGCTGCACGAATACTCCCTGATTTTTTATTGAATAAAAGGCCTTCGTAAAAAGGCAAATCATTAAATAACTGATTTTTTATTCCGGTTAAATAGGCACTGTTTTTTCCCTGGGCAGGATCTATTAAAGGGACCAATTGAAACTTTTGGTTGATGGTATCTTTTTCTAATTTTTTTAAATTACTTACAGAAACCACCAATTCAATTTCTTTGTGTGCTTTTAGGTTTTGCACCATTTTATTCCAAGCAGCAAATGCTTTTGGAGTAAAAAAGGCATCGTCTTTAATTCCGATAACTATAAGATTTCCTTCTTCGCCAAAGGTGTTTAAAAACTGGGTGTATTCTTTATTTGCAGGGTGATCTTTCGGCAATAGGTTGGCTTCATTATAGGTCATTCCTACATTTTTCCATTGAAAAGCAAGAAAAACGGTAAGTAAAAATACAACTACTAAAATAGTTATCCTATTTCGGAGAACAATTCCAGCAATATATTCCCAAATACCAGCTTTTATTTTCTTTTTCATGAGCAAAATTAAACGGCAACAAAGGTAATTAAATAGCCTGAATTGCAAAGTGCTAAACGCAAAACTTTTCCCAAAATTTAAGTATTAAAAATCCTGTTATTTTTACATTAATTAAAATGAAAATTATTTTTTTTTAACTTTGTTTTTACCATATTTGTATCACTACAAAACGTAAGAAATTTTCAAATGAAAAACATAAAAAATGCATTATTTTATATAGGTGTAACAGGAGGGTTTTCAGCACTTATGTTTTGGATCGTTTCTAAGGGTAAGTTTTTAGAAGTAGGAAGAAATGTTGTGGAAAAATCGTCTAGTGATACTTTATTTATGCAATTTTACAAGTCTCTAATTCATAATTTAGAGCATCCCTTAGCTATATTATTGCTTCAAATTATTACCATAATTATTGTAGCTCGTTTTTTTGGATGGATTTTCAGAAAAATAGGGCAACCCTCAGTAATTGGCGAAATTATTGCCGGAATTTTCTTAGGGCCTTCATTAGTTGGAATGTACTTTCCGGAGTATTCTGCAATGCTTTTTCCACCTGATTCTTTAGGTAATCTTCAGTTTTTGAGTCAGATTGGGCTTATCCTTTTCATGTTTGTAGTAGGAATGGAATTGGATTTAAAAGTCTTAAAAAATAGAGCCAATGAAGCAATTGTAATTAGTCATGCTAGTATTGTAATTCCATTTACATTAGGAATTGGTTTGGCCTATTTTATCTATTATCGCTTTGCGCCAGACGGAGTTCCGTTTCTTTCTTTTGCATTATTTATGGGAATTGCTATGAGTATCACGGCTTTTCCTGTATTAGCTCGAATTGTTCAGGAAAGAGGAATTCATAAAACGAAACTTGGAGCCATTGTCATTACTTGTGCTGCCGCCGATGATATTACGGCTTGGTGTGTTCTTGCGGCGGTAATTGCTATTGTAAAAGCAGGAACTTTTGCTAGTTCTATGTATATCATTTCTTTGGCATTACTTTATGTGTTGCTGATGTTGTTTGTTGTAAAACCGTTCCTTAAAAAAATTGGGGATTTATTTGCAACTAGAGAAAACTTAAGCAAACCAGTTGTTGCTATTTTCATTGTGACCTTAATTATATCTTCTTATATCACCGAAATTATAGGAATCCACGCCTTGTTTGGTGCGTTTATGACAGGGGCTATTATGCCTGATATTACTAAAATTAGAAAAATAATTATCGAGAAAGTAGAAGATGTTTCTTTAATATTATTACTGCCTTTGTTCTTTGTTTTTACTGGATTACGAACTCAAATTGGCTTAATTAACGATTCTTATTTATGGCAAATTACCGGATTAATTATCTTAGTTGCCGTTGTTGGAAAGTTTCTTGGAAGTGCACTTGCAGCCAAATTTGTTGGCCAAAATTGGAGAGATAGTTTAACTATTGGTGCCTTGATGAATACAAGAGGGTTAATGGAATTGATTGTATTAAATATTGGATTGGATTTAAAAGTCCTAACTCCCGAAGTATTTACTATGATGGTAATCATGGCTTTAGTTACTACTTTTATGACAGGGCCAGTTATTGATTTAATCGATTTTATTTTTAATAAAAAGGTTGAGGTTATTCCAAATAAAATTGGAGAATCTAATAAATTCAAAATATTGATCTCTTTCGGAACCAACGAAAAAGGAAAGTCTTTATTGAGATTGGCAAACAGTTTTGTAAAAAAACAAAAAGAAAATACCAATGTTACCGTTTTGCATTTGTCATTAAGTGATGAGGTACATTCGTATAATTTAAGTGATTATGAGAAGGAAACGTTTGAGCCAATTTTGGATGAAGCTGCGGTATTAAAACAAGAGGTGACTCCAATATTTAAATCTACTTTAGATATTGAAAGTGAAATTGCCGAAATTGCTACTCGAGGCGAGTTCGACTTGATTTTAGTAGGGTTAGGTAAATCTATTTTTGAAGGTTCCCTGTTAGGAAAAGTTTTAGGATTTACTACGAGAATTATAAATCCAGAGCGATTGCTAGACAAGTTTACAGGTAAAGAGGGGTTGTTTGAAAATTCTCCGTTTGATGATAAAACTAGGTTGTTGATTTCTAAAAGTAAGATGCCAATTGGAATTTTGGTAGACAAAGATCTAACAGAAATTAATGAAATTTTTGTTCCAATATTTGGAATGGAAGATGCATTCTTAATTGATTATGCGCAAAAACTAATTTATAATAACGACTCTAAAGTGACTGTTTTAGAAATTAACGATCAGGTGAAAAACAATTTCATTATTGAAAATGCTATTGCTGCTTTAGATAAAACCTATCCAAATTCAATTTCAATTATATCCGAGTCAGAGATGAAAGCAGGCTTTTTAGCGAAGCAAGATTTGATGGTAATATCATTAGAAAGTTGGAAAAAACTAGTTGATGCACAAAGCGTATGGTTAAGCACGGTACCTTCGGTGTTGATTATAAAACCGTAATTCAATAGTAATAAATAGGCAATAAAAAATCCGCACTAATTGTAGTGCGGATTTTTTTATAAATAGTTGGTAAAACTTATACCTTCATGATTTCAGCTTCTTTAAGCGCCAAATGTTCTTCAATTTTTTTGATAAAATTATCAGTCAATTTTTGAACATCGTCTTCTGCTTTTTTACATAAATCTTCTGAAGTTCCGTCTTTCTCTAATTTTTTAATATCCGAATTTGCATCTTTTCTATGGTTTCTTACTCCAATTTTTGCATCTTCAGCTTCTTGTTTGGCTTGTTTTACCAAATCTCTACGGCGTTCCTCTGTTAATGGCGGCACCGAAATGATTACTATATCTCCGTTATTCATTGGGTTGAAACCTAAATTAGCAATCATAATTGCTTTTTCAATAGGTTGCAACATGCTTTTTTCATAAGGTTGGATTGTTATAGTTCTAGCATCGGGAACATTTACATTAGCAACTTGAGAAAGTGGTGTTTGAGAACCATAATAATCTACAAAAACACTTCCTAACATTTGAGGTGATGCTTTTCCTGCACGAATATTTAAAAAAGATTTTTCTAAGTGGTCTACAGAGCTAGTCATAGCTTCTTTAGTACTATCAATTATAAATTCTATTTCTTCCATTTTATTAGATATTTTGACTACTAAACTATTATATATTTACAACGGTACCTATATTTTCGCCTTCGCAAATTTTTAATAGGTTTCCTTTTTGATTCATATCAAAAACCACAATTGGTAATTTGTTTTCTTGGCTTAATGTAAAAGCTGTGGTATCCATAACGTTTAAGCCTTTTTTGATTACATCTTCAAATGAGATGTAGTCAAATTTCACTGCAGACTTATCTTTTTCAGGATCTGAAGTATAAATACCATCAACTCGAGTTCCCTTTAAGATTACATCGGCATGTACTTCAACTCCTCTTAAAACTGCAGCAGTATCGGTAGTGAAATAGGGGTTTCCAGTTCCTGCTCCAAAAATCACAACACGCCCTTTTTCTAAGTGACGTACCGCTCTTCTTTTAATATAAGGTTCTGCAATTGCTTCAATTTTTAAAGCAGTTTGCAGTCTCGTTAACATTCCTTTATCTTCAAGAGCACCTTGTAAAGCCATTCCGTTTATAACGGTTGCAAGCATTCCCATGTAATCTCCTTGAACTCGATCCATTCCGTTGCTTGCGCCTGAAACACCTCTAAAAATATTTCCTCCTCCAATTACAATGGCAATTTCAATTCCTTTTTCGTGAATTTTTTTAATTTCATCTGCATAGTCCGAAAGAGTTTTAGGGTCAATCCCGTATTGTCTTTCTCCCATTAATGCTTCACCACTTAGTTTTAGAAGAATTCTTTTGTATTTCATTATTGAAAGGTGTTGAATGATTTGTTTGATGCAAATATAAACATTTCCTTTTTTTATTTCGATGCTAATTTTAAGTTATGTAACATTTCTTACAGTTTCATTTTTATCTGAATTGTATCTTTGTAACATAAATTTATAACTCATGAATTCAATAATTTCCAATAGCATTGCCAAAAGTAGCTCCTATACCGAATATAGAAGTTTAATATCTAAATATGCCCAAGAAGGCAAAACCACCGGACTGATTACCTCTCCCGATTATATTAATTATACTAAATTAAATGAGTCGCGCATGCATCGATTGGATAAAACAATCGAAGTGACTCAAGAAACAAAAGCACTATTAGAAAATTTATCGAATGAATATATTTGGTTGGTGCTTGCAGAAAGTTGGTGTGGCGATGCTGCGCAAGTGGTTCCTGTAATTAACAAAATGGCGGAGTTAACTTCTAAAATTGACTTGCGGATTGTGTTTCGTGATGAAAATGAAGAGTTGATGAATCTCTTTTTAACCAACGGTACCAAGTCGATTCCGAAATTAATTATTATCGAAAAAGAAACAGGCGAAGTTATTGGGGATTTTGGGCCAAGACCTACTCAAGCAAAACAATTAATAATTGATTATAAAGCGGCTCATGGAGTGGTTGATGAAACAGCAAAAATTGAACTGCAAAAATGGTATTTAGCCGATAAAGGGGTGTCTATTCAAAATGAAATTAGCGCTTTAATTACTGCAACTGCTTCTCAAAATCTTCCGGAGTAACTCCGTTGGCTACTGAATAAGCGCCAATTTTTGTTCGTCGTAATTCAGTTAAATGAGCACCCGAATTTAATGCGATTCCAAAATCAAAAGCGAGTGAACGAATGTAAGTTCCTTTGCTACATTGTACTCGAAAAGAAATTTCCGGTAAATTTATTTTAGTGATTTCAAATTCGTAAATAGTCGTTTTTCGTGCTGCAATTTCCACTTCTTCTCCAGCACGCGCATGCTCATACAGCCTTTTTCCCTCTTTTTTTATTGCCGAAAAAACTGGAGGCTTTTGATCTATTTCTCCCAAAAATTGTTTGGTTGTTTCAATAATCAATGCTTCGGTGATGTGCTCTGTAGGGAAAGTTGCATTCACTTCGGTTTCTAAATCATACGATGGAGTAGTAGCTCCAACGGTTATAGTTCCCTTATATTCTTTAGTTTGAGCTTGAATTTCGGTAATTTTTTTGGTGAATTTTCCGGTGCAAATAATTAGTAACCCAGTCGCTAATGGATCTAACGTGCCGGCATGACCAATTTTAAACTTCTTTGGAAGATCGTATTTTCGTTTTAAAATGTATTTCAATTTATTTACCGCCTGAAACGAACTCCAAGTAAGCGGCTTGTCAATTAAGATAACCTTACCTTCTAAATATTCTTCTGCCGACATTAAATTACTTCTAGTTTATGGATGCAAAAATGAATTAGTAATAAGGCAACACCCACAGCTATTCGATAATAACCAAATACTTTAAATCCGTTTTTGCTTAAGAAACCGATAAAACTTTTTATAGCAATAAGTGCTACAACAAACCCAACAACATTTCCAATAATTAGAAAATTGATTTGATCTTGAGATAAGACATAGCCGTCTTTATAATAGTCATAGCATTTTTTTAAAGTTGCGCCTAACATGGTAGGTACCGCCAAAAAGAAAGAAAATTCAGCGGCAGTAGTTCGTGATAATTTTTGTGTCATTCCACCTACAATACTGGCGCCACTTCTAGAAACTCCAGGCACCATCGCTAAGCATTGAAACAATCCAATTTTTAAAGCAGTTACATAACTTATTTCTTGATTGGTAGCTACTTCAGTTTCTTTAGAAAACCAATCATCTACCTTTAATAAAATAATTCCTCCAACAAGCAAAGAGACAGCAACCGTAACTGGGTTTTCTAATAAAGCATCAATTTTTTTGCTGAATAGCAATCCAAAAATAACTGCAGGAATAAAAGCTACAAATAATTTTAGGTAAAAATCAAAACTTTGAAAAAAGCGTTTAAAGTATAACACCACCACCGATAGAATGGTTCCTAGTTGAATTACAATCGTGAAAAGTTTGGTAAATTCATCGTGGCTAATGCCAAAAAAGGAACTTGCAATAATCATATGTCCTGTAGAAGAAACAGGTAAAAACTCGGTGATACCTTCTATTATTGCTAGTACAATCGCTTGTAAATAATCCATTTATTTTGATTTTTTGAAGATAGAATAAATAGTAATACCGAATCCAATTAAAACCATAGTTGGCGCTAATCGTATTCTTCTAAAACTAAAAACATCTTCATTAAATACTTTTGGATCATCGCTACCACCCCCCGACATTAAAATAAAGCCAACTACAATTACAGCAATTCCGATAAGTAATATTTTATAATTTACATTTTCAAAAAGAAAATCGGGTTTTTGTTCGTTATTTTTCATCAGTAAGTCATTGCGAGGATCGATGCAATCTCTTCCTCATTATTAAAGTTATGATTTAGTATAAATCGTCAGTTCTTAAATTTAGGAAACGTTGTGTAGCAAAATAAGTTCCTGCCAAAGTGATTACAACACCCAATACTAATACTCCGAATAATACTAAAATGGTAAGTAATTGATCTTTAAAAATGTCTAAAGCTGGGTAATTAGTAGATACATAAATAAGAACACCAATTAATGCAATAATTGCCAAACCAGATCCAATTGTTCCTAAAATCACACTTCGGGTTAAAAATGGTTTTCTAATAAATGCTTTGGTAGCTCCAACCATTTGCATGGTTTTAATGATAAATCGGTTGGCGTAAATAGATAATCGAAGAGAACTATTAATTAACAATATCGAAATTACAGTAAAAATTCCGCTGATGATTAATACCCATAAACTTATTTTTTTCACATTGTCATTTACCAATACAATTAATTGTTTGTCGTAAACAACATCTGCCACCATTGGATTTTGTCTAATTTCACTTTCTAAACTTGAAAACCCTGCAGTAGTTACATAGTCTGCTTTAAGGTGAATATCATACGAATTGTATAACGGATTAGCGCCTAAAAATTCGGTAAAATTTTCACCAAGCGTTTTTTCGTGCTCCTTAGCCGCTTTTTCTTTAGATACAAAAACAAAATCTTTTGTATATTTTCCAGTTTTCATTTCGGTTTCAAATGCTTTGAAAATGGTATCAGTAGCTTCCGTTTTAAAGAAAACAGTCATTACGATATCTTCTTTAAAATTGTCAGAAAGTCTTTTCGAATTAATGATAAAAAGTCCTAATAATCCTAGTAAAAATAAGACTAAGAATACACTTAAAACAACTGAAAAATAAGATGAGATTAATCTGCGTTTTTGAAATTTATCAAATGAAGATGCCATATAAATTTGAATTTAAGTTGTAAAAATAATAAACAATTTCTTTATTCATAGTTTATAACGATTAAAGTTTTGACTTTAGTACAATAAATGTAAATTTGTGGCTTAAATTTTGGTTGTAACCAAAAACTGTAAACGCATAGAATGAAATATTTCCACGAACAAATAGAGGCCAAATGGCGCAAGTATTGGGCAGAAAAACAAACTTTTGCTGCATCCAATAATTCAGATAAACCAAAGTACTATGTGCTAGATATGTTTCCTTATCCATCGGGTGCGGGATTGCATGTTGGGCATCCGCTAGGTTACATTGCCTCCGATATTGTGGCACGATACAAACGCCATCAAGGATTTAATGTTTTGCATCCGCAAGGGTATGATTCATTTGGATTGCCTGCAGAGCAATATGCGATACAAACAGGGCAACACCCTGATACTACTACCAAAGAAAATATCACACGCTACCGCGAACAATTAGATAAAATTGGATTTTCATTTGATTGGAGTCGTGAAGTACGTACTTCAAATGCCGATTATTACAAACATACCCAATGGATTTTTATTCAATTATTTGAATCTTGGTATAACAATAATTCCAATAAAGCAGAGGCTATTTCTACCCTGATTTCAATTTTTGAAAAAGAAGGAAATGCTACAGTAAATGCTGTTTGTGATGACTATATTGTTCCTTTTTCTGCTGCAGAGTGGAATGCTTTTACAGCTGAAGAACAACAAAAAATACTATTGCAATACCGTTTAACTTATTTGGCAGAAACCGAAGTAAATTGGTGCCCGGCATTGGGAACCGTTTTAGCCAACGATGAAATTGTAAACGGAGTTTCTGAACGCGGAGGGCACCCGGTTATTCGTAAAAAAATGACCCAATGGTCGATGCGAATTTCGGCTTATGCTGAGCGCTTATTGCAAGGATTAAATGATATTGATTGGAGTGAATCTATAAAGGAATCGCAACGAAACTGGATTGGGAAAAGCGTTGGAGCTATTGTTCAATTCAATCTTGTTGATTCGGATAAGTATATTGAAGTTTTTACTACCCGTCCCGATACTATTTTTGGAGTGACTTTTATGACTTTGGCACCAGAACACGAATTGGTTTCTAAAATCACTTCTCCAACTCAAAAAGCAGCTGTTGAAGCTTATGTTGAAGCTACTGCGAAACGCTCGGAAAGAGAAAGAATGGCCGATGTAAAAACCATTTCGGGTGTTTTTACTGGGGCTTATGCCGAACATCCTTTTACAAAAGAACCAATTCCGGTTTGGATTGGAGATTATGTATTGGCAGGATACGGAACCGGAGCGGTAATGGCGGTGCCTTGTGGCGATGAGAGAGATTATGCATTCGCTAATTTCTTTAAAGGGAAAAACGGAATGCCAGAAATCAAAAACATATTCAATAAGGATATTTCGGAAGCCGCTTATGGAGAGAAAGCTGGATTTGAATTGGTGGATTCTGATTTCCTTAACGGATTAGGATACAAAGAAGGAACCAAAAAAAGCATCGAAGCGCTTGAAAAAATATACCAAGGAAAAGGAAAAACCAATTACCGTTTGCGTGATGCCGTTTTTTCTCGTCAAAGATATTGGGGAGAGCCATTTCCGGTGTATTATGTAAATGGCTTGCCACAAATGATTGATCAAAAGCACTTGCCAATTGTGTTGCCAGAAGTTGAAAAATACTTGCCAACCGAAGATGGTCAGCCGCCTTTAGGCAATGCGACTACTTGGGCTTGGGATAGTGTTCAGTGTGCTGTAGTCAGTAATCAATTAATTGACAATGTGACTATTTTTCCATTAGAATTGAACACAATGCCTGGTTGGGCAGGTTCTTCTTGGTATTGGATGCGTTATATGGATGCACAAAATGCTTCTGAATTTGCTTCAGCCGATGCTTTAAAATATTGGGAAAATGTAGATTTATATATAGGCGGCAGCGAACATGCAACCGGACATTTATTGTATTCTCGTTTTTGGAATAAATTCCTAAAAGATCGGGGGTATGCTCCAACCGAAGAGCCTTTCAAAAAATTAATCAATCAAGGAATGATCCTTGGGATGAGTGCTTTTGTATATCGAAGCGAAGATTCTAAAAAATTATATTCAAAAGGATTAATCGCCGGTGTTAATGTACATCCAATACATGTTGATTTGGCCGTTATTAATGACATTACCAATGAATTGGATATTGAAGCCTTCAAAAAACATCCGCTTTATTCGGATTATAAGGATGCTGAATTCCTATTAGAAAACGGAAAATATATTGTAGGGCGTGAAGTAGAAAAGATGTCAAAATCCAAATATAATGTGGTTAACCCAGATGATATTTGCAACGATTATGGCGCGGACACCTTGCGTTTGTATGAAATGTTCTTAGGGCCATTAGAGCAAGCAAAACCATGGAATACTGCTGGAATTACCGGTGTTTCGGGATTCTTGAAAAAACTGTGGCGTTTGTATTTTGACGACAATGGCTTGCAGGTTTCTGATGCAGAACCCACAGCAGAAATGTACAAAGCATTACATAAAACCATTAAAAAGGTAACAGAAGATATTGAGAATTTCTCTTTCAATACTTCGGTTTCTCAGTTTATGATTTGTGTAAACGAATTAGCAACATTAAAATGCAATCATAGAAAAATTTTAGAACCATTAGCGGTATTGATTTCGCCGTATGCGCCACATATTGCAGAAGAACTTTGGAGTCAGTTGGGTCATGAAGGTTCTATATCAACTGTTGCTTTTCCGGTTTGTGAGGAAAAATATTTGGTAGAATCAGAGAAAGAATATCCAGTTTCTTTTAACGGAAAAATGCGTTTTACCATAAAATTGCCTTTAGATTTAACCGTTTCGCAAATTCAAGAAATTGTTATGGCCGACGAAAGAACTATTAAGCAATTAGACGGAAGAACACCAAATAAAGTAATTATTGTTCCGGGAAAAGTGATCAACTTGGTTGGGTAGGAGGTTGTTAAAGTTATCATAATCTTAATTATAGCAATTTTTTTTTTAAGACTTTTGATTTATATAAATCTAAAAAACAGTATCATGAAAAAAATAATACTTTTCACCTTAATTTCTATTGTAAGCATTTCATTAGCTCAAGAAACGAAATCAAATATAAAAGAGCCTCAAGAAAGTATCTATTTTGGAGGTGGGTTTATAAGTAACAGTAAATTTAATATTGATGATAAATTAGAGTCAAGCAACTTGCCAATAATTCAATCTAATGTTCCGGAATTTGTTTTTGGTTTTAGTACACTCGCAAGTAAATATTTATTTGATATTGAGGCAGGCAGTAATTTTTTCAAACAATCTAATTCTGCAGCTGTAAGCAATGGTTCTAGAGGTAGTGTGCGATTAAGAGTTCAACGCTTATTTCTTAATGATAATGATTTTATTTTATCTGGGGGATTGAATTTGGCTTATACAGGCAATGACTTTAATGTGTATTCACAGGCTAATCAAGTAGATATAAATGATCTTTCAAACAGCACTTCTAATTACATCAGATTAAGAAACAACATGTTTTATGTTGGACCTTCTATTGGAGTTGGAATCAAAAGTAAAGGCAAGCAAGTAGGGCGATTAAACATTGGATATGAATTTGCTTTTCTAACAAGTAAGTGGAATTCAGATTATGCTTCCATTTCCAATTCGATGAATGAAAACGGACAAAGGCGATTGATGATTGGAGCTGTCTTTTTTATTAATAAAAAGTAAAATTTATAAATCCGTTATTAATACTAACGGATTTTTTATTTGGCGAAAGCCGATAAAATTACCACAATAGATAACCAAACTACGCCGTGAATTAATAAGCATTTGGCATAACTTTGATTGCCATACAATTGCTTTATTAAATGCACCATAAAATAAATAATACTTATCGGAATAAATAAGTAGAGCAGTAGCACCCCGCCATTTGGGGTGTTTCCGTGGCTTGGAAATAGTTCGTAGCCAATTCCGGCAATTAGTATATAGATGGTGTAAAAAGCGATAGCTATATTTTCTTTAGATAATTCAGGTAACTTCATACGTTTTTATTCAGATTAAAAATCAAAAATAACACTATTAATTAATTAAATAGCGGTTTGTTAAAAATTGTATTGCATAAAAAAAAGCACCAGATAAACTGGTGCTTTTTGATTTGATAAAAAAGAAATTATTTTTTCTTTTTTGCTCCTTTTTCTGCTTTGGCAGCTTCTTGAGCAGCTTTCATTGCAGCACGTGAGATCTTCACTTGACAAACCACAGTGTTATCTGGGTGCATCAATTTGAAATTGTTTGTAGCGATTTTAGTTACATACAATTTGTTACCCATTTGTAACTCAGAAATGTTAGCCTCAACAAAATCAGGAAGATTTTTAGGTAAAGCTTTCACTTTTAATCTTCTTTGGTTAAGGTTTAACACCCCTCCTAAAAGTACACCTGGAGATGTTCCTGTAACTTTAACTGGAACTTCCATAACGATTTCTTTGTCGTCACTTAATTGGAAGAAGTCAATGTGTAGGATTGCATCACTAATTGGGTGAAATTGGATGTCTTGTAAAATAGCATTGTAAGTTTTTCCAGCCAAATCAATCGCAACAGTGTGCGCGTTTGGAGTGTAAACCAAGCTTTTGAAAGCTTTTGTTTCTGCTGTAAAATGCACTGGTTGACTTCCTCCGTAAATTACGCAAGGAACCATTCCAGCATCACGTACGGCTTTAGTTGCCTTTTTGCCTACGTTTTCTCTTTCTGATCCTTTAATCGAAATTGATTTCATTGTAAAAATATATAGTTAATAAAAAATAAATTACATTAAAAATTTTCCACTGATGGAATTGTTGTGTTGCACCATGTGCATAACTTCTGCAAAAAGAGGTGCACAACTCACTACTCTTATTTTTTTTGATTCTTTCTTTAACGGAATAGAATCGGTAACAATTAATTCTAATAATTTAGAATTCTCAATTTTTTCGTAAGCATCTCCTGATAAAATTGCGTGAGTACAAATAGCTCTTACGCTTAGTGCTCCTTTTTCTATCATTAGATCGGCAGCTTTTGCCAATGTACCTCCGGTGTCAATCATGTCATCTACCAGAATTACATTTCTACCTTTCACTTCTCCAATAAGTTCCATTGTATCAATTACATTGGCCACTTTTCTTTGTTTGTAACAAATTACCACATCCGATTCTAAAAATTTAGAATACGCATAAGCTCTTTTTGAGCCTCCCATGTCTGGAGATGCGATTGTTAAATTCTCTAGACCCAAGCTTTTTACATAAGGCAAGAATATAGTGGAAGCAAATAAGTGGTCTACTGGTTTTTCAAAAAACCCTTGAATTTGATCTGCATGTAAATCCATGGTCATAATTCGTGTAGCCCCAGCTGATTCTAATAGTTTTGCTACTAGTTTTGCTCCAATTGGCACTCTTGGCTTGTCTTTTCGGTCTTGTCTAGCCCATCCAAAATAAGGAATTACGGGAGTAATGTGTCTTGCTGAAGCTCTTTTAGCAGCATCAATCATTAACAATAGTTCCATTAAATTGTCTGCACTAGGAAAAGTAGAGCACACAATAAAAACGCGTAAACCTCTTATAGATTCTTCAAAGGAAGGTTGAAATTCCCCGTCACTATAATGTGAGAACGTAACTTTACCTAACGGGATTCCATAGTTTTTAGCTATTTGTTCCGCTAAATGGACACTTTGGGAACAAGCAAATATTTTTGCTTCTGGTTCTTGATGTGACATTAGTTTGTTGTTTTTATCCTTCGATATTTATAAAAACGTGCAAATTGCGTGTTAAATATAAATGCCTCGGGTGTAGTTAGTTAGTTGTGATTCGTTTTACCGAGCTGCAAATTTAGAAATAAAAACCGATTTGAGAAGGATATTTTTAACTATTTTTTTTAAAATGTGCAGAAATATTATTTACATTTGCACCGTGTTAAAGGAAAAAACATTTTATAATGTTTCTTTATTGCGTTAAAATAACTGTTGTTATTTTTGTCTGCTAAGCCCGGATGGCGGAATTGGTAGACGCGCTGGTCTCAAACACCTGTGGGAAACCGTGCCGGTTCGACTCCGGCTCCGGGTACTAAGACGGACTTATTAGCTTTTTGCTGGTTAGTCCGTTCTTTTTTTTGCTCATAATTCATTGAAAAAGAATTAGTTAATTCAAAAAATAAACTAGTTTTTGAGGTTAGATTTTGCTTTTTTTCTAATGAAAATAGTAACCCTTCTGGAAACATTAATTTTTGAAACTTTCTTTTCTTACTGTAATCTAGTGAATGGTAGAATTTACTAGGGTTTTCAGTAATTTTCAAAAAATAATTCATTGCTTTATCCAAGTTAGATTTTTTTGATGGCATAAAATCTAATTCTCTGATTTTTTTTTCAATTTCTTCTTTTAACTTTTTACCTTGTCTTTCAAAAATATCTTTTGATATTTCATTAATAGCATAACGATATTCCATTTTATCATAACTATCTTTTAGGTCATTAATTTCTCTCGATAGTATTCTTTTTCTCTCTGAAATAGTTGACATATCGTCCTGAATAATTTTATTAAGCTGCACAGTAAAAAGTCCGTGCATTTCTGATGGAAAACAGAACTTATTTAGAAGCTCATTAAATAGTTCGTGTACTCCTTTATTTAGAGATCTGCTGAAAGTCTCTGCATTCACTGTTTTATTGCATTTGTTGCATTTATAATAATATAGATTTTTCACTTTATTTTGATAGGAAGTCATGTTGTTATTACAATCAGCACAAATTAGAAATTGTGGAGTAAGTGGAGTTACTTCTTTTCCTAATAATCTTGGCGTTCCTACTAAATTTGATTTACTCAAAATTTGTTGTAATTGCTTGTACTCTTTAATTGATATCATAGGTTCCCATGTCCCTTTTATCAATTTTTCTTCTAAAAGTTTATTATTAATATATCCAGTATAAAATCTATTTCTCCATATATCAGAAATAGTTTGCTTTTTCATTTTAACCCCTTTACTGGCAAGCCAGTTAATTATTTCTACATCAGAGTAAGATTTATAAATCTTCATTTTAAATGCTTCTTTTATGAACTGACCTTCGTTATTAATTTTAATTTCTTGTAAGGCTTGAACTTTTGTTGGGTCAGTTACTCTAGGTCCATAATGGTCATACCCTTTTGGAGATCTACCAAATACTTTTCCATTTTCCAATGCATTTATTAACCCCGGAATAACAGTATCTTGTCTGTTGAAATTTTCTTTTTGAGCATAAAGTAGCTGGGTTGAAAATTCATTTTCAGCTCTTTCATTAAAAGTATGATTATCGGTGCTGACAGAATATAGATATACATTGTATTCTTTTCTTAGACGAACAAAAAGTTGGATATGTTCTGCTCCAGCTCTACCAAATCTACTTGGCGACCAGATTAATATCATTTTTGGACGTTTAGAAACAGAAGTTTTCTTTATCCTGTCCATGAGTTCCTTAAGAGTACTTTGTGTATTAATTCTTTTCGAACTCTCGTATTCTGCATCAAATTCCTGGGTTATGATTAACTGGTTTTCTTTTGCAAATGCTTTTATTTTGTTCACTTGGGTTTCAATGCTTCCATTATTCACAAATTGATCTTTAGTTGAAACCCTTGTATAAGACCATACAATAGAATTTTTGAAATCGCTAAGAGTTAAGTTATTCTTTTTCATTTTTATATTGCTCGTATATTATTCTTGTAAATTCGTATAATTGTTTTGAAAATTCAAAGGAATCTTCCTCTGATAGTTTTTCTTTTAATGCTGGAACTATTTTAATTAATTCATAATAGTTTAATAAGTAGTCCTCTTCATTTGGCAATAAATTGTTTTGGCCCATACCGTATTCGTATGTTTACGGGCTGGATTTTCAGGGACCGATTCGGTTTTACAATTCTCATTTTATTAGGTTGTAATTGTTATTTTGTAGTTGCCTTGTGCTCTTGTCTCAATCATAATTTTAGAACCTAATGGGAGTTTATTAGTTAAAAAGAATTTCGCTAATTCTTCTGCCTTTTTATGCTCCTCAGTAATTTTATAAATTTTTGGCTTACCCGATTCAGGTAAAACAATTTCTAATAACTTTGGCTTATCAAAAAATAATACTCTACGGATTTGATTTTCTACAGATGATAAATACTCTAAATCCAAGTT
Source organism: Flavobacteriaceae bacterium (assembly GCA_947453195.1). Taxonomy (GTDB): domain Bacteria; phylum Bacteroidota; class Bacteroidia; order Flavobacteriales; family Flavobacteriaceae; genus Flavobacterium. The sequence goes on from CANGFO010000002.1 coordinate 67,152, forward strand.
GCTTTTCTCAATTTCAATACCAATCAATTTAGATAGTAGAGGAAGGAACGGGATAACTATTAAAGTTTCACCAAAATATAAGTTGTTCAAATCAGCAGTTAAACCAACATTACTAAGATTGAAAGAATGTTCACCTGTTTTAGGACAATAAATAAATGAAACTATACTTCTATTTGATATCAAACAACTTTTTAATGCATCGGTAAAGTAATTAATTTCTTTCCTAAATTTAGTTATCATGATTGGTTCAAAACCTAAAGAGTGTACTAGGAACTCAATATCTAATTTGTCCAACTTATTTTCAGCAATATTTTTTTCAAACACTGAATCTGCGTATTTTTCATAGAATGGTTTTAACCAAACATCATAGGATAACTTTTGCAATCTAACAGTATCGACACCAACGTTTGATAATTCATTGATAATTAATACCCAAAGAGCTTGTGGTATATCCATAAACCCCTTTTTTTCCTTTTCAAAAAAAGGTAAGATATCTCGCTCCTTCCAATAGTTAATTTGTCTTGAAGTTATATCAAGATGCTGTTTTGGTAATAAATACTTTTTGGAAATCAAATTACCAATTAATATCAATTCTTCTCTATTCATAATAGTTTATATGGAAATTTTCGTTAAATTAATGTTTACCATTTGGTAAATTTAAAATTAATTTTTTAAATTTGAAAATTAATTTTAAATTTTTTTGACTATGTATGAGGAAAAAGTAATTAAAAGAAGGATTTCAAATAGAACTTATCCACCACGTTATTGCGTGAAACCAGATTGTAATATTGAGTTTATTCCATATGATGCTCGTCAAAAATATTGTTGTGAGCAGCACCGGATAGATGCTAATAATGATAAAAGAAAAATTATTAATGAAATAGAAGAGGGCTTTAAAAAAAGAGCTAAAAACAACGAACGTATTCTAATTAAAATATGTAGCAGTCCTCTTTATTTAAAATACAAATATATTAATCGTTGGATTCTTCAGCACGAAGGTTATGATTTTGAAACTTTTCATTATTTAGAATATGATGAAGAAACTGGGAGAGAGATACAATTTTGTTATAAACATGGAATCTTATTGATTGATGCAGAAAAGAAACATTTTAAAGTAATAATAAAAGAATAATATGAAGACTAGAAAACCAACTTTTGAAGAATTATTTCCTGTTGCTCATCAACAAGATTTGCTTAAAAAGCAATCAGAACATTTTACAAACCAAACTATCTCAAAAATGAGTATTTCTGGCGGCTATGAAAATATGCCAACTAATTTTATGGAAGTGCATGGAGAACCTCCAGTTGTGATGTATCCTAATTCACCAACAAAATTGGTTAGCAATTATTTTAAAAATAATTGGAAACCACTTTTGACGATGTTAGTTGTAGGAGGAATACTGGCATATGCGCTATTTCAAACAAACAACAATAAAAAATCCAAGAAGAAAACAGAGTAAAAATCAATATAAATGAATACAATTCATTGAAAATTACTACAAATCAATACATGTCAAATCGTATTTATTTGTAAAAAATTAAATTGTTTTTATATTTGTTTACTACTTATTTAGACAACAGAAAAGGCCAATTAAATGATATTTTGTATGTAAAAATATTAATGACTTTTATTAAATTCAAACATTAATGTAATTTCAACTGACAATCCATTTGATAGAGATTTTATCGTACATATTGTTGGATTCACGACACCTCTTTCAATTCTTGTAATTTGTGGTAGGGAAACTTCGGCCGAATTAGCTAGTTCTTCTTGAGACATACCTCTTTCTTCTCGCATTTTTTTCAAATGCTTCCCAAATGATATTAAATAATCTTTATCCTTAGTATAAATCAATCCTAAATAGGTTTAGATTGTAAATTTGATATAATCATATATGATTTTTCTAATCATGTATGATTAGTGTTCAATATTTTTTTATATTTGTCAAATAAATTTTGCGAAACCCGAAAAGCAAATAGAGTAGGGAAAAATAAAAAAATAATAAAATGAAAAACACATTACTTATTTCACTAATCTTTGTATTAATGACTTCTTGTTCCAAAGATAGTCCTACAGCACCTTCAGTAACACCTACTCCAACAGTTGATTTTAGTTATTCAGGGGCTAATAATGCTTCCCCTGCCAACGTGACTTTCACAAGCATCACGACTAATACAACAAATTATCTATGGGATTTTGGAGATAATGGTACTTCTACAGCTGCAAATCCTCAACATCTTTATACAGCAGGTGGTGTTTATACAGTTAAACTTAAGGTTACAGGAGCTGGGGGTACAACATCAACAATAAAAACAGTAAATATTGGAGCTCCATTGACAAGTGTAAAGATAACAAAAGTTACAGTAGTCAATATTCCATTTACTAAACCAGGGGGTACCTCTGGTTGGGATTTAGATGGAACTGGTCCAGATGTATATTTTCAAATACAAAACCAAAGTAGTACGGTGTTATTTAATTCAACTTCTGCAGCTAGATTAAGTGATGTTACACCTTCAATGTTACCATTTTGGTGGACAATGACAAATCCTTTTGTAATTACAAATTATAGTTCACCAATATTTATTGAGCTTTTTGACTACGATCTAGGAACTACAGATGAAGATATGGGCTATGTAGGTTTTGCAATGTCAAATTACACAACTGGTTCTAGTGCCTATCCAACAACTGTTACTCAGACTAACACTACCTATGGGATAACTGTAAAGTTAGATTTACTCTGGTATTAAAGCAAGGTAACATCAAATAAATAATTCAAAAAGGCATATAAGATATCCCTTAAAAGTTTGTAAAAAAGTACTTTTAAGGGTTTAATTGTTTATTAAGGTTTTTTTAAGATAAAAAAGGTAATTGAAAGCCAAGTTGTCATTGAATCAAGTTAGCAGAGGTTCGAGCATAACAGGATATTATAAAGAGTAATTTTATTTACAAGTCTTAGAAATAAGGAAGGTTAATACTCTAATCAGAGTATTTGTTTCAGGTGTAGCAAATTAAATATTTTTTTCGTGCTGTTTTCTTTTTTTGGTATTGGTAATGGATTGATTTCTTTTTTGGCCCTATTTATTTTATTTAGGATAATTGAATTTGGATTTCAAATCCAAACAATAAGGGTTGATTAGTAATTAATTGCAAACATACGTAATGACTTTTAAAGTATTGTCAATATATTTTCTTGGTGGTCCAGATGTTCTTTCTCTCTGATTTTTTAATACTTCTATAGCGAGTTTCATTTTCTCCTTTTTTGATGGAACACTATCCTTTAACCAATCTGCCCAATCAAGAATTAAATGACTAATTATTCCACTTTTTAATGGAACAGGACAGTCTATATATCTTTCTATCACATAGGGTTTTAATTGAGTAGAATTAGAATTCATATATCTTTCGACAGAATCATGAATTACAATACCATAATAGGCGGTTTCTTCTTGTAATAGATGTGCATCAATTAAAGGTTGTCCAAAAAAGATTTGTCTAGAGATATTAATACTCATTTTACCACATGAAATAGCGCCTTTCATAGCAATTCCATCTTGCATAGCTTTGGCAAATAACCAGCCCACACAATAAGTTAATAACTCAAAACATTTTGGGTCTAATGTTTTAGTGAAAATTGCAATTGTATCTGAGAAACTGACTGTTTTAATAGAATTAGGATCATAACCATCAGGGACATTTGGATTTTCTAAATCGGAGCGATATTTAGATAAATCATTTAGCATTTCATAGATGGTTTCATGGGAATTTCTCATTACCATATCTTTAAATCCCATAATATCTAAAATACAAACAAATCTATTGTCAGTTAAATTCCAAGATTTATTATCTTTATTGATATTAATCATTCTTTTAGCTAATATTTTTCCCATAAATTTTAGTTAAGTTTTAATTGTTATTATCGCTAATTAGTATTTATCAAGAATAATATATAACTTTTGGTGTCTAAAGCTTCTATTTTTCGGTGTTGATTTAGAAGGTTTTAATGATGGCGTATTGCCTGACTTTCCTTTGTTATCACGTTAACGTTGGTCTGGTTTTCCTGTTGATATTGCTATTCTTTTTGGTCCTGGTTTGATTGCTTTTGTAGTCATAAGCTTTTATTTTTAATATTGGTTAAGCATGGATTACAAATCCGCACCATCGGGTTGTGACTTCAAAGTTAGGAGACTTTGAATGGCTAGATTTTATAAATTTAAACTTCCTCAATACCCATCATCATGTTGAAATGCCCAATATTTCCCGTTAATTTGAATATATTTTCAAAAACCTTTAAATACTTTATTATTGTTCCTTCAGGTAATTCAATAAATAAATCATCCGGCAATGTATGAGAACCTTCATTAACCCAACTTAATAAAGATCTACATATATCTCTTTCTTCTTGATAAATAAATTTTCCTATTAAATAATCATCTCTTTTTTTACCCAGAATGTTGAAATAATTTTCAAGAATTCTTCGCATTGTATTTTGTATAGTTGTACCAGAATTATTTTCCCAATCTTTAATTTCTCGCCATAACAATTCATAAGATGTTTGAATTGGATTATTTTGATGATAAGGATAAATAGATGATATCTTATTATTTTTTCTTAAAATCCAAAAAAATGGTCTATCACCAGGACCTCTATTGATACCTTCATAAGATACTTCTTTATGAAAATATACATTATGTGTAAGTATTATTATTTGTTTAATATTACCACTATCCCCTTTAATATTTTTGATTATTTCTTTTATCAAAGTACTAACAACAAATAACACGTTACTATCTAAACTTGAAATAGGATCATCAATAATTAAAATTCTTTCATCATTAACTGAATCTTCTGTATTACCACCTTTTGCTAACTGTAAATAATATAAAAAAGTAATAAAAGTTATTTCTCCCTCACTTAAAGTACTTTCTGCCAATTCCCCATTTTCCCTTTGAATTTGATAAAATCCTTCTTCTGTAGAAGGAACGATTTTAAAATTTAAAAATCCGTAAGAAATTAATAGCCTGTTTATCTCATCAATTGTTGGTTGAACACTTGTTACTGTTTTACTCAATTCTGTAATTTCAGCTTTTATTTCCAAATAAGATACACGTTTTGTTTCTATCTGAGTTTCGAGTTTAGATATTCCTGTGTTTTTCCCAGTTATTGAAGTATTATAGACTGTTATGTGAGTTTTGTATTCTTCAATTAGAAATTTCCAAACTTCATTAATCAAATTAGACTTCTCTGTTTTAAAATTAAGTACAATACTATTATGTTTTATAATTTCTGTATTAGCATCATTTATTAATCCTTGAATCAATGCTAATTGATCCTTTAAAGATGTTAATTCAAAACTTCTACTTGGTTCTTTAATTTTACCTTTTAAAATTTCATTATTAGCCGTATTTTGACTTATTAATGTTTTTAAATAAGCTGAAAAAACTTCCAAATTTAATTTAGAATTTGTTAATTCTTTTTGACTATCTTCAATTGAATTTAACCCATTGACAAGATTTTCAATTAGTTGATTATATTCTTGTTTGAGCTCCTTAATAGTTTTTAAATCTGAAATATAGGTTTCGTCAAAATAATCTTCTAATTGACTTTTAAAATCCTCCGTAATTGTTTTTTGTTGACAAAAAGGACAAGTATCCTCTTGAATATAATCCCTACCTTGATTTACCCAATCGTTTATATTTAATTTTTGAATTAATTTAGCAATATCAACATCTGCTTTACCTACAATTATTTTTTTCCAAATAGGATTTTTTATTAACTCATCTATTCTATCAAAATTAAAATTGGGAATTTCGGTAATATCTATGGGAATTTCCCCAAAAATTGTTTTTGCACTTTCCTTTAATTCTTCAACTGTTTTTAGTATTGCAGTATTACTGCCAAATTCCACTAGCAGTTTGTCTTTGAAACGTTCTTTGCTTTTTACTTTATCAAAGGCTTCGTTAAATATGACATCATATTTTTTATAGACATCCGACCAAGCATTATCTTTGAAATCACTTTCAAGTTGTTCTTTACTATCTACAATTGTTTTTAAAGAGTTGTATATTCCGTCACCATCTTTCTTTATCTGTTTTAATTGTTCGGATTTACTCTCTATTAATGCTACTTGTTCAGTAGAAGCTTGACCTAAAGTAAAAATACCTTCCAATTTTCCTCTTCCTAAATTAAATTCCCTAAATGCTTTATTATATACTAAAGTTTTTAAAGGAGTATTATTTTTCCACTTACTAGAACATTCAAGATATTTAGGGTTAATTTGATTCAATAAAAAATTAGATATTGTGGTTTTACCACAACCATTAGCTCCATAAATGAAGTTAACTCTTTTTAAATCATTAATTTGAATGCCAGTTTCGTCATAAGATGCTACTTTCTTAATTTCTATTTGTTCTAGCATATTTTTAATTTTTTATAAATCATAATATCATTTTGTCATTGCTGTTCTAAAGTCAAGTGACTTTTGGGAGCGAGTTTGTTTTAGTTAACGTCTTTTAAGTTATAAATATCGTATAGTGTTGTTTGATTTATGTCATTGGTGAATATTTTCAATATACACGTAAATTCGTCTGGTGTCCAATTTGACATTTTGTGTAACAGGCGTACATTGATTTTGGTTTTGTCAAACATTGTAAAAGTGAGTTCGCCTATTTTCAGCTCATTAAGTTCATCGACTTTTGTACAAAGTTTAATTTCTTGTTCTTTTGTGTTCATATGTGTTGTTTTTAAATTATCGTTAACTTATATATTATCAATGATTTATAACTTTTTAGCTGTGTATTTTCTCTATTTTTTCTATTTATCAAGCGATTGGAATTGCTTGGTAGCGGTTTACCTTTTCCTGCTGAATGCCAAATGGCTGTAATTGTATTCATTTTTTTTTCATTAGTATACATATCCATAATCTATTAAATGCATTAGATTATCCTTTACTGTGCCATCATGGTTTGTTCTAAGAAAAGGTGGATTAGCATTGACTACATGTATGTCACCACCTGCAGACCAACCTGCAGTTGTATAATTCCACAGATAAGTTTTTGCATTATTCTGCTGATTCTGTAGTAATGCGACAGCAGCAGCTTTTGTCATCTTTACCGCATGTTCAATAGTATAACCTATACCATTAGCATTTTTGGTTCTTAAATGAACTGCATAATGCGTTACTACATTATTTGGATCTTTCCAAATTCCTGATATTCTATATTCAGCCATCTTTTTGTTTAAATTATTTGATTTCTAAATGAGAAAATTCATTTCTAAAATGAACCATTAAAACTTCAACAAATCTTCCTAAAATATATCCTTTAGTCGCTTCATCTGGTTCTTTATCGTCCCACCATTTTATATCAAATTCAAGTTTATTTGTGAAAACTTTAGGTTTAGGCATAGCCTTCTCATTCCATTGCTCAGGAGTATGGCTGTATAAAACTTCTTTTTTATCTGATTTTTCAATTTGCCAAGTTTTGAGTTCATTGTCATTTATCTTTTTATCAATTGCATTTTTTAGTACTGTTGGGCTATCTGTATATGCTATTATTTTCATATTATTATCTACTTCTTTTAGTTGTGTAAGTTGTACATGGATTGGTTTTGGCTTCTTTGTTGGTGACGTATCTGCCGGTCTCTGCGCTACGAGATTGGCTATAGGTTTTTGATTTTTTTTCTTGTGCATTTGCTGTTGTTAGTAATGCGATGGCAATGATTGTGATGATTTTGTTCATGATTTTTGTTTTTTTTCAATTTAATATGTTCTTTTATTGTTGGTTATATAAATTTTTTGAATTAAAATTTACTTTCTTCCCAATTATTTTCAATCCATTTTTTTATGTTTTCTTGACTATGTAGAATAGTAGGAACTTCGTTTCTTATCATTTTCTCAATTTTTACTGCTGATGATTTTGCTTTTAATTTGTGAATCTCTGATAATTTATTTATAAAGTATAATATTTCATATCCTTCTTTTCTGTTTAACAAAGTGCTATCTGGTTCTCCAGTTATTTTTGGATTATCATTAGAGTATGTAGTCCATAAATAATCATTATAAAAAAGTTCTGATTTTGTAATTAAAGTAATAATTAAAAAATTTAGTTTAAATGATCTGTTTTTTGTTGTCTAAATATTGAGAGCCCAAAATTGTAATTCCTTCATTTTATTGAATATTAATCTTGTGCAGGATTGTCCGGATTTGGTGTCGTCCCTGTAGTATTGGTACATTTCGTTGTTATTGATTTTTTTGATTTTGGTGTAGTAGTTTATCACGGATGAACTATACTCTAATTCTTTACTATAGCGTGCTGCATATTTCTCTACCGACTCTTTGTTGGTTGATTGTCCTAGACCTGCTATGTAGATTACTGTTGGCATTTATTTGTTTTACACCTCTGCAATTTTGGAATAGTTTTTAAAAGTGTATTACGGTTTTTTTCATTTTATTACGAGAGCATTAGCTACTACATCGAGTGCTTTTGTTATCGAGTATCGTTTGGATATTTGAGGATTGATGTTCTTAATAGCTGCTAAGTAGCAAAAAAAATCAACCTAGAGTAATTTTTTATTCTGTGTTGTGTAATATATTGTACTTGATTGGTTATGTTTTTTTTAGTTATGTTTACAAAAAAAATACCCCCAAATGTGTTTAACTTTATGGGGGTATTGCTTTATATTATTTTTGTTTTTTCTTTTTGTTTAAATCTATTCAAGACAAGTCAAAGGTAAAATATTAAGTTTGACTTACCTTTTTATGTTGTAATTTTAAAACTTTTTAATTACTGAATCACAATTATTTCTTTGTCAATCTGACCATCGGGAAATTTAATGCTTAGTATGTAATTACCACTTATTAAATTAATTCCTTTTATTGAAAAAGTTTCTTCATCATTATAACTTCCTGAGAATTTTTCAGTTCCATTCATATCATAAATTTTTACTTCTTTACCCATACTTGCCATCTTGCCTGAGAATGTACTCGGTGGATCACAAGGTAATTGATTGTGGTTGAAATTTACTGTTATAGTTCCATCGGAGACTGGATTTGGATTTATTGCAAATCTTGATAATCCTGTTGATGAGGTACATGGATTGGATGCTGCAGTGCCAACTGTTACATATTTCATTAAGTAGGGTGTTTCCCCACAATCATTAACAGCATAGCAACTTAATAAATAATTTCCTGTACAATTTCCCCAATTTATATTTGCTGTTGGCGATACTGATTGAAATACAGCAGGAGTTGTTGAGGTAACATGGTTATTGTTCCCAAAAGTGTCCGTAGTTGTAAATTTAGCTAAACTCGGATTAGTAGAATTAGTGCAATGAATAGGTAAACCTAAATCATCATCATAGTCTATTTGCCATCTATAACTTGTGGCTGTTGGAACTGTAGTTACTGATGGAGATGCTGTGTTAGCAAAGCCAGCACAATACCAACCAAAAATATTACCAATTGTTGTATCGACACTATTTAATGATGGACTACCAATATTTACAATTTTTTCAAAGGTTTCTCCATTTTGAAAAGTTGCAATGATTTTTCCTATTGAAGTACTATTTGAAGTGGCTTTAACTGCTACTGAATATGGGCTTATAGAACTTTGTACAATTTGTAAATAACCTTGTACAGACCAATTTTCAACGGGGCTAGGCACTTTACAAACATCAGAAATGCTATAAGTTTTAGTTTCACCATCACAAATTACATTATCTCCAATTAATACTCCAGCTTGAATTGGAAACCAAGGAGCTTGTTTATCTCCTGCTAATTCTTTTTTTAGCCAAGTAACACTTTCATTTGTAAAACTTACATGCTCTTTATTATTAGTAGCTCCATAATAGCTATCGAATGGAGTAAGATTGTCGGATTGACATGTCAAATTATAGTTTAGCGGATTTGACCAGTTTTGCCAAGGTTGTTTGTGAGCTAATGAGGTAAAAGACGGCATAAAAGAATGATCATGTACAAAAGCTGAAACATCTGTTGCTAAAAAGTATTGATTACTTCCTTGTACTATTCCATCTTTTATGTCTCCAATAGTATGAGTTAAAACTCCTCCTGGAGCCACGTCAATACTACCACGAAGATCATTATTGTTTATGTTTAATGTATAATTTTCAAAATGCATACATGGATCACATCCTCCAAATAAGTGTAAAGAAAAATGCGAGTTTAAACCACTACCATCAAAAACGACACCAGAAGCACCATAATTTGGAGCAAAATAATCTTTTACATTTATCATGTCAATTTCTACATTATTACTACTTCCAAAAAGATGATCAAAAAAGTCAGTAAAAAATGCTGCTCCTAGAAGACCTCCTGCTGCATAAGCAAATGGGTTAATATTCAAATAACCTCGCACACCCAAAAATTCTTGCCCTTCATATCCTTCTTTTAATCCAGTAAGTGAACCATTTGCAATAGCGATTTTTCTAAATTGTCCAGGCACAGATACTGGGTATCCGCCTGAACCAGGAACGCCACCATTATTAATAGTATTGTAATAGGTGTCAAAAAACGGTGCATTATTTAGTTGTCCTCCTCCTGCATATCCATAAGTGTGGGTATCTAAAGCGTTTTGAAACTGACTTATAGTCATTTGCTTTGCAGCTACTGCGTTTAGTTTTTGGTCGTATTTGTCTTTTGCTTCTTGTTTCCCTAACAAATAACCCATAAACCAAATATTTGCTTGTGCTCCAACAGGCACGTTTGCTCCAAGATGCGGGCTGTCTATACTTACCCAAAGACGAGCATTGTGTTTCCAATGAATATCTCCTGTATCTGCATATTGTTTTTCCATATAAGCTAATGCATAACGAGTTATTTGTCCGCCCATGCTTGGCCCCATTAGAACTAGGTTTTCATTACTGCCTGCTGCATTTTGTTGTGGTTTTACAAAATCTTTGATAAAAGATACTAAGTTACTACCATTTCTTTCAATATAATCGGCACCACCATCTATAGTTACTTGTTGCCCTGCTACATTGGTAGTGGTATAGGTAGGGTTATTGATAACGATGACATCGTAACCTAAATCACGGAGTTCGGTTAATAGATATTTTTTTTCAGGAGTTCCAATATTTGATGTCCCAATATACGCCATACTCTCTTCTATAGAATCATGCGAGTCAGGATTGAAAGTAAAGACAGTGTGAGGCACATTAATAGTTTGACCACTGGCAGTTGTTTCATTAGTCCACGTTGTTGTCACGATAGAATTATCATGAAAACACTTGGGGTCGTTTTGACAATCGCAATCTTGTACTTTTCGTTTATCGCCAGGGTCAAAACCATCTACAATGATTATGGGTTTGTTCATTTTTTTTGTTGTATTGCCTGTAGCATAAAACGTTTCATACTCGATTTGTCCAAATACTGCTGCCGACTCATCATAGCCTTGAAATGAAATGGATGACGGGAATGTTCCTTTGTTTTTTAAAGTATCTGTACATAAATCGGCTGCGTTGGCGGAAGCCATTACTGCAATAGTTGCATACGTTGATAGCACCACATCGTCATCAAAAACAACATTGTAGTGTAGGGTTTTTAAACCCTCTGTTTCATATTGAACGGTGTAAATTGGGCTTATTATTTTACCCTCTTTAATTAATGAAATGGGGTCTTTGCCATTATCAAAAGAAATCGTTAGTGATTTTATATTGCTAGTGGCGTTATTGATAATTAAATCGTCCATCAGTTTATAATTGACAGTTGTGCCCACAACAAAATCTACCAAAGGTGCTGCTACGAAAAGTTTGCGTGATAAAAAGGAAGGTGCTCCTTCAATTGGTTTAAAAAGGGTATCATTATAAATGAGACCTCCCTCTTTTTCTTTATTTTGGCTAATGTTTAGTTTTTCATAATTGGTATTAATGATCCCCATTACTACTTGATTTTTGACCGTATTGGCTTTTATATATTCTTTTAGTTTAGGAATTTCCATAAACCTACTTTTGTTTGAGGCTCTATACAATTCACTCATGGCTTGAATAAAATGGTTTTTGTCTGAAACATTGTGCTTGTCGGTATTGAAAAGCAATAAATTGGCAAAAGAGGTTACTTTATCTAATAAAACCCCCGATTTAATTTGGGTGGTGTCAAGCTTGGACAATAGTTGTTTCCAGTTGGGGTTTTGCCACTTTTCTTGGGCGGTAGTTGCTTTTTCTTGGGCTAATAGTATTGTGCTTAAAAAGCAAAAAATACAGATAAATAATTTTTTACTCACAGAAATTTTATTGCATTTTCTGTGTTCGTGAAACCTTGTTTTCATACTTTTGTAGAGATTAAATTAATAAAAATGTTTTGTGAACTTTTGTTATTTAATTATTGAGAGGCGACGGCAATCGCCTCTTTTTTTAATTTATGGAAATACTGCATTTGGAAGTGTTTGAGAATTTATATCAAATCTTCCATCATTAATAGTTATAAAATCATTAGGATTATCATATCTAACGAATTTCCCTTTAAAATTACCTGAAAACAAACCGCTATCTAAACGCGTAACGTTAATTTCTCCTTGGTTTACAATAGAGCCATAATAGGCGTAATTGCTAATAGTAGCATCCCATATTTTAAAATAAATATGAGTAAATAAACCACTATCATATTCACTATGAAAATTACTTTGACTTAACATTAATTTACCTACAGTTGCTAGATGGTCTATATGAATTATCATATTAAAACCGATAGCACTTGCTCCGTCTTTTACCTCAATTTCATACCAAGAATAATCAGTTGCTCCCCATAGTGACATCCCTTTTGAGTTTGGGTATATGCCGCTACCTATGGGATCTCTTGGTTTATAGACTTTACCGTTAATAGTAACTCCAAAAGTGTTTGCTCCAACTTGTGTTTCTGGTGGCAATTGTGCATTAAAACCGCTGGAGGTGTCTTTGGTACAGCTCTCTAATCCCCAGATTGTGATGAACAGCATTGTTGCTAAAATTTTTGTTTTCATAGTATGTTGAAATTAGATGTTTTTATCGTAACGAATTAATAAAAATATTTTAGAGAACTTTTATTATTTATTTGAGAGGCGACGGCAATCGCCTCTTTTTTAATTTATGGGAATACTGCATTTGGTAATGTGAATCCATTTATATCAAATCGTCCATCTGTTATTGTTATAAAATCATTTGGGTTATCATATCTAACGAATTTTCCTTTAAAATTACCTGAAAACAAACCGCTATCTAATCGAGTAACGTTAATTTCTCCTTGGTTTGCAATAGATCCATAATAAGTATAATTACTAATAGTAGCATCCCATATTTTAAAATAAATATGTGTAAATAAACCACTATCATATTCACTATGAAAATTACTTTGACTTAATAGTAACTTCCCTAAACTCGCTAGATGGTCTATATGAATTATCATATTAAAACCGACTGCACTTGCTCCGTCTTTTACCTCAATTTCATACCAAGAATAATCAGTTGCTCTCCATAGTGACATCCCTTTAGAACTAGGGTAAATACCATTGCCAGTAGGGTCACGTGGCACATAAACTTTACCTTTTATGGTAACGCCAAAGGTGTTAGCACCCGTTTGTGTTTCTGGTGGCAAATGTGTTGTAAAACCACTTGCTGAATCTTTGCTACAACCTGTCATTAAGACAAGCATTGTAGCGATTAAAAAAAATGTTTTCATATAGTTGCTGATTTATGTTTTATAATGATTAAATTAATAAAAATATTTTAGAGAATTTTTATTATTTATTTGAGAGGCGACGGCAATCGCCTCTTTTTTTATTATGGAAAAACAGTGTTAGGTAGTGTATTAAGATTTAAATCAAATCTACCATCGTTTATTGTTATAAAATCATTAGGATTATCATATCTAACGAATTTTCCATTAAATGTACCCGATAATATCCAGTTTATCGATGTACTTCCATTAAATCTAGTAATATCTATTGCTCCCAAATTTTCCATTGAACCATAATAGGCATAATTACTAATAGATGAATCCCATATTTTAAAATAAATATGGTCAATTGGTAAACTATCTGATTGATCTAGGAAATTACTGTTTGATAGTGGATAAAGTCCATTATAATTATAAACTAATTGCTTAAAGTGTATTATCATTTTAAATCCAACTGCACTTGCACCATCTTTCACAACAATTTCGTTCCAGTTGTTTGAACTACTACCAACAAATGTCATCCCCTTTGAGCTAGGATAAATACCGTTGCCTAATGGATCACGCGGCACATAGACTTTACCTTTAATAGTAACCCCAAAGGTGTTTGCTCCAACTTGTGTTTCGGGAGGGAGTTGTGCATTATAGCTACTAGAGGTGTCCTTGGTACAACCTGTCATTAAGACAAGCATTGTAGTGATTGAAAAAAATGTTTTCATATAGTTGCTGATTTATTTATGTTTTGTAAGGTTAAATTAATGATTTTTTGAATAAAAGGTTTTGTTTTGGAATATTTAGTTTAGGAGTTCGTTGTATTCGAAATCGGATAACGTGTAAACTACTGTATCTTTATCTGATTTGAGTAGCTCTTTTGAGTGTTGGTATATTCTAACAGCTAAATCGCTTTGGTCGTCGTTCTAATAGATTTTTTCGATTTTGGTGTAGAAGTTTATTCCGGATGAACTATACTCTAATTCTTTACTATAGCGTGCCGCGTATTTCTCTACGGATTCTTTGTTGGTTGATTGTCCTAGACCTGATATGTAGATTGCTGTTGTCATTTATTTGAATTAAAATCGCCAAATTATGTATATATTTTTAATTGTTTTACGGTGTTTTGAGGAAATAATTACGGTCTTTTGATTAACTTTTAATTTTTTCAACTCATTAGCAAATGAATTATACTTTTAAATTGTTGGCATTCCTTTTTTTAAAGTTAATTGCAATGATTTTGAATTATTTTAAGGTTTATTTGGAGTTATGCTTTGAGTGTAATTAGTTTATCTCAGTTTAGTTGAATACCCAAGCCATCTAACTTTATTGTTCGAGAATATGAAAATATGCCAACTGATTTTATAGAAGAGCATAGAGAACCTCAAGCTGAAATACAAACAAAATCATTTTCAAAAATTGATTGGCTAAATAAAAAATAATTGGAATTCATTTTTCTCAATTAAGAGACAAAAACGGATTTTGACAAGCAGAGATAGCACGACAAGTTGAAGTGCATCACTCTATTGTTTGGAAGTACAAGAGTGACGAAGTAAATCCAACTATTGATGTAGTTAAGAAGTTAGCCCAATCTCTTGGAACTACCGTCAGTTTTTTAATGGGAGAAGCAGAAAACCAAAATATATTTAAAGATCCTGTAATGTTTAAAAGAAAGGCAGATAATGTAAGTCTTCCCAAAAAAGATAAACAATGCTTACTTCTTACAGTAGATAATTTCATTAAAGCTATTAAACTAAATAGTTTATTTATTTTATAATCATTATTCGTAACATTTCTGACCTTTACAATATATACCAAGGCTTTTAGTTTTTACATTTCCCTTCTTGTCTATCTTAATTTCTACAGATTCCTTTTGTGATGGATATTCGTGAAATTTCATTAAATGAAGTTCATAAGTATCATCTTTTATTCTATATGCACTTCCTTTAATATCAGTGTCTAAAATATAATCATCTGTTCTCGCTAAAAGCATTGCTTCTTCTAAATTATCTATAGTTCCTATAAACTCTTTAAACTCTTCTTTAGTTTTTAGATATTTTATTTTATTATTTTCAATGATTATTATATAGTTACAACAATAATTCGGATGACAACCTTCAAAAAAACCACGTAAGGTTGGTTCTTTTTTTATGTTTTGCTTCTGTAAAGTATTTCCGCCCTGTTTTAAAACTGTATATTTCGCTTTTCCAGAGTTTTGGTAGTAAGACATATAAGCCCAATATTGATAATTTTTATTAGGTATAATTTTAGTCCCCAAACTATCTTTATAATTGGAACTTAAATCATACTTTATTTTTTGAAATATAGGTTCTTCTTTTTTTGAACATGAACTCATTACAAATAAACTTATTAGAATTGAAAATATATGTTCCATCTTACTTTGTTCTAGATAAATTAACTTGATACCAACCATTGTTTAAATAAGGAACACTTCCATATTGATTAGCAAATTTAAATGCATAAACTTCTGAAAATGCATTCGGTTTTCGGCTGTATTCACCATATTTATTATATAAAGCAGAAAATAGTCCTGTGTAATTAAAATAAGCGTGTCCTAATTCGTGAAGCAATTATGAGCTAATGTTCTATAAGAAGCAAAAGATGATTTAAAGAAAGTCATATGTGATGTTTTCATATTATCATCTATAAAAGTTAATGCTTCGGATATACCATCACTTGCATATGTCATTTTAGACTGTGCCCACATTTGAGGTTTTCCTGATTTATTGTACAAATTCTTTAGTGTTGGAACATTTTCTCTCATATTATTTAAGGCAGCATCTGTAGCTGGTGCTTCTCTATCTGCTCTACTTACATAAGCATTATCAATTTCTCTATCAAATTGATGTTCTCTTACCATATGCGCTACGTGATTCAGTCCACTAACTATAATGCCTACTCATTATAATAACTATTTAATTTTTCTTTTTGAAAGTTACCATATCTTCTTTAATTCCACTTTTAAAACCAACTTTTATAAAATCTGGTGAACTTGGTGTTTTTTTAGAGTCAAATTGTATTATGAGTTTATCTGTTTCTATTCCACCACAATATACACAATCAGTAACATAAAATTTTACATATTTACTATAATTAGGAGTTGTCCTTGCTGACAACCCCTCTTCTTTAGTTTTACTATTCTTAACAATAATAAGAAAATCATAAACAAATTTATTTAATTCTTTTGACCTATTAGTATTAAACCTATTTGAAGTCCAAGCTTCAATAATTTCATACTCTTCAGAATTAATAAAAACCTTACTTTTTGATGGAGTGTATATATTTTTTAACAATTTAGATTTTTTAGCATCTACAATGTTTGTAGCTGAACCTGCATAATCACTTACACCAAAAATTCCATCACAAGAGCATAACTCAAAAAACAATATAATTAATAATAACTTTTTCATTTGATTAATAAATTATATGTTGTAAAATGAGAATTGTAAAGTACTGGTTGCACAAAGAAATTAACATTTGGAATAGGATTTTTCAATCCAAATCTTAAAAAGGTAGAAGTGAAAGAGTTATTATACATTGCACTTAATCCAGCTGAGAGAACATCAGTACAGCTGTTACCAACTAAGCAATAGTAGCTTTTTGCAATAGTCTCCGCTGCAGTAATCCCTCGGCTTATTTGAGCTCTTGTAGCCCTATAAACGCCTGTAATATCGTATCTTTTTCCTTCGTGATTTGCAGAATAATTATCATTAATTGCATCAATACTTTTAAAATCTCCAATAGTGTACGTACTTTTCCCAAAAACACCACCGTTTTGTCCTCCTTCTGTTCCATCTTTTGATACATAATGTTGTGTTCCATCTTCATTCTCAAAAGCTAGCGAATCATGACCTGCACCATTAGCAGCTTCATAATCATGAAGTGATGTAACATCATACTTTTTGGCAAACCCTCCGTGCATAACATGATTAAACCCACTAACCATCAGCCCTGTTAATGCACCCTGCCAAAAATTGCCGTCTGCTAAAGAACTCGCTGCACCACCCATAATTGTACCAAATGCAATGGTACCTACTGCACCAGTACTAGCACCAATGCCTTTCATGCCACTACCTGCAAATTCATTTCCATCAGAATTATAACTACTACCGCCCTGCCAAAAACTAGCTGCAATACTACTTACTGCTCCTGCTGCAAATCCTGCCCAAAATTTGCCGCCATTTGCTGCCGTCATACCGCCTTGAAACACGCCATGGGCTAGTGCCGAGACAGCCATTCTCGTATAAAAATTGGCTATGGTTGCGCATGCAGTACCAATGCCAAAAGTTACAGATGCGCTTATTCCTGTAATTACAATATCTTCGACAACACGATCTACATCTATATTTTGATGCATTAATAAACTCGAAAATATAGAACCCACAATTGGTATACAACCAGCCAATGTAGCTATATTAAATAGATTACCCGTTACATCGGTATACTTTAATGGATTGTTTACACAATACCCATAACGGTTGTAGTTTTGTGTATTGTAAGGGTCTTGCAAGTAGGTGTCGGCTTCCAGAAAACGGTGCAAAGTTGGGTTGTACAGTCTAGCATTCATGTTAATTAAGTTAACACTTTGCAAATGTTCGTGTCCTGTATATCCTCTATCAAAGAACGTTAGTTGTGGCAAGAGATTACCTATTCCATCTTGTATTTTAGCAATAGCTCCCCATGGGTCAAAGAGTCGTTTTTCTACTACTACTCCCAATGAATTTGTTATTGCTAAGATACTACTTTGATAATCTCTATGCAAATAAAAATAATTGTAAGAATTTCCATCACTTTTCAATACAACAGGAGCAGTATAGGCAGAACCACCTATATAGGTAATGAACTCTACCGTTATAGGGGTAGTGGTATTTCCTGCTGTAAATATGGCATTTACTTCCATACTTCCATCGGCACTGTAATATCTACGGTTTGGTCGGGCTAGTTTGTCAGTAGCAATACTACCATAATACATTGCACTTCGTTGTTCATTAATATTATACCCAAAACTAATAGATTTAAACCCCGTATTACTTATTTGTATAGGTGACTTGAAAGCATTATAGGTTATACTTTGAGATAGTGCCATAGACGTTTTTGGCACTCCAACAGTTCCTATCGAAGTATTTTGATACGGTTTATTGGTATTATTATAGTTATAATTTCCTATTCTATTATCTGTAATTCTCCCTCTATCGTCGTAATTTTGGCTTAGAGTACTTACATTATCTATTCTTAAATTATCAACATTAAATGTTGAATATGGTGTTACTAGCCCTCCACCATTACTTCCGTAAGGGCTATTACTATTTACAATAAATTTTAATGTTAATTTTGGATTAGTTACAAAATCGGTTGCGGTATATTCTGCGTCAAAAATACCATTTTCTATTTGTCCAAAGTTAACCTCATTTGAATTGGTGGGATTATTTGGGTCAGTTTCTACCATTATAGCATCAACTAAAACACCCCCTGTTCCAGTTTTATTGGAAATATCTGCTTTAATACGCAGTTTATTTCCTGTTGCAGTCATTATATTCTGTAGAGGGTTGCTTGCATATCCATTTTTTAGAATAACTTTTAATGACCCCGTTGCATTGCTTACAGATCCGGTGTTGTTTGATGTAGTACTTGTAAATGTAAACCCATCGGTAGTGGAGTTAAAAGTTAATAAGAGTAGGGTTTCAGCACTTGCATCCCAAGAAGTAAGTCGGTCTAAAGAATCATAGAAAAATTTTTCGGTAATATCAAACATACTATTGTAACGAGAACTTAAATTACCTAAAATTGGTTCAAAAGTAGTTTTTAGAATCATCAAATCAGTAGTTCCAAATTTATGCTGAAATTGATTTGCATAGCCATATTGGTCAAAAGTATTCGTTATGCTAATACCATTTCCTAAAGAAGCCGTTAAAATATTATTTCTTGCATCTACTGTATAGGCTTGCCATAAGTTGGCTGCTGTAGTATTGTCTTTAAGTTGAATTTCAGCACCATTGTTAGGAGAATAAACATGTTGAATAGTTTTGGTACTAGTTTTACTAAAAGCAGCTGCTGTACAAGTTTCGGTAGTAATACGACTAAAATTATCAAAAGTAATTTGCTTGCTAAATACTGCTGTTCCTGAAGGTAACAAATTTTGGGTTTCTACAGAATTAGTTAACCTTCGTTGTGTATCATAGGTATATGCAAAAAGACTATTTCCATCGTTGGGATTCAAAACAGATGTTGTGTCTAATAATTTGGTAGTAGAATTATAATTATAAGTACTGGTAATGTTTGTACCGTCTGCTGCTGTTTTCCCAACTACTGACTTACTTAACATTCTGCCGCTTAATGTATCATATGAGTAAGTGGTAATACCTTTTGGGGCATCCTCTGTTTTAAGTTCTCCATAAGCATCATACGTATAGGTAAAAGTTCCTTCGGAAGTTTCATTATAGTAGTTTTTTCTACCCCAATTATCGTAGGTAGTAATAGTTTTAATACCATCATAATTTAATTCTAATGGATTATAATTAGCATCATATTTATAATTTATGGTTCCTCCTGGAGAATCTGTTGTGGAAACAACTTGTCCATTGGCATCTATAGTTTTGGATTTACTCATCACAGAATCGACAGTAGTAATTGTCAATCCGTTGTAGGTGTTTGTAACTACTTTGCCAGTAAAAGAAGTAATAGTAATAGGTCTGCTATAATCATCATAACTATAAACAGTCCATTGAGTTGGTAATGCTCCAGCAAAATAAGGTTCACTAGTGCGGTATTTTCTTCCATTTACATCATATTCAGTATTGACATAAGTCATTATACCATTAAGGTTTTTGCTTCCTTTTCTTATTTCACGTCCTAAAATGTCTTGTTCTAATATGGAGATACTTCCATCTGAAAACCCTGATGAATTTGTATTGGTTATTGTAGTTGAAAAAACAGTGCCAACCCGGACATAGGCATAATTGGTAGTTAGGCCCAAGCTGTTATCTGTGACACTTGTTCTTTTCCCCCAATTATCATAAACATTGGTAGTGGTTTGATTAAAGGGATTTTTAGATATTAATACCATTCCATAAAGAGGATGAAAACTCAAATTGGCACTTACTAATCCTTCAGGATCAGTAATGGTACTTACAAATCTATTCGTTGTGTCATAAGTATAGGATGTTTTTCTTGGGGAAACATCATTTATTCCAGGAGTTGTTCCTGTAGCACTAACTTCTTTCTCTTTTAACAAACCATTTGAGTAATAAGTCATTTTTTCAACCATTGTTACTGGGTCTAATGTAACGCCATCAGGTTGGTAAACATTTTTATCTATTTCAGAAATATTCCCATCGAGGTATGAAATAGTTTGGGA
The DNA here is from genome assembly GCA_947453195.1 of Flavobacteriaceae bacterium. Lineage (GTDB taxonomy): Bacteria > Bacteroidota > Bacteroidia > Flavobacteriales > Flavobacteriaceae > Flavobacterium. Next base: position 88,176 of record CANGFO010000002.1, read on the forward strand.
TGATTTTTTAGTATTGCCATAAGCCGTTGTTGTAGTTGTAATACTATGAGGTCTACCAATATAATAATTACTTCCAACACCAAAACTTGGAGGGTCATAAACTTTTACTTCGATTGTGGCACTTTGTAAAGTAGTTCCTAAGTAATTATTTGAAGTAATATTTGTAGGTAGGTTATTAGAATCGTAAAGATTATAAATTTTTTCTTTAATTATGCCTGAAATATAATCTGTTGATTTTTGATTATTTAGTAGAATATTATATGGAAAAATATTGGGTGCTGATACAGTAAAACTGTTTTCGGATTTACTCATTAATCCAAAAGATAAATCGTTTGGAAAAGAGAAATCAATAGTACTAGGTTGAGTAGTATAAGTGTACTTAGTTGCACCACGAAGTAATGGATCTGTTTCATTAACTGTCCATATTTTTTTGTCTGTTTGATTAGTGTACCATGCACAACGGGCAGTTTTCAAGAAACCTAAACTACCAATTCCATTAAGTTGAATGGAATAGCCATTGTATTTATAATCTTGATATTTAATACCAATAGCTGAAGTGTTTTTTACTTGAGACACTAATTTATTACTTGGAATTTGTTTTAATTCTACAAAAGGATAATTTAGTGAATTATTAGAAGAATACACATCAGATGGTAACCCGTAACCATTATTAAATGTGCTACTTTGCATAGGGTTATATAAAATTTCATCAACAATAGCGCCATTTGATTGAATTACTTTATTTAATAAAACCTCATTACTGATATCTTTTGTGAAATCTATATAAGTTATTGTCCTAGCAAAACTACCTTGGCCATGATCGCGAAGCACAAGCATCTCATTTGATAAACCTCTATATTTTACATCTGCTACAAAAGGAATTGGCATACTGTTATCATCACTATCATGGTTATTTGGTGAATGATAACTATATAAAAAACTGGTTGTGCCGGTCGCAGTATTTCCAATATTATTAATATATGTAGAAATTGACCATCTTGAGTTTCTATTGTTAGAGTCAAAAAAACCTCCAACATCATAAACGCCTGCTAATACTTCTACTAAATCAGTTTTACCATCTTTATTAACATCAAGTGCATAGTAAGCATGAGAATCATCGCCTGTACGTAGAACATAGTCAGTTATTCCATAGGAGTTTTTATCGAAAAACATACCCCCATTAGGATTCGGATTACTATTATATACATGCCATGTCGAATCTCCAGTTGTTTGACCATTGCCATTTGGAATCATTATATCTGGTTTCCCATCTCCATTATAATCTCCCAGTAATAATAGTTTATTGATAGAATAATTATTAAAGACCCCATTTCCAAGTAATCTTGTATAGCCAAAGTTTTGAGTTTGAAAAATGTCACAAACAACATAATTACCATTTGGTAATATAGAAAGTAAATCTGTTTTACCATCCCCATTAAAATCAGCAACTAATTTTACATTATTTAAGCAATTATAATTATCAGTAATTTCAATGTAACCTAAAGACCCTAGTGTAACCCCAGTATTAGGATTCATGTCTAAAAGAAAAAAAGTGTTTTGTCCTCTTGTTACAGTAAAATTACAATAATTAGGATCAAATGGTTGATTTGTTATTATGTTATTATTTCCATTAGTTATAGTTAAATTATTAGATGGTTTTGATATTAATACTTCTGTGATACCATCTCCATTATAATCTCCATCAAAATAACTAGGGAATTGCTTATTATTATTAGCATAAGTATTAACATTAGCATTAAGCCAATTTAAACATTGAATACCATAAACACTTCCAGTTTGATTAATAATATTTTGTGTAACTGAGGTATTTAAATTAATAGTTTTAGTAAATAAGTTTTGAACTCCATTATTATTATAATCATAAACTTTAAATTCTGTTAATGCAGTATTTAGAGTATTAATACTTAGAATTGATTGTTGTTGATTTAGTTTGTTATTTTTTAATGTAGAAATACTTAATAATTTATTATTTGTATAATTTAAAGTGGTTGAATAATTAAGATTAGGTAAACTAAAATGTAAATTTCCATTAGTTCCATCAAAAACTTTAGTATATAAATTATTATTTGCAACAACATCTATTTTCCCATCACCATCAAAATCTCCAGATAATTGATTGTTGTTATTTATACTATAGCTATCTGTATATAATGTTGTAATTTCATTAACGGTATCAGCGGTATAATTATAATTAAAATCAATAGGGTTAGCGCTTTCTCCATTTCCATTTTTTTCGGTTATCCTTACAACTCTCTGATACCCAAGTTGAGAATCCGGTTGGTGTTGTAGAGCATATTCTTTAAATAAAGAATTATTAGTGTATACTTTAATATTATTTAGTAATTCAACTTTTTCAATTATTAGTCCTTTTAAATATCCTTTTTCTGTTCGAGCAGCAGTTGTATAATTAAATTTTATAAAGTTTAATGGTGTTGTATTACTGTTTAGATTAGCGCTAAATTGAATTGTATCAATACATAAACTTTTATTAAATGGTTTAGTATAGTTATACAATATAAAGTTTCCTTCAGCATCTTCAAATCTTGTAATATAATAAGCTGATAAATCAGTTGCATTCATGCCGCCATAATTTCCGTACCAAGAACGTGATCCATCAGGAGTAGTTACAATAAAATAAATAGCACTTCCTGCACCCTTTAATTCTATTTTAGTATTGCTCTGAACTTCAGTTTCGTAAATAGAGCCATCCGCCCAGTATGTTCCTGACTTAATTAATAGCCTTTGCCCATCTAAAGCTAGCTTATCGTTATCATCAAAATCGACCCCATCTTTAAATCCGTCAATATCTTGACGAGTAGCTATACGACTTATATAGGAAATATTATTAATGTTCCAGCCTTGCCCCGCAATCCCTCCGTTTTGCCCACTAGCATATACTAAGTTTATAGTTGGACCAACACTACTAATACTTGGAGGTAAAGCAATTGGTAGAGTAAAGGTAGCTTGTCCTGAATTAGAAATTTCTAATTTTCCTTGAGTATCATGATAACTTTGAGAGCAAACTAAATTAGTAATTAATACTAGTAATATAGAAATTTGTATTTTCACAACTATTCTTGTTTAATTATTTTGAATGATTTTTGATCGCCATTGGTATATAAAAACTCAACAAAATAAATTCCTTGAGGATAGTCTTGAAAAGGTAATGTGTAATTATTTGTATTGCTAAGTTCTTTGTACTCTTCTAGCAATTCACCTACTGTATTAAATACAAAAATGCTTTTAAGACTATTATTGTCAATTGTTTGCCATTCCATATATAATTCACTTTTTACAGGATTTGGAAAGTATTTAACATCTTCATAAATAGGGTTATTTACCAAAGTGGTAGTGGTAGAGGCTGTCTTGCCAGTAGATTCTAAAATAATTTGGACATATATCGCAGTTTGGTTTCCTGCAATATCATAGCTAAAGGTTGTAAGTTGTCCAAAGGAAAATTGTCCAAGAACAAAAAAGAGAATTATTATAATGTTTTTTTTCATAGTAAATGTTTTCAATTAAAATTTGGGAAAAAGTTATATAGTAAACTTTAGTTATTTTTTTAGCAATTTGTCTGATTTTAATTAATACCGCTTTATAGAATTAAATAAAGCAAACTCATAAGCTTTGATTTCGCAATAATAAAAATTATTATATATTCTTTATTACGGTTTTTAGGTGTTTTTATTACGGTTTTTGGGAGTGTGCTTTAAAATCCCATAATTGTAATCGAGTAACTTAGCAATCATATAGTGCTTTGTCTATTGAAGCTTTTAGTGTTATTATCATGCCTTCGTTTAGTGTTGAAGGATGTTTAATTTACATAACTTCTAAATTTATTGTTCTTAAATAATAACTATAATGATAATATTTGTAGTTTAATTTTATATGGGTATGAGCTTGAAGCTTGAAATAACAATGTGGTGCGTTAACTCAGCCATTTTATTAAGACAACTCAAATGGATTTGGTGCGGAGTAGAAATATTGTTAACTCGAATGTATTTTTAGTTTTACAAAAGCTCTCATCATTGGATTTTTAAAACAATATCTTGTACTCATTCCTTTTCCAAGTTTTGTCAAAATATCTCCTCTATCTTCTGTTGTAAGTTTGTTTAAATTATAATTTAAATCTTTGTTTTTTATTGCTTTACTAGTTATTGCATTGTATTGACTAACAACATCAGTAATTGTAAAAGCATTAAATTCATCTAAGCTACAATTTGCACATGCATAAATTAAATCTTTCCATTTATTACTGCTGTTTGATGTCAGGATTGCTTTTCTAAATGAAATTCTGAGCTGTTCTGAGGTGTTTTCAATTCCTTCTCTTATGGCAATTGTTAAATAAGCCTCTGAAAAATTATCCTTTTTGTTTTTAATCAACTCTTTTGCTCCGTATTTACAAAGCAGATGAATATAATGAGGAAATCCTGAAGAAAATTCTAATATTTTATCAATAATTTTTTTATCAATTTTAATTTCAAGTTTTTCAAGACCATTTATTATTATTTGTTCTCCTTCCTCTGGTCTCATTCGAGGCATTTTAACTTGCTTAAGACATCTTTCTAATGATTGATGATTGCCAATTAAATTTTCAATACTATCAGCTATACCAATTAAAACTACTGTTGTATTAACATTATTGTCAGATAGAGATTTTATTAAATCAGCAAATGATGATCTAGTCTTTTCATTTTTTATATTATCAAATTCATCAAAAATAAATAATGACTTAAAGTTCCCAAATGAATTAATTATATTGACTAATTGATTCGCTCTTAAATTTGAAATTCCTGCAATTTGCCCTTTTAGATTTACAATTTCAGATACTTGATCTGCATTGAATCCAAGTCCGTTTGTAGTTTTAGCAAATTGTATACTTTCAAATGCACGTTCCCATAAAGACTTAAATGTATCTTGTCTGTCGCAAGTAATTTTTACAGGATATAAATTAGTGTATGATTTAGACATAATATTAGCTAATGATGTCTTTCCAACCCCTCTTTCACCATACAATATTGCATGCTGACCATTTTCATTAATAGCATCTGCAATTTTTTCTAGTTGATTAAGTCTTCCAAAAAAGAAATCTATTTCTTGGATAGGAGATATTGGTGAAAAAACTTGACTTAATATTATTTGTTTTTGTTCTTGTGTCATAAATATATTCTTAATTTTGCTTCTCATTATTTCTCATAGTATTTTGCTGCTTTTTTGCATGATAAATGGATAGTAAATTAATTATCAAATTTCATGAGGCTTTGCAGAGCTATACTCTTTTATAGTTTTGAAACAACACATTCAACAAATTCTTTTCTAGGTCTTGGTGATGGAACTGTTTTGCAACAACTTGTTATAGCATTTAAAATTTGTGTTTCGTTATGATAAGGATAGTGTTTCTTAATGTATCTTATTAAATAATCTATTTCCCATTTTTCATCACAAGCAAAATATCTTCTATCTCTATGATCTATAATTTTTTTGTTATCGTATTCACTCCAGTTTTCATTTAAGATTCTTAGTGCTGACATGTTTTTATAATTTATTTAGATTACTCTTTATTACAGTTTTGAATTTCCTGTTTTATTATTTACATACTCCACAAGTTCCGCCATTTTTAGCGCAATACTTGCAGTATTTGCAATTTTTGCAAGCGTTGCAGTCTTTTGAACCGTTGCATTTTCTGCCAGCTGTGTAGTAGGTTGTAGCTCCTATTGTTGTAAGAATTAAAATTGCTGTGATTAGGATTGATTTTTTCATTTATATTGTAAATTTAATTTTTGATTTTACAATTTCAAACAATATGTAAAGAACTATTTTACGGTATTTTATTGTTTTTACTACGGTTTAATATAGAATAATTTAATTCAGTTTCATCTTTCATTTTGAGAGTAATTGGAGGCTGTCTATGCAGCAACTCTGATCTATGAAAGTAAAAAAAACACTGCGCAAAGTCGGTAAACGTATATTTCGTCTGTTTACTTTGCTTGAGTATACAGTTTTTATAGTAACTCTTTGAAGAGAGGGTTTTTCTTTAGGCTTATTCTAGAAGGTGATGTACTGCATCTAGAAGCCCATACAAGGGGGTTAATCAAGCATCTTTACAATAAATACTAACGAATTTCTATAAGTTTATTTTTTTGGAACTTTTTTTTGAAATATTTTAAAAATGAGTGTAAATATTAATGTCTCAAAGTGACACAATTAGGTATTGAGTTGAGAAACATGATGGCTATTTGTTTAAACCATCGTAGGGATGATGGGCAAATAGGGCTATTTACATGGGTAAGGTAGGTAACGTCTAATTACCGTTATCGTGGATTTTGATACTAAAAAAGCCCAAACAAGTAAGGCGGGGGGTATCGCTGTTCCTGTCGGGGCTATTTGAGACATAATAGCATTTACGTGTGAATGGATGTAAAAACAGCAACTAAAATGTGTCTTCTAGCTAGTGCTTTTCCATAATTTATGTCTATCACTCTGGTACTGAGTGCTTATATTTTTTTGTTTTTACTACTTCGATTTTTAATATAAAAGTTGTATTTTTATAAAATGAGGTACTAAGAATTCCATCACTTTCGGTTTTTTGATGTTTTTATTACGGTTTTTTAAATAATTTGTTTTAAATCTATTTTTATTTGTTCAAAATTATTTTTTTAACACTACTTTCAAATTCATTACTAATTTTTAAATAATAAAGACCATTTTCTAAATAACTAATATTAATATTATTTTCGTTAACTGAATCAATTACTTTAATAATTCTACCCGAATTATCATATATCGAAATAGATTTACCTTCTAAATTATTATTGAAAATCAGCAAGCCATTACTTGGATTTGAATTAATTAAAAGAATATTATTGTCAAAATACTTTTCTTCATTAAATAAATAGGAAACAGGAGTTGTTAGTGGCATTGAAAAAATTACAGTTGCCGTATCTTGTAACATTGAATAATCACAAGATACTGGATCATAGGTTTCATAAACTTTAACATTTAATGAATAATTATTAAGATTAGGAATGCTATTTATTGTGAAATTATTTTGCAATTGGAGCGCTACAGTTGCAGCTTCAACTATGTAACATACTTTTAAAGTTATTATATTATTATTTATAGTATAGGTACTCGATAAAAAAGATGCTCCTATAGTAGTATCTACTTTTAATTGAACTGAAATATCATTTGAATTTATTTCAGTTACTGTAAAATTATTAATATGTAAGTCTAGTAATTTAGCATTACTAACAAAAGAACAACAAAAAAGCAATGCAATTAATATTATTTTTTTCATGATATATTTTATTGTTTGATAAAAGTTTTTGCATCAACAATTTGACCGTCGCAAACAAGAGCTACAGTATAAAAACCGTTTATATAATTTTCTAAATTAATATTTATTTCTGAGGTATTAAGATCTAAAATATAATTGTTTGAAGTATCAAATATTCCACAATCACTTAAAATCATTAAATATGCTGAATTTACTTCATTTAAATTATACTTTATATTAATTAAGTTTGAAGCCGGATTTGGAGAAATTACGGATAGCGAACTCGGTTTTAATTTTATTTCTACTTCGGTATAATCTTTAAAACCATCTGCAGTTGCAATAACTTCAAGTTTATATTTTTGTGAAACACATGAAGATATACTTAAATCTTTACCAGAAAAAATTAAATTACCATAATTATCATACCAATTATAAATTGCGGGTTCACTAATTTGTAAAGCACTTATTGTGATTGGTTCATTTTTATTAATTTCTTTATCTCCACCTGCGTAAGCATTAAAAAGTGGACGGTCTTGTTTTTTTATAATAAATGTTTCTCCACCAATAATTTCATCAGTTTCAGAATCTTTTTGAATTACATGATAAACATAATTTGATTTATCAGTAATTTCTTTTATTAAGAAATTAAAAGTCAAGCTTAAAGTCCCTATTTCATTTGGATAAAATGAAAGATTATCCAAAATTACATTATTACCTTTTATAATTTTTTTCTTTTCATCCAAGGTAGCTTCCATTATTTGTGCAGCTTTTCCACCCCGATCCCAAGCGTTAAATAAAACTTGATCCATCTTTAAGCTTACTTCAGCTTCATCAAATATAGGCTTTCCTGTTTCTAACTCTTCTTTTATTAATTCTAAGTAAAATGTATGAGGTTGATTAAATGGATTACCAACAGCAATGACTCCACTATTATTATTCCCTGATGAATCTACTGATAAAGGTAACATTGTATTTACGACTGTTACATTTTTCCAAGCTATATTATTATTATTTTTGACATTAAAATATAAATTGGGAGTTTCTGCTATATACATTGGGTCTAATGGAGCTTCTATTCTTGCTAATAAACAAAAATGCCATGGTTCAGGGTTAATTGTAGTATATTGATTTGGGTCGGGCACAATCCAAGGAAATTTTAATATTATTTCTTCTCCAGGCGCTATAATTGGTATTGGAACTTCACCTATAAAATCTCCTCTTTTTTGCCCTGTAATAAATGTACTTCCATTCCAACTATTATCCCAATCTAATGAAGTAGATGCTTTAGCCCAATATAATTTAAGTTTTTCATCACCAATAGATGATACACAACTTTTATTTGCAACTTTTACATAAATATAGTTAATACTTCCTTCCGTATTAATGTTAGGGTTTTGGTGTTCGTATAAATTGTCGTCATAATTTCTTATCCATATATCAGAACTATTCCAAATGTGTGATGTAATAGTATTAGGTTGTAATCCAATGTCATCATTTCCATCTTTAACAATTAAGTCTAAAGAATTAGAATACATTTGTTGAGCCATTTGAACAGCAGCATGGGCATCAATTAATCCATAGCCTAACTCATAAGACCAAGTACCATTTGGTCTGCCTGCGACATTTTCATATACATAACTGCCTATTTTTTGAGCAGTTTGTTCAATAATATTTTTTACTTGAGTATAACTTAGACATGGATTAACAGACAAAATTAAAGCTGCAACACCTGCTACATGAGGACATGCTGCTGAAGTGCCAGAAAAGTTAAGTGTATAGTTGTCAATAGAATATCCATCTATTCCAGTTAAATCTGTTGTATTTATTGAAACACCTGGAGCAACTACATCAAGTCTTTCTCCATAATTACTTCCCCAATAGTCGGAATCACAAGTAAAAGGACTTTTTCGTTCCCCGCACTGTGTTATTGCCCCTACTGCAATAACATTTCTATTGTTTCTTGCTGGGAAACATACAATAGGATGGTCATCATTACCAGATGAAAATACTATTATTGTACCTTTGCCATTTCTTCCATAGACTTGAGCATTTTGTATTGCATCATCAATAAATTGATATTGTATAGAATTTTTCCAAGAGTTGCTTATTACATCAGCTCCATTTTGCCATGCCCAATTTATACCATTTGCCCTTTTAATTGTACTGTCAGGAGATAAATTCATAGAATTGCTTATATCTATTATTTTTGATTTTGGACTTACTCCAACAATTCCGATATTATTATCTTTTGTAGAACCAATTATTCCTGCACAAGCCGTTCCATGTTTTCCATATAGTTGACTTGGACTAGTATTTGTTACAGTATCAAAACTTAAGGGCGAAATACTATTTGATAAATCTTCATGATTCTTATCAATTCCTGAATCAATAACTGCTATGTTAATTCCAAAACCTTGGGTTAAATTCCACGCATTATTTATTTTAATATCTATTCCATTTGTGCCATTGTACTGTCCAGTATTATTTAAGCCCCATTGATTTGAGTATAACGGGTCGTTAGTCTGTGTGTCCTCTGAAAGAAAATCAGGTACTGAAGATTCGAAATTACCTGTTTCAAAAAAAAGATTTGCTATTTCTAATGTGTTTCCTGTGCTATTTTTTGTTAATCTTAAAGTATACCACAAAGGCATAAAATTATTTTGTTCGATAATTTGTACATTATTTAAAACTGCTAAATTTTGCAGGATATCTATATTTGAAGCATTTTTAAGTTTAACATAAAAAAAGTCAGACATTCCAACTTTTACACCTTCATTAGTAATAAAATTAGGTAAGACATTTTTTACATCTGGATTTCGATTTAATTCACTAATTTTTTGAAAATAATCATATTCGGAGAATGTTGTTTGGAATTCTAATTTAGAAAAACTCTGTGATTGGCTAATGTAATTATCTGTTTCTGTGTTAAATCCAGATATAGTTGATTTTTGAAATCCATCATAAATTGAAATATTTAGATTGTTTTTATCTAATGTCAGATAATTTTTATTACCATTATAATAGTAATAATAATTAGTTTGTGCATAAGTGTTTAGTAAATAAAAATATAAAAGTAAACTTAACAGATGTTTTTTTTTCATGACTTTTTCTATTATTTAATAATTTCTCTAATTTAATTTAGTTGCAATTTTAGAGTTTTTTTAACTGTGATTATTACGGTTTTTTCAGTTATTTTTTACGGTTTTCACCATTTACTACTTTTTGAGAATTATTTTTAAAAAGCTATTTAAACAAAAAAGCCCCTAATACAATTAGGAGCTTTTTTGTCTGAGATTTATATTTATTTTGTTTATAAAAAACCTAATTTTTTTGCTACATCAATTAATTCTTTGTCTGATCCAGTATTTAAGATTAATTGTTTTTTAATATTTGCTTTTCTTTTTTCTATAGCACTTAGGCACAACGGAATATAATCAGGAATTTTTTTTGTTTTTACCCCTTGTGCAATCAATTGAAGAATTTTACTGTCGTTGTCATCCCAACTGATATTTTTTTGAAATAGTATTTTTTGGGATTCTTTTATTGATTGACTTAAATATTTTTCATTTTTCTCTATGCTTAGAAATATTTCAGGAAAACATTTGTAGTTAATATCACTCTTGGCAATAAAGCCTTCCGGGTTTATACTTTTAAAAATTTGGTTTACCCATAGTGGTTCTTTGTGCATGGAAATAATTATTATTTTACATTGTGGAAAAGTTTTTCTAATTAAAATTCCAATATCATCACCAGAGAATAACTTTTTTGCATCATAAGCAGGAAGACTAATGTCAATAAATGCAAAATCTATCGTTGAATTTAATAATTGACTTTTATTTATTGAATTGTAAGCTTGTTCGCAGTCAAAAGCAAAGAGGTATTCGGCATCTTTATTTGACTCTATATTAGATAAAAGTGTATGATACCCATCTACATTAATTGGATGGTCGTCTACAATCAAAATAGTTCTTTTTGAATCATTTGATTTGTTCATAATAGTCTATTTCTTGTTAAATTTAATCAAACTTAATTATAAAATATCAATAAAATTACGGTTTTACCGTAAAAAGTATAATTGAACCCCTTTTAAATTGCAATAAAAATGCAATTTTCGTATATACTTATAGATAACTCCTATTATTTAGAATCAACACTAGAACACATTAAAGAATATGATGATTTTTTGTGTTTAGCTATTTGCAAAACAAGAAAAGAAGCCATTAATAAGATTCTTGAATTGAAACCTAATGTTGTATTCTTAACAATTAATAGTACACAGAATGCAACTGATTCTATTTCCTTTTCCATTTTGAGTGAATTGCATGAATTTTTGGATGGGCTTCCTACAATAATAGTATTAAGTGATGTTAAAGAGGCCGCTTTTGAAGCTTATCAGAGAGGGGTTTCTGGCTATTTATTAACACCAATAGATCCAAATGAATTACGAAAATGCTTGATGCGCTACCAAAAGACGCATAAAGCTTTACATGCTGAAACTATTTCCATAAAATCCAATGGCGATTATAATTTTATACGTTCTAGTGAGATTGTTTATTTGAAGGCAAATAATAATACGACTGATTTTTATTTGAAATCCGGTAAAGTAATTTCTGCCTATAAAACCCTTAAGTATTTTGAGAAATTGCTACCGTTTTACTTTTTTAGAATACATCATAGTTATGTAATTAATATTCAGCATGTGAGTAGAATTAATTTAGGTAAGTGCAGTTGTTATTTACAAAACAATGAAATTATACTTCCTTTTTCAAGAACCTATAAGGCCAATATTGATACAATTATTCTTCGTATCTCATAAAATTATTAACTTATTCTCAAAATACTACGTGTTACTCTCAGAGGTATGTGAGTTACTAAACACGGTTAAAATCATGGTTATTAATCGGTTAGTCTCTATAAATTTGACTATTCCAAAAACGGAATATTAAAGCTTTAATGGATGTTTTAATGCAGGGAAAAGGCATTAAAACACTACTGTAAAAGACCTCCCTTCTTTTCAGAAAAATCAAATGAATTGTCGTGTCCAGAAGACATGACTAAGATAATATTTCTAATTTTTAAACTGATTTTTTATGAAAACTAATTTTTTAACTAAATTAATTTTATTGAGTGTTTTAAGTATGTTGATTTATTCGTGTACGGCTGAGGATCCTATAAATAGTCCCAGCAAGAATAATACAGTTCAGAAATCTTCGGACACAATTGGAACGCCCATTATACCAAATCCACACTAATTAGTAAAAAAAGGTTTCTATAATGAAGCCTTTTTTTATATTTTTGATAAAAACAAGCAATTGAAAAAAATTATTTTTTTACTATTTCTTTTCATTTCAATTTTGAATCTATCTTGTAAGCATGGTTTCGACAACAAATTGAATTCCTCTATTTTTTATTCTAATGAATATAAAAAACTCCCGTCAAATAATAAATTAATATTTTTAAATTCTTTGAATTATAGAAAGGACACTAAAGATACAGTAGAAATTAATTTTATTTTGAATTTATCTTCTGAATATTATTATTTAAATGAATTTGAAAAATCAATCAAGTTAGCTAAAGAAGCTTTAGATTTATATAAAGGGATTGATGACATCATAAATGTCCCTAAATCAAATTTATATCTAGGTGATTACTATTCTAAAGTTAACAAACTAGATAGTTCTTTCTTTTATTATAAAAATGCCGAAAAAAAATATCAAGAAATAAATGACAATGAAATGCTTGCTAAAGTTCACTTTAAAAAAGCTTATATTTTATTTTATGAAGGGGATTTTATAGAGTGTGAAATTCAAGTTTCAAAATCTTTGAAATTGTTAAAAAAATCTAAAGATTTTAAATTAATATTTTCTGCATATTCTTTAATGGGTGCAAATTTTGAAAAACTTGAAGAGTATAAAAAATCATTGTATTATTTTCAAAAAGCTAAAGTTATATTAAAGAACAACAAATTATATTTCGATAGGAAATATAATTATTTAACTTCTATATCGGATAACTTATCAATTGTTTATGTTAAATTAGGAATGTTTCAAGAAGCACTCGATGAGTTAAAGTCAATAAACTTGAATAAAATTATTAATGAATGTCCAAATGATTATGCAGCAGTGGCAGGTAACTTGGGAATGGTATATTTGAAAATTGGAAGAAAGCATAAAGCCAAAAAATATTTTTTAGAAGCTTTAAATACTGCTAAAAGAGAAAAAAACCTAAATACTGAAATGTATCAATACATCAATCTTGGCGAATATTATTTAAAATATAAAGTGTATAATTCTTCAATTTGTTATTTTGATAAAGCATTAATAATTTCCAGGTTACTTAAATCAACTGATGAATACAAATTAATTTTACGCTATTTAACTCAAGTAGATTCTAAAAACAAAAACTATTATAATGAACATTATATAGTTGTAAGTGATAGTCTTTTTAAAGCTCAACGTAAAAGTCGAGATAAATATGCCCGAATCGAATATGAAACTTCAGTGGTTGAAGATGAAAATAAGTTATTGAGTACAAAAAATACTTATATCCTTATTGGGTCAATACAATTGATTTTTTTATTAGTATTAGTAATTGTTTACCGGTATATTAAAAGCCAAAAAAGAGAAATTGCATTTACAAAAGCACAACAAAAAGCAGAAGAAGAGATTTTTGATTTGCTAAAAGAATATCAGCTAAAGCTACGAATAGCAAAAGAACTAGAACAAAACCGCATTTCTAAAGAATTGCACGATAGTGTTATGAATAAGCTTTATGGTGCTCGAATTCAGTTAGGGATTTTGAATGATAGTGATGATAAAGAAATAAAGGAAAAACGTTTAATTTACGTTGATTTACTTCAAGAAATTGAACAGGAAATTAGAACTATTTCGCATGATTTACAGTCTGAAGTAATTGATAATAAATTTGATTATGTTAGCATATTGTTCAATTTAATTCAGTTGCAAAATGAAATAGGAGCTACACTTTTTTCTATTGAGGTTGATTCCAAAATCGACTGGAATACAATTGATAGTTTAGTTAAAATTACCATTTTTAGAATTGTACAAGAAAGTCTTTTGAATGTAACAAAACATGCTAAAGCAAAAGAGTGTAAAGTATCTCTTTCGTTAGAATCAAACCATTTGATTTTGCACATAAAGGATGATGGCGTTGGCTTTGATGTTACTTCTAATTCATCTGGAATTGGTTTGAAAAACATGAAAGAAAGAATTTCTGCTTTGAATTCAAAATTTGAAATCTTTAGTGATGAAAAAAAAGGAACATTGATTAAAGTTGTAATATTTTTTTAATAAATAATTGAGTCAATTGCTTTAACATTGAATATAATAAATTTAGCGGCTATTTTTTTATTCAAAAAATGAAATAATTTTATCAAGTTCCAAAAATAGGTTAGACTTTTTATCTAAATAGTGTACAAATAACCTCTAAAGCAATTTAGAGGTTATTTTTTTTGCTAATAATTTTTCCTAACTTTCAACCTTATTAAAAGCAATTATTCTCTGCTCATGAATAAATTTTTGTTATTTTCATTTTCAATTTTATCTGCGGTATCTTTTTCACAGATAAAAATTAAATCAATTGAAGTGTATACTTCTGCTGATAGCACTTCTTATCGATTGTCTAAAACAAATTCCGATTTGAAGTTTGTAGCGATGAAGCAACCTCTTGAAACCCAAGTTTGCATTTTTGTAAATCCCGATAAAAAATTCCAAACTTTTATGGGAATTGGAGGCGCCATAACTGATGCAAGTGCTGAGGTATTTGCAAAATTAACTCCCGAAAAACAAACCGAATTTATTAACGCTTATTACAGCAAAGACAAAGGAATTGGCTATTCTCTTATTAGAACCAACATGTCCAGCTGCGATTTTAGCTCGGATATGTATGATTATGTAAAGGAAGGAGATAAAAGTTTGAATTCCTTTTCAATAGATCACGATAAAAAATTCAAAATTCCATTAATTCAAAAAGCCATGCAATCCATTGGGAAAGACGCAAGTTTTTATATTAGTCCGTGGTCGCCACCTGCTTTTATGAAAGACAACAACAGCAAACTTCAAGGTGGAAAACTGCTGCCTGAATTTCAACAATCGTGGGCAAATTATTATGTGAAATATATAAATGCGTTACAAAAAGAAGGAATTCCGGTATGGGGATTAACCATTCAAAATGAGCCCATGGCAAAACAACGCTGGGAATCTTGTATTTTTTCTGCAGAGGAAGAAAGAGATTTTCTAAAAAAATATTTAGGCCCAACTTTGGCTAAAGCCGGACTTGGAGCTAAAAAAATTGTTATTTGGGATCACAACCGCGATTTAATATCACAACGCGTGAGCACTATTTTATCTGATGAAGCCGCCAATAAATATGTTTGGGGTATAGGATTTCACTGGTATGAAAACTGGAGTGGCGGCGAAATGATGTTTGACAATATTGGTAAAGTAAATGAAATGTATCCCAACAAAAACCTATTATTTACCGAAGGTTGTGTGGAACGATTTAATTCCAATAACTACCAATTATGGAAAAATGGGGAACGTTATGGAAAATCGATAATAAACGATTTTAATAATGGAACAGTGGGTTGGACCGATTGGAATGTGCTTTTAGATCAAAATGGCGGGCCTAATCATGTAGGGAATTTTTGTTTTGCACCAATTCATGGCAATGTGGAAACAGGCGAATTAATTTACACGCCTTCCTATTATTTCATTGGCCATTTCTCAAAGTTTATTACAAAAGGAGCTAAAAGAATAAGCAGCATTGCTAGCAGAAGTCAGTTGTTAACTACTTCTTTTCAAAATCCAAATGGAAAAATTGTTACGGTGGTAATGAATCAGAGTAATGCTAAAATCACTTATAATTTGTGCATTGGAACTTCGGCTTCAGAAGTTACTATTTTGCCACATGCCATTCAAACTTTAGTTTATTAAATCGAATCGATTTATTTATTTTTACAAAATGAAATACATCCTCAAAACTATTTTATTACTTACTTTTTCTATTGCCTTTTCGCAAAATAAATCTATTGATCTACGAGTAGAGGAGTTATTGAAAAAAATGACCTTGGAAGAAAAAATAGGGCAATTAAATCAATACACCGACGATTGGAATATTACAGGACCATTAATTGTAAATCCAAATAAAGAAACCGATGTAAAATCGGGAATGCTTGGCTCTATGCTTAATGTAAATGGGGTAGAACGAACTCGGAAATACCAAGAATTAGCGATGCAATCGCGGTTAAAAATTCCGTTGTTATTTGGTTTTGATGTCATACACGGATACAAAACTACCTTTCCGATTCCATTGGCAGAAGCCGCTTCTTGGGATTTATCGGCAATGGAACTTTCGGCACGAATTGCGGCTACTGAGGCTGCTGCAAGTGGAATTCATTGGACCTTTGCACCGATGGTTGATATAGCGCGCGATCCACGTTGGGGACGCGTTATGGAAGGAGCAGGGGAAGACACTTATTTAGGAACTAAAATTGCCTATGCTCGAGTTAAAGGATTCCAAGGAAAATTAGGCGATTTGAATTCGGTTATGGCTTGCGCCAAACATTTCGCTGCCTATGGCGCAGCGGTTGGAGGAAGGGAATATAATTCGGTTGACTTGAGCGATCGAATGTTGTGGGAAGTATATTTGCCCCCTTTTAAAGCCGCTGTAGATGCTGGTGCAGCTACTTTTATGAACGCTTTTAATGACATTAACGGAATTCCATCTACAGGGAATAAACACATTCAAAGAGATATTTTAAAAGGTAAATGGAATTTTAAAGGATTTGTAGTTTCCGATTGGGGATCTATTGGTGAAATGTATACACATGGCTATTCTAAAGACGGAATCGAAGCTGCTTTTTCTGCCATCACCGCCGGTTCTGATATGGATATGGAAAGTAATACCTATCGCAATACTTTGACACAATTAGTAAACAAAAAAAGAATTTCAGTTGCATTAATTGACGATGCGGTAAAGCGTATTCTTAGAAAGAAATTTGAATTAGGTTTGTTTGAAGATCCGTATCGCTTTTGCAATTCAGAGCGACAAAAAGCGGCAATTAACAATCCAGAACATACAAAAGCAGCAAGAGAAGTTGCTTCAAAATGTGTGGTTTTATTAAAAAACGAAAAGAATATTTTACCCCTTTCTAAAGAAACTAAAACGATTGCCGTAATTGGACCAATGGTTAAGCCAAAAAGAATCAACCATGGTTTTTGGGCAGTTAATTTAAAGGATGTTGATTCTACTTACATCGTCTCGCAATGGGAAGGCTTAGAAAATAAAGTTGGAAAAAACACCAAGTTGCTTTACGCAAAAGGATGCGATATTGAAGGTGATAGTAAAGCCGGTTTTCAGGAAGCAATTGACGTAGCCAACCAATCGGATGTAGTGCTATTGAGTATTGGTGAACGGTACAATATGAGTGGCGAAGCCAAGAGCAGAAGCAACATTCATTTACCTGGAATTCAAGAAGAATTAATTAAAGAATTACAAAAAACAGGGAAACCAATAGTGATTCTTATTAATGCGGGCCGTCCTTTAATTTTTAATTGGACTGCAGACAATATGCCCACAATAGTGTATACATGGTGGTTGGGATCGGAGGCAGGAAATGCCATTGCCGATGTGCTATTTGGTGATTATAATCCAAGCGCAAAATTACCCATGACTTTCCCAAGAGCAGAAGGTCAAATTCCTATTTATTACAATCATTTCAATACGGGAAGGCCTTCTATTAATGAAGAAAAGTTGTATAAATCAAGTTATATTGATTTGCCAAATACGCCTAAATTTCCGTTTGGATATGGGTTGAGTTACACGACATTCAATTACTCTAATTTGAAATTATCGAAAACCAAAATGAAATCTAACGAAAAAATTGAGGTTTCATTGGATGTCACAAATACCGGAAAATATGAGGGTGAAGAAATCGTTCAGTTGTATCTTCACGATAAATTTGCTTCTTTGATTCGACCAATTAAAGAACTAAAAGATTTTCAGAAAATAAAATTAGCGGTTGGTGAAACCAAAACAATTACGTTTGTAATTGACAATGAAAAGCTATCATTTTACAATAACAAGTTGGAATTTACTTCAGAACCTGGAGATTTTGATTTAATGATTGGAGCGTCTTCGGAAGATATTCGATTAAAAAGTAGTTTTGAATTGGTGAAGTAATACATAAAAAATAAGTAATAAAAAAGGCTGTCATAAGACAGCCTTTTTTATTTTGAATGAATAATTATTGCATATCAAAAAATTTACTATTATCACCTCTTCGGTTCTTCTTGAATGGGTTAAAATCAAATATGATATACATTTCAAAGGTATTGTATGGAGAACCTCCTACTTTCCTTCCCATTTCAAACGAATAATTTGCTCCGATTTGTATTTCTTCAATATAAATATTTAATGAAGTACCAAATTGATTAACGGAGAACCCATCATAATTATTAAAATGCTGATTTATTCCGAAGCCTACATTACCCATTATGGCTTCTTGGTACAAATCGACTCTTGATTTAGATCCTTGTTTTGAAAAGGTGTTGTATAAAAATAAATAAGAATAATAAGGCAAAAATCCTTGGTCGTATTTATTAATATCAAACTGACCACCTACTTGCAAGGATACAAATAAATCTTTTAAGTTAGATTTATTGGTGTTAAATGAAGTTTCGGGTCTGTTGATGTGCTTTAAATTTGCACCAATAATAATATGAGAATCTTCACCAAATATATCGTCTAATACATCGCCGGTATTGTAAAAACTTACACCGGCACCCACATCAAGAAAATTAACTTTGTTGTTGATTTTAATAGGGTCGTTAGACACTCCAGCTATAGAACCAGTTAATGCATTTAATTGATCTTCAAAAACTAAGGAGTTATAATCAAGCGCCGTATTTCCATAACCTACAGAAACAGAAGGATTAAATACCCACTCCTCATTTAATTTAGTTTTATAGATGTAGTGTAAATTAGTAGAAGTGATCGAATACCCCAAAGAGTTAATTTGAAGTGTATTGACATCTAGCGCTAAGGAAAAATCATAGTTTTCAAAAAAATGATTTACATAAGCAAATTTATTATCTAACTTACTTCCTTGGTTAAAACCTTCGGTGCCATAAATTATACCTGCCTTTGAGGAATCTCCAAATCCATAAAAACTTGGATTCATTGATCCCATTACCTCGTTTTGATTTTTATAAATATAATCTTGACTAAAAACGGCAGTCGAAATTAATAATATCAATAGTAAAAAGCTGTTATTATTTTTCATATTCTATTATTTTACAAGTAAGAATCTACCTTCTTTCTCAATTTTAATATCATTAATTGTGGTGGCCATAATATAATATCTGTAATCATTATTCATTGGCTCACTTTTCCCTTTTTCAATTCCATTCCAACCCCAATCTGAAGTTAGTGCAGAAACCTCTGAAGCGAATTCATAAACTAAATTACCCCAATCATCATAGATATACATAGCAACATCTTTAAGTCCTAATAAAGATGGTCGGAATAAATCATTTATTCCATCATTGTTAGGAGTAAAAATAGTTGGCAACATCATGGTAGCTCCACTTCCAATTATTATTGTTTTAGTTACTTTTCTTGAACAACCAGATTGGTTATAAACCGTTAAAGTAATTTGATAAATTCCATCTGTGGTATAGGTATGGAATACCGTTTGGAAGTTTTCTCCATTAGCATTTGGCAATAAATCTGCTGGGTTATAGAATACTTTAAACGGAGTACTATCTCCAAAATCCCATACAATATGATCGTATTCTGCAGGGATGCTACTCATATTTACCAGGTTGGTAAATTGTACGCTTCCGTTAACAGAGAAGTAACCATAATTTTGGAAATTACTAGAAGTAAATGTAAAGTTAGGAGTAATAATTGCCGTTGAAACCATTCTGCTTATCCAACAATTTTGTCCGTTTTTAACTTTAATAACGCCATTTGGTACCGTAGGATTATTTATTGATAATTCATAAATACCATTTCCTAAATCTATAAATGGAACTAAAATGTTATTATAGTAGAAAGTTAAGTTTGTATCTAAACTATTTACTTTAATTCTAACTTTCCCTGGTAAATCTTGACATAAAGTACTATCCATAGTTATGTAATCAATAGACAACGAACTGTAGTCGTATATTGTAAATAAGTAAGGAGTAGAAGTACAGTTGTGACTGTCCTTAACCGTTAGATAATATAATCCTGCATGTAAATTACAAATATTGTAATAGTTGTTATTTGCAGGTAGTATCGTCTGTAAAGTTTGATTTGCAGGATCTAAATACTGTAGAGTAAATGTGGTAAATATTCCACTTCCACCTGTAATATTAAAGTTAGCACATCCTAATACGTTATTACAGCTCACGTTTGTTGATGAGATTAACGAGATATTAATTGGAAGTGCTGGCAACACGGTATAAGTTACAGATGGAATAGGACATCCTATAGCATCAGTTCCTGTAAGGGTATATTGCCCAGCTTCAAGACCAGTAATTGTAGTTTGGTTTTGTTGGTATCCGTTAGGTCCAGACCAATGTATTGCGTATAATCCATTAAATGAAACTCCACCAACAATAGTTACTGATATGGCTCCATCGGTATTACTACTACAAGAAACATTGGTAACTACTTCATTTGTAATAAATATTGGAGTAGAAATTTTAATTACACCTGCTTTTACAATTGCACATGGCTGAGAAGTAATGGTATAGTTAAACACACCCGATTGTGTTGGTGTACCCGAAATAGTTACTTGACCATTTAAAAATACTGCGGTTACTCCCGATGGCAATCCGGTTGCGACAATATTTGTTGCACCAATTACATTATAAACAATTGGTTGGATAGGCGAGTTTAAGCCCGTTTGACACAATGTTTGATTATCGGTTCCTGCTGGAGAAATTAATACAATTCCAACAGAAGTATTAACATTAGAAATACTAATTGGCAATATACTATAACATCCTGTTGTAGTAATTGAGAAATTATAAATTCCATTTACTTGAGGGCTTCCTTGAATAGAGTAAACTCCACCACCAAGAGAAGTAATAGTTAATCCTGCTGGTAAATTAGGGGGATTTATTCCTGTTGCACCACCACCAATTGTAAATACAATTGGAACGATTGCCGAACTTTGACAAACCGATTGGGTTGCAACACCCGATCCCGAGTTTAGTGTAATTGTTGCAGCTGGATGGATATCAAATGTTACACTAAATGTTGCAGGCGCTCCACAACCACCTTGAGTTGTTATGATATAGTTTTGAGCTATACTTGTTGCAACAGTTGGTGTTCCCGAAATGGTAATTACACCACTTGTTAATACCATATTTATTCCTGCCGGTAATGCCGGAGACACGGTTATCGATGACACTCCTAATGAAGCTAATAAATTAATGGTATCGATAGGGGAGTTTTGACATCCAACTTGATTTGTGTTTCCTGATACGTAGGTTATAGATTGTAACGGATTCACAATGATAGTTCCAGAAAGTGAATTTCCACATCCCGTAGCAGAAGAAATGGTGTAAGGGAACGTGCCACTTTGTGTTGGTGTACCAGAGATGATTCCGGTTGTTGCATTAAAAGTCACTCCATTTGGTAAAGAACCAGAAAGTACCATTGTTGCTGTTGCCGGATTAATACTGTATTGAATTGGAGTTGCAAATGAACTATTCATACAAACTGTAGGAGATGCATTTCCAGAAACTAAAGCTACAGTAGCTAAACCGTTTATAGTAATGCTTCCAGTTATTGTAGATTGACCACAAATACCAAATGATTGAACAGTATAGTTATACACTCCAGCATTTGCAGAAGCTCCTTGAATTATTAAAATATTAGAAGGGCTTATAGACCAGGTAATACCAGCTGGTTGTTGAGGTGTGAATGTTACTACACCACCAGTTGCACCTCCACCAAGATTAAACATAATTGGAACTATAGAAGCATTAGCACACACCGATTGATTAACCGGGGTAATAGCCGCTATGTTTCCATTTGCATTAACAGTAATTGTACCCGAAGTGTAAGTAGTATTACAACCATTGGTAGATCCAGTAGTATGAACTACATAATTATACACTCCTGGAGAAGTTGGTATTCCAGATATAGTTAAAATATTAGCAGCAAAACTTTGAGTCAAACCTGCAGGTAAATTAGTAACAAATGCATTTGTTGATGATCCTCCAATTGTAAATAATATTGGGGCAATTGCATTATTTTCACATACCGTTTGTGAAACTACAGCTGCATTTAGAGGAACTACTGTACCAGTTTCTTGAATTTGAACAAAAGCAGTATTTAATGCTGGATTCACAGAAGAACTACACGAGTTTGAACTTGAATCTTGAACACTTAACAAGGTAATTGTAAAGTTGCCAAATACTGAAGTTGGAATTGAAACTGTTGCATTATTTCCACTAGATTGTGCACTTAAAACGAAAGTTCCATTTGGTCCAACAATTTGATAATTGAAAGTATAAGGAGCAATTCCATTCGCACCTGTAAATGTAATTATCGGTTGAGTTCCATTTTGACAAGCTACAAAATTAATTGGTCCAGTAATTGAAGCATTCGGACTTGGATTAACCGTCACTGTAAATGTTATTGGAGATCCAGAACAAGTAACACCTGAATTAGTATATATAGGAGTAACCGTAATTGTCGCCACGACTGGAGCAGATCCAATATTAATTGCTGTAAATGTTGGAATGTTATTTCCAGATCCATTAGCTATTAATCCGATACTTGGATTTGTGTTCGTCCAGGTATAAGTAGTTCCGGCTGGAGCAGTTGTTGAAGTAAGATTCAAGTTCACTACATCGCCGTTACAGAATACTTGTTGCGTAGGTTGATATACTTGTGGAGTTGGATTTACAGTAATAGTAAATACCATTGGCGTTCCAGTACAAGTAATGCCCGCATTAGTGAACTTTGGTGTAATCGTTATTGTCGCTACTAATGGAACGGTACCTGAGTTTACAGCATTAAATGCAGGAATTGATCCAGTTCCAGTAGCTGGTAATCCAATACTTGGAACAGAATTAGTCCAATCATAAGTAGTAACTCCTCCCGAGTTAATTGTAGTAAAGTTTACAGATGCCGTTGCGCTTCCATTACACAATACTTGTGACAACACTGTATTAACTTGTGCTTTTGGATTTACTGTAATCGTAAAAGTTTTAGGAGTACCGCTACAAGTAATTCCATTATTGGTATATGTTGGAGTTACTGTAATTGTAGAAACAATTGGAGCCGTTCCTGAGTTTGTTGCAATAAATGAAGGAATAGTATTACCAGTTCCATTTATTGGTAAATTAATACTTGGATTACTATTAGTCCAAGTATAATTGGTAGTTCCTCCAACATTTAATGTATTAAAAATAATTGCTGTAGTTGCATCTCCATCACATAATACTTGCGGATTAGGCTGTACTACTTGTGCAGAAGGATTTACAGTAATTGTAAATGTTTTAGAAGGGCCTGTACAACTTACTCCAGAATACGTATAGGAAGGAGTAACCACAATTGTTGCAACAATTGGAAGAGGACCATTGTTGACTGTAGTAAACGGAGGAATACTAGTTCCTGAACCATTTGTTAATCCAATACTAGGATCAGAGTTAGTCCAAGAGTATGTAGTTATACCTCCACTATTAATGGTAGAAAGGTTTATAGCTACCGAATCTCCACTACAATTAATAGATGAACTTATTGCATTTACTTGAGCAGTAGGATTTATTGAAATTGGGAAAGACATTGGGTTTCCAATACAACTTAAACCTGCGTAGGTAAAAGTTGGAATCACATTAATAGAACCTATTGCAGGATTTGTTCCAGAATTTGTTGCTAAAAATGCAGGTATATAATCAATTCCCGATAAGCCTAATCCAATATTTGAATTAGAATTGGTCCAAGTATAATTTGTAACTCCACCAACATTATTAGTAGATAAAGTAATTGAATTTGTATTTAAACCATTACAAAATGCTTGAGGAGCAATTTGATTGGCTTGACCTGTAGGGTTAACAGTTATTGTAAATACAACCGGATTTCCTGTACAACTTACTCCAGCATTAGTGTAGGTTGGAGTCACCGTAATTGTTGCCACTAATGGAACAGTTCCTGTATTTGTAGCTGTAAAGGTTGGAATATAATTTGTTAAACCGTGATCTGGTAATCCAATACTTGGAATGGTATTCGTCCATTCATAAGTTGTAATACCACTTGTATTAGTTGTACTAAATGGAATTGTAGCAATAGTATCTTGATTACATTTAACTAATGAAGCAATTGCATTTATTTGTGCTTTAGGATTCACAGTTATAGTAAATACTATAGGAGTTCCTAAACAGCTAATTCCAGCATTGGTAAAAGTTGGAGTAACCGTAATTGTTGCTACTACAGGAACTGGTCCCGAATTAGTTGCAACAAATGTTGGAATATTGCTTCCAGATCCACTTGGTAATCCAATACTAGGAGCAGAGTTCGTCCATTGGTAGGTTGTAGATCCACCTGTATTTATTGAGCTAAGATTTACTACAGCCGCACTTCCATCACAGAATACGTAAGGAGTAGGTTGAATTACTTGCGCTTTTGGATTTACAGTGATAGTAAATGTAATTGGGTTTCCAGTACAGCTTACTCCCGCATTAGTATAAGTAGGAGTAACGGTAATTGTAGCCACTTGCACATTTGTTCCTGTATTTAAAGCAATAAACGGAAGAATATCTCCATTACCTTCTAACAATAAACCAATATTTGGATTATTATTTACCCAATGATAAGTTGTTGTTCCTCCAGTATTATTTGTAGTGAAATTGACTAACGTAGTTGGGTTTAAATTACAAACTACTTGTGAACTCACTGTATTTACTTGCGGGGATGGATTTACCGTAACTGTAAATGTTTTAGAATTACCGTTACAACTTAATCCTGCATAAGTGTAAGTTGGAGTTACCACTATAGTTCCAACCACCGGGAAATTTCCTGGGTTTGATGCCATAAAGGTTGGAATGTTACTTCCGGTTCCACTTGGTAATCCAATACTTGGAGCCGAGTTTGTCCAAGAGTAACTAGTAGTTCCAACTGTAGTTGGTGTTGTTAAGTTAATTGTAGCCATTGTTCCATTACAAAATACTTGGGCAGCTGGTTGATCCAATTCTGCGGCTGGATTTATTGTTATGGTAAATGTTTTAGGAGCTCCTGTACAAGTGATACCAGCATAACTATAGCTTGGTGTTACTGTTATAGTTGCCACTAATGGAATTGTTCCCACATTTATAGCTTGGAAGGTAGGAATTGATCCTGTACCATTACCAAGCAATCCAATACTTGGATTATTATTAGTCCAAGTATACGTTGTAGTTCCCAAAGTATTAACTGTAGAGAAGTTAATTAATGAAGTGTTAATTCCATTACAGAAAACTTGATTTGCTGGTTGATCTACTTGTGCTGTTGGATTAACAGTAATCGTAAAGGTCATAGGTGCACCAGTACATGTAACACCTTCATTGGTATAAGTAGGGGTTACAATAATATTAGCAACTACAGGAATAGTTCCGTTATTTATTGCAATAAAAGATGGTATACTAGTTCCTGAATTACTTGCTAATCCAATACTTGGAGCAGAGTTAGTCCATGTATACGATGTAGAACCAACACTATTAAGTGTAGACAGATTAATTGTTATCGATTCACCATTACATTTTACAATTGATGCAATTGGATTTATTTGTGCCGATGGATTTACAGTAATTGTAAACGTCATTGGGTTTCCTGTACAACTTACACCAGAATTAGTATAAGTAGGGGTTACTGTAATCGTGGCACTAATAGGAATGGTTCCATTATTTATTGGAGTAAACGAGGGTATAAATCCAAGTCCTGATCCAGCC
This sequence comes from Flavobacteriaceae bacterium, assembly GCA_947453195.1. Lineage (GTDB taxonomy): Bacteria > Bacteroidota > Bacteroidia > Flavobacteriales > Flavobacteriaceae > Flavobacterium. Next base: position 114,423 of record CANGFO010000002.1, read on the forward strand.
AATCCAATATTTGGATTGCTGTTTTGCCAAGAATACGTTGTTGTTCCTCCTGTATTTGATGAAGTAAAGGAGATCATATTAGTAGCGCTTCCATTACAAACCACTAGAGGATTCATTTGATCTACTTGAGGTGATGGATTTACAGTAATTGTAAATGTTTTAGACGGCCCTGAACAACTTACCCCATTATACGTATAAACAGGAACTATATTTATATTAGCTACCTGTACAGTATTTCCTAAATTAGTAGCAATAAATGACGGAATGTTGTTACTAGTTCCACTAGCTAACAATCCAATACTTGGATTGTCATTTGTCCAAGAATAGGTAGTTGTTCCATTGGTATTATTTGAAGTAAATAATACAACAGCTGAAGCACTTCCATTGCACAATACCTGTGAAGTAGGCTGATCAACTTGTGCCGATGGATTAACAGTAACCGTAAATGATTTTGGCGTACCTAAACAACTTACACCTAAATTAGTATAAATTGGAGTTATTACCATGTTCGCTACAACAGGCATAGTACCTGTATTATTAGCAACAAACGAAGGAATTATGCCATTTCCAGAAGCAGCCAATCCAATGGATGGATCAGAATTTGTCCAAGCATAAGTTGTAACACCTCCGGTATTAATTGTGGTAAGGTTAATGTTTGCATTACTTCCATTACAAAATACTTGAGGAGTTGGTTGATCCACTTCAGCCGATGGATTTATAGTAATGGTAAATGTTTTTGGTGAGCCCGAACAAGTTACACCATCATTTGTAATATTAGGAGTAACTGTTACTGTTGCAACAACAGGCGTAGTTCCTATATTAGTTGCATTGAAAGAAGGAATTGCTCCCGTTCCACTAGTTGGCGTCAAGCCAATATTTGAATTATTTATAGTCCAGTCATAAGTAGTTACTCCTCCACTATTTTGAGTAGTAAAGTTAATTAACGAGGTAGTACTTCCATTACAGAATACTTGCGGAGTTGGCTGATCTACTTGAGCAGATGGATTTACTGTAACCGTAAATGCCATAGGAGCACCAGTACAAGTTACCCCTGCATTAGAATAAGTAGGCGTAATAATGATGTTAGCTACTACAGGAAGAGTTCCAGTATTAGTTGCTGTAAAAGTTGGAAGGTTGTTACTAGAACCGTTAGCAGGTAATCCAATACTTGGTTCAGAATTGGTCCAGGCATAAGTTGTAATACCTCCAGTATTTAATGATGTAAGATTTATTACTGCCGAAGTACCATTACAAAATATTTGAGGAACCAGTTGGTTTACCTGAGCCGATGGATTTACAGTAATTGTAAATGTCATTGGGTCACCATCACAACTTAATCCGGCATTAGTAAAAGTAGGGGTAACAATTATTGTTGCTACCTGCGGAACTGTTCCGGTATTAATTGCTGTAAATGGAAGAATATTTCCTGTTCCATTTGGAGCTAATCCAATAGTTGTATTACTGTTTGTCCAAGAATATGAAGTTGCACCTGCCGTATTTAAAGTAGTGAAGTTAACAAAAGCGTTAGATCCATTACAGAAAACTTGTGGGTTAGGTTGATTCACTTGTGGCACCGGATTTACAGTAATTGTAAATGTAATTGGAGTACCAGTACAACTTAATCCTGCATTAGTATAGGTTGGAGTTACCGTTATTGTTGATACTAAAGGCGTAGTTCCAATATTAGTAGCAGTAAATGGTAATATATAATCCCCAGTTCCTGATGTAGGGAATAATCCAATATTTGGATTTGAATTAGTCCACGCATAAGTTGTAGTTCCACCAAAATTAGTTGAACTAAAGTTGATAATAGAACTTGTAGCACCTTTACATAAAACTTGAGAAGCAATAGAGTTTATTTGTGCCGATGGGTTTACAGTAATTGTAAATGTAGTTGCAGCACTTGTGCAAGTCACACTAGAATTAGTGAATGTTGGAGTTACCGTTATCAAAGCCGTTACGGGTGAAGACCCTAAATTTGTTGCAACAAATGGAGGAATAACTCCAGCTGAAGAAGCCGCAATTCCTATACTAGGATCTGTATTTGTCCAATTATAACTATTAATTCCACCTGTATTAATGGAAGATAGATTTATTATTGCTTGATTTCCATTACAGAATACTTGTGCATTTGGCTGATTAACCTGAGCCGATGGATTTACTGAAATTGTAAATGTCATTGGTGTGCCTAAACAATTTACACCTGCATTTGTATAAGTTGGCGTTACAGTTATTGTAGCCACTTTAGGTGTATTACCTGAATTAGTAGCAATAAATGTAGGTATAGTATTTCCAGTTCCTGAAGCATTTAATCCAATTGTAGGATCAGAATTGGTCCATGCATAAGATGTTAAACCACCAGTGTTAGAAGTTGTAAAGTTTATTACTGAACTTGCAACACCATTACATAGTGCTTGTGATGCAATAGGATTAACTTCGGCAGCTGGGTTTACAGTAACAGTAAATGTTATTGGCGCACTAGTACACGATCCTCCTGCATTAGTAAATGTTGGAGTTACAACTACAGTGGCTACAACAGGAGAAGTTCCTGTATTGCTTGCTGTAAATGTTGGAAGGTTATTACTTGATCCGCTTGCAGCTAATCCGATACTTGAATCGGTATTTGTCCATGCATACGTAGTAGATCCTCCTGCAATAGTTGTAGTAAGATTTATTGTAGCTTGGTTTCCGTTACAGAATACTTGATCATTTGGTTGATTTACTTGCGCATTCGGATTTATTACAACTGTAAATGTCATAGCAGTTCCAGTACAACTTACTCCTGCATTGGTAAATGTTGGAGTTACCGTAACTGTTGCAACTTTAGGAATAGAAGTAGTATTGATTGCATTAAACGAAGGAATTGAAGTTCCAGTTCCGTTTATTAATCCGATACTTTGATCTGAATTTGTCCAAGTATAAGTAGTAGTTCCACCAATATTTTGAGAGGTTAAGTTTATGTTTGCATTACTTCCATTACAAAATACTTGTGAAGCAAGTTGATTAACTTGAGCCGATGGATTTACAGTAATTGTAAATGTCATTTGATTTTGAGTACAACTTGTTCCCGCATTAGTATAAGTAGGGGTAACAGTTATAGTAGCAACTTGAGGTGTAGTTCCTAAATTAATTGCATTAAATGAAGGAATTGCATTACTTCCACCAACAGCAGCTAAACCAATATTTGGATTATTATTTGTCCATGAGTACGTTGTAGTACCTAAGTTATTATTTGTAGTAAATGCAATTGCAGTGGTAGCAGTTCCATTACATACTACTTGAGAAGCCACCGGATTTACTTGTGCCGAAGGATTTACTGTAATACTAAATGTTTCTGAAGTACCAGCGCAACTAATTCCTCCATAAGTAAAGGTTGGAGTTACCACAATTGTCGCTGTTTCTGGAACTATTCCTGTATTGTTAGCAATGAAAGAAGGAAGATTAGTTCCAGTTCCACTAGCTAATCCTATACCTGAATTAGTTGACGTCCAAGTATAATTAGTAATACCACCAGAATTTAAAGTCGTAAGATTAATGGTAGTTTGATTACCATTACAAAATACTTGAGGTGTTGTTTGATTTACTTGTCCATTTGGATTTACCGTTATTGTAAATGTTTTTGGAGAACCAGAACAAGTTACACCATTATAGGTATAAGTTGGCGTCACTATTATAGTTGCAACTGCAGGTGTCGTTCCTGCATTAATGGCAGTAAATGACGGAATATTATCTGCATTCCCACTTGCTATTAATCCTATACTTGGATTATTATTAGTCCAAGAATAGGTAGTTGTTCCTAAAGTTGTATTCGAAGTAAATGCTATTGCAGCTGTAGTACTTCCACTACACAATACTTGTGAAGCTGGTTGATTGACATCTGCAGAAGGATTTACAGTTATAGTGTAAGATTTGGTTGGACCTGAACAAGCCACTCCTGCATTAGTAAATGAAGGTGTAACTACAATTGAAGCTACAACTGGAGTAGAACCAGTATTTACAGCAATAAATGATTGGCTAACGCCCGAACCAGTTGCCGCTAATCCGATACTAGTATCGGTATTGGTCCATGAATAATTAGCAGTACCTCCAGTAGTTAAAGAAGTAAAGTTAATTGTTGCCGAATTTCCATTACAAAACACAACAGGTGCTGGTTGATTAACCTGTGCTGATGGGTTCACCGTAATAGTAAATGTTTTAGTAGGTCCAGTACAAGTTACTCCACCATTTGTATAAGAAGGCGTAACCACTATAGTAGCATTAACTGGAGCAGTTCCCGTGTTTATTGCAGTGAATGTTGGGATAATAGTACCCGAACCATTATTTAATCCGATAGATTGATCGGAGTTAGTCCAAGTATATGTTGTACTTCCACCTGTATTTGAAGTGGTTAGATTAATATTGGCTGCATTACCATTACAAACTACTTGAGTTCCCGGTTGATCTACTTGAGCTGCTGGATTTACAGTAACAGTAAAGGTCATTGGATTTCCTGCACAACTTAATCCTGCATTGGTAAATGTTGGTGTTACCAATATAGTTCCAGTTATAGGAGCAGTACTATTATTTGAAGCAACAAATGAAGGTAAGTTAACACCCGAACCATTTGATAATCCAATACTTTGCGCTGTATTTGTCCAAGTGTAAGTAGTAGTGCCACCAGTACTTAGAGTAGTAAGTACAATATTTTCGGTTGTTCCATTACATACTACTGGAGATGTTGGAGTATTTACTTGACCAGCAGGATTAACAATAATATTTAATGAAATTGGAGTAGCATTTGTACATCCATTTGCTGTTGCTGGAATAGTTAATAAATAAGTAACAGTAATCGGAGCATTAGTTGAATTTGTTAATACTTCAGTAATAGATCCCGATCCGTTAGTTCCGGCTTCTACTATTCCAGGGGTAGTATTTCTAATCCATGTTATTGCTCCAATTGAAGCACTTGTTGGAGTATAATTAAATGCAGTTCCAGAACAAATTGGACCCGGAGTAGGGTTGGATGTTAAACTTGGAGCTGGATTTACATCCACACTTACCGACTCAGTATTAGTACATCCTAGTGGAGAAGTAATTGTAATTTGATAAACTACTGTAATTACATTAGGAGTTGTGTTAGTCAATATTTGATTTATTAATCCATTTCCAGAAGTTGGACCCGATACTGTAATTCCAATTGATGGAGCTATTGTCCATGCAAAAGTTGACCCTGCAATTGTTGAAGTTGGAGTGTAAGTAAATGCTGTTGCACTACAAATTGCTGGAGGCGTTAAGGTACTTGATAACGAAGGTTGCGGATTAATAGTAATTGGGTATGCTGCAGATACAGTTCCGTCACCACATGAATTACTTCCCATTACAGTTAAGCTTCCAGAAACATCAGTGGCTCCAAATGAAATAGTAATTGAGTTGGTAGTAGTCGTTACTGTACTTCCATTTGGTAAAGTCCAAATATAACTTGTTGCACCTGGTATTGTAGTTGCAGTGTATACATTTCCTGTTGAGCCAGCACAAACGGTTTGTGGCCCTGAAATGGTAGCTACAGCTGTAGGTAAACTAGTAACAGTTATTGGAAGTGTTACTGTTGATACCCCACATGCGTTGTTAGCCGTTACAGAAACAGCACCCGAATTAGAACCAAACAATACTTGAATTGTATTAGTGCCTTGTCCAGAAACAATTGTTGCTCCAGTTGGAACTAACCATGTATAATTCTGAACTCCATTATTAGTTAAAGTACTGAATGTGTTTTGAACATTATAAGTAATGGTTTGTCCTTGGCAAATTTGTGTATTTGCAGGGAATATTGGTCCTAAGTTAGGACTAGCACAACTTAAATTTAATGTTACCGAATCCGTTACAGGATGATTAGCACAAGCACCCGTTCCATTAACAGTTAAAGTTAAGGTTTCGGTATTACAACTGTTGCTGTTTGATTGATAAGTATATGGATTTCCAGGAGTAAAGATTCCAAATGCCGATGAGGAAGTCCAGTTTTGAACTCCAAGAGTATTGGTAATATTAACTCCGTTGTTGGTTACCGAAGTTCCATTAATTGTAAAAAGTCCAATTGGAGTTCCTTGAGTATAACACAACCATCCATCTTGTCCAGCATTAACTACTGGTAATGGCTGAATGGTAATTGTTAAATCACTATAAACAGAAGTGCTTTGAGGACAACCCGCTAACGGAGTCACAAACAACCTTACAACAGTTGTTGTTCCTGTTGGAGATCCTGAAACTCCTGAAACAAAGGTAGGTTGTAAAGGATTAGAACTATTATTAATAATACTTCCAGGACCACTAAAAATGCTCCAGTTTAGATTTTGATAATTAAATGCACTACCAATCAATGTTACTTGAGGCGTGTCCATACACATTTGAACATCGGTAGTAGAAACCGATGGTTTTTTTACAATGGTTAAAAGTATGGTGCTCTTATCGGCAGGGCAAGTTCCACTTGCATTTCCTGTTAAAGTTAAATAAACATGTCCGGTATTAATATCATCTACACTTGGCGTAAATACTGGATTTAGTATGTTGTTATTACTAAATGTTCCATAAACATGACCTGGAGTAGGGTTACCACTAATATTATCCGAAGCAGTCCAAACTATTGAAGGAGTTGTGTTCGCTTGACTTGTTCCCGAAAGTGTAAAAGTGCTTCCTTCACAAATAGTAGCATTTGATCCTGCAGAAACCGATGGACCTGAATTAATCGTGATTTTTATGATATCAGTAACTAAAGAACTACAAGAAGAACTTGAGTTTAAAGCTTTTATAGTTAAATATACATAACCTAAATTGATATCATCTTGGCTAGGGGTATAGATTGGATTTGTAATTGTTGCACTATTAAATGTTCCAGGAGTATATCCTGATACAATAATACCAGTTGGATCTGGTGAACTTGACCAAATAACAGAAGTATTATTTGTTGCTGTTGCCGCACTTAATGTATACGTTGAATTTTGACAAATAGTTGCATCAGGTCCTGCACTTACTGTTGGTTGTGCCGATATTGTCAAAGTCATTGTTTGCGATACCGTACCTGTACATGGAGCTAAGTTAGTAGCTTGAAGCGTAAAGGTAACTACACCAACTTCATTTGTCCCAGGGTGATAAATTGGATTTAATGAATTAATAGTTGCTGGTTCAATAGAACCTGTTCCGTTTTCAGTCCAAGCAAAAGTTGAATAATTTTGAACGGATGCATTATTATTGATCGTAACAACCTCTCCTTGACATGCAGTAATATTAGATCCTGCATTTACAGTTGCTTTAGGTTGTAAATTAACCGTAATTGTTGTCGTAGCAGGATCTGTACAGCCAGATGGAGGTAATGCTGTTAATGTTAATAGTGCAACTCCATTTGCAATTTCATTTGCAGAAGGAGTGAAAATTGGAGTTTCTGTAGTTGCATTTGTTAAAGTACCAAGTATTCCTCCTGTGGTATCGGTCCAAATAATACTAGAACTATTACTTACAGTAACTAAATCAGGCAGGGTGAAGGTTTCACCACACATGGTTATTGCATTTGTAGAAGTAATAATACTTGGATTTTGATGAATCGTAATGGTCATAGAATCGGTTACTGCAACTTGAGGACAATTTGCATTTGGTAAAACCGACATCGTTAAGGTCACACTTGAAGTGTCATTTGAACCAAAAATATAAACCGGATTGATACCTCCATTAGAATTAGTGTAATCCCAAGTACCATTTCCAGTAGAACTCCATGATACCGTATAACCAGAATTATAATTACTTATAATCGCATTATTTAATAATGCCGAAGTATTGTCCTCACAGGCTACTATGTCTAATCCTGCATTGATTTTAGGTAGTGCATATAAGGTAAGTTGGATGCTATCTGTAGCAGAACTACATCCATTTGTACTTGTTCCATTTAAATTAATTGTAATCACATTTACTCCATTTGTAGTATTGTAATCACTTGCGCTTGGAATATATAAAGGGGCTAATGGATTACCAGTTTGTTGGATAATTCCACCACCTGTTGTAGTCCAAGAATAGGTGGTTGCATTAGATCCCGTTCCGTTTAATTGGAATGATCCGGTTCCTTCACATATATATCCGCTAGTACCAGCACTTACAACTGGTGCCGGATTTATCTGAATTGTTAATGAATCTGAAATAGATATTGGACAAATTCCATTTCCTACAGCTGTTAATGTTACGGTAATGGTTCCAGATGCTCCTGAATTAGGAATAATAACTGGACTTAAGGTAGTTTCTGATCCCGCTTGAATTGTTGCAGGGCCAGACACATTCCATGAATATAAGGTCGAATTTTGAACACTTGCACCAGTAACGGTATACGTTCCTGTTTGACAAATGGTACCATTTGTTCCGGCCTCTACAATAGGTTTTGCTATAATGTCTAATTGAATAGTTCCAACGCTACTAGGGCACACTCCGTTTGAAGATGTAGCAGTTAACGATAGGGTTACTAATCCTGTTTGACCTGTTGCAGGGGTGTAAATTGTAGCAGCAGCATTATTTGGAGTAAAAGTTCCTAATCCGTTTGAAGAACTCCATTGTAAACTAGCATAATTTATTGCAGATGCGTCCGTTGCACTTATTGTTAAAGTAGTTCCTTCACAAATTGTTTTAGTAGGGATAACCGTTACAATTGGACTTGGTACTATTGTTATCGTTTTATCAGATACGGCATTTATTCCACATGCAGGATATCCAGTTGCAGTTAGTGTTAAAGTAACTGTACCTGTTTGTCCAGCTGCAGGAATATAAGTTGGCGTAAGTGTGTTTATAGTAGTTGAATCTAAAGCACCTGGCCCAGTTGCTGTCCAAGTAATTGCTGTATAGTTAGCAGCGGTTGCTTCTCCAGCAGCAAATGTATAACTTGAACCTTCACAAATTGAAACAGCAGCTCCTGCATTTGCAGTTGGATTTTTCAAAATAGTAATAACTGTAGTATCGGTTACTTCTGGGCAATTAGAATTACTAATTGCATGTAAAGTAAGTGTTACCGTGCCAGAAATGATATCCGCAGCACTTGGGATATAATTAGTGGTTAATGAATTAACTGCACTAAAAGTTCCAGTGCCTGTTGAGGTCCAATTAACACTTGATGCATTGGTTGCAGATCCAACTAAACTTACAATAGCTCCTTCGCAAATAGCTGGGTAAGTACCTGCATCAACTACTTGGTTTGGAGTTAAATTCAGAATAATAAAATCAGTAACCAATCCCGTACAAGGCGCAATTGCTTGTGCAGTAACAGTTAATATTATTGGCGTTCCAGCATTAAGCTCTGCTGCACTTGGAGTATAAATTGGATTTAATGATGTAGGGTCACTAAAAGTTCCCGGAATTACACTATTTGAAGTCCAAAGAACCGCACCCAAATTTTGTCCGGTAACACCTGTAATTTGATATGGAAGTGAAGAACAATTGAATCTGTTTTCTAACCCTGCATCTAAAATTGGTTTTTGCTGAACTTGAACCACTTTGGTTGCAGTCACTGCCACACAAGGCGCAGTACCATTGGCTGTAATTTGAATTGTAAATGAAGAAGTGTCGTTAGATCCTTGAGTGTATTGGGTTACTAATTGATTGGCATTAGTAAAAGTTCCGTTTGATGTTCCAACAGTGGTCCATAAAACAGTTGTGGCATCTGTTGCTGTTGCCGTTGCAGTATATACAGCATCTTGACATACACTATCTGTTGGTGCGGTGGTAACTGTTGGTGCTTTAGTAATGTTAATGGTAATTTCTTTGTAATCCGATAAATTACAATTTGCTGTGCTTGATGCAGTTAATCTTAGGGTTACAAATCCGTTAGCAATATCTGCAGCATTAAAGGTATATACTGGATTTAATATAGTAGGATCACTAAAAGTTCCAGTTCCAACCGGATTCACTCTAGTCCACATTAAGCTATTGGCATATTGAGCAGCGTTTCCAGAAAGGTTGTAAGTTAATTGAGAACTACAAACAGTATCTGTAGTTGTTGTCATGGTTACAATTGGTTTTTTAACCACTGTAATTGTGAAATCTTGAGTAACGGTATTTGTACAAGGTGCCAAACTAGCAACACTTATTCTAATGTCAACAGTTCCACTATCTGCAGCCGGAACATAAGTAGGTGATGCAGTATTTGCTCCTGTTAATGTACCCGTTCCATTAATGATTGTCCATGAAATTGATGCGGGATCGTAATCTGTAAAAGTTGCAGATAGTTGTTTATTTATGTTTTCACAGAAAAATCCATCATTAGCAAAAGTAATAGTTGCTTGCTTAGCAATATTAATTTTAAAAGTTCTTATAATCGGGGTCGAACAAGGTACAATTGGAAGCACCGTAAGTGTAAGGTTTACAAAACCAGCAGCAATATCGGCAGCGGTTGGCGTGTAAGTAGGGGTCCATGAGGAAGCACCAGTTAAACTAGCCATTGTAGTGGTAGTCCATTGGTGTGATAAAATAGATGTTGGATTTACAATAGTGATATAGTTTGCCGGAATGGTATACGTCTCCGTTTCACAAATTGTAACTTCATTAGGACTTAAGGTTACAATTGGATTTTTTACAATAGTATAAACCGTTGTACTAGAAACACTTCCAGCACAAGGCGCAATAGCATCTCCATTTAAAGTTAATAATACTTGTCCATTGGCAATTTCATTAGGTCCAGGAGTATATTCGGTAACAGTATTTAAATTAGATGTTGTGAAAGTACCATCTCCGCCATTATTTGTCCAATGTAAATTAGTTACATTAGTTGATATTGCATCCGAAGAGGTAATTACACTTCCTTCGCAAAGTGTTTGAGAAGCTCCAGCCATTACATATGGTTTTTTCTGAACTGGAATTCGTACAATTTTAGTTGCCGAAACACTACAAGGCGCATTTGGAATTGCAGTAATAGTTAAATCAATATAACCATTATTGATATCGGTTAAACTCGGAGTTACTATTGGAGTTAATGTTGCTGAATTGGATATAGTTGTTCCTGTAGTTGAGGTCCAATTGTAGGATACAGCATTTTGAACTACTGTTCCATTTACTAATACATTGGTTTCATCTGCACAAATAGTAGGTTGAGGTGTTACCACTGTAATTAATGGCTCTTTGATTAAAGTGACATCAAAATAAGTTACTAATGGAACTGCACAAGGTGCAATTGGGTTTGCCGTTAATGTTAATCTAACAGAACCACTTAATATATCTGCGGCACTTGGAGTATAATTAGGGTCAATGATATTAGTAAAATCAAAGGTTCCTGTTCCAGAAGTCGACCAAACTAAATTTGAAACAGTTGTTAAATCAGCCGTTGCAGTTTGAATTTGGAATGGTAAGGCGCATCGTGTTAAATCAGCACCTGCATTAGCAACCGGTAATTTTTGGAAGGACAATACTAATGTGCTTGAAACCGGAATTGCACAAGGCGCAATTGAATTTACGGTAAGTGTTAATGTTACAGATCCTGCTGCCAAATCAGCATTTGAAGGATTGTAAATCGGATTTAATGGATCTCCTGATGGGGAGAATGTACCTGTTCCAGATGTTGTCCAAACATAAGAGTTAGGGGCATAATCTGTAACCGTTGTTCCGCCTATTCCATAGGAATTTTGAGTCACACAAATAGCATCAGTTGGAGTTAATGTGATAACAGGTAATTTTTGTAAAAACAATCGAATTACATCGGATGCTGGAGCAGTACAAGGAGTAAGTGGATTTGCCATTAAGGTCAAATCAACAAATCCTAAATTAATATCAGCTGCAGATGGAGTATAAGTTGCTAGCAAAGTTGTAGCATTTGTGAATGTTCCAGTTCCTGTTGTTGACCAAGTTACATTTGAGTAATTAGTTGCACTTGTCCCAATAGTTACATAGCTAGATCCCTCACAAATAGTTGCGTTTGCAGGTCCGGCATCTGCAGTTGGAGGACTAATAAAATGTAATGTTATGGTATTTGATGTAGAAGAATTACAGTTTAATGGAAATCTAGATGCCGTTAAAGTTAAGGTAACCGTTCCTAAAGTGTAATCACTTGCAGAAGGGAAATAAGTAGGGGCTATAACCGTATTATTTGGAGCAAAAGTACCAGATCCAGAACTAGTCCAAGTAAGTGTGTCATAATTTGTTGGAACGACTCCAGTCACTATATATGATGGATCGCCCACGCATAAATCAACATTTGGATTGATGACATTTATAACAGGTATTTTGTTTATAGTTAAGGTCATTTGATCCACTGCATTGGCATTGCAAGGGAAATTTTTTGTAGCTACTAAAGTTAAAGTTACAGTTCCATTGTTATTGTCGCTAGGACCCGGAATGTAAATAGGTGATATGGTAGAACCACCTGTAAATGTTCCGTCTCCACTTGTACTCCATTGTACTCCTATATTATTTGAAGCAGTAGCCGTGGTAACATGGAAAGAATCGCCTTCACATATTTGACCGTCTGATCCTGCATCTGCAGTAGCTTTTGGAATTATTGTAATTGTAGTATCCGAACTTGCAGATACGGTACATGGCGCAATAGCATTTGCAATTAATGTTAAATAAATTGTTCCCGACTCAGTTGGCTGAGACATATAGGTAGGGTTGGTGGTATTTGTATTAATAAATGTACCAGCTCCACCATTTCTAATCCAATTGTAAGCACTTGCATTTGTTGCATTACCTGGAAGCACAACCATATCCCCTTGACAAATAACTTGAGCTGGTCCAGCATCTGCAGTAGGATTTTTTTGAATGGTTAAGACCATTGTGTCTGAAGCATTTGTACAACCTGTTTGCGTTCCAGATAAAGTAAATGTTACAGATCCGGCAGCAATATCACCAGGACTTAAAGTATAAATTGGGTCTTCATTATGGATATTATCAAATGAACCAGAACCCGTAGAAGTCCATGTTATAGAAGTAGTATTGGTTGCCGTTGCCTGTAATTGATAAGTTTGATTGCTTTGGCAAATTGTTGCATTTCCACCAACAACTATACTTGGTTTACCATTAATTGTATATAAAACACTATCCGAAATAGATGGCCCACAATTATTGATTGGAGTTACCGTAACAGAGAAAGTTACAATCGTATTAAGATCTGTAGTGGCAGGCATGTAAATTGGAGCAATAGCGGTAGGATCAATAAAGTAACCATTTCCGTTTTGAACAGTCCAAAGAATAGAACCTGCATTTTGAATTGAGGAATTTAGTGTAATAGGACCCTCACATACAACCGTAGGTGGACCAACATTTACAATTGGATTTTTAACAATATTAATGATAATATTATCTGTTGCCGGAGTACTACATGGGTTATTGCCTGCTGCGCTTAAGGTTAAGGTTACCGATCCGTTTAGTATATCATTTGGACCCGGAATATAGGTAGGAGTAAGCGAGTTAGCTCCAACAATAGTTCCATCACCTGTTCCATTTGTCCAAAGAATGGTGCTGTTTACAATATTTTCAGATGCTAATGGATTAAAAGGTACAAAATAGTTTGAACCTTCACAAATAGTTGCCGAAGGCGGTCCTGCATCTACTTTTGGTGCTGGCGTAATTAAAGCCGATACAGTGTCAGTATCACTAGGACAAGTAGTGTTTGTATTTGCTGTTAAAGTAAATACAATAGGGCCAACATAATTCTGATCATTTACACTTGGTGTATATATTGGCATGTAAGGATTACTTTGATCTAAAGTTCCTGTAATTCCTGACGGGATACTCCAAACTAAATTTGTTGCATATTGCGTTCCAGTAGCATTTATTTGAACTGGATCTGTTCCGCATGTAATCACATCTAAACCTGCATTTGCAATTGGTTTTTTATCAATAATAATTACTACATCTTGAGTATAAGTTGCGGTACATGGATTCGCTCCAATTACAGATAATTGTAAAGTCACACTACCTGTAGTAATATCTGCTAAACTTGGAGAGTAGATAGGATTTAGAACTGTATTATTATCGAAACTTCCAGAACCAATTAATTTTGTCCAAACAAAAGACGAATATTGATTAGTAATAGTTGCATTTAACTGTACTTGAGTTGTAGTTTCACAAATATGAAATTGAGGTGCTCCTACAATTGTAATTACCGGTATTGGTTTAACTGAAATAATTACTTGATTGGTTTTTTTACATCCAGTTGCAGTAACCGTTTCTTCTAAAATATAGGTAGTTGTAACGGCCGGATTTACCGATGGATTTGAACTTGTTGAAGCAAATCCTGCCGGAATACTACTCCAAGAATAAGTAGATCCTACATTAGAATTTGATCCTATATTAATAGAATCTCCAGCGCAAATAGAAGTATCTGCAATTACTGTAGCATTTGGTAACGGATTTACAACTACTTGAAATTGATCCTGAACAGAACAACCCGTTCCAGTATTTGTTATAGAATAAGTGTAATTTTGAATAACTACTTGATTGAAAGTAATACTCACTTGAGGTAAAATGCTTGTATATCCAGTATCGGATGTCCAATTATAAGTATATCCTGCAATAAATGGTTCTCCAAATGTTTTTGTGTCTCCAAAACAAACTTGTTGATTCGGAATGTCATTAATAACCGGAGTGCTTTTTACTGTAATAGTAACAACTGATGAATTTACTGCTGAACAAACTCCATTTTGAACTACTACTCTATAAAGAGTGGTTGCAGTTAATGGGCCAGAAGTATAAGTGTCATTTGTATTTGAAATGGTACCCCATGTTGCACCATTATTTGTTGATTCTTCCCAACGGATGATAGAGCCATTATACCCTGTTAGTGCTAATAAGCCACTAGTTTGTCCAACACAAATTGCTGTCGAACTATTTAATACTCCACCATTACTTTGTGAGATTACATCAATAAACGCAGGGGTTGCATATTCTACAGGTGCTATACCGCTTTGAACTACGGCTCTAAAATATAAAGGAGCAGTTAAATTGGTAGCTGTATAAGTTGCACTTATAATATTAATGTCGGTAACATTTGCAGAGAAATCTACAACAGTAGAACTTTGCCATTTAATTATGCTTCCTGTATATCCAGTTAAAGTTAATAGAGTAGAATTGGTTCCATAACAAACTGTTGTTGTACCCAAAATTGTTCCTCCAACCGAATTAGGAAATACCGAAACATTTACTGGAGTTCTTAATATACTTTCACAACCATTTACGGTTTGAGAAGCATAATAAATTCCGGTAGATAATAATATGGAACCTGAAAGTGGGCTTCCACCAACTGCGTTAGCATACCAATTTGGAGTACCTGAACTTACTATTAGTAAATTAGAAATAGTTGCATTTGCAGAAGCTAAAAAAGTTTGTGCATTGGCGATTGGAGCTACCGGTGATGCGGGTTGTGGATCAATTACAATAAAATTTGAATTTATTGACACACACCCCGTTGAATTAGTTACGGTGTAGGTATAAGTTCCTGGATTAATTCCGGTAATCGTTTTAGTGATTCCAGTGCTTGTTAGAGTAACTCCGTCAGGAAATCTTGTAAGCGTCCAGTTACCTGATGAAGGTAAGCCATTTAATGTTACACTTCCTGTTGCCACAGTACAAGTTGGTTGAACCAATAAGCCTACAATTGGCTCGCTTTGAGTTGGCACAGGATCGATAACTACACTTGAACTCGCTGTTGAACTACAAGTTCCATTTGAAACAGAAAAAGTATAAGTTCCAGAAGCTAAATTAGTTATCGTGTAGGCAGCCCCAGAATTGGTATAGGTTTGTCCACCTGGTAATTTTGTTATTGTCCAAGTTCCAGTAGGTAATCCGCTTAACACGACACTTCCGGTTGGAACGGTACAACTTGGTTGGGTAATAGCCCCAACTGATGGTGTGCTTGGTGTTGTTGGCACAGCAATTATAGCTACGCTAGTGCTTGCAGAAGTACATAAGTTGGTATCTTTTACTGTAAAATTATAGGTTCCGGCAGTTGGATTATTTAATATATAAGTTGCCCCTGATCCATTATAAGATCCTGGATTTATGGTCCAGCTTCCTGTAGTTGGTAATCCAGAAAATTGAATGGTTGCAATTGACGTAGTACAATCGGGTTGCGATACATTTACTGTTGGAGCTGATGGTATATTATTAACAGTTACAAGAACACTATCTGTATTAGAACAATTATTGGCATCGGTTCCAATAACGGTATAGGTTGTAGTTGCAGAAGGAATGAATGAAATACCATTTGAAATACCTCCATTCCAAGCATATGAATTGGCTCCTAAACCCGAAAGTGTTACTGAAGAACCTAAACAAATATTTTTATCAAGCCCGGCATTTACATTTGGTAATGGTTTTACTGTAACAGTATATGCTGCAGTTCCGGCACAACCATTATTATCTGTTCCAGTTACCGTATAGGTTGTTGTAGCCGATGGAGTTACGGTTATTGAATTTGTAGTTCCAAGACCACTACTCCATGAATAAGTGCTTGCACTAGATGAGGTAAGCGTGGTGCTGTCCCCAGCACAAATAGAATTAGTACCTGAAATCGTATAAGTTGGTAATGCATTTATTAATACACTTACAGGATTTACCGTTGAAGAACAACCGTTAGAGTCAGTTCCTTTAATATAATAGGTCCCAGTTGTAGCAACTGCAGTAGCATTAGTTAAAGCAACTGTAGCTAATGGATTGGTGTAATACGTATAAAATAAACCTGGAGTAGAACCCTGAGTAACATTTGCTAAAGTTAAATTTAATGTATTTGGACTACAAACAGGTGCAGGATTTGTAACTAATAATGTAGGAGATGTATTTACTACAAAACTAGTCGTTGCAGTACATCCATTAGAATTGGTATAGGTTATTAATGAAGTTCCTGGTGAAGCGGCAGTTACTAATCCGGTAGCAGAAACAGAAGCAATACCAGGATTTGAAGAAAGCCAAGCACTTGCTGCTGGAGTTGTCGTTCCGGTGAGAGTAGCAGTTCCTCCAATACAAGCAGATAAGTTACCTGTTATTGTTGGGGAACTATTAATAGTCACTACAAAATTAGATGAATTTACAATCGCACAACCTAAATTTTGTACAACAGCTCTAAAATAAGTAGTTTGTGATAAGGCTCCCGAGATGTATGTAGAATTAGTATTAGATACAGGATTCCAACTAGTCCCATTTGTAGATTCTTCCCATCGAATAATAGAACCTACAGAACCCGATAGAGTTAACAACCCGCTATTTTGTCCAGAACATACTGCTGTTGTAGGGGAAGTTATAGTTCCGCCTACACTTTGAGATATTATATCTATAAATGCAGGAGTTGAATAGGAAGTAGAAGTTCCACTTTGAACTACGGCTCTATAATAAGTAGGAGTACTAATATTAGTAACGGTATAGGTACTATTTGTATTAGTAATATCAACTACAGTCCCTGTAAAATTGATGGTTGAAGCACTTTGCCATTTAACTACAGTTCCTGTATTTCCTGTTAAAGTTAATAGAGTAGAATTTGTTCCAATACAAACTAATGCATCAGAGGTAACTGCGCCACCTACTGAATTTGCATTGACTGAAACAGCAACTGATGTTCTTGCGGTACTTTCACAAGTATTTACTATTTGAGCAGCATAATAGTTTCCTGAAGATAAAGGAGTAGCACTTGAAAGTGCAGTTCCTCCTGTTGAACTTGAATACCAAACTGGAGTTCCAGAACTCGTAATTTGTAAATTAGCTACAGTTGGATTTGCAGCAGCCATAAATGATTGCGCCACCGCAGTAGGCGCACTAGGAATAGTAAGCGCTGCATTAACCGTTGCGCTTGTACTTGTAGAGGTACAAAGATTAGCATCTCTTACCGTATAATTATAAGGACCTGATGCTATAGAATTTAATGTATAGGTTGCCCCAGATCCATTAATAGATCCTGGGTTAATAGTCCAATTTCCAGTAGTTGGTAAACCAGAAAATTGAATAGAACCTGTACTTGTTGTGCAATTTGGCTGACTAACACTTAGTAGAGGTGCTGTAGGAATACTATTTACAGTCACTAATACCGATGCGGTGTTAGGGCACCCATTAGCTCCCACTCCTGTTACAGTATAGGTAGATGTAGCCGTTGGAGTAAATGCAATATTATTAGTGATAGAATTATTCCAACTATAAGCACCTGTTCCACCAGATCCTGATAGAGTAACGGAACTACCTGCACAAATTGTTTGGTTAGCACCTGCAGTTATTGTTGGAAGTGGTTTCACAGTAACGGTATACGTAGCTGTTCCGGCACATCCATTAGAATCCGTTCCAGTTACAGTATAAATAAAATTATTTGAAGGAGTAACTGTTATAGAAGCAGTTGCTCCTAGACCTCCACTCCATGAATAGTTATTTGCACCAGTAGCAGTAAGTGTTGTACTATCATTTGCGCATAAGGAATTAATGCCTGAAATGGATACTGTAGGTAATGAATTTATTAATACATTTAGTGTAGTTCTTGCGCTTTCACAACTAGATACAGTTTGACTTACATAATAGGAAGTAGTTCCTATTGAAGCTGTACTTGGAGTAGGTGCTGTAGTGCTTCCTGTTCCGCCAGTTAAAGAGATATACCACTTAAGCGAACTGCCTGAAGCAGTTAACGGACTTGCGGATTGATTTTGACAATAAATTACTGTGCTTGAAGTAATGGTAGGATTAGCCGGAATTGAATTTACGGTTACTACTACTTGATCGGTATTAATACAGCCATTTGCATCAGTTCCAGTTGCAGTGTAAGTCGTACTTGTAGATGGTGTAAATGATACATTATTAGTTACCCCGTTACTCCAACTAATATTAGTCGCACCACTTCCTGCTAATGTTACAGATCCGCCAATACAAATGGCTTGATCAGTACCAGCATTAACGGATGGCAAAGCATTTACAGTAACAACTAAAGATGCTCTTGAGCTTTCACATCCATTTATTGTTTGACTTACATAATAGTTCGAAGTGCCAGCAGCAGCAGTGCTTGGTGTTGGTACAGAAGCTTCAGCGCTTCCTCCAGATGCAGTTAAGTACCATTTTAAATTACTTCCGATAGCAGATAATGAATTTGCTATTTGATTTTGACAATAATTTACCGATGAGGTAGTTGGTGCCGAAGGAATTGAATTAACTGTAACGGTAGCTGAGGGAGTTGAAAAACTAGTGCTTTGACATCCTATTAAGGAGACAGATACTAAATTTAAAGTTTGATTTGAAGTAGCTCCTAAAACAGTAACTGTAGCAAAGCCACTACTATTTAAAGTTACATTTACATTTGATCCAGATCCAATTTTATATATAACTGTTGCATTTGGTGTTCCAGTTATTGTGAAAGTTGCAGTATTCCCTGAACAAATTGGTGAAGTTGCACTAACTGAAGCACTCGGAATAGTATTGACAACAACTAATTGAGAAGCAGAATTTATACAGCCGTTGCTATCAGTTCCTATTGCAGTATATGTTGTATTTGCATTAGGGTTTACACTAACACTAGTTGTACTTGGCAATCCAGATCCCCAATTATAAGAAAGCGCACCTGTGGCTGTTAATGTTGTTGCTGTTCCGTCACAAATAGTTGAAGTTCCTGAAATTGATATCGTTGGTAAAGGATTTACTTGTATTGCGAAATTTTCTGATTTTGAACAACCGTTAATGTCGGTACCGATAACGGTATAAGTTGTATTTGTTGTTGGATTAACCGAAATGGAACTTGAAGTATTTCCAGTATTCCATAAATATGAACTAGCTCCTGAAATAGTAATTGTTGTAGATTGCCCTATACAAACGTTTGTATTTCCTGATTTAATTAATGTTGGTAATGGATTTACAATTAATTGGGCAGCATTTGAAGTAGTTGGATTTGCTGGATCGGAATCATCTGTAATTACACAAGTGTAATTAGCAGCATCACTACTTAATACATTTGTTATTGTTAATGATGAAGTGGATGAACCATTAATATTCCCTGTAATATCAACAATTGTTGTCCCATTTTTTCTCCAAGAATAAGATAAATTCCCAGTACCAATTGCGGTTACGTTAAAAGTAACACTTCCTCCAATACATTTGGTTTCAGCTTGAGGTTGAGACGTAATAATAGGCCCTGCTAATTCATGCTTTGATAAGGAAAAATCATTCCCGTTACTTGGAGCATAAGAAGCAACACTAAATAGGTTTAATTCGTATTTTTTTTCAGTGCTTTTGTAGTTATTTTCAAAAGTGTTTGAAAACAAAACATGAGATATTAACAATGTTGCAAAAGCAAAAACTAGTTTACTTACACTTATATTTTTCATAATCAGTAGTTTATAGTGATTTAGGGCTAAATACTAATTCACAAAAATAGGCAAAAATTGTTAATAACTCAATTTTCAACATCAATTTTAGGTTAATTTCAGCTAGACTAGACTAAATATTATTTTTTAGAATTAAAAAAATTAAGAATCTTTTATAAAAATCGAATTTTTAATTGCGTTATATTTGAACCAAAATTAGAATGTCTAATAATTGAAAAAAATAGTTTATGAAAAGAATAATCGTAGCTTTTATTTTTTATTTTATTGCTAATAATACGCAGGCTCAAACGGGTTATGAAATTACAATTAATCTAAAAAATTGTAAGGATTCTATAGCCTATCTTACTTACTACCAGTTTGATAAAACCTATATCAAAGACACCTGTACTGCTGTGAAAAATGGCAAAATTATCTTTAAAGGCAAAACCAAATTAGACAAAGGAATTTACTCTTTAGTGAGTCAGCAAAAATCAATTTATTTTGATTTTTTTGTAGATGACCAAACCCAAAAATTAGAGTTTCAAAATGATCTTGGAGCAAACTCTATTGATGGTTTGACAGCATTAAATTCTCCCATCGAAAATAATTTTATTGATTACCTAAAATTTGTAAATAAACAGAATACGGAATTTATACTTTACAAGAACAATCTTGCTCCAAAAACGAAAAAAGATACCCTGTTATTGCAGGACAAGCAAAAAGAATTGGACAAAAAAATCATCGATTATGAACGCGATTTTTTAAATAATCATAAAGCTTCCTTTATTGGGGATGTTATGAATTTGAAAATGGAAAAAATCTTAACTGATATTCCCAAAGCTTCCAATGGCCGTCCAGATAGTCTGTTGGTTTATAACTATTACAAAAATCATTATTGGGATAATGTAGATTTTAAGGATGATGGCATTATGCATAATCCCTTTTTTCATAACAAATTAAAAAAATATTTTGAGTCGGTAATCGTTACCCATCCCGATTCTGCCATTGTTGAAGTGGATCGAATTTTAGAAAAAACCAAACAAGGAAGTATGCTTTATAAAATAATACTTTCTAATTTAGTTTATACATTTGAATCTTCTAAGAGAATGGGCTTTGACAAAGTATTTGTTCATTTATCAGATCAGTATTTTAAAACCGGAAAAGCATCCGGGATCTATGATGACGAATCGGTTGTTTCTAAAATTATTAAAAGAGCCGATTTGCTAAAACCTTTGTTAATCGGTGCGCCTGCACCCGATCTGGCCATGATAAAAGCAGAAGATTTTCCAATTGTGAAAAACATGGGATTTGAATCGGCAAAAAATAGCGAAGAAGCAACCAAAGTGTATTATGCAAATGTGGACAAGCTGAATAAGATGTTTTACCACCTTAATTCGGTTACAGCAGATTACATCATATTGGTTTTTTGGGATGTAGATTGTGGCCATTGCCAAAAAGAAATTCCAAAATTAATTGACTTATACAACGACCTAAAAAAAGAGAAAAAAGAGGTAAAAGTATTTAGCGTTTATACTTTACATGAAGGGGAAAAATATCTGAAATACATTGCTGAAAAAGGCCTTTCTGAATGGATAAACGTATATGATGGAGCTCATATTAATAATGTTACGGTAAAATATGATGTCACTTCAACTCCTGTTATTTATGTTTTAGATAAAAATAAAACGATAAAAGCGAAAAGAATTGGAGTAGAACAAATTCGTGAAGTGCTTCAAGGAATGGAAAAAGAATACCAATTAAAGAAGTAATTAGTAATTATAATATAGAAAATTTGATACTTATTAGCCCCGAGGTACAACAGGCATTAGATGCCAATTTGCCTATTGTTGCCTTAGAGTCGACCATAATTTCCCACGGAATGCCTTGGCCACAAAATGCCATTACGGCCAAATTGGTAGAAGATGAAGTGCGAAAAAATGGCGCTGTTCCTGCAACTATTGCAATTCGAGACGGAAAATGCTTGGTGGGTTTGCGTGAGGAAGACATTGATTATTTAGGTCAAACTCCCGGCGTTTGGAAAGTAAGTCTTCGAGACATGCCTTATGTAATTGCTAAAAAATTACCTGGAGCAACTACTGTAGCTGCTACCATGCGCATTGCTTCGATGGCTGGAATTAAAATATTTGCTACTGGCGGAATTGGTGGCGTGCATCGTGGTGCTACCGAAACCATGGATATTTCGGCCGATTTAACCGAAATGGAGCAAACCAAT
Source organism: Flavobacteriaceae bacterium (assembly GCA_947453195.1). GTDB lineage: Bacteria > Bacteroidota > Bacteroidia > Flavobacteriales > Flavobacteriaceae > Flavobacterium. Next base: position 136,902 of record CANGFO010000002.1, read on the forward strand.
GTAGCTATTGTAGCTGCAGGCGTAAAATCAATTTTAGATATTGGATTAACTTTAGAATATTTAGAAACTTCCGGAATTCCGGTGGTGACTTATGGACAAGATGCTTTTCCAAGTTTTTACTCCTCCAAAAGCGGATATCAATCGCCATTGCGCATGGATACACCGCAAGAACTGGCATCACTTTTAAAAGCTAAATGGGACTTAGGTCTTAATGGTTCGGTGTTGATTGCAAATCCCGTTCCAAAGGAATTTGAAATGGAGCAAGAAGCCATAGAGGTGCATATTTTAAATGCTTTAAAAGAAGCCGATAAATTGCATATTAAAGGGAAAGAAGTAACGCCGTTTTTATTGAAAGCCATTGCGGAACATACCCATGGTGAAAGTTTGGAAGCCAACATTGCATTAATTAAAAACAATGCTAAAATTGCGTCTCAAATTGCGGTTGCCTTACACCAAAAGTTATAAGTTTTTTATCACATAGGTTACCATTCCCCAAATTACCAATTCGCTTTCTTCTGTAACTTTTATGGGTTGGTAACTCGGATTTTCCGGCATTAAATACAAACAATCGTCTTCAACTTGTATGCGTTTTACGGTGAATTCTCCGTCTATAAAACACACGGCAATTTTATTGTTTTGAGGCTCCAAACTTCGGTCTACAATTAAAATATCTTTATCGCTAATACCCGCATTGATCATCGAATTTCCATTGACTTTTATATAAAAAGTAGCCAACGGATTTTTACACAATTCTTTATTCAAATCAATTTCATTGCCTAAAAAATCGGTTGCCGGTGAGGGAAAACCAGCCGAAACGCCTTCCTTTACATACGGAATTCGGAGTTTGCTCTCAAAATTAGGAAGATGAAATGTAAGCGAAGTTTCTTTTTTTAGTGACATTTTATTTCTAGTAGTTCCTTAAAGTTGGTGGTATAATTTGGGGATAAATGATTTTGTTTCATGTTCCAAGTTACTTTTAAATCTTGCGATGCCAATTTCACTTTTCGATTTCCAATTTTTGTATTCAGTGAATCCATGGCTTTCATAAGCGCTAAGTGCTTCGGATTTTCTTCTTCAAATAATTGAAATTGCTTTTTATCTTCATCTATAAATTGGGTTACAATAACCCCTGCTTTTTTAAACTGCAGCCCTTCATTGCCCTCATGCAATTCTTTTAAAATTGCAATGGCAGCATTAGCAATGGTTAGGGTAGAATTAGTAGCATAAGGCAGTGTGATTGCCCTGTTGTAATAATATTTTTGGTTTTCATATTTATGCCGATCTACTACAAGCATCACGATAATGGTATGGCAACAGGATTTTTGCTTGCGTAATTTTTCGGCACAAACCGCTGCAAAAGTTGCAATACGTTCGCGCAAAGCATCCAAATCGGATAGTTGTTTTGGAAAACTTCGGGTGGTGGCAATGCTTTTTTTCTGTTCTTTAATAGGCTCTAAATCCAATACCGATTTCCCTTCCAATTCATATTTTAAGCGCATGCCCAATACGCCCATTTCTTTTCGAATCCAGAATTCGTGTTGGGGTTTGGTAAAGTCATAAGCCGTAAGAATGTTGTGGGCGTGCATCTTCTTTTTTAGTCGGTAGCCAATGCCCCACACATCTTCAATTTTAGTCCATTTTAAAGCTTTAATGCGCTTTTCTTCGGTGTCAATCACATACACGCCTTGCGTGCGATCTTGGTATTTTTTGGCAATTTTATTGGCTACTTTGGCCAATGCTTTGGTTGCTGCAAATCCCACACAAACCGGAATTCCAACCCATTTTTGCACTCTGCGTTTCATCTGTAATCCATAGTCATGAAAATCAGAAACAGGCATGCCGTCAAAGTTCAAAAACGCTTCGTCAATGCTGTACACTTCAAGATTTGGAGTGAAGCCTTCTAGAATTTTCATCACCCTATTGCTTAGGTCGCCATACAGCGCATAGTTGGAGGAGAAGACCTGTACTTTGTTCTGCTTTAGCTCTTGGCGCACTTTAAACTCGGGGGCTCCCATAGGAATTCCTAATGCCTTTGCTTCATTGCTTCTCGAGATGATGCAACCGTCGTTATTAGACAAAATAACAACCGGTTTACCAATTAAATTAGGTTGGAAAACGCGTTCGCACGAAGCATAAAAATTATTACAATCTACTAAAGCATACATGCTGTAAAATTACAGAATCGGAATTTTAGTTGGGCAACTAACAGTTGTTAAATTTGCCAATTGTTGATAAATAAAAAACCACGGGCAACCGTGGTTTTAATCTTTAAAAGGAGTAGAAGTTACTGCAAAATAATTTTCTTGGTATTCAATAAATTATTTGAAGCATCATAAATTTTCACGAAGTACACCCCGGTGCCACTCCAAGTGTTTAGTGGTACCACATATTGTTGCGTATTCATAGCGCCGCTAAATACTTCTTGCCCTAGCGTGTTTACAATTTTAATTTGATACCCTACTACATTAGCCAAATTACCACAATCTATCGTGATGTGATCGTTAGCTGGGTTAGGGTAAATGGTAATGGTATTGTTATACGTTACCGGATTAAAACTTAAAATACCTGTATTGATAACTAGTGATTGGCAAGTACTATCTGCAAAATATAGGGCCGTAATTTCTTCTTGAGTTAGCGCTCGATTCCAAATTCCAATGTCGTCTATTTTACCACCAAATGCGCCCCAATGACCATTGGCTTGGTCAGAAACTCCTATTGAGATTCCTGAATTTCCAACAGTGTTTAATGTAAATCCGGTTAGATTATTCGAAGTAATAAAAATTCCGTTTATATATTGTTTTAATTCTAGACCATCAAAAGTAAACACTACATTATACCATGTATTCAAAGCTATTTGACTTCCTATAGCTGAGATAGCTTGCTGGTTGTTTTGATTAGAAGCCTGAATTATTGTTGTTGAAATTAAGGTATTATCTCCATATGGTAATCCAATGGCCCAAGTTTGACCATTTGGACTGCTATAACCGTATTGAAATCTATTTATAATCGTTGATCCCTCATTTTGAACTCCAATAGAAGTTTTCATAAACCAAGTAGAAACAGTAATGTTGGTTGTGTTAAAAGAATTGTTATATGGAATATAAATTTCATCACCACCAGCTCCCCAAGTCCAATTATTAATGTTAAAATTGTAGCAACTATTAGAGTTTTGGGTTCTATCAGTTGTTAATGTTGCTCCTATAACAGTTCCATTATTTCCATTTCCGCTTTCATCATTTGCGTTTCCGTTAAATGGATAATAACCAACTAAACCATTAGTAGGGACATAAGAAGGGATTTGCGCCATCATTATATTAATGGCTAAAAGACTCAATACAAGTAATTGTTTTTTCATAATTTTTTGATTTATATTTTTTTCAAATTTCTAAAATGAATAATTCGAAATAATAAAAATCGTTAGAAATCATATTTTCTAGTATTAAGTGTTTAAAATTATTATACTTTTTTTAATAGATTTGGCAACAATTGAATTTTTTTTAGTCTTTTATCCTCGCTATTTTTTTGCTCCATTAGTAATTCTTTTTCATCAATTCCTGTTATTTTTGAAATTTTTATAAGTAGCCGTATAATTGTTTGTTCTCTTCTTTTTACTGTTGCAGAAATTGTTTCAGGTTGGTTACTGTTTTCAAATAATTGATTTAATTCATTTAGTGAAATATATTGATTTATATTATTTAACAAATAAAATAATACTTTTTTTTCTTGTTCTTCAAAAATTAGTATAGGTTTTCCTTTGTATAAAAAAGATTGCTTTTGATTGCTATATGTAATTCCTTTGAAAGGTTTAATAATTAACTTTATCTTTTTTCTGAAAAAGAATAATAATATAACTAAAGCTAATATAGAAATTGATATAGTAAATATGAAAATATTATTATCTCCCAAAGGACTTATAAAAACAGATGAGTTCCTTAATTTTCCTCTAAATTCAGTTATATCTCCAAATTTAAAAAATGTTTTAGACTCGACTCTGTAAACTCCATAAAGTGTTTTGCCTTCTATATAAGAAGATAGGACATTTGGAAAGTAGGTGCGTTCATAAGTATAAATTTTATTTGTTAAATAATCTATTTCTAAAAAATATTGTCCGCTCTGAAGAAATATGTTTTTTGAATCTTTAAATGAATTTAATATATCAACTTTCATAGGTTCTTCATTATACTCACCAATACATTTCCATTTCATTGTTGGTAAATGTAATAGCCAAACCTTATTATCTAACAACTTAGTATTAGTAATCTCATTAATATCTTTTGCTCCTCCACCAAAAACATATAAATTTTCACCTTTAATATAGCTATTTGCCCCAGAACGAGGATCTTGCGCTTTTTCACCATAAGTTTGAATTTCTACCCAATCTTTGGTTTTGAAATTGTATTTTGTTAATATGTTTTTAGTTGTAAATAAGCCATAACCTCCATAAAAGTAAATCTCATTATTGAAAACAAAATGTACTGCATCAAATTGATTTCGTTGTAAATAATTATCATTAATCCTCACTATGGAGTCGTTTCTATATTCTAAAACTGGTCCACAACCTTTATGTACTAAATAGGTTTTTGTGCCAATATTAAAATAGACATACTCTTGTAATTTATCTAAATAGTCTGTGTGTTTAAATGCTATTTTTTTCATTGCATTTCCTTTATAAGCAAACGAGTCATTTATTATAAGAACGGGTTGTTTGGTTTTAGCTTCTCTAAACAATAAAAATTCTCCATTAAATTCAAATTTTTGTGCTTTTGTAGATAGAGGTGCCAAACAAATAAGTAATAGTAATAATGAAATTTCACGCATGTTAGGTAGTATTGGGACTAAGATATTCTAAAATTCAAATATCATAAATTAACTTTATTTCAGATACAAATAATATACGAAACTGTATTTTCCGCTATTTTTTTGGTATTTTATTAATGAAAAAAACCACCAAAATTGCTTTTGATGGTTTTGATATAATTTGAAAAGATACTTTTTATTTCAATAAATTGGTCACTAATGAAGGATACAATCCGATGATTACATTTAGTAAAATAGAAACTACACCCACTGCATAATAGACGAATGGAGTTGCTTGTTTTTCTTCATTTGGCTCTCTAGTGTACATTGCCAAAATCAATTTGAAGTAATATCCAACACTTATGATAGAGTTGATTACTCCGGCAATAACCACAACTAAATAACCTGCTTTAATGGTTTGTGTAAACAGCATAAATTTTGCAAAGAAACCAGAGAAAATAGGAATTCCAGCCATAGAAAGTAAAGCTGCAGTTAATACTGCTGCCATTAATGGATTGGTTTTACCTAAGCCATTGAAATTAACTATGTCTTCGTTGTCTTTGTTTCCTGTAACGGTAATGATCACTGCAAATGCTGCAATTCCTGCTAGTGCATAAGCACTTGTGTAATACAATAATGTGGAAGATGAATTGGCCATAGTAAGCAATGCCATCAACATGAATCCAGCGTGTGAAATACCAGAGAAAGCCAACATTCGTTTTACATTATTTTGGCGTAAAGCCATAATGTTTCCAATTGACATTGAGGCAATTGAAACCACAATAATAATTAGTTGAAATGAGGTTAAAATATCTTGATTATCGAATGAAGAATTTAAGTTTAATGCGGTTACTAATTTATATAAAGTAGCTATGGCAACTACTTTTACCAAGGTACTCATGGTAGCAGTAACTAAAGATGGAGAACCTTCATAAACATCGGGTGCCCAAAAGTGAAAAGGAACTGCTGCAATTTTAAATAACATTCCAACCACTACTAATATCACTCCAATTGGAAACCAAGAAGGCAATTCGGCAGATAAAGATGCACTCGATATTTCTGCGACATCAAAGCTACCCATAGCCCCATAAATTAAGCAGATTCCAAATAAAATGATTCCAGAGGCAAAGGAACCCATAAGGAAATATTTCATTCCGGCTTCGTTGCTTTTTATATCCAATCGGCTGCTTCCAGCTAAAATATATAATGCGATAGAAAGGGTTTCAATTCCGATAAAGAACATAGCAAGATTGGTAAATGATACCATTGCAATTGCTCCTGCCAATAGGAAAACCTTGATTGAAATGTAATCGGAAATTTTGGTTGGATGGTCTTTATACACCTCATTTCCCATGGCAACAATAAAAATTGTTAGTAGGATGAATAGCGATGCAAATGCAGAAGACGTTGAATCGGCCGCAATCATATTGCTGTATTTTTCATTTGCAGAAAAACCTAAAGTCCAAAGGTGTAATGTAGTTCCTAATACTGCTAGTAATCCTAAAATTACTACGTGAACGATTGCTTTTCTTAAATTAAAGATTTCAGCTATAAGACAAAAAACGCCTAAACCTGATAGTGCTATTAGTGTATTCATTTGTATTAGTTAAATCTATTAATTTGAGTTATAATTTCTTGGACACTTGGGTTAACCAAATCTACAATTGGTTTTGGATGGATTCCGTAGAATAATAAAAAGGCAATTAGTATCACAAAAACGATTATTTCATTTAAGGTTACTTCTGCAAATACTTTGGTGTTGGTTTCGCCAAGCATTACATTTTGGAACATTTTCAACATATAATAAGCCCCTAAAATGATTGTGGTTCCACCTAATACGGCAAACCATATATTTACTTGCGACAAACTATATAACACGGTGAATTCTCCAATGAAGTTGAAAGTTCCTGGCAATGCAACAGATGCTAAAACCAAAATCATAAATAATGAAGTGAACTTAGGCGCTTGTGAACGAATTCCGCCTAAATCTTCAATAGTATACGAATTAAATCTTCTATAAATCACTTCGGCAGCAAAGAACAATCCAACGATTACAAAACCGTGGGCAATCATTTGCGATACCGCTCCGCTGATACCGTCGGCAGTTAAAGTATAACAACCTGCAGCAATTAATCCAACGTGAGCTAATGAAGAATAAGCCAATAATTTCTTAAGATCTTTTTGACGTAAAGCCACAATCGAACCATAAATTACTCCCGCAATACTCAAGCCAATTAGCGTTGGCATGTAGGTTTTAGCAGCTAATGGCGCAATAGGAATTTGCCAACGGATCACGCTGTACAATCCCATTTTTAGCATGATACCAGATAAAAGCATGGTTCCAACAGTTGGTGCTTTTTGGTACACTTTTGCTTGCCAAGTATGGAAAGGAATAATCGGAATTTTAATCGCATACGCTAAAAAGAAAGCAAAGAAAATCCAGAATTGTTCGGTAACTGATAATTTTAATTTCGTTAAATCGGATAGCATGAAACTTCCTGCTTTATCATATAAATAAGCAAAAGCAACTAGCATAAATAATGATCCTGCAAGTGTGTAAATAAAGAATTTTACCACTGCTTTTTTGCGTTCTTCAAGATCTCCGTTACCCCAAACTAATGCTATAAAATAGATTGGAATTAAAGATAACTCCCAGAAAATATAGTATAATAATCCGTCTGCAGCAAGAAAGGTTCCGGTCATTGCAAATGCCATGAACAATACTAAGGCATAGAAGTTTTTGGAGTTATTAAATTTATTTGCAAAAGAAGATAACAGAATTATCGGAATTAAAGACACGGTTAATAAAACCATGGCAAGAGCCAATCCATCTGCTTTTAATGCAAAGGATACATTGGGTTGTAAAATCCAAGGATTGTTAAGGCTGATGTCAACACCACCAAGATAGTGATTTACTAAAACCGTGGTGCAACCTAATGCTGCCAAACTAAAGAATAGCGCCACTTTGGATGCCAATTTATCTCCAGAAACGAAGGTTACTAAGGCACCAATTAAAAGGACAATTAATATAAGGGATACGTTCATTTTCTTTAAATTATTGTGCTAAAAATAAATAACTAACTATGGCTAATACTCCAATTACAAATGCAAAAAGGTACAAACCAATACTTCCAGATTGTAATTTTTTACCTTGATTACTTAACCCATTAGCAACGGTTCCGAAACCGTAAACAATTCCTCCAAGAGCAGGCTCAAGAGTAGTTCTAAAGAAGTTGGAAAGTGCGTTTAGTGGGGTAATAATAAGGAAGGTGTAGAACTCATCTACATAATATTTATTGTAAATAGTTTTAGAAACACCTGCAATTTCTGAATCTTGTTTTGGAACAAATCCTTGTTTGATGTATTTAGCATACGCCCAAACAATTCCAATGATAGCGCCTGTTAAAGCAATTCCCATTAACATATATTCTTGGCTTCCAAGAGCATGTTCTTCGTGTTTTCCTGCTAAAATTGGTTCTAAGAAATGGTTTAACCAATTGCTTCCTGGTAAATTAATTAATCCACCAACAGTTGCTAATGCCGCTAATATGATTAATGGTAAAGTAATTAAACTCGGACTTTCATGTAAATGGTGTTTTTGTTCTTCGGTACCTCTAAAGTCTCTGAAGAAAGTTAAATACATCAATCTAAACATATAGAAAGCAGTCATGATAGAAGCAATAGATCCGATAATCCATAAGGTTTTATTGTGTTCGAAAGCAACCATTAAAATTTCGTCTTTAGACCAAAATCCAGCGAATGGGAAAATACCTGCAATCGCTAATGTTGAAATTAACATAGTTGCAAAAGTGATTGGCATTGCTTTACGCAAACCACCCATTTTACGCATATCTTGTTCGCCATGCAAAGCATGAATTACCGATCCTGATCCTAAGAACAAACATGCTTTAAAGAAGGCATGTGTAATTACGTGGAAAACGGCAACGTTGTAAGCACCCATTCCTAAGGCTAAAAACATTAACCCTAATTGGGATACCGTTGAATAAGCTAATACTTTTTTAATATCATTTTGAAGTAATCCTATTGATGCAGCAACTAAAGCAGTAATGGCTCCAACAATAGCTATGATGTTTTGAACTTCGGGAGTTAAATCAAACAAGAAGTTCATTCTAGTAATCATAAAGATACCTGCCGTTACCATCGTAGCAGCGTGAATTAATGCCGAAACTGGTGTTGGACCAGCCATTGCATCAGGTAACCAAGTGTAAAGAGGTAATTGAGCTGATTTTCCGGTTGCTCCAATGAAAAGGCATAAAGCAGCCAATCCTAATAAAGCAGTATTTGCAGTTCCCGCTGATAAGGCTTGTTTCATTTCAACAAAGTTCAAGGTAGAGAACATAAATGCCAATATGAATATTCCAATTAAGAAACCTAAATCTCCAATACGATTCATGATGAATGCTTTCTTAGCCGCATCATTGTAATCTTGGTTTTTATGCCAAAATCCGATTAGTAAGTAGGAGCAAAGTCCAACGCCTTCCCAACCGATAAACATAACTAGTAAGTTATTTCCAATAACTAAAGTAATCATGAAGAACACGAATAAATTTAAATACGCAAAAAACTTGTGCATATTTTCATCTTCGTGCATGTAGCTGATAGAATATAAGTGAATTAACGAACCAATTCCGGTTACAAAAAGCAACCACAATAATGACAATTGGTCTAATAAAATTCCGAAATCTACTTTAAGTTTTCCTATTTGGATCCAATCCAATAAGGTAACCGAAACGGGTTTTCCGGTTGCATTTAATTGAAGGAAAAAATACAAACTCATTGCAAATGATACTATAACTGCTATAGTTCCGATAGCACCAGCAATGCTTTTTCCTGCTTTTTTTCCGAAGAAAACATTAAATAAGAACCCAACAAATGGGGTTAATAATAAGAGTAAAACTAAGTTATTGTCCATTAGGGATTATCCTTTTAAGTTCTTTAAATTTGAGATATCAACCGATCCAATATTTCGGAAAACCGAAACTAGTAATGCCAATCCAACGGCTACTTCGGCAGCTGCAACCGTCATCGAGAAAAATACAAATACTTCTCCTTTGGCATCTTGCCAATAGGTTGAAAACGCTATAAACAATAAGTTTACTGCATTTAGCATAATTTCGATTGACATGAAAACGATGATGGCATTTCTTCTATACAACACTCCAAAAATTCCGATACAAAAAAGTAAAACGGAAAGGAAAATGTAATTTTCTATACCTATTTGATTTAAAATATTTTCCATATTATTTAGATGTTTTTTCTTTTTTAGACAATAATACTGCTCCAATCATTGCAACTAATAATAATACTGAAGCAAATTCAAACGGAACCATAAATCCGTCTTTATCGTCTAATAACACGGTTCCTAATTTTTTTATCGATTGGAAATCTTCGTGACTGGTATAATATTCTCCAACAAATGGTTTTGAATACATGAATATTAATACCAAGGCAGTGCTCAATAATACAAAAACGGTGATAGCACCAAGTCTAGTAATTCTTGGTTTGTGCACTTCATCTTCTTTGTTTAAATTCATTAACATGATGGTAAATAAGAAGAGTACCATGATGGCTCCCGAATAGACTATAATATGTACAATTGCTAAAAATTGTGCATTAAATAATAAGTAATGACCTGCAATTGAAAAGAAGCACAATACTAAATAAATAGCACTATGAATTGGGTTTCTACTGTAAATAGTTAAAAAGGCTGTTGCCAGTGTAAAAGCCGCTAGGATATAAAATATAATAAGTACTGGTGCCATAATTAATTTAGGTTTTTAGTATTTGCTATAGCCATTTCTAGAGGCATAACCAATTTGTCTTTTCCAAAAATAAAATCTTCTCTATGGTACTGCGCAGGAACTAATTCTTTTGAAATTGTTAAGTAAATAGCGTCTTTAGGACAAGCTTCTTCACACAATCCGCAGAAAATGCAACGCAACATATTGATTTCATAGATCTCAGCATATTTTTCTTCGCGGTACAAATGTTTCTCATCTGGTTTACGCTCGGCAGCTTTCATAGTAATTGCTTCGGCAGGACATGATAATGCGCACAAACCACAAGCAGTACAATTTTCTCTACCTTGTTCGTCGCGTTTCAACATGTGTCTTCCGCGGTACACCGGACTAAATTCTCGAACTTGTTCCGGATAATGAATGGTTGCTTTTTTGCTAAAAAAGTGTTTGATGGTAATCCACAAACCTTTTACAATAGCAATCAGGTATAGTCTTTCTAAAAAAGTCATTTCCTTATTGGAAACCTGCTTTTTACTGCCTGATAATGAAATATTTTGTATTGATGACATAATTGTTATTTCCTAATTAAAACCCTAAATAAGTTAAAATTTCACCTCTTAAATTGATAATTCCTGTAATGATAATATTTACAATTGAAAGCGGAATTAAGATCTTCCAACCTAAATTCATCAATTGATCGTATCTAAATCTTGGTATAGTCCAACGAATCCACATAAAGAAGAAAATGAAAAAGCAAAGTTTTGCAAACAAGGCTCCCATTCCAATAATATTTCCAAGATTTACACCCCAATTTTCAACAACCCAACTCATTCCAGGGTAGTTGTAACCCCCAAAGAACAATACAGATATAATAGTTGAAGAGATGAACATATTAGCATATTCTGCAAATAAATAGAATCCCATTTTCATGGAAGAATACTCTGTATGATAACCCCCAATTAATTCTGATTCACATTCTGCTAAATCGAAAGGGGTTCTATTGGTTTCTGCGAAAGCACAAATTAAAAAGATAAGAAACGATAACGGTTGATAAAAAACATTCCAATGCAAACCATGTTGTTGTACCGAAATTTCTTTCAAGCTCAAAGTTCCAGTCATCATCAATAAAGCAATCATCGATAATCCCATAGCAACTTCATAAGAAACCATTTGTGATGCAGCACGAACTGCTCCCATTAAGGAGAACTTATTATTGGATGCCCATCCACCAATCATGATTCCGTAAACTCCAATAGAAACTACTGCAAAAATATAAAGCAATGCACTATCAGTATCAGTAGCTTGAAGTATAACATCCTTACCAAATATATGTAATTTATCCCCCCACGGAATTACAGCGCTGGTCATTAAAGCAGCGCTCATTGCGATGGCTGGTCCTACAAAAAACAAAAATCTATTTTTGGTATCTGGTTCAAACTCTTCTTTTGCAAAAAGTTTCATTCCGTCTGCAAGTGGTTGTAATAAACCTCCCCATCCCGCACGATTAGGTCCAACTCTATCTTGAAGAAAAGCAGCAACTTTACGTTCTGCCCAAGTAGAATACATGGCCATGATCATCGTTACAGCAAAAACTACAACAATAATCACACTTTTTTCTACAATGAAGGCGGTACTACTATCCATTTTGTTTAGTATTTATTGGGTTACCATCTATTTTTTCGTTGTATGCAATCTCGGCCATACTAATTTTTTTACGGTCTTGATCTCTTCCTTGAAGAATTCCTTTTTCAGTTTCAATCACTACTTTTTCAGTGGTGTTGTATTTTTTATTTTGGTTGATAACGGAATCTTTTTCGAATTTTCTTGGTCCTTCAATAACCCAATCCGAAACTTCCTTTTTATCAAAACGACACGTATTACAGATAAAATCTTCTACCTCGTGGTACTCGTCTTTTCTTGCGGTTACTCTTTGAATTTCGTTTCCAAACATCCAAACCGTTGTTTTTCCGCAACATCCTGGAGTAGTACATTCTCTGTGCGCATTGAATGGTTTATTAAACCAAACTCTCGATTTGAATCTAAACGTTTTATCAGTTAATGCTCCAACCGGACATACATCAATCATGTTTCCAGAGAACTCATTATCAATAGCTGCAGATACACAAGTCGAAATTTGAGAATGATCTCCACGGTTTAAAACTCCGTGAACTCTACCATCTGTTAATTGATCGGCAACTTCTACACAACGTTGGCATACAATGCAACGGTTCATGTGTAATTGAATTTTGTCACCAATATTTTCTGGTTCGAATGTTCTTTTTTCTTCTATGAAACGCGTTTCCGATTTTCCGTGTTCGAAACTTAGATTTTGCAAATCACATTCTCCAGCCTGATCGCAAACTGGGCAATCTAATGGGTGGTTGATTAAAAGAAATTCGGTTACCGCTTTACGCGCTTCCGTTACTCTTTCTGAAGATTTGCTGGCAACTTCCATTCCGTCTTGACATCCTGTTACACAAGATGCTACTAGTTTTGGCATTGGTCGTGGATCCGCTTCGCTACCTTTAGTTACATCAACTAAACAACAACGGCATTTTCCACCGGTGCCTTTTAGTTTAGAATAATAACACATGGCTGGCGGAACAGATTCTCCACCAATCATTCGAGCTGCTTGCAGGATGGTTGTTCCTGGTGCTACTTCAATTTCTTGACCGTCTATGGTTACTTTCATCAATTATAATTTCTTTATTTCTTCAAAAATTTATTTGAAAAAATATTATTGTTTTTATCTTTTAATTCAATTATATAAATTCCTGTCTCTAAAAAAGATAGGTCGATGTTATTTTGTAAAATCTTATTATCCATAATTTTTTTACCCACCATGTCATATACAGCTACGCTTTCAATCTGCACGTTGCCAGCATCAAAATTCAGAATATTGATAACTGGGTTTGGGTAAACGGAAATCTTACTTTCCGTAAATTTTTCATTTGATAATGCAGCGTCATTTATAATTACTACTTTGTCATCACTCGTAATCATTGCGTACATTCCATGCCCACAAGAGATTATTTTTTTTACTGTACCAAAAGCTTGTGTAATGTTTAAGGAATCATATGTCAAAAAAGTATTGGCATTGAATCTTTTGAAAATGATATTACCACTATTGTTGATGCCGAAACAAACTAAATTATTCGTAATATCGTATGCAACGGGGCCATTTACATTAGGGAACGTTCCATCAAGGAATGGTGTTGAAGAAACATCCAAAGACATTCCATTTGGAAAATAAACATGATTATTTCCAGCATAAACAAAATTGGCATTAGACATAAATCCACCAGAAATAGCATTCCCAGAAATCAATGAAACTCCTGAGCTATTTACCACCAAGTTATTAAAAGAATAGGCAGTACTTTCATTATCATAACCAAATAACAAGGAAGAATTTTTAAACTCAATTTGATTACTAATTTCACCATTTCCATACCAGTCAGCAACTGTAGGTCTTACTACACCATTATCATAAATTGCAACAGCTGCAAATCTCGGAGAAACAGTAGTATACTTTCTGGCAACGGCAATTGAATTGGGTTGACCTGGAATTACTTCAATATCTTCAGCATAATAAGGACCTAAAAAGGAATCATTGCCTAAGGGGAATTGTAATCCAGCTGTTTGTGTTGTTACATTAAACTTTCTAATAGTTGCTGCTCCATTAAATCCCGTATAAATGAATTGACCATCGTCTGATATAGCCATAATGGAAGGCTCACTACCCATGAAAATAGTGTTCTCTAAAAGGTATGTGTTAGGGTTTATTACTCCTATGCTATTTCCATTTGATCCATTTGAAGATGGAATAGTAACATATATTTTATTTGTTATAGAATCATAAACTAAATCATTAGTTGCAACATTAACGGTATGTATAGATATCTGACTATTACATATTGAAAAGCTGAGAACAAATAAAAAAATGAATATATTTTTCATAATTATATTATTTGCTTTGTTATTAAGTTTCTTACTTTTTCAAAAGGCTCTGCAACAAAGTGATCTCTATTTTTTATTTTTTCTGGGAAACGAATGTGGTATTCAAACTCGTCTCTAAAATGGCGAATTGCCGCAGCAACTGGCCAAGAAGCAGCATCTCCTAATGGGCAGATGGTATTACCTTCAATTTTAGATTGGATGCTCCATAGCAATTCGATATCCTCTTCACGACCTTGACCGTTTTCAATTCTCCATAATACTTTTTCTAACCATCCTGTTCCTTCTCTACATGGCGTACATTGTCCGCAGCTTTCATGATGGTAAAATCTTGAAAAATTCCAAGTGTTACGCACAATACAAGCTCTGTCATCATATACAATAAATCCACCTGAACCTAGCATCGATCCGGTTGCAAAACCTCCGTCAGATAGACTTTCGTAAGACATTAATCGGTCTTCACCAGCAGCCGTTTTATAGATTAAATTAGCTGGTAAAATAGGCACCGAACTTCCTCCAGGCACCAATGCTTTAAGAGGTCTGTCCGTTTGCATTCCGCCACAATATTCATCCGAATTCATGAATTCATAAACAGATAAGCCCAATTCAATTTCGTAAACGCCTTGGTTTTTAATATTTCCAGAAGCCGAAATTAATTTGGTTCCTGTAGAACGGCCTATTCCTATTCCTGCATAATCAGCACCTGAATTATTGATAATCCAAGGCACAGCCGAAATAGTTTCTACGTTATTTACTACGGTTGGATTTTGCCAAAGTCCTTTTACAGCAGGGAATGGTGGTTTTAATCTAGGATTTCCACGATTTCCTTCTAAACTTTCTAAAAGTGCAGTTTCTTCACCGCATATGTAGGCTCCACCACCAATTTGAACATAAAGTTCTAAATCGTATCCAGATCCTAATATATTTTTACCCAACCACCCAGTAGCTTTTGCTTCGGCGATGGCTTTTTCTAATATTTTATAAACCCACATATATTCTCCACGAATGTAGATATACGATAGGTTGGCACCCAATGCGTAACTTGAAGTAATCATTCCTTCTATTAATAAGTGCGGAATGTATTCCATTAAGAAACGGTCTTTGAAAGTACCTGGTTCCGATTCGTCAGCATTACAAACTAAATGTCTTGGGTTACCCGATTTTTTGTCGATGAAACTCCATTTCATTCCAGCTGGAAATCCTGCGCCACCACGACCACGAAGCCCCGAAGTTTTTACTTCTTCTACAACTTCATCCGGTGTCATTTTTTTCAAGGCTTTTTCTACCGATGCATAACCGCCTTCTTTACGGTATACTTCATAGGTTTTTATCCCCGGAACATTGATTTTGTCTAATAATATTTTTCTTCCCATGATACTATTTATCGTGTAAAGTGATTTTTCCGTCTTTACAGTCAGTAATTAACTGATCAATTTTTTCTTTGGTTAAATGCTCTTGGTAAAAATCTCCTAATTGCATCATTGGTGCATAACCACAAGCACCTAGACATTCCACTCCGCGAACTTCAAATTGTCCGTCGGCAGTTGGTTCACCTACTTTTACTCCAAGTTTAGAACATGTGTAATCCATTAAATCTTCAACCCCATTTTGACAACATGGCGAAGTTTGACAAAACTCAAACATGTATTTTCCAATTGGTCTTTGGTTAAACATGGTGTAAAAAGTCACCACTTCAAAAACTTCAATAGGTTGTATTTCTAGAATTTCAGCTACTTTTATTTGTAAATCGGTGCTTAACCAATTGTCGTGTGCATCTTGAACTTCATGCAATACAGGAAGTAAAGCCGATTTCTTTTTGCCTTCTGGATAATGACTGATTAATTCATTGATGCGTGTCATCAAAGATTCAGTCATGTTTATTTCTTGTTGGATATTTGTTTTTTCCATTTTTATTATTTTAAATTTTGAATTATAAATTTTAAATGGTTTGAATAATTTATAATTTAAAATTCATCATTTACAATTTCATTATGCGTCTAATTCTCCTGCAATTACATTTAAACTGGATAATATTACAATAGCATCCGATAACATGCCACCTTTAATCATTTCGGTATACGCTTGGTAATAAATAAAGCAAGGTCTTCTAAAGTGTAAACGGTATGGTGTTCTACTACCATCGGTTACTAAGTACATTCCTAATTCTCCGTTACCACCTTCTACAGCATGATAAATTTCGGCAACCGGAACTGGAACTTCACCCATCACAATTTTGAAGTGATAAATTAAACTTTCCATATTGTGGTATACATCTTCTTTTGGAGGAAGGTAATAATCAGGAACATCAGCATGAATTGGACCTTCAGGTAATTTTGCTAATGCTTGACGGATGATGCTTATACTTTCCCAAACTTCTGCATTACGAACACAAAAACGATCGTAAGTATCTCCTGATTTTCCTACCGGTACTTCAAAATCAAAGTCTTCATATGAAGAATAGGGTTGTGCTTTTCTTACATCATAATCAATTCCTGCAGCTCTTAAATTCGGACCTGTTAATCCGTATTGCATAGCCAATTCCGCAGTTATTGGACCCACATTAACCGTACGATCAATAAAGATTCTGTTTCTTTCGAATAGGTTTTCAAATTCTTTCCAAGCAACTGGAAAATCTGTTAAGAAAGTATCTAATTTTTTGAATGCCTCTTCAGACCATTCTCTTTCAAATCCACCAATTCTACCCATGTTGGTAGTCAATCGAGCACCACAAATTTCTTCGTAGATTTCGTATATTTTTTCTCTAAATTGAAATACATATAAAAATCCAGTATAGGCACCGGTATCAACACCAAGAATCGAATTACAAATTAAGTGATCTGCAATTCGAGCCAATTCCATTACGATAACTCTTAAATATTGAGCTCTTTTTGGAACTTCAATTTCTAAAAGTTTCTCAACTGTCATCCACCAGGCCATGTTATTGATAGGCGAAGAACAGTAGTTCATACGGTCTGTCAAGACATTTACTTGATAAAATGGACGGTTTTCTGCAATTTTTTCGAAGGCGCGATGAATGTAACCAATAGTTGGTTCTGCATCAAGAATTCGCTCTCCATCCATCAACAAGATATTTTGAAAAATACCATGTGTTGCCGGGTGCGTTGGCCCAAGATTTAATATTGAAAGTTCGCTTCCGTCTTCGTTGCGCGTCTGTTCAATGATTTTGGCATAGCGATGCTCTGGTAATAATAATAAGTCTGACATCTTAAATTATAAATTGATAATTAATAATTATCCATTATTTGCTGTTCTTCCAAAGAAACGATCGTCTTTATCTGTTCTTCCGCCGTCTTCCATCGGGAATTCTTTACGCATTGGATGAGAGACCATCTCAGGCATATTTAAAATTCGTTTCAATTGTGGATGACCAATAAAATTAATGCCATAAAAATCGAAAGTTTCTCTTTCCATCCAATTGGCAGTTAAAAATAAATCGGTAATTGTATTTACTTCTGGATTTTCTCCAGATAAATAAGTTGTGATTCTTAATCGAACATTTTCTACCCAATTGTGCATGTGATACACTACAGCAAACTGGTGGCTTGCTTCATTTTCTGGATAGTGCACTCCACATAAATCGGTTAAGAAATGGAAGTTTAAATCTTCTTCAACTTTAAGGGTTCGAATTACTTCGTGAATTGCATCAGGGGTAGCTTCGAAAGAAAAAATATCGCGACTCATCTGAAAGTTCAAAACTTTATCGCCAAATGTTTTGATTAATTTTTCTTGTATTGTGTTCGTTACTAAAGCCATATTATAGGTTATAAGAAGCTAATAATTCTTTATATTCTGGAGAATTTCTTCGTCTTACCGATTCGTTCTTTACCAATTCTTGCAACTGCATTACGCCATCTACAATTTGTTCTGGTCTTGGAGGACAACCCGGAACATATACATCTACAGGAATCACTTTATCGATTCCTTGTAAAACAGAATAAGTGTCAAAAACCCCACCCGAAGTAGCACAAGCACCTACAGCAATTACCCATCTTGGCTCGCTCATTTGCTCGTATACTTGACGTAAAATAGGGGCCATTTTTTTAGAAATAGTACCCATAACTAACAACATATCCGCTTGACGAGGAGAAAAACTCACACGCTCCATACCAAAACGAGCTAAGTCATAATGCGATGCCATTGTTGCCATGAACTCAATTCCGCAGCAAGAAGTTGCAAATGGAAGAGGCCAAAGCGAATTGGCTCTAGCTAATCCAACAACATCATTAAGCTTTGTTGCGAAAAATCCTTCTCCTGTAACTCCTTCTGGAGGAGCAACCATATTTATTTTAGAATCACTCATTTTATAATTCGTAATTAAATTCAATATTTATTATTCCCACTCTAGGGCTTTCTTTTTGATAATATAAAAGAAACCCACCAAAAGCAATAGCATAAAAACAATCATTTTAACCATTCCGTCTAGGCCTAATTCCTTAAAATTGACTGCCCAAGGATATAAAAAGATAACCTCTACATCAAACAGCACAAAAAGTATGGCAACTAAAAAGTATTTTACGGAAAATGGGATACGGGCATTTCCTACAGATTCAATTCCGCACTCAAAGTTTTTATCTTTGTTTTTTGAATGTCTTTTTGGACCTAAAAAGCTTGATCCAATGATAGTTGCAACAACAAATCCTATTGCAAGAAGTGCTTGCATTAGTATTGGAATATAGTCATGTTGTGTAGATTGCATAGTATAAATTTTTTAGTCTTATTCAAAATCCGTACAAATATACACTGCATTATTTAATTCGCAAAAAGCTAGGGTTAAACGTTTCTTATTTATTGCTTAAAAACACTTATTTAAACAGATTCTAAATAAAGTAATTAAGCATAAAAAAACGCCCCGATAATTCGGGGCGTTTAACCATTGAGGTAACCAAAAAATAATATATATTAGTCTTCGATAACTACTACTTGAGCAGCCACTTTACCTTTTCTTCCTTCTTCTTCTTCGTAAGAAACTTTATCACCTTCGTTTAGTGATTCCGCTTTAATACCTGTAGCATGAACGAAAATGTCTTTTCCATTTTCATCATCTGTAATGAATCCGTAACCTTTTGATTCATTGAAAAATTTAACTGTTCCTGTGCGCATTTTATAATGTAAAAAATTAATAATGTTCAAAGATATACTTATTTATGACATAGCAAACAAAAAATAAATAAAAAATGAAAATATTTTTAACAAAGTTGATTTATAAATGAATGATTTTCAGGCAAATGTTTGAATAATTTTCAATAAATTAAATTAGAAAGCAGTTATTTAATATTTTTTAAATAACTGCTTTCTAATTAGTTGCGAATTTGATATTAATTACTTCATATCCAATTTGATATGTAATTCGTTCAATTGCAATTCATCAATTACTGAAGGAGCGTCAATCATTACATCTCTACCAGAATTGTTTTTTGGGAAGGCAATAAAATCTCTAATAGTTTCTTGACCACCAAGAATAGCTACCAATCGATCCAATCCAAAGGCTAAACCTCCGTGTGGTGGTGCTCCAAATTGGAAGGCATCCATTAAGAAACCAAATTGATTTCTTGCTTCTTCTTCAGTGAAACCTAAATATTTAAACATCAATTGTTGGGTTGCTTTATCGTGAATACGAATTGAACCTCCTCCAATTTCATTTCCATTCAATACCATATCGTAGGCATTCGCACGAACTTTACCTGGGTTGGTTGCTAGCAATTCCATATCTTCTGGTTTAGGAGATGTAAACGGATGGTGCATTGCATGCCATCTTCCTGATTCTTCATCTAATTCTAATAATGGAAAATCAACTACCCATAACGGAGCAAATTCGGCTGGATTTCTTAATCCCAAACGCGTTGCTAATTCCATTCTCAATGCTGAAAGTTGCGTTCTTGTTTTATCTGCTGGACCCGAAAGCACAAAAATCATATCACCCGCTTTAGCACCTGTAGCTTTTGCCCATTGCACTAAATCGGCTTGATCGTAAAATTTATCTACCGATGATTTAAAAGTTCCGTCTTCTTCACATTTTACATAAACCATTCCTGTAGCACCAATTTGTGGACGTCTTACCCAGTCAATTAAGGCATCTATTTCTTTTCTTGTAAAAGTTGCGCAACCCGGAGCAGCAATACCAACTACTAATTCGGCCGAGTTAAATACCGGAAATTCTTTATGTTGTGCAACGGAATTTAATTCGCCAAATTCCATTCCGAAACGGATATCTGGTTTGTCATTCCCGTAAGTTTTCATGGCGTGATCGTAAGTCATTCTTGGGAATTTCTCAACATCCAATCCGTGTATTTCTTTCAGTAAATGACGGGTTAATCCTTCAAAAACATTTAAGATATCTTCTTGTTCTACAAAGGCCATTTCACAGTCAATTTGAGTGAACTCTGGCTGTCTATCGGCACGCAAATCTTCATCTCGGAAACATTTCACAATTTGAAAATATTTATCCATTCCACCCACCATCAATAACTGTTTGAAAGTCTGTGGTGATTGCGGAAGCGCATAAAATTGTCCTTCGTTCATTCTACTAGGCACCACAAAATCTCTTGCTCCTTCGGGAGTAGATTTAATTAAATAAGGCGTTTCAACTTCGCAGAAATCTAAATTAGAAAGGTAATTTCTAACTGCTTGCGCTACTTTATGACGAAAAAGTAAACTATTTTTTACCGGGTTTCTTCTAATATCTAGGTAACGGTATTTCATTCGGATGTCTTCACCACCGTCGGTTTCATCTTCAATAGTAAACGGTGGAGTTAAGGAAGCATTAAGAATTGTCATTTCAGTAACCAAAATTTCGATATCTCCCGTTGGGATATTTTTATTTTTGGCTTCACGCTCAATAACGGTTCCTTTTACCTGAATTACAAATTCTCTTCCAAGAGTTTTAGCCAATTCGAAAACGCTTTTTTCTGAACGACTTTCGTCAAATAATAATTGCGTAATCCCATAACGGTCGCGCAAATCAACCCAATTCATGAATCCTTTATCTCTTGATTTTTGAACCCACCCCGCAAGGGTAACTTGGGTATTGACATGACTAGCGTTTAATTCGCCACAATTATGACTTCTATACATTTGGATTTTTTTTATAAATAACAGTTCAACCTTCGGTCTCGGATGCAAAAGTAAAAAACTTCCAACGAAATAAACACTAAATTTTTCTTAATGATGAAATGGCATAAATAAATTTGTATACATTTGGTTTTATTAATTATCAAAAAAAATAATATGAAAAAAATAGTTTTTATTCTTTGCGCATTTGTAATGACTTTTATGGGTTTTGCTCAGGACAAATTGAATTTTCAGGCAGAAATTGCCAACAGAAATGGTGATATGATTTACATCAAAACACCTGGAAACAAGATTGTAAAAGAAATTAAAGTAAACGACAAAGGTGTTTTTGTCAGCTCTTTTTCAATAGATACAGGGTTATATCTTTTGTTTGATGGTTCTGAGTATACCATTGTGTTTTTAAAAAATGGCTTTGATCTTTCTCTTAAAATGGATGCAAAAAAGTTTGACGAAAGTATTGTTTACTCTGGAAAAGGAGAAAAAGAAAATAATTATTTAGCTCAAAAATCGCTTATAAATGAAAATTATGAAAGCAAAATGAGCGAAATTAAAGATGAGAATGCATTTGCAGATTTGATAGCAAGTTTTAAAAATGAATTCAAAGTTAAGTTAGATGCCGGAGGATATGATGCTGATTTTGTTAAAGAAGCAAATAAATTAGTAGAAAGCGAAAGTAAAAACATGCAATCTCAATTTGCAGAAGTATTGAAATTATCTAAGATTAAAGGTACTGTTTCGCCAAGTTTTAATTATGAAAATGTTGCAGGAGAGAAAGTAAAATTGGAAGATCTTCGTGGGAAATATGTTTATATAGATGTATGGGCAACTTGGTGTGGACCTTGTAGAGGAGAAATTCCTTCATTGGCACGAATTGAAGAAAAATACCACGACAAAAAAATAGCTTTTGTTAGTATTTCTGTTGATGAAGATAAAGACCACGAGAAATGGAAAAAATTTGTAACCGATAAAAAATTAGGTGGTATCCAATTGTTTGCTGATAAAAATTGGTATTCAAGTTTTATTACTGCATTCGGAATTAATTCTATCCCAAGATTTATATTAATTGATCCACAAGGAGTTGTGCTTAGTGCCGATGAGTTAAGACCATCTGACCTTCGATTGCAAGTAAAATTAGACGGTTTATTGAAGTAATTTCAATTTATTAATAGTAAAAAAGGCGTTTCTCATGAAACGCCTTTTTTGTTTACACTCTTTATATTTGTCACATTGAGCTTGTCGAAATGACCGAAGAAATTAAATTATTCTTCAGCACTTAATCGCGTTAGTCTTCTATCACGCAGCCAATATTTCGTTCTTTTTACTAAGTAGAACATTACCGGTACCATAACTAAAGTCAAAACCGTTGCATAGGTTAATCCGAAGATGATGGTCCATGCTAATGGTCCCCAGAACATTACATTATCTCCACCCATAAACAAGTGCGGATTTAAATCGGTTACCAACGAGAAGAAGTCAAAGTTCAATCCAATGGCTAGCGGAATTAACCCCAATACTGCAGTTAAAGCCGTTAACAACACCGGGCGTAAACGTGATTTCCCCGATTCGATAATTACTTCTTTTATTTCTTCTAAGGTTAAATCATCATGGCTTTCAAGATGTTTGTCGGCCACTTTTTTATCCAATAACAATACAAAGAAGTCCATTAATACGATTCCGTTTTTCACTACAATTCCGGCAAGTGAGATAATTCCCATCATGGTCATTAAGATCACGAAATCCATATTTGCAATGACATAACCATAAAATACCCCACTAAAACTTAGTAATACAGTGAATAAGATTACAATAGTTTTAGAAACCGAATTAAACTGCAATACGATGATTATGGTTATTCCGGCCAAGGCTAAAAATAACGCATACATTAAGAAACTTTGGTTTTTACCTTGTTCTTCTTGCACACCAGAAAACGAATAAGTCGTTCCTTTTGGTAATTCATACCCTTTTAATTCCGTTTGAATTTGTTTGGTAATGGCATCTCCATTATAACCAGTCAAAACATTAGAGTAAATGGTCATAATTCGTTTTTGATTCTTTCTCTTAATCTGATTGTAAGTAGCCGTTTTCTCTGTATGGGATACCGCCGAAATAGGCACTTGAACAATTTGACCGTTGTTTTGATTTCTAAACGTTAACGATTGGTTGAACAAGATGTTTTCGTTTTTACGTTGGTCTTCTTGCATACGCATCGTAATTTTATAATCGTCATCTCCTTCTTTATAAGTAGAAATCTCTTGACCGTATAAAGAACGACGTAAATTAAATCCGAGTTGCCCGGTTGAAACTCCAATGCTTCCCGCATTCACACGATCTACTTTTACTTCAAGCTCCGGACTTTCTTTATTCACGTCAATATTTAAGCGTTCAATACCCGGAATATTTTTAGACTCAATGAAAGCAATCATTTTGTTTGCTTCTTTAAGCATCACATCATAATCGGTTCCCGAAAGTTGTACACTAATAGGATATCCTGCAGGAGGTCCGTTGGCATCTTTTTCAACCGTAACTTTTGCCCCGGCAATTCCTTTTACTTTAGATCGAATTTCTTCAAGTACATCTGTGGTATTTACTCCTCTTCTTAATTTAAATTCCGAGAAATTTACAGTTACTTTTCCCTTGTATGGCGTTTCAGAAGCCGAACCTGCATCTACATTTGGGTTGCCAGCACCTTTTCCAACCTGGGAAACAATAGATTCTGCCAAGAAGTTTTTCTTGTCTTTTGATGTCGGATCGATGTATTTATTAAGGGTAGCAATTACTTGTTTTTCTACAAATAGCGTCGCTTTATTTGTTTTTTGAATGTCGGTTCCCTGTGGATATTCAATGTAAGTGATTACTTGTCTTGGGATATTTTCAGGGAAAAACAACACTTTTCTCGGGAAAATTCCCAATAAAATAAAAGAGAAAAACAACATTCCAATAATTGTTCCAAGGGCAATCCAAGACTTTCTTCCTGTTAGAATTTTCGCCAAAAATATTTTATATTTTTCTTCCATTCTTGGAAAAAAACTGTGCTGAAAATCTTGTGTCCATTGGTATAATTTCACTTTATACAACCACATTAACCCTAATGAAATTATAGCTAAGTGACCTATGGCCCGCATAAATTTGGAATCATTAATATTTCCAAGAACAACAAAAATAACAGCAATAATTGTAAATAAAATAGTGTATTTTTTGGCTGTTTTCTTGGTTACATTTTTATCCTCAATATCCATAGAACCTCCCGTCATGGCAGCATTCACAACCATCGCCACGAATAACGATGCCGATAAAGTCACGGTTAAGGTAATTGGAAAATATTTCATGAATTTACCCATGGTTCCTGGCCATAACGCAAAGGGTAAAAAGGCCATTAAAGTAGTTGCTGTAGATGAAATTACAGGCCATGCGATTTCGCCAATACCAATTTTAGATGCTTGAACGCGCGTCATTCCTTTTTTCATGTTGGCAAAAACATTGTCAACTACTACAATCCCATCATCAACAAGCATCCCTAATCCCATAACCAATCCGAAAAGTACCATGGTATTTAAAGTCAAGCCAAAGGCTGATAAAATTGTAAATGCCATAAGCATAGAAAGCGGAATTGCCGCTCCCACAAACAACGAATTACGCAATCCCATAGTAAACATCAACACAATCATAACTAGTATAATACCAAAAATAATGTGGTTTGAAAGTTCATTTACTTGATGTTCTACACGGGAAGATTGGTCGTTAGAAAGTTCCATTTTTAAGTTGGATGGCAAATAAGAAGCTTTTGCTTTTTCTAATTTTTCTTTTACTTGCTCAATAGCAGAAATCATGTTTTGATTGGAACGCTTTTTTACATTCAGCATCACTACTTCGGTTCCTTTTTCACGAGCATAGGTGGTTTTTTCTTTTTCTTTAAAACTAACTTTTGCTATATCTCTGAGGTAGACGGTACCTCCAAAAGATTTCACTACGATGTTTTCTAATTCTTTCGGATCTTTAATTTCACCTACAATTCGAATGTTATTTCTAGAACCTTGAGAGATTAAATTTCCCCCCGAAAGTGTCATGTTTTCGTATTTAACGGCATTCTGAATCTCGTCAAAGGAAACTTGAGCAGCGGTCATTTTGAAAATATCAACCGCAATTTCCACCTCTTTATCATCCACTCCAAGGATATCCACTTTTTTAACTTCGGGAACTTCTTCAATATCATCTTGAAGTAATTCACCATATTTTTTTAGTTGTTGGGTGGTATAATTTCCTTGTAAATTGATGTTCAAAATAGGCACTTCTTCCGAAATATTTAATTCGAAAACATTCGGTTCTACCTTGCTTCCGTTATCTAGATTTGGCCAATTCGGATCGGCTTTCACCACATCTACTTTGTCTTTGATCTTTGTTTTCGCAGCATCAATAGTTACCTTGTCGGCAAATTCTACGATAATCATTCCATAATCTTGAAACGAACTCGAAGCAATTTTTTCAACTCCCGATATATTTTTAAACTCTTTTTCTAGAGGTTTAATAACTAATTTCTCGACATCCTCTGAAGAGTTTCCAGGAAACACCGAAGAGATGTATACTTTATTTTCAATAATCTCAGGGAAATCCTCCCTTGGCATCGTAACATAAGCAATAGTACCTGTGATAACGATTAATAACGTTAGAATGTAAACGGTAACACGATTGTCTACAGCCCAACTCGAAATACTAAATTCTTTATTTTTATGACTCATAATTTTAGTTTCAGGTTTCAGGTTTAAAGTTTCAGCAGGAGCTAAAATCGTTAAACCTTAAACAATTTATTTTAGAAGTTAAGTTTCATTCCTTCCGAAATGGTATTCACTCCTTCAGTAACTACAATATCTTTCGCTGTTAATCCGCTTAAAATTTCGGTTACATTATCAGATGATTTTCCGGTTGTAACAACTATTTTTTTAGCTATTCCAGTTTTTACATTTATTTCAGTTGCAATAAATACAAATTTATCTCCTTTGCTATCTTCTTGAACTACATTTGTAGGAACTACAATAGTTTTTGCATTTACATAGTCGGTAATTTTAAGCTTGGCAACTTGATTTGGGCGTAATAAATTCTCAGGATTTGGAACACTAACTTCAATTCCGAAACTTCGGTTGCTTGGATTTACAAAGCTAGCCACTTGACGTACTTTTCCTTTGTAGGTTTTTCCTAATGAAGTTAGGAATACGGCTACTTCAGTACCAACTTTTAATTTTCCAATATAGCTTTCGGGTACGGTTGTAGAAACATACATATTGCTTAAATTTACTATACGCATTAATCCTTGTGCACTTGGCGCAACTACTTGTCCTTTTTCTACAAATACTTCATCAATGGTGCCGCTGAAAGGTGCTTTAATTATGGTTTTAGCATATTGCGCTTTGATTTGAGCTACTCCTCTTTGAGCAGAAACCATTTGCGTTTGCGCCTGCAGGTATTGAATTTCAGAACCAATTTTTTGATTCCAAAGATTTTTTTGACGCTCAAAAGTAGTTTTTGCTAAAGCATATTGATTTTCTAAACTAGCAACTTGTTGACTTAAACCGGCATCATCAACTCTACCCAATACTTGACCTTTTGAAACCTTTTGTCCTGCTTTTACATTTAAGGCCACTAAAGTTCCTTGAAATTCCGGTTGAACCAAAATATTTTCTTTAGTATTTACATTTCCTTGTACTTCCAAATAGTGCGTAAATAGGGTGTCTTTAACTTCTTTTACTGAAACTAAAGCTTCGTCTTTTTTAACATCAAGAGTGGATAATACTTCGTCTATTTTTGCTAAATCGGCTTGAATTGCTGCTTTTTTTGCTTGAAGCGCTGCTACATTTTTAGATTTTACTAAATCATCAACAGATTCATTATTTTCTTTTTTTGCACACGAAAAAAGTGCTGTTGCAAGGGCGAAGGTGATTATTATTTTTTTCATTTTATGATTGTTAGTTTTTGTTTAATAATTTTTCTAAAGTGGCTCTCTTGTTAATTACATCTAGCATGGCTTGAAGGTAATTTTGTTGCGCAGCATACAATTGTTCTTGTGCTTTAGTTAATTCAAAACTAGAAGAAAGTCCTTCTTTGAATTTAATTTGATTTTTATTTTCAATTCGTTCGGCTAGTGATAAATTGCTTTTTGAAGTAGCTAATTTTTCAACACTATATTCATAATCACTTTTTGCTTTTTCAAACTGAAGTTTTAATTTTTGTTCTGTTTCTGTTAGTTGAGTTTTTGATTCTTCAACTGCAATTTTTGCTTGTTGTGCTCTTGAACTTCTTCCAAAGCTGCTAAAAATTGGCACATTCAATCCCACACCAATATTGGAATAATTGTTCCATTTTTGAGATTGCTGCAACATAGTAAATTGGTTTCCAAATGTGTTAGAACCAAAGTTTACAGATGCTCCAAGTGATGGTAGCGCTTTGCTTCTTTCAAGTTTTAGAAGTAATTCTTTACTGGTTAACATGTTTTTACCAATAAGGTAATCGATGTTATTTGTAACATTAAACTCCTCTTTTAATAAATTTAAATCTACATTGTTTTGAGTAAGTGCTGCTAATTTATCTTTTAGCACCAATTCATTTGACAAATCAATTCCTAAAATTAATTTAAGCATATCGGTTGCAATTGTTTTTTGACGTTTTACATTTTCAAGTGAACTTGTAATTTGTGCCAAAGTGATTTGCAATTGCTCAACATTTTCCTCTTCTATTAAACCATTTTTGAAAATTTGTTTGGTATCAAAAAGTGTTTTTTCTAGTATGTTTTTGTTTTTCTCTAAAATTTGAATGCTTTCATCAGCCAAAAGCACATTTCCATACGAATTGATGACTATTTCCTTTAATTCTTGTGTGGTTTTTACTTTAGCATTTTGAGAAATCTCCAAATAGGTCTTAGCCGATTGCAGTCCAACTAAGTACGATCCGTCAAAGATTAATTGACTTAACGAAACTTTGGTATCCATTGTATTGTATTGCCCCATTACTAACTCTACTGGAGTACCCCCAAAATCAATCACTGATCGTTGTAATTTGAACGCATTTTGATAGGAAACAGATCCATTTATTTGCGGAAGCCCAATGGTTGTAGTTTCCCACTTTTTTTGTTTGGCAGCTTCAATATCTCTGTTGGCATTTTTAGCCGAATAATTATTTTGAACCGCATGTTCAATAGCTTCTTTCAATGTAAATGAATACGACTCTTTTTTGTCTTGAGCCTGTAATACACTTACAACTAATAAAAGAGTAGCTACTACGAGATTTTTTTTCATGAATTTATGATTTATTAATATTAGATAATTGTTTTTCAAGTTCTGTTATTCCTTTTGGAGTTGCCAATGCTCTGGTATGGTATTCTAGAGCTTGCATTTCAAGTTTTAAGGATTCGCTTTCCAATTGTGTGGTTTCTTTTATAGAAAAAATAATCGTGTAATAAAATCGCACAAACGATTCTACATCAATATTTTCTCTATACAATCCTTGGGTAATTCCTTTAGTTATGTTTTGAGTAAATAAATCAGTACAATCTTCCAATTCATTAGCAATTAATTTTTGATAAATCTCTGGATAATGTTTTTTTAGCTGATATACTGGCGATGCTTCATAGGTTTTAAAAGTATCCTTCATCATTTTTACTATTTCAAAATTTTCTTCAATTGCATTGAAATTTTTTGAAATGATGTTATCAATTGTGCAATGGATGTTTTGGTGAACAATTTCAGTTCCCTCTTCAATTAGGCTTTCTTTATTACTAAAGTATTTGTAAATTGTTTTTTTAGAAATACACATTTCGCCAGCAATATCATCCATAGTTACGCTCTTGAAACCCAGTTTCAAAAACATATCTGTTGCTTTTTTGATGATTTTGTCTTTCAATTGATCTTATTTTATAATGAAATTCCTCCCGAAGCTTCAATGCGCTGTCCATTAATCCAATGCCCCTCTTGAGAACATAAAAAAGCTACAATTCCGCCAATATCATTTGCTTCACCAACTCTTCCAAGTGCGGTCATCGAAGACAAACGTTCTTTTAATTGGGAATTACTTCTAATTGCAGCATTATTAAAATCGGTTTCAATTGGTCCTGGTGCAATAATATTTGCAGTGATTCCTCGAGCACCAACTTCTTTGGCTAAATATTTTGTAAAAGTTTCTACCGCACCTTTCATGGAAGCATAAATAGAATATCCTGGATTACAAAAACGAGTAGTTCCGCTTGAAATATTTACAATACTTCCGCCTTCGTTTAATAAAGGTAACGCCTTTTGAGTTAAGAAATAAACACTTTTAAAATGAATATTTAATAATCGGTCAAAATCTTCTTCGGTTGCCTCTGTGTAAGGGATAGTCGCTCCAACGCCTGCATTATTTACAAGATAATCAAAAGTTGACGTATTCCACTTTTCTTGTAATGTTTTAGAAACTGTGGCAATAAAATTCTCCAAACTTGAAATGTCATTTACATCCAATTGTAAAGCAATTGCTTTACTACCCAAGGCTTCAATTGTAGCTACAACTTGTTGTGCTTCTTCTTGTTTCGTGTTGTAAGTCAGGATAATATCTTTTCCCGCTTTCGCTAAGTGCAAAGCCATGTTTTTTCCTAAACCTCGGCTGCCTCCTGTTATTAATGCGATTTTTGAAGTCATGAATTACTTATTTTAGGGTGCAAATATAGAATGGAAACTTTTAATACGAAAATAGTTTCCATTGTATTTACATAAATTTAACATAAGAAATAGTTTCTCTTTTATTGTTTGAAGTTTTTTAACTTACTTTGTACAAGCAGAAACTTAAATCATAAACAAAGAATTAATGCATTCCATTTCACATTATCAAGAATTAATTTCTAGTTATTTTTCAAACTTACATTTGACTAAAGAACCTAAGAATTTATACGAACCAATTGAATATATTTTAGCTCTTGGTGGTAAAAGAATGCGTCCAGTATTAACCTTAATGACTGCTGAAGTTTTTGATGTTGATTGTAAAAAAGCCCTAGCGGCCGCTACAGCAGTTGAGGTTTTCCATAATTTTTCATTAGTACACGATGACATTATGGATGACGCCCCTTTGCGAAGAGGCAATAAAACAGTTCATGAAAAATGGAATATCAACACCGGAATCCTTTCTGGAGATGCGATGCTGATCTTGGCGTATCAACATTTTGAAGAATACGAACCAAAGATATTTAGAGACCTTGCCACCTTGTTTAGTAAAACTGCTTTAGAAGTTTGTGAAGGGCAACAATACGACGTTGATTTTGAGACTAGAGATGATGTTTCCATTCCAGAATATCTTAAAATGATTGAATATAAAACAGCTGTTTTAGTAGCAGCTGCAATGAAGATGGGTGCAATAGTTGCAGAAACAGCTACTGAAAATGCCAATTTGATTTACGACTTCGGATTAAATCTAGGAATAGCTTTCCAGTTGCAAGATGATTATCTAGATGCTTTTGGAGATCCAAAAACTTTTGGTAAGCAAGTGGGAGGAGATATTATAGAGAACAAAAAGACTTATTTATATTTAAAAGCAATTGAATTTTCTGATGCCCATCAACAAAATGAATTAATGCAATTGTTCTCCATTCACCTGTCTGATAATGACAGCAAAATAGCAACAGTTAAAGAATTATTTAATTCTACTGGAGCTTCAAAAGCTACACAACAAGCAATTCAAGAGTACACGATGAAAGCTTTTATTACCCTTGATAAAATGGTTATTTCTGAAGAAAAGAAGCTGATCTTACGTACATTTGGCGAAAACCTAATGAATCGAAATGTCTAGTTTTATAGCTCCAATTTCAACGGATAGCTTACTTTCTGAAGCCGAAAAAGAAGCGCTGTATTCTAAATTGATTGAGCAATTAAATAAGGATTTTAATTTTGCCAACGAACCTATAGATTTACCATTAAATCTCACCCCCGAGGAATTAAAAGCGGAGCTTCACGAAAAAATATACCGCTTAATTCAATATAAATTTACCGAATATTTGAGTCTATTATACATTGTAGATGTTCCTGAAAATGAAGTAAAAAAACTAGATGGATCGGATATAATGGAGTTATCCCAGCAAGTGACTTTTTTAGTTTTAAAACGAGAGTGGATGAAGGTGTGGTTTCGAAACAAGTATTAAAAATACACCCTTATAAACGGCATTACGGCATCGGTGTAAACATTTTTGTCTTTATTAAACAGTAAGTTGTATCGCATACCAATGGTAACATTTTCCATTCGGTACCCCGCGCCAACAAAAAGACCGGTGTTCCAAAAATTATCTTTTATTGTGCCAGTAGTTGGATTTCTAAATGTATTATTCACTCGCACTTGTTCTAATTCTATTGATAATTGTACTTCCTCTACCGGATTGAAAAGCGTAATGACATTTACACCATAAATGGCAGAACTGTAAAAATCTTTTTGAGAAACGATACTTCCTTGTAATCCAGCGCCTATAGAAATATAATCATTCAGATTATAAATTGCACTTGGAGCCAGAGTAACATCGGTATAACCAGAGCCTAAACCAATTCCAAATCCGCCGCCAAATTGCACGTGGTTCCAGAAATCGCTTTTCGGTTTTACATCTTGTTGGGTTTGCCCATATGATTTTGAAAAAGTACCAATTAATATCAATAAGGTCAACGTTTTTGATAAAATTTTTACAGAATTCTTACCCATAATTAGTATATATTTATTTAGCGATATAAATGTATCAAAAACATAGAAAGATTGTTATAAATATTTTACTTTTGCATAAATTTTTTCAATTATACGATTACTTATATTAAAATTATGGATAGGTTTTCTTTCTTAAACGCAGCACATACCGAGTTTTTCGCGCAATTATACGAGCAATATATTGATAATCCAGATAGCGTAGAGCCAAGCTGGAGAGCATTTTTTCAGGGTTTCGATTTTGGAATGGAATCCTACAACGAAGAAAATGCAGGAACTCAAATTGCAAATTATGCTCAAAACGGCGTAGTTTCCGAAAAACTTCAAAAAGAATTTAATGTTTTAAAACTAATTGAAGGCTACCGTACAAGAGGTCACTTATTCACACAAACCAATCCGGTTAGAGATAGAAGAACCTACGAGC
The DNA here is from genome assembly GCA_947453195.1 of Flavobacteriaceae bacterium. Lineage (GTDB taxonomy): Bacteria > Bacteroidota > Bacteroidia > Flavobacteriales > Flavobacteriaceae > Flavobacterium. The sequence goes on from CANGFO010000002.1 coordinate 169,611, forward strand.
CTACATTAGATTTGGTTAATTTCGGACTTTCTGATGCTGATTTAGATACGGTTTTTGATGCTGCCAAATTATTAGGAAAACAACCTTCATCTCTAAAAGATATTTTAACCCATCTTAAAAATGTGTATTGCCAACATATTGGTATCGAATACATGTACATGAGAAAACCAGAAGTAATTCAGTGGGTTCAAAATAGATTAAATATAAATGATAATCTTCCAAATTTTGATGCAAATCAGAAAAAACATATTTTAGATAAATTAAACCAAGCCGTATCTTTTGAAAACTTTTTGCATACTAAATATGTTGGTCAAAAGCGTTTCTCACTAGAGGGTGGAGAAAGTATCATTCCAGCTTTAGACACTTTGATTGAGGCTGCTGCCGAAAAAGGAGTAGAGCATTTTGTAATGGGAATGGCGCACCGAGGAAGATTAAATGTGTTAGCAAATATCTTCGGGAAAAACACCCAAGATATATTCTCAGAATTTGACGGGAAAGATTACGATAAAGAATATTTTGACGGAGATGTAAAGTACCACTTAGGTTTAACATCAGAAAGAACTACTGATTCGGGAAAAAAAATCAATCTGAATTTAGCTCCAAATCCTTCGCATTTAGAAACTGTTGGAGCAGTAATTGAAGGTATTACAAGAGCAAAACAAGACCGCCATTTCCCAAATGATTTCTCTAAAGTATTGCCAATTGCAGTACACGGAGATGCCGCAGTTGCAGGTCAAGGAATTGTATACGAAATTGTTCAAATGGCACAATTAGACGGATACAAAACTGGAGGAACCATTCATATAGTAATCAACAACCAAGTTGGTTTTACCACCAATTATCAAGATGCGCGTTCGTCTACTTATTGTACGGATATTGCAAAAGTAACTTTATCGCCGGTACTTCACGTGAATGCAGATGATGCTGAAGCAGTGGTTCACGCCATGTTATTTGCTCTAGATTTCCGTATGGAATTTGGTCGTGATGTATTTATAGATTTATTAGGATACAGAAAATACGGACATAACGAAGGGGATGAACCTCGTTTCACCCAACCCGTTTTATACAAAATCATTGCGCGTCATAAAAATCCTAGAGATATTTATGCAGAAAAATTAATCGTTGACGGAATTGTAGATCAAGCCTATTTAACCAAAATAGAAAACGAATACAAAGAACGCTTAGATGAGAATTTACAAGAATCGCGTAAGAAAAGTTTAACTATCATCAAGCCATTTATGCAAGATGAATGGAACGGATTTGAACAAGTTTCAGATGATGTAATGCTTCAAAAAGTAGATACCAAATTTACTAAAAAGCAATTAGACGAAATCTTAGAGGTTGTTTCTAGTTTGCCTTCCGATAAGAAATTCATCAATAAAATTTCTAAAATTGTTACCGACAGAAAAACCATGTACGATAACAATGCTATCGACTGGGGTACTGCTGAAACATTGGCTTACGGATCATTATTGTATGAAGGATATGATATTCGTGTATCGGGGCAAGATGTTGAGAGAGGAACTTTCTCCCACCGTCATGCCGTTGTAAAAGTAGAAGACAGTGAAGAAGAAGTAATTCTTTTAAATAACTTAAAAAATAGTAAAGGAAGATTCCAAATTTACAATTCCCTATTATCTGAATATGGAGTTTTAGGATTTGATTACGGATATGCCTTAGCAGCCCCAAAAACATTAACAATTTGGGAAGCACAATTTGGAGATTTCTCTAATGGATGTCAAATCATGTTAGACCAATATATATCTTGTGGTGAAGACAAATGGAACAACCAAAACGGAATTGTTTTATTACTTCCTCACGGATATGAAGGGCAAGGAGCAGAGCATTCCTCAGCAAGAATGGAGCGTTATTTACAACTTTGTGCACGCCACAACATGTATGTAGCCGATTGTACCACACCAGCCAATTTCTACCATTTGTTGCGCAGACAAATGAAAACTAATTTCCGTAAACCATTAGTTGTATTTTCTCCAAAAAGTTTGTTGCGTCACCCGCTTTGTGTTTCTACACAAGAGGAGTTGTACAACGGACAATTTCAAGAAACTATTGACGATATTACAGTAGATAAGAAAAAAGTAAAAACAGTAGTTTTCTGTACCGGAAAATTCTACTACGATATTCTTGCCGAAAGAGGAAATTTAGAAAGAAATGATGTAGCTTTGGTTCGAATTGAGCAATTATTTCCACTGCCAGTAGAGCAATTGAAAGCAATTATCGCTAGTTATCCAAATGCCGATGATTTTGTTTGGGCACAAGAAGAGCCTAAGAATATGGGAGCTTACAGCTATATGTTGATGAATTTCGATTTAGTAAAATGGAGATTAGCATCACTTAAAGCTTACGCAGCACCAGCAGCCGGAAGTAGCACTCGCGATAGAAGACGCCACGCCGATGCAATTAGAATGGTTTTTGATAAAAATTTATTTAGATAATTTTACAGGAGCTATTTCCCGCTTTCCGTTTCAATCTTTTCTTTTTTAAAGAAAAAATAAAAGGATTTTCACTGCAATCGGGGCTAGAATATTGAAGACACAACAAGAATAATTTATAATTCATCATTTAAAATAATATACAATGATTTTAGAAATGAAAGTCCCATCACCGGGAGAATCAATTAAAGAAGTTGAAATCGCTACTTGGTTAGTAAAAGATGGCGATTATGTAGAAAAAGACCAAGCAATTGCTGAGGTAGATTCTGATAAAGCAACCCTTGAATTACCTGCAGAAGCTAGCGGAATTATCACGCTTAAAGCAGAAGAAGGTGATGCAGTTGCCGTTGGTGCTGTAGTTTGTTTAATTGATACAAGCGCTGCTAAACCATCTGGTGCTGCGCCAACAGCTGAAGCAAAACCGGCAGCGGTTGAGGCTCCAAAAGTTGAGGCTCCCAAAGCAGCTCCTGTTGCTGAAAAAACCTATGCAACGCAAGCGCCATCTCCGGCAGCTAGAAAAATATTAGACGAAAAAAACATACAACCATCCGATATTGTTGGAACAGGAAAAGGTGGAAGAATTACCAAAGAAGATGCAGTAAACGCAACCGTTTCTATGGGAACTCCTACAGGTGGAAGCCGTGGATCTGAGAAAACAAAACTATCTATGTTGCGTCGTAAAGTAGCCGAAAGATTGGTTGCTGCTAAAAACGAAACCGCCATGTTAACTACATTCAATGAAGTAAACATGACACCAATCAACATGATTCGTAACGAGTATAAGGATGCTTTCAAAGCAAAACACGGCGGATTAGGATTAGGGTATATGTCGTTTTTTACAAAAGCGGTTACTAGAGCTTTAGCTTTATTCCCAGATGTGAATTCAATGATTGATGGGGATTATAAAACATCGTATGATTTCTGCGATATTTCTATTGCAGTTTCTGGACCTAAAGGATTAATGGTTCCGGTTGTTCGTAATGCAGAATTATTAACTTTTAGAGGTGTTGAAGCTGAAATTAAAAGATTAGCAATCAAATCTCGTGATGGTCAAATTACAGTGGATGATATGACAGGCGGAACGTTCACTATTACTAATGGTGGTGTTTTCGGAAGTATGTTATCTACGCCAATTATTAACCCTCCTCAATCTGGAATTTTAGGAATGCACAATATTATTGAGCGTCCAATTGCAGTAAATGGTAAAGTTGAAATTCACCCAATGATGTATGTAGCGCTTTCTTATGACCACCGAATTATTGATGGTCGTGAGTCAGTTGGATTCTTGGTTGCTGTGAAAGAAGCTTTAGAAAATCCATTAGAATTGTTGATGAATGGCGATGCTAAAAAAGCTTTAGAATTGTAATTTATCCTTCAATAAAAGTATAATTAATCCCGTTTAGGAAACTGAACGGGATTTTTCGTTTATTTGTGTTTCGAACAAACTAATATGATTTTAACAGATACCCATACCCATTTATATTCTTCCCAATTTCAAGACGACCAAAACGAAATGATGCAACGCGCTATTGAAGCGGGTGTATCAAGGCTATTTGTTCCTTCAATCGATTCAAGTTATACGCAAAGAATGTATGATGTAGAGGCGCAATTTCCGAATAATGTATTTTTAATGATGGGATTGCATCCAACCTATGTCAAAGAAAATTATTTAGAAGAATTGGCTTTTGTTGCAACCGAATTAGAAAGAAGAAAATTCTATGCTGTAGGAGAAATAGGAATGGATTTATATTGGGATAAATCTTTTTTGAAACAACAGCAGTATGCTTTTCAGCACCAAATTCAATTGGCTAAAAAACACAAACTCGGAATAAATATTCATTGCCGAGATGCTTTTGACGAAACATTTGAAGTTTTAGAAAGCGAAAAAGCATCCGATTTATTTGGAATATTTCATTGTTTTACTGGCGATTTAGATCAAGCGCAACGCGCCATTTCGTTGGGGATGAAACTTGGAATAGGAGGTGTTGCCACCTTTAAAAGCGGAAAGATAGATCAGTTTTTGAACGAAATAGATCTGAAGCATATTGTGTTAGAAACCGATTCTCCCTATTTAGCTCCTGCGCCGCATCGCGGAAAGCGAAATGAAAGCAGTTATACTCTTTTGGTTGCTCAAAAATTAGCAGAAATTTATAAGGTATCTGTGGAAGAAATTGCCCAAATAACTACCCATAATTCCAGTACTGTTTTTGGGATTTAACTTCTAAATAATTAATAAGTCCTTTTTTTTTTGTTCTTTTGTTCCGATAATTAATCTAGAATCTGAGAGATGCAGAAATTTGATGCAATTCGCCCTTTTTATGATGCCGAAGTTAACAATGCTATCAAAGGCCTTGTTAACCATCCGATGATGAAGGCAATTATGAATTTTACATTTCCCGAGGCAGAAGATGAGGTTTGGAAAAATCAGTTACTAAAAACGCATTCTATTCGAGATTTTCAATGTAATTTTATTTGTCATTCCATTCTAAAAGTTCTTGAAAACACTTCAGAAGGATTAACGACTTCGGGTTTTGAAAAACTTGAAAAACACACACCCTATTTATTTATTTCCAATCACAGAGATATTATTTTAGACACCTCTTTGCTCAATGTTTCTTTGTTAGAGCATGGATTGGTAATGACGGCATCAGCAATTGGAGATAACCTAGTAAAAAAAGATTTCTTATTAAATTTATCAAAACTTAACAGGAATTTCTTAGTTCAAAGAGGTTTGCCGCCAAGGGAATTGTTGCAAAGTTCTAAGTTAATGGCTGAATATATTGGGCAATTGATTTTAAGAGAAAACCGATCGGTTTGGATAGCGCAACGCGAAGGAAGAACAAAAGACGGAAACGATGCAACCCATCAAGGAGTTTTAAAAATGTTGGGAATGGGATCAAATGAGGAAAATTTGATGGAATACTTTAAAAAACTGCAAATTGTTCCGGTTTCTATTTCTTATGAATACGACCCTACCGATGCCTTGAAAATGCCTCAATTAATGGCAGAAGCAAAAGCAGAAAAATACGTAAAAGAGAAAAACGAAGATTTCATTACACTTTTAAGCGGAATTATCGGACAAAAGAAACGCATACACATTCATGTAGGTTCCATTTTAAATAACGAATTGGATGAAATTGCTATAGAGAATGACAACACCAACAAGCAAGTTCAGGCCGTGGCCCAAGCTATAGATGATTCTATTTTGCAATCCTATAAATTGTGGCCCACTAATTATATTGCTTACGACATTTTATATAAAACCGATACATTTAAAGAGCATTATACCGAGAACGAAAGATCTTTATTTGAAAGAAGGTTAGAAATGAAAATTGATGCTTCTAATGGTGTGATGATGGAAGGATTCTTAAATATGTATGCCAATCCTGTGGTAAACAAATTGAAATATGGAAATGCAATCTAAGCCCAGCATATTATTGTTGTATACCGGTGGGACTATCGGGATGGAAAAAGACCATGCTACTGGAGCTTTAAAGGCTTTTGATTTTAATAAATTACTTAAAAATATTCCCGAGCTTAAACAATTAGATTGCAATATTGATACCATTTCATTTGAAAAACCTATAGATTCGTCTAATATGAATCCCGATAAATGGGTTCAGATTGTTTCAATTATTGAAGAAAACTACAATCAATTTGATGGTTTTGTGGTACTTCATGGTTCCGATACGATGTCTTATTCTTCATCGGCAGTGAGCTTTATGCTTGAAAATTTGGCTAAGCCAGTAATATTCACCGGATCACAATTGCCAATAGGAGATTTGAGAACCGACGCTAAAGAAAATTTAATTACAGCAATTCAAATTGCTTCTCTTCAAAATAATGGTACTCCTTCAATTCAAGAAGTTTGTTTGTATTTTGAATATAAATTATACCGAGGAAATCGTACTACTAAAATTAATGCAGAACATTTTAATGCATTTTCTTCTCCAAATTATCCTGCCTTAGCTGAATCGGGGGTGCATTTAAACGTGAATTCAAGTTCCTTATTAGCTGCCAATAACAAGAAATTAGTGGTTCACAAGCAACTTGAAGACAAGGTTGTGATAGTAAAAATATTTCCTGGAATTAGTCCGTTGGTATTAGAATCTATTGTTGCAATTCCAAATCTTAAAGGGTTGGTTTTAGAAACCTACGGATCGGGGAATGCCCCATCGGAAGATTGGTTTATCTCGACATTAAAAAAGGCAATCGATAACGGGTTGTATGTTATTAATGTTACCCAATGTTCTGGCGGAAGTGTGAGTATGGGACAATATGAAACCAGTACCCAACTAAAAAATATCGGAATTATTTCTGGAAAAGACATCACCACAGAGGCTGCCATAACTAAATTAATGTACTTACTTGGTCAAAGTATTACTCCTGTAAATTTCAAAGCCATTTTTGAAACCTCTTTACGTGGTGAAATGGTATAACTAAGTTTTGATTATTGCAAAATTTTGTTGTTCTTTGCATCATAATTTTTAGAGGGGTGTCCGAGTGGTTGAAGGAGCAAGCCTGGAAAGTTTGTATATGGGTAACTGTATCGTGGGTTCGAATCCCATCTCCTCTGCTAATTTCTTCTTAACGTTTGTGTCTATGCGTTTACAATATTCCATATTATTTTTCATTTTCTTTTTTGGCGCTTTCGCTCAAGAAAAAACAGAGGTAGTAAAGCCAGTAGATTCTTTATATAGAGAAGATCAATTTTATGTAAACTTCACTTACAATCAATTACAAAATTTTAAAGGATTAACTCAAACAAAATTCTCCCCAGGTTTTTGCGTTGGAATTCTTAGAGACATGCCAATTAACAAAAGCCGAACGTTTGCTATCGCTACTGGTTTAGGGTATTCCTTAAATATTTTTGAGAATAATTTACTTGTAAATAATGCTGCAACAGGCGTACCAAATAGTTATGCGTTTTTAGCAACTGCAAATTATAATAAAAATCAATTTACCTTGCATTATTTGGATGTCCCCATTGAAGTAAGATGGCGTACCTCAACTCCAAGTGATCATCAATTTTGGAGAATTTACACCGGATTTAAAATGAGTTATTTAGTTTCTGATAGCTATAAATTTGAAAATGGAGATCAAAATAATTCAATTCATTCCAACCCCGATTTAAACAAATTAGTTTATGGAACTTATGTTGCAATAGGTTGGAATACTTGGAATTTATATGCCTATTACGGCTTAAATTCAATTTTTAAATCAGGAGTAATTGATTCCCAAAAAATAAACACCAATAGTTTTAATATAGGGCTTCAATTCTATATTCTATAGCCAAAATCCCCACAAAATTATTTGCGGAAGCATTCCCACAACATACCCAATTGCAAGTTCTTTCATGCTGTGTGCTTTCATTGCTATTCTTGAACTTGCAATAATTCCTGTGAGAACAAATAGCAAAACAATGATTAATTTATTTTGTAATTCAAAATGGCTATTTAAACCAATTACAAAATAACACAAAGCACTTATCGCCATGAGATGAATACTTGCTTTTATTTTTGCAAATAGTAAGATATAAGCTAGAAAGGCGCTGAGAATCGCCCCAAGGAAAAAGAAAAACAATGCGGGGTACAAATTCCAAGTAACATATTTGCTTATTAAAATTCCAAGAAGTAAAATCTGAAAAAGTAAGGGTATTTTTCTTTGTGAAATATCCGAAAGCATTATTGTGTTAACTTTTCCAATGCTGCGGAGCAGATAAAAAAAGGAAAGTGGTAGAATAAAGGTGAAGATTGCAACCTCAATTATTAGTGATGAAAACAACTCTTTTGAATTATTTATTCCGCTTAAATAATAATAAACTAGAGTTCCAAATATTGGAATAAATATTGGGTGAAATAAGTAGGAAAAAAGAGGCAGTATTTTTTTCAAAAACATTGGTTTGTAAGCAAATATAATAAATTAATAAATAACCAATTGGCAATTTCAAGATTAAATAATAATGTAAATTTCTTTAAATCGCTGTTTTTAATAGGAGTCTAAAGCTTCATCTAAATTTAATACAAAAGAAACTCCCTAAAAGTTTCCTTTTTCGGTGGATACTTTTACCTTTGTAAGTTAGAATGTAAAAAGAATACAATGAATAAATCTAGTAAGCGTAGAGAAGCCCTATTATATCATGCAAAACCTACTCCAGGAAAAATTCAAGTTGTTCCTACCAAAAAATATGCTACACAACGTGATTTGTCTTTGGCCTATTCACCTGGTGTGGCAGAGCCTTGTTTGGAAATTGCAAAAGATGTAGATAACGTATATAAATATACTTCCAAAGGAAATTTAGTTGCAGTAATTACTAACGGAACTGCAGTACTTGGTCTTGGAGATATTGGCCCGGAGGCTTCCAAGCCGGTAATGGAAGGAAAAGCATTACTGTTCAAGATTTTTGCAGATATTGATGTTTTTGATATTGAAGTAGACACCAAAAATATTGATGAGTTTATTGCTACGGTTAAAAATATTGCACCAACTTTTGGAGGAATAAACCTAGAAGATATAAAAGCACCCGAGTCTTTTGAAATTGAAAGACGCTTAGTAGAAGAATTAAATATTCCGGTGATGCATGATGATCAGCATGGTACCGCAATCATTTCTTCTGCCGCTTTATTAAATGCATTAGAATTAGCAGAAAAAGACATCAGCAAAGTAAAATTAGTTGTTTCTGGAGCGGGATCTGCTGCTTTAGCATGCGCTAATTTATATGTTTTGCTTGGTGTGAAAGTAGAAAACATCTTGATGTTTGATGTAAATGGAGTTTTATCAAAAGATCGAACTGATTTATCGGAACTTCAAAAAATATACAGCAATGGTTCAAAAGGAACTACTTTACAGCAAGCACTTGTTGGAGCTGATGTATTTTTAGGATTGTCTGCAGGAAATATTCTAACTCCAGAGATGCTTTTAGGAATGGCTAAAAACCCTATTGTTTTTGCTATGGCCAATCCAATCCCTGAAATAGATTACGATGTGGCTATTGCTACAAGGAAAGATATTATTATGGCAACCGGAAGATCTGATCATCCGAATCAAGTTAATAATGTTTTAGGATTTCCCTATATATTTCGTGGTGCTTTAGATGTAAGAGCAACCAAGATTAACGAAGCTATGAAAATGGCAGCGGTTAGAGCTTTGGCAGCCTTAGCAAAAGAGCACGTTCCAGAGCAAGTTAATATTGCATATGGTGAAACCAAATTAAATTTTGGCACCGATTATATTATTCCAAAACCATTTGACCCAAGGTTGATTACCATGGTAGCACCGGCAGTTGCAAAAGCAGCTATGGATAGTGGTGTTGCTTTGAATCCAATTACTGATTGGGATAAATACCAAGAAGATTTAATGGAGCGAATGGGATCTGATAATAAGATGGTTCGCTTGTTAACCAATCGCGCTAAGACCGATCCAAAGCGAATTGTTTTTGCGGAAGCAGACCAATTGGATGTGTTAAAAGCTGCTCAAATTGTATACGAAGAAGGAATTGGACATCCAATTTTATTAGGAAGAAAAGAAGATATTTTAGAGCTTAAAGAGGAAATCGGATTTGATGCCGATGTGCCCATTTTTGACCCTAAAACCAATGAAGAAGACAAAAGACGATTGGGCTATGCAGATATCTTTTGGAAAGAAAGACAACGACGAGGTGTTTCTTTATTAGATGCTCAAAAATGGATGCGCGAACGAAACTATTTTGCCGCCATGATGGTAAATCAAGGGGATGCCGATGCAATGGTTTCTGGATATTCTAGAAGTTATCCATCTGTAGTAAAACCATTAATGCAATTAATTGGTAAAGCTCCGGGTATTTCGTTGATAGCTACCACTAATATGATGATGACCAATAGAGGTCCCATGTTTTTATCGGATACGGCAATTAATCCAAATCCTACCGCTGACGATTTAGCTAAAATTGCATTAATGACTGAAAAAACAGTTCGAATGTTTGGAATGGAACCCGTTATTGCTATGGTATCGTTTTCAAATTTTGGATCATCAACCGTGGAAAGTGCGAGTAAAGTAAGAGACGCTGTAGCCTATTTACATAAAAATCATCCTGATTTAATTGTAGATGGAGAAATTCAAGCCGATTTTGCATTAAACCCTGAAATGTTAAAGGGTAAATTCCCGTTTTCAAAATTGGCAGGGAAAAAGGTAAATACGTTGATTTTTCCAAATTTAGAATCGGCAAATATCACCTACAAATTATTAAAAGAATTATACAAAGTAGATTCTGTTGGGCCAATCATGTTGGGGATGGACAAACCAGTTCATATCTTCCAGTTAGGTGCTAGTGTTGAAGAAATGGTCAACATGGCTGCGGTAGCTGTTGTAGACGCTCAAGAAAAGCAGAAAAAGCTAAAAACAGCTCAAAAATCTATATAATTGACTAATTAGTTTTTTAGTATATTTGAAACACGATAGTAAATAAAATGATAGCACAAATTCAAGGAAAATTAGTTGAAAAAACGCCAACCGAAGTTGTAATTGACTGTAATGGAGTGGGGTATCATATTAATATTTCTTTGCATACTTATTCTTTACTTCCAAAAACTGATTTTATTAAATTGTACACCCATTTAATCATCAAGGAAGACTCGCATTCTTTGTATGGTTTTGTAGAAAAGTCGGAAAAAGAAATCTTTAAAATGTTGTTGACAGTTTCAGGTATTGGAGCTGGTATTGCCAGAACGATGCTTTCTTCTTTAGAGCCTAAACAAATAATTCAGGCACTTGCAAGCGGAGATGTTACTACCATTCAATCTATAAAAGGAATTGGAACTAAAACAGCACAACGAGCTATCTTGGATTTAAAAGATAAAGTGTTAAAAATATACGATTTAGATGAAGTTTCTATGTTTCAAAACAATACAAACCGAGATGAAGCGTTATCTGCTTTGGAGGTTTTAGGTTTTGTAAGAAAAGCATCCGAAAAAATAGTAGATAAAGTGATTAGTCAAAATCCAGACGCTACCGTAGAATTGATTATTAAGCAAGCATTAAAAAATTTATAATTTTTGAAAACAAATAAGCCTAAATATATACCGTACTTAAAAATAACCATTGTTTTTTTGCTATTTTTTGTTAGTCAGTGGTCTTTTTCACAAGTGAGACCTAACGATACCACCTACAATAAAGGGCACATGGAGTTGGGAAATCCTAAAAGTATTGTAGAAGCCTATTCCTACGATCCTGCAACGGATAGATATATTTTAAACAAGTCATTTGCAGGAATAGATATTAATTATCCGATTATACTTACTTCAAAAGAATATGAGAAATTAATACTTAAGGAGTCCATGCATGATTATTTCAAGCAAAAAGCAGATGCAGTTTCTGGACAAAAAGAAAAAAGCATAGCTGATAAAAAGAATTTATTACCAAAATATTATGTGAATTCAAGTTTTTTTGAAGCCATTTTTGGGAGTAATACCATTGATGTAAAACCAACAGGGTCGGTTGAAATTGATTTAGGATTTAGACATACAAAACAAGACAATCCCTCTTTTTCTCCAAGAAATAGATCTACTACCACTTTTGATTTTAATCAAAGAATTAGTATGAGTTTGATGGGAAAAGTAGGAACAAGATTAAATGTTAATGCTAATTATGACACGCAATCTACCTTTGCATTTCAAAATTTAATCAAACTATCTTTTGATCCTTCTGCTTCTGGAGGAGAAGATTCCATTATTAAAAAAATAGAAGTAGGTAATGTAAGCATGCCATTAAATAGTTCTCTGATTCGAGGGGCACAAAGTTTATTTGGGGTTAAAGCTCAATTACAATTTGGTGGAACATCTGTAAACGCAGTATTTGCAGAACAAAAGTCACAAACTAAAACCGTAACCGCTCAAGGTGGTGGAACGATTCAAAATTTTGAATTGTTTGCTCAAGAATATGATGCCGACAGACACTATTTTTTATCACAATATTTTAAAAACAGATATGATAAAGCACTTTTAAACTATCCATTAATTGATAGCCGTGTTCAAATTACTCGTATTGAAGTTTGGATTACCAATAAACAAAATAGAGTAAGTACTACCAATAACAACTTAAGAAACATTATTGCGCTTCAAGATTTAGGAGAGGCACGATTGACAGACACGTCAACATCTTCTGCAATTAATGATAATCAAATCGTAGCCATTGATGCAGCCGATATTCATCCGTTTCAATCTAATGATTTCTTTTTAAAGCCAATTGATACACCACCTAACAATAATAATAACCGTTACGACCCTAATTTAATTATTCCTTCTAGTCCCCCAAGTCCTAATTATCCGGGTTTATTGAACCCAAATATTAGAGAAATAATTACTACAAATCAAGGGTTTAATAATTCGGTTCAGGTTAATGAAGGTACGGATTATTCTAAATTAGAAAACGCAAGAAAATTATTGCCAAACGAATTTACCTTCCATCCACAATTGGGATATATATCCTTGCAACAACGATTAGCCAATGATGAAGTGCTTGCTGTGGCATACCAATATACTATTGGAGATGAGGTGTATCAAGTTGGAGAATTTGGAACCGATGGAGTAGAAGCAACACAAGTAAGTGCAACAGGAGTTCCGTCTTCTCAATCTTTGGTATTGAAATTACTTAAAAGTAGTTTGACCAATGTTCAAAAACCAATTTGGGGATTGATGATGAAAAATATTTATCAAATTCCGAGTGGTTTTCAATTACAAAAAGAAGATTTTAAATTCAATATTTTATATACCGATCCTTCTCCGTTAAATTATATTACGGCTGCTAATTCGACTTCTCCGTTACCTACAGATGTAATGGATACTCCGTTATTAAAAGTATTTGGATTGGATCGATTGAATTATAGCAATGACCCTCAAAATGGAGGAGATGGTTTTTTTGATTTTATACCTGGGCTTACAGTTGACCAGCAAAATGGTCGTTTAATCTTTACTTCGGTAGAACCTTTTGGTAAATATTTATTTAACAAATTAAGATCGGGAAGCGCCATAGAAAATTATGATTTGCCAGAAACAACTCCTGGAGCATATAATGACAATCAGTTGAAATATGTTTATTCTAGTTTATATAAATCTACTCAAGCTGCCGCTTTACAAAATAGTTCAAAAAACAAATTTCAATTAAAAGGTAAATTCAAATCCTCAGGTGGCGATGGAATTCCAATAGGTGCTTTTAATGTTCCAAAAGGATCTGTAGTTGTTACTGCAGGGGGGAGAAAATTAGTAGAAGGTGTTGATTATACTGTAAATTATCAAGCGGGAAGAGTTCAAATTTTGGACCCTGCCTTATCTGCTTCCAATACTCCAATTCAAGTTTCGGTTGAAAACAATTCCACTTTTGGGAGACAAACGCGACGCTTTTATGGTATTAATGTAGAGCATAAATTCTCAGATAAATTTTTGATTGGAGCGACGATGTTGAAAATGTCAGAGCGACCATTTACTCAAAAAACCAATTATGGTCAAGAATCAGTAAACAATACCATTTATGGATTAAATACTAGTTTCTCTTCAGAAGTGCCTTTCTTAACTCGATTAGTAAATAAACTTCCAAACATTGACACCGACGTTCCTTCAAATGTTTCATTTAGAGGAGAAATTGCTTACTTGAAGCCAGATTCTCCCGAAGCCGATAAATTTAATGGGGAATCTACTGTTTATGTAGAAGATTTTGAAGGAACACAAACTAATATTGATTTAAGATCTCCCTTTTCTTGGTTTTTATCTTCTACTCCAATACGCCCTACTACAGGTGTCGTGCCTGATTATTTAGATTTTGGAGGAAATTCTACTGCATTAGATTATGGATTTAAAAGAGCTAAATTAGCTTGGTATACTATTGACCCAATTTTTTATGCTCAAAGACCATCAGGAATATCAGATGATGATTTATCTTTAAATAGTACCAGAAGAATTTACAGTCAAGAATTATATCCTGCAACCACAATTGCTGCCGGACAATCTCAAGTTGTAAATACTTTAGACTTAACCTATTTTCCAAAAGAAAGAGGGCCATTTAATTTTAATACTGCAACAGCTACAGATAATACTTTGCCAAATCCAGAAACTAATTTTGGTGGGATATTTAGAGCATTAACATCAACTAATTTTGAACAATCTAATATCGAGTACATCCAGTTTTGGATGTTAGATCCTTATACCGACACTCGAGTTTCTCCATCACCAATAAATCCGACAAATACGGGTAGAATTTATTTTAATTTAGGAGAAGTATCTGAAGATATTCTTCAGGATGGAAGAAAATTTTACGAAAATGGAGTTGGAAACAATCAAACTATGGCTCCTCCAACGGTATGGGGAGATAGCCCTGCATCGCAATCTTTGATTTATGCATTTGATTCAAACGAGGAAAATCGAACTTCACAAGATGTTGGGTATAATGGTCTGAACAATGCGCAAGAAGCAGCAAAATTCCCTGCATTTGCATCTTTTACCGACCCTGCTGAGGATGATTACAAGTATTTTTTAAATACAGAAGGCGATGTATTTGATCGCTATAAATATTATAATGGAACTGAAGGAAACTCACCAATAACAGTGACGGATACCAATAGAGGATCTACTACAGTTCCTGATGTAGAAGATGTGAATCGTGACAATACTATGAATACCATCAATGCGTATTACGAATACAGTATTAAAGTTAGTCCATCCGATTTATCTCAAGTGGGAAGTAATTATATTACAAATATTTTACCAACTACAGTTTCACTTCCAAACGGAGAAACTACTACTGCAAGATGGATTCAATTTAAAATCCCTATCAATCAACCAACAAATACAGTTGGAAGTATTACGGATTTTCGTTCTATCCGATTTATGCGAATGTTCATGACCAAATTTGCAAGTCAAATGACTATTCGATTCGGATCTTTGGATTTAGTTCGTGGTGATTGGAGAAAATATGATTATACCCTAGATCCATTAGATACAGATACTACTGATGACAATACCGATTATGATTCTTCTGCAGTAAACGTTCAAGAAAATGGAACAAGAGAACCAATTCATTATGTAGTGCCGCCGGGTGTAGAATTGGAACAATTGTATAATAACAATACTTTAATTCCTCAAAATGAACAATCATTATCAATAAAATTAGGAAGTACTGCAGATTATGGTTTAGAGCCAGGTGACTCACGTGCTGTATTTAAAAATGTAAATGTAGATATGCGTCAGTACAAAAAATTAAAAATGTTTGTACATGCCGAAGCAATTGCATCCAATTCTAATTCAATTGAAGATGACGAATTGATGGGGTTTGTTCGATTTGGGAATGACTTCACCGATAACTTTTATCAAGTTGAAAAACAATTAAAGAAAACACAATTTGGAGATAATTCTCAAAATGGAGTTTGGCCAGAAGATAATAACATGGATATTTCTTTGGAGCTTATTACTAGAATGAAAATTAAAGCAATGAGTCATGTGTATCTTCCGGGAGAAATATATTATCCAGATGATGATGTTACTATTCCTGATGGAGATGGTGATCCTAATTTGCGTTTAGGTATTCGCGGAAATCCTAATTTTGGATTGGTTCGAACTTTAATGCTTGGAGTAAAAAACCATACCAATAAATTAATTTCACCACAGCATCCATTAAACCCAAGACGTCTTAAAGGGGAAGTATGGTTTAATGAATTACGCTTAGCCGGAATGGATAATAAAGGCGGTATGGCTGCCGTAGCTAACATGGATGCCAATCTTGCTGATTTTGCAAATGTTTCTGCAACTGGTAAAATGAGTACCATAGGGTTTGGTAATTTAGAGCAAGGTCCTAATGAACGAAGTAGAGAAGATGTTTTACAATATAATATTGTAACCAATTTGAGTTTGGGTAAATTAATGCCTAAAAAGTGGGGAGTTAATTTGCCATTTAATTACGGAATTGGCGAAGAATTCATTACTCCAAAATACGATCCATTTAATCAAGATATTGAATTGAAGCAATTGATTAATGAAACCGCTGATGAAAATGAAAAGCGAAACATTAAGAATAGAGCTATGGATTACACCAAAAGAAAAAGTATTAATTTCATTGGTGTAAAAAAAGAAAGAGGAGAAAAGGCAAAACCGCATTTTTATGATATTGAAAACCTAACGCTTTCTTACTCCTACAATCAAGTGGATCGACACAGTTATGAATTAGAAAGTTATTCTGATCAAAAAGTCAGTACAACTGCCGATTATACGTTTGCATTTCAACCTAAACCAGTAGAGCCATTTAAGTCGGTTAAGGTTTTTAAAAAGAGTAGTTATTGGAAATTATTAAGTGATTTTAATTTTAATTACAAACCCACAAATGTTACTTTTAGCTCTAATATTACAAGACAATTTAACAGACAACAATTCCGTTTGGTAGATGTAGAAGGTATTGGATTGGATGCTTTATACCAGCGAAATTTCTTATTTAATTATCAATATGGATTTAATTATAATCTAACAAAAGCATTAAAAATTAACTTTAATGCTACATCAAATAATATTGTTAGAAATTATATGAAAGATAATAATGAGCCAGATAATTCATATACTATTTGGACTGATTATTGGAATATTGGATTGCCAAACTTACACAACCAACAAGTAACAGCAAATTATGAATTGCCAGTTAGTAAGATCCCGTTTTTAAATTTTGTGAAATCCAATTATACTTATGCAGGAACTTATAGCTGGCAGCGTTCTTCTATTGCTATGTCGTCTGTGGTAGATTCTGATACCGGTGTGCTATATAATCTTGGAAACACAATTCAAAACTCGGGTTCTCATAAATTAAATACAACTTTAAATATGGATTCATTCTATAAATATATAGGGTTATCCAAACAAAAATCTCCTGTAAAATCTGCACCAGTTGCCCCGCCAAAACCAGGAGAAAAAGTAACTATTGTGAAGCCAACTCCTGTTAAAGATTCAAATCCATTTTTAGATGGTATAGTAGGTGTGGTGACTAGTTTAAAAAATATTCAAATAAATTATACCGAAAATCAAGGAACTGCACTTCCTGGGTTCTTGCCTGGTGTAGGATTCTTTGGATCTTCTAAACCTTCATTAGGATTTGTTTTTGGAGGTCAAGATGATGTTCGTTTTGAAGCAGCTAAAAATGGATGGTTAACTAATTATCCAAACTTTAATCAAAATTACACCCATGTATTAACTAGAACATTAGATTTTACAGCTAACATGGATTTGTTTCCTGACTTTAAAGTTGATTTGACTGCAAATAGATCTTATTCAGATAATTATTCTGAGCAATATGATGTTATGGATGGCGTATATAACTCAAGATCACCCTATAATACTGGAAATTTTGCAATATCAACAGTGATGTTAAAATCCTCTTTCAGACAAAGTGATGAGTTTTTCTCAACTCCATTTGAAGAGTTTAGAAGCAACCGAATTATAATTGCCAATCGTTTAGCAACCCAATATTATGGAACTGAAAACTTCCCTGTAAATGCCGATGGTTATCCAACCGGATTTGGCAAAAACAGTCCCGAAGTATTATTGCCTGCTTTCTTGGCAGCCTATACCGGTTTTGATATTCCTGCTTTAAAAAGTGTTGGAATAAGTTTGGCGCAAAGCCCAGAAGATCGAGCAGGTAAAATCTCATTGAATGCATTTAAAAATATTCCAATACCAAACTGGAATATAAAATATAATGGATTAATGCGTTACAATTTCTTCAAAGAAAGATTCAAACGTTTCTCTGTTCAACATGCGTATAAAGCATCGTATACAATTAATTCATTCCGTTCTAATTTAGATTACGCGCAACATGCTAATGAGATTAATCCATTAAATGGAAATTTTTACAGTCAAACTATTATTGGAAATGTCAATTTGGTGGAACAATTTAATCCATTAATTAGAGTTGATTTTGAGACTAAAAGTTCGTTTAAAATACTTGCAGAAATTAAAAAGGATAGAGCTTTGTCTTTAAGTTTTGACAATAATTTATTGACCGAAGTAAAAGGAATTGAATATGTAATTGGAACGGGTTACCGATTTAAAGATGTGATTTTTTCTTCAAAACTTGCAGACAGTCCAACCGGAATTATTAAAAGTGATATTAATTTAAAAATTGATTTCTCTTACAGAAATAACAAAACCATTGTTCGTTATTTAGATTATAATAATAACCAATTAGGTGGTGGCCAAAATATTTGGACCTTGAAATTATCTGCCGATTATTCGTTTAGTAAAAACTTAACTGCTATTTTGTATTATGATCATTCTTTCTCAAAAGCAGTTATTTCTACCTCATTCCCAATGACAAATATTCGTGGAGGTTTTACACTAAGATATACTTTTGGAAATTAATAAAAATTGAAACAAATTCGTTTTTAGAATTTAATAATAAATAATACCTTTGGCTTAAATTAAAATACAAAAAAAATGAACATACCTACCAATTTAAAATACTCTAAAGATCACGAATGGATTTCTATGGATGGTGAAATTGCAACTGTTGGAATTACTGAATTTGCTCAAAAAGAATTAGGTGATATCGTATACGTTGAAGTGGAAACATTAGACCAAACTTTAGATAAAGATGAGGTTTTTGGAACCGTAGAAGCTGTGAAAACGGTTTCTGATTTATTCTTGCCAATGGCTGGAGAAATTATTGAATTTAACGAAGAGTTAGAGCGCAATCCAGAAAATGTAAATTCTGATCCTTATGGAAAAGGATGGATGGTAAAAGTAAAAGTGTCCGATGCTTCTCAATGGGATGAATTATTGGATAGTGATGCTTATGCAAAACTAATAGGTGCTTAATAAAAAATCATATTTCTTTATTGCAATTAGTTGGACTTGTTTTGTATCAATATTAAGTTTGATAACAATAAGTTCAGAAATTGGGGAATCAATTAATGTTGATTTTAAAGATAAATATGTCCATTTTCTGTTTTATTTTGTTTTTGTAATAGTTTGGTTTTTATTTTTAGATAGAACCAAATATGCAAAATCTGTAAAGTTATTAGCTTTGATTTTGGCAATTACATTTGGTGTTCTAATGGAAATTTGTCAAGGACTATTTACAACTACAAGAACGCCCGATGTATATGACGTGTTGGCAAATAGCATCGGTGCATTTACCGGTATAATAATACTGAATCTTTTTTATAAAAATACTAAAACCACTCCTTGAGTGGTTTTTTTGTATATTTATCCATTAAAAATTAAGTGCCATGAATGTGAAAAGCTATTTAGATTCAACTTACTTAAAGACTCCAGAGCAAGCCGGGCTATCCGAAATGGAAAATGTCAAAGTAGTTGAAGGTTTTGTTGATGAGGCAATTGCTGAAGGCTTTAAGTTGATAATGATTCGGCCGAATAGGGTGAAAATTGCCAAACAAAAAATTGTAGCTACACATTCTAAAGTATCCGTTGGAACAGTTATTGGTTTCCCCGAGGGGACTAATACTTTAGAAGAAAAATTAACAGAAGCCCAACAAGCTATTTTGGATGGAGCGGATGATTTAGATTTTGTTTGCAATTATGAAGCCTTTAAAAAAGGAGAAATTAGCTTAGTGAAAAATGAAATTCTGGAAGGAACCAAATTGGGCTTGTCACATAATAAAATTGTAAAATGGATTATTGAAGTAGCTGCGCTAAATGGCGAACAAATAATTCAACTTTCGGCATTGATAAAAAATGTTATTATTGCAAATTTTAAAGAAGAATATTATTCTTCTGTATTTGTAAAATCATCAACCGGTTTTTATAAAACCGAAGGTGGTTTGCCAAATGGAGCTACAGTGGCCACAATAAAAATGATGCTCGAAAACGCATCGCCTCTTCCTGTAAAAGCTGCAGGTGGAGTACGAACCTATGAAGAAGCTATCGAAATGATTCGATTGGGTGTAAAAAGAATAGGCACTTCTTCGGCTAAAGCTATTGCCAACGGTCAGGTTGCCAATGGTGATTATTAATTAGATAGTATTATGATTATGAAATTTTTTATAGCATTTTTATTGTTTCCAATTGGTCTTGTATTTGCGCAAAAGAGTAGCGAGCAAACGCCTATTTTTTCTTCTTGCGATAAGTTGCAAGGCAAAGAACTAGAAACCTGTTTCTATCAACAAGTACAAACATTTATTTATACTAATTTTCAAGTTCCACAAAAATTAAAAGATTCCAATTATAAAGGATCCATTAGTGTACTTTTTGAGGTTGATAATAAGGGAACTTTCAAAGTGCTTTATGTAGATGCTAATCAAGCGGATCTAAAAATTGAGAGTCAGCGTGTTTTTGATAAAATGCCAAAAGTGCTTCCGGCTACTTATAATGGAGCTCCAACCTATGCTAAATATACCATTAAAATTTCGGTGCCGTTACAAAATCCTTCACAAAAAGCTTCAGAAAAAGAAATCATAGAAGATGCAGCGGCAATAATAAAAGCAAACCGAAATAAAGAACTAACCGAGTTGGATAGTATTCGTTACCAAAAGTTTTCTAATCCACAGTTTGAAAGTCATTTAAATATCCCGTTTTCACATAGTTATTATGCTCAGTTTGACAGCGCTTTAAACCAATTAGGCAGCAATAATCACACTGGATCAAAGCCTTATACTTATGCAGAAGTTTCAAAATATTACAACTTAGCTGCAGAAAATGAGAAGTTAATGAAGAACAAAACTTCTTGGTGGGGAAAGAAGATTTGGAATGAAAATACGGTTGCTATTCAGGGTAAAGACTATTGGTTTACAATGAATCCAATTTTCGATATTCAAATGGGGAAAAGTACCCCAAGCACCGCCAAATATACCTATGTGAATACTCGTGCCATTCAAATTCGTGGTGGATTAGGGAGTCAGTTAAATTTCACCACCACCATATATGAAAGTCAGGGAAGGTTTGCAGATTATTATAATAATTATGCCGAATCATTGCATCCGATAGGGACAGTTCCAGCCGATTATCCAGCTGTTGGAGATCCGGCACTAGTTCCCGGAATTGGTATTGCCAAAAGATTTAAAACCGATGCTTACGATTTTCCTTCGGCAGAAGCCAATCTTACCTATACACCAAGTAAGTTTTTTGATTTACAAATGGGTTATGGAAGAAATTTCATTGGCGATGGATACCGTTCTTTATTATTAGGCGATGGCGCTAGCCCATATCCTTTTATTAAAATAAACACCACTTTTTGGAAGATAAAATACACCAATACCTATATGTGGCTTAAAGATGTTCGTAAAGACGCAATGGTAGATAAAACGTATGCAACCAAATTTATGGCAAACCATTACTTAAGTTGGAATCTTTCTAAAAGATTAAATTTAGGATTCTTTGAATCGGTGGTATGGTCAAATCAAAACGAGCGTGGCTTTGACATGAGTTTTGTGAATCCAATTATTTTTTATCGTTCGGTTGAATTTGCTTCTTCTTCTAAAAGCGGGAATGCACTTTTGGGATTAACCTATAAATACAAGTGGAACAACCAATTCAATTTTTATGGGCAATTTCTAATCGATGAATTTTCTTTTGGCGAAGTGAAATCTGGAAAAGGAAGTTGGAAGAATAAGTTTGCCTACCAAGTGGGTGTGAAATATTACAATGCTTTAAACATACCGAATTTATTATTTCAATTAGAATACAATCATATTCGACCATATGTTTATTCTCATAGTGATGTGCTTACAAATTATGGTTCCTATAATCAGAGCATGGGGCATCCTTGGGGAGGAAATGCTAAGGAGTTAGTTGCTATTGCAAGATATCATAAAGGAAGATATTTTGCAGATGCTAAAGTAACAATGGGAATACGAGGATTAGATTTTAACACCACTACAGATTCTTATAATTATGGAGGGAATATTTATTTGAATTACAATGATAATCGTCCATTTGATTCGGGAGTTGTCGTTGGTCAAGGAAATAAAACGTCAATTTTTATGACCGACTTACAAGCAGGTTACTTAATTAATCCTGCTACCAACCTGAAACTTTTTGGAAGTATAATTTATAGAAATTTCAATCCTACAGTCGAAACTGATTCAGTTAAAAAAGAAAGCACTACATGGGTTTCTTTAGGTTTGCGATGTGATATTTTTAATTGGTATTTTGATTATTAATTTTTTTTCTGAGTAAAATAAATCCAATTACTAAAGCAATTAAAACTAGTAGCGGTAAGTAATTGTTTATAGAAGCAGTAGGTGCATTATCTACTACATCATCATCAAAACCAGTGCCTCCTTGCGCTAAAGCAGAAACTGAATAGAAGCTAAATGCAATGAGAATAAATTTTAGTTTGCTATTCTTTTTCATAGTTATTCTTTGATCCATTTCTTAACAATAGTTGAATTATCTCTAGTAATGACTACTTGGTAAATACCTGTTGCTGCTGTTGCTGCAACTTTACAGTTTAGAGTATTTGTGCTAATTTGAGAAGTAATAGTGTCTACTAACTGACCTAAAGCATTATAAATAGTTACTTTATACTCTCCTGAAGCAGAAGGTAGTTGAAGATTAAAATCATTTGATTTAGATGGATTAGGGTATAGAGAAACCGATTCAGATGTGAAATAGGTGTTATTAAGATTTGGATTAGAATAAACAATTTCAAATCGATTATTTGAAGTTGAAGCTGCAATGGTAGCATCAACTGTAAAACTATAATTTGCACTTGGATTTATTTCTGTATATACTTGCAAATACGTATCATGTAAGTAAGGGGTAAGTCCAGAATAATTATCTAGTTGCGCAACTAAATTATAGTTAGTATATCGATATTGATCTATATTTAAAGGATATACAGTAGTGTTTTGCGGAAATTGAAAATTTGCGATACTAAGTTTACTTGTTTCAACTAGCAAGGCTATGTTTTCATCTAAATTAGTCATTTTTTCTGCATCTAACGAATCAACAGAATTGTTAAAAGAATCGTCAAAATAAAGTAAAACACCATCTGCAGGAGTTTGTTGTTGGTTAAAAGCACTTGCTTCATATAAAGTTAATCTTAATGAGCTGTTATTCGTTATTGAATTTGTTGATTTATATATATTCTCATTGGTAGCAACAGTGTATTTGTTACTTTCATTAAAAGTAATACTTGCAGCCCCATTAGCAAGTGTTTTCACAAAGCAGGATTGCATAGGTTGCAAATATTGATTTACAGCAGAGCCAGAAACATTATTAGTATTTCCTGAAAAAGTATATGTAACATAGGCTCCTCTTCCATTAGTTCCTCCCACTTTTGGATCCCATACATAATAGAAATTTGGATTCAAGTTGCTACTTGTAGTTAGAACCCCCAACATATCAATTGGAGATTGATAAGGGTTTCCTACAAAATTATATCCATTTATTACGTTACTTAAATTAGTATTTGTGAAAGTTCCAATTTTTAATGTTCCTTTAGTTCGTAGAGTTGTTGGTGATGGAGTTGCTGCGTTATTTGTTAAATTAACAGATCGACTCCCTCTTATCATCAAGCGATACGGATTACCAAAATTAAGAACATTGGTATTAGTGTTGCTAATTGCTGACCAAGTTTGAGTAACATTATTAAATTGGAATAAAGATGCTGCGCCAGTTTGTGTAGCATCAAATCCATTTGCCCCAGTTGTAGATCCTGTAATATGAGTTCCGTATCCAGGTGCTGTATTTGAGTTATTTGCATATGCGGTTGCAGTATTATTTTGGTTTTCTTGCCAATTACTTTTAATTGAAGTTGAAGTTGTGACCGGAGAGCTTAAAAATCTGTAAGCCCTTTTTGCAGGAATATACCGTTCTACTACTATATTGTCAACTACTCCTCCTGAAGACTGTTCTACAATTGCAGTTTTCGTTGAAGTGCTTCTCATAATTAATTTCCCCCCACCATCAATAGAACCTTGCAAAGACAACAGTCCATCGGTGATGACTAAGGTCCCCGAATTAAAGGTTGCTGTTCCTGCAGACTTATCTAGCTCCACCCGCTTAACTATATCTTCAACAGCAAAATCAAAGGTTTGTGTATTAGCTCCTGTTAAAGTAACTGTTCCATTAGATAAAGTGACCGAATTATTGTTATGAACGTCTCCTCCTACATAAAGTTTTCCAGTTCCTAAGGTTATGTTGCCATCATTAAATATTGACTCATTCGTATAAAGATTTTGAGTTCCTGAAATATACAGTAACCCTCCTGATGCTACTTTTAATTGAGAAAAGCAAAAATTAACAGAAATTAATAAAAATAAAAAAGGCAGGTTAATTTTCATAAATTACAAATATTTGGTTGTTTTACCATTGTTTTAGCGTTGTATATTTAATGCTATAATTTAATAAAGATGTTGTTGGAAAAGTACCTGATGTTACTCCTCCTGTAGCAGTACTCAACAAGCTACAAGTATTATAACTTTCTGAACCGCCACTTCCGGATACACTAGAGGCACATCCATCACAGCCATGTCCTGATCCATTACTTCCCCAGCCATTCCAATATCCTTTAACAGCTAATTTTTGAGTTGAAGTTGTTTTAGTAACATTAGGTCTCTTTATTACAAAATAATATAAGCCTACTGCGCTTGGGGTAAATAAATAACAAGAACCTGAACTCCAATAGGCATCAGCAGCAGAATCAGCAGCTTGACAAATTAAAGTTACTCCTGAAGGGCTAGAGTCTAGAAATGTAGTAAATGCAAATGGGTAAGCTCCAATAGGCATAGTATTAGCAGCCATATAATTAACATAAGCAGTTGTTCCAGGTGAAGCGATTGTATCATCTGCAGCCACCCTTCCAAAATTAGTCATTCCAGAAACAATATTTTGCAATTGATTAAATTCCGCTGCAGTAACTTTAACTACATCATTAACTGCAGCCGCATCATATGCTGCAGCACTAGCACCCCCTCCAAGCGCAATAGCACCTCTAATTACGTCTCCTCCTTCATCAATTCCAACCGTATTGCTTAATGCATTTCCGTTAACATTTATGGCTAAAGAAATGCAATTGAAATTTATTGTTGAAATAGTTGCTACGCGTTTAGCAGGCCAAGCTGTAATAACGCCTCCTTTTTTTGTAATTAATGTAATCGTTAGGTTTCCTGAACTAGAAAAAGTTCCAGCAGAGTAACTGTATCCAAATGTCCAATCGGATGCTCCGTCTTCACAAAATGCAGAAGGTATTGCAACAAAAGAACTGCTATATGCAAGATAAGATCCTAGTCCAGAAGTATAAGGAGCAAGAACTGATGTTCCTATTGCCAATGTACCTTGATTATTTATTGGAACTGTAGTATCATTAGCAGAAAAAACATATGTATTGTTTCGAGAATTAGTGAAGGTAGCATCTCCTAATCCGATATTTTTTATTTTTTGACAAACCAAATCACCATAGGTCCAATTAAGAGATAAAATTCCAGAAGAACTTGGTGTTCCACTTAGAGTATAAATTATTGTTTGGGAAGCTCCAATTGCTAAATTATACGTTGCACTTGGAGTTACAGATGAAACGGAAATTGTCCCTGAGCCAGAGTAAGAACTGGATAAATTAGTAATTACTGGGGCAGGCATTCCGGTAATTGCTGTTCCAGAGTTATTTGTTAATATAACCGAAAAGGTATTGCTTGCACTTAAAGGAATTCCGCTTACATAGGAACCATTTAATGTTGCATTTGTGCAATAATTAGTTGCCAATAGCCCACTAATTCCTGATACGGTTTTTGTTTTTATGCAATTTAGAGATAGTTTTGTCCAAGTGCCAGTTAATGTTCCAACTGATGTTGGTGTGCCAGTTAATGTATAGGTAACCAACTGTGATTGTCCGGCAATTAATGAAGCTGAAGCAGGTGAAACCGCGGAAACAGTTAATCCCGAAATACCACTTAAAACTAAATCACTAGTTGCAAAACTAATATTTGCAGTTGAAAACGAATTATTTGTTATAGTTACAGAAAATTTATTTGCAGCAACCATAGCAAACCCTGATGTGTAGCTTCCTTCAAATCCATTTAATGCACAATCATTTGCAACGGCTGGCGTGGCAGGGGTACCTATACAATCACTCCAAGCAGAATTTTGATATATTTTAACGCAATTTGAACTTAAATCATAAATTAGCATGCCATTTACAGGAGTACTAATTGCAGCAGTATTAGCAACTCTAGTTAATAATAATGCTTTGTTCGTAGCTGTTAAATCTAATATTGAACTTGCTTGCGGGCTTATTGTTCCAATGCCTACTTGTGCAAAAGACATAAAACTTATGCAAAACGCAATAAAAGTAATTTTAAATGTTTTCATTTTTTTCCGTTTATATGTTATTTAGTTTTTTTGACATGATTGAATAATCAAAATAATATTGTAGGATTAATTACATATTTTGATTGTATATCAAAGTAGGAATAAGAAAAAAATAAATTTAGGGGATTGCATATAGGTTGCAAAATTAGATTAGTATTTAGTTAGCTATCACCTTAAAATGTTCCAATAACCCGTAAAATTGACATTAATATAAAGTTATTTTATAATCTAATAAGTAAATTATTTTAAAACAGTAGTTAAAGTCGGTAAACTAGTTAATTATATAATTTCATTCTGCGAATATTTGTAATTTAGAATTATTATTTGTGAAATGTTTTTTGTCAAATCCTTTTCGATAAACTACTTTTGCAAAAGATTAATAGAAAACATTTTTGGAAACACCACAGTCTCAATTTTCTCCATTAAAAATCTATCACGATTTTAAACAAATTACCAAAGCAGGATT
Source organism: Flavobacteriaceae bacterium (assembly GCA_947453195.1). Lineage (GTDB taxonomy): Bacteria > Bacteroidota > Bacteroidia > Flavobacteriales > Flavobacteriaceae > Flavobacterium. The sequence continues at coordinate 196,793 of CANGFO010000002.1, forward strand.
GGCAATCAGCGTTGTTTTTTCTTCAATTGCTGGGTATTTATTAGGGTTTGATGAAGAGCATCCATTTAGTTGGGTTACTTTATTGATGCTTATTGTTGGAGGATATTGTATGGTTGGCGCTTCCAATGCTTACAATCAGGTGATTGAAAAAGATTTAGATGCCTTAATGGATCGAACTAAAAATAGACCAGTTCCCGCTGGAAGGATGACGCCCAATGTAGCGTTATTTGTAGCCAGTTTACTAACTATTATTGGATTAGTATTATTGTATTTAATCAATCCGAAAACAGCTATGTTCGGAGCAATCTCGATATTCTTGTATACCAGTATATATACTCCTTTAAAAACCGTAACGCCACTTTCGGTTTTTGTGGGCGCATTTCCTGGAGCGATTCCTTTTATGTTGGGGTGGGTTGCTGCTACCAATCATTTTGGTATTGAAGCTGGGACTTTGTTTTTAATCCAGTTTTTTTGGCAGTTTCCACATTTTTGGGCTATTGGCTGGTTTTTATTTGAAGACTATGAGAAGGCAGGATTTTTTATGTTGCCAACCGGAAAAAAAGACACTAAAACGGCTACGCAAATTATTCTGTATACTTTGTGGTTAATATTAACTTCCTTAATTCCTTATTTAGGATACACTGGAAAATTACAGATTAGTCTTCTATCAGCTATTTTAGTTTTTCTTGTTGGGCTATGGATGTTACTTTATGCTGTTAAATTATACCATACAAGGACAGCAAAGGCAGCAAGAACCTTAATGTTAGTGAGCGTTTCTTATTTGACCTTATTACAAATGATATATATAGTAGATAAATTTTTAAGATAAAAATTATGATGACACCAGAAGAACACAAACTGCGCACGGCAAGATCTTACAAACTTTTATTGGTTTTTGCAATGATAAGCATGACCATGATGTTTGCTGGATTAACAAGTGCATTGGTAGTAAGTAAATCGAGACCCGATTGGATGAAGGATTTTCAATTACCGAGTTCCTTTTTTATTAGCTTGGCTGTAATTATTTTATGTAGTATTACTATGCATTTTGCGAAAAGAGCAATAAAAAATGACAACAGAGCGCTTACAACTAAATTGCTTTGGGCAACATTGGTACTTGGTTTGACATTTGTTTATTTTCAATTTCAGGGTTTTACCCAATTATTTGAAAACCATTTATACCCTGTTGGAGGTTCAGGTTCCATTACTATTTCTTTCTTGTATGTATTAGTTTATGTGCACCTTGCCCACCTTTCGGGCGGGATAATTTCACTATTAATTATAATTTATAATCATTTTAAACAAAAGTACAATTCGTCCCAATTTCTTGGTATTGAGCTAGGTGCAATGTATTGGCACTTTCTTGATTTCTTGTGGATTTATTTATTTTTGTTTTTATATTTCTTTAAATAAGAAAAAAATGTAAATTTGGGAACTTTTTAACAACAACTTTTTTATGGGATCGAAAG
>CANGFO010000003.1 GCA_947453195.1 Flavobacteriaceae bacterium
ATCAAAACCCACCGAGTTGGAACGATTTACACAAAACCCCATTTGTTTATACTTAACAAAGGGATGAACAGCGGGAAGCCCCAAAAAGAGCCATTTACGAACAGTTTTGTTATCATTTTTCAAAACGAGGATGATTGCGAAAACCTTTTTTTTATTGCTTATAGTTTATGGCAAACAAAATTCTGGCATCAGTTTTTAGTAGGTTCGGTAATTCCGTTTTTGCGTCTTCCAGATTTTAAAAAAGAGTTTTTCCCAAAAGCAAAAATTATGATGGAAGAGCACGAGCAACATGTTAAGCATATTGCAGCACTAAAGCTTCTAGAACAAAAGGAAAAGCAATTTCATGAGAATATCAATCTCATAAACGATATGCGAAGAGTAATTTTATACCGCTATTGTAATAAATGAAAAAAAGCCTGGTCTTCGACTAGGCTTCTTAGTTAATCCAGTAAAGGTTACCACACGAAAACTGGATTTATGCTGTACTTTTTTCAGTACTATTTATTTTTAGATTTTGTCAAACATTTTAACAAGAGCGAAACTGTAAAACTAACAGAAGCTCCCAACGCTGCTAAGATAATTGTTTTTACAACATCTTCAGAAAGAATATTGGGTAAAATACTCAATACGGTTCCTGATGCAGTGCCAGCTTTTAAAGAAATATTAGTTTCCATCACGTGCTTTGTTGAGGTTTTCAATTTCTTTCTTTGCTTTATCATCAACTGTTATTTGGCTAATTGCCGAAATTACACCACCTGCAACGGCTACATATCCTGCTACAGTAACTACTGCTGCAGGTAACAGAACAGGAGCGGCTACTATTGAACCACTAATACCCAATAATACCAATCCAATACTTCTCAAAATCTTAAAAAACTTCGGAGTTGGAGCTTTTGCTCTTTCAACTATATTCATAAAAACACCTATTTAAGATTTCACAATCAATTCAACACTTTCTTTGTTGTCTAAAGCTTTATAAACCATCGATTTTAAACTTATAAAAGCTTTTCGGGACATCAACCCTAATCCTGGTCCAGAAAGTTTTGTTACTGGAGCAATACAACCGTTCAATTCTAAAAGAGCATTATTGGCAGGATGAAACAGAATCAAACTTCTATTTTTTACATCCAAAACCTCCAAATGCCATTGAAATTTTTGACTGTATCGTTTTTTAATAAAATATTTCCCTTCCGGAATACAAGAAACTCTTGTTTCGTTTTCTCTCCATGGTAACTCAATAGTATTACAAATGGATTTTCCTTTACATTCGAGTTTTCCGTTAGTTCCGTTAGGGAAATAAGTTCTGGTCAATTCAAGAACCATTAAACTCCGCTATCTACTTTTACAACCGATAACGGGTTGAAAGAACCATTTTTAAGCGGGTACATTTGTCCATTAACTTCTTGGAAAAACTCAATACCTAACGCCAAAAACAATGGTTTTGTACTTGCAGCTGTAACCGCATTGGTATGAGTTATCGCCACCGTCGGTGCCGAATTCCATGGTAAAATTGCAGTTTCTGAATGCGTTTCTACAAATGTTTCCGCTTCAAAATCTACTTCAGCACCAGCTGAGGTAATTTTAAAATGTGTTGTTCCACCTGGTGCAGCAATCATATTCGCAGGAACAAATGGTGCCAAATCAACTGTGATTTCTCCAGCAGCTCTGTCAATTGTTCCAACATAAGGTGCAAACAAACTAGTTCCTAATTTACCACGGATGTTAAATTCAAAACCAATAAGCAATTCTGCTTCTCCATCAATTACGTTTCGCAAACCACGTTCGCTCACCATATCCGCTTGGATAACTTTCACCATTTGTTGCGTTAGTCTACTAACCATTTTGCTGTCAGCAGAATTCATCAATAACGCTCTCAAAGCAAGTCTCAAAACCTTTCCGGCTTTTCCAGCTCTACCAAATTCGGAACCATTCTCACGTGTTCTTTGAAACGCAGGATCATTCTTGATTCTGCTTGCATCAACGCCACCTTTTTCACGAGCCAAGTGTCCATCTTGGGTTTTGTAAAAAGTAATATCTCCGATAGTACCTTTTAGTTTAATTATGCCTTTCTGTCTAGCCATAACATTAAAATTTAGATTATAAAATCAGTTAAAACTCCCTCAATCATATTCCTGTTGCAACATTCTTCAATTGATTTGGACACAATATTACACTTAAACTAATTATTTAAAACATCGGACTATTTTAAATGTCCTACAGTGGTATAAATGGCAATTATAAACACAAATGTCCTATTAATAAGAGTTAAACCAGTTGTAAATTGCAGCTTAAAAACAAGGAGAAAAAATTACTAATTTTATATCTTGGAATTTAGAGTGTGAGAAGTATTCAAAAGCCACTCAAAGCCTAGTCAAAAGTATGGATAGTGTATGAAAACAGAATTAAAGAGAGTATGTATCTACCCAAAGGACATACAACGCATTACCGGCAAAAGTTATCGTCAAAGCATTAGATTGATGAAGAAGATTAGAATTGACCTCCAGAAGCTCGAAAATGAGCTTGTGAGCATCGAGGAGTTCTGCCAATACACTAGTTTAAAATATGAATTAATTGAACCTCATATTAAAGGATAAAGGCTTAAACTTGTTTGTTATTTGAACTAGTTTTACAATATAGTTTCTTATATTTGTACTTTAAGTTTTGTCAAAAAAAGCGTGATTTTTTTGAGGTTCAAAATCGAGACCCTAGAATATTATTTTGCAAAGTACCTTATAAATAAAGGCCTAAAGAGAGTTGTACAAATCCCTCTTTCTCCGCAACAAAAAACCCGAAACAATTGTTTCGGGTTTTTTTATGGGTTTTACTCAATAATCAATTCCTTTAGTTTTTCGCGGTAAGCCTCGAGCAGCGTGGTTTTTGAAATCAACCCAAAGAATTTACCGTTATTCGTCACTGGAAGTAAGTCTTGGTTAGAGCGCTCAAATTTTTCCATGATGGTTTCCATACCGTCGTCGTGATGAAGCACCTCTATAGGCTGGGTAAGTACTTCCTGAACCGTGGTAAACTTTACACGAAAAGGATGAAACACAATCGATCGAATGGCTTCAAAATCTACAATACCAACCAACTTATTTTTATCATCCAACACCGGAATAATAGGTTGCTTTGTGGTAATTAAATCTAAAATATTTTCTAATGTTTTGTCTGTAGTGGTAGTTGCCACACCTACATCTACTAATTTTAAAAAATCGATGCTCTGCAATATATTTTTATCCTTATCACTAGTAAACACCTCACCCCTATCCGCCAAGGCCTTAACATCCATAGAATGTTTGTCAAATTGTTTTGAAATGGCATAACTAATAGACGAAACGATCATCAGCGGCACCATTAAATCATAGCCTCCAGTAATTTCTCCAATTAAAAATATTGCCGTTAAAGGAGCATGAAACAATCCGCTTAAGATTCCTGCCATTCCTACAATGGTGAAATTGGCAATTGGTAACGTATTGGATAACCCCAATAAATGAATGGATTTGGCTACAAAAAATCCCAAGTAAGATCCCACAAATAAGGAAGGTGCAAAATTCCCTCCGTTTCCTCCAGAACCCAAAGTCAATCCGGTAGCAAACGATTTTAACAAAACTATCATCCCTACAAAAGCCAACAAGACCCATGGATTATTCTGAAAATTTTGCAACAGCGAATTATCCAAAAGCACTTCGGGATGGGAATCGGAAAGGATTTTTATGCTTTCATATCCTTCTCCAAAAAGTGTGGGGAAGAAAAAAATCAATACTGCCAAAATACTCGCTCCAAATAGCGCTTTTTTATAGGTGTTGTTTTTAAATCGGCTGAAAAAATGCTCTACTCTTCTAAAATTTCTAGCGTGGTAAATTGATACAAATCCGGCAAGAATTCCCAGTAAAATATAATAAGGCGTGTTATGAAAATTGAAAGTCAAGTCTTGCTTGAAAGTCAGCAACACATCCCTACTTAATAAGATTTCCGAAACTAACGCACCGGTTGCAGCCGATATAATTATAGGGATAAAAGCCGAAATACCAGCATCGGTAAGCACCACTTCAATCGCAAATAAAACTCCAGCAATGGGAGCGTTAAAAGCAGCACCAATTCCGGCTGCGACACCACATGCCAAAAGTAATATTCGGTCTTTTTGTGTCAACTTGTATTTTTGAGCAAAATTAGATCCGAAAGCTGCACCTGTAATGGTTATAGGGCTCTCTAATCCGGCCGAACCTCCCAATCCAACGGTTAAGGAACTCGTAATGATTTGGGCATACATTTGCTTTTTAGGCAGGATTCCACCTTTTTTGGCTACGGCAAATAGTATTCGGGAGCTTCCTTTTTCAATGGATCCATCCAGGAATTTTTTAACCACAAATACCGTCAGTAAGATTCCGAAAATAGGAAACAAACTATTGGCATAAGGCAGTTTTAAATAGCTGTTGGCGTAATTGGCGTAAATAAATACATTGTGCGCAAAACTTTTTAAAACAATCACCGCCAATGCACAGGATATGGCAACGGCAACACTGGCTAAGTAAATAAAATTCCGTTCGGAAAGTAGGGCTTTCGCCAAAAAAAATACCGCTTCCAACCGTCGGAAGATCCTACGGATAAATAATTTTACAGAAACTGATTTTCTATTGGACATGAGATTATTTTAAGCAAACAAATATAGTTATTTAATATTTCGAATGGCTTCCCGTTGACTCAAAGGTTTTAATTTAGCCGAGTTTACGAATTCTAATACACCTTGCGGATTGAACCTACTATAATCGCGTAAGGCCCAACCAATGGCTTTTTGGATGAAAAATTCTTTGGAATATTTGTGTTTTTCACATTCCGATTTCAATAAATCAAAGTCGGTTTTTTCTTTATAACTCAATTGAAATAATATAGCCGAACGATTGAGCCACATATTTTCTGAATTCGAAAATCGTTCAATCACCTTATGTATTTCTCCTGGAAATTGCACCAAATATCCACCCAACAAATATTTAGCAATAGTATCTACTGAATCCCACCAAGAATTGGTTACCAGTAATTTTTCAATTAAGGTAATGTCTTCCAAAACATATTTTCGCTTTATTTCTTTTTGCAATAAATCGATGGCACAAATATGAAACTCGCGTTCCTTTTTATTAAATAATTCCCAGCAAATTTCTCGGTAATTGGCATGCACTTCCTCTTTATAAGCATTGTAAACTTGAAGCATTAATGCCCGTCGTTCGTCAGTTTTGATTCCCAAAAAGGAGAAATTATTTTTCATGTAATTTTCCATTGGAAGCGCCAATTCGCGATTGGCATTTGCTCGAAAGCTGTTTTCTAAATCTCTACTAAAACTCATATAATTCGTTTAATTTAATGGCACATTGTGCTTTTAGTTCCACCATAAACAGGGTGAATTCATGTTCCAATTCCGAGTAATAAAGCTGCACTTCGGTTATCGCTTCGTGCATGTGTACCCTATTTTTTGTTCGGTGGTCCATTTGAAATAAAATAGTCTCTAACCCTTGTAAACTAGCATATTGAACCAACCAATTTTGATTGATCATGTACGGAAGTAAATTTTGTGTCTTTGGTGTTAACAATTCGAAATTGTCTTGCAACGATTGATAAAATTGAGCTGCATAGTCCTCCAAGTTAACTTCTGAATAGGCGTTCCAGTTTTTTGCCAAAAAATGATCGTATACAATGTCCATAATCACTCCGGCATAGTGTCCGTATTTTTCATACAACCGTCTTCTACTTTGTCTGTAGATAGGATGTGCATCAGTAAACGTATCAATAAAGCGATGCAGCAAAATGCCCTTCTGCAAATCACCAGAATAGTCTAAATAACGCTTTCCGTTAACGGAATCGGCCATAAAATTTCCAATTTTTAGCAAATCATTATCTCCAGAAAGATAGATGTGGGCAAGGAAATTCATGAAAATGAATTAAAGTAATAAACGGGCTTTTTCTAAATCTTCGGGGGTATCAATCCCAATACCAACATGCGTTGTTTCAACCATTTTTATTCGTTTGCCAAATTCCAAGTAGCGCAATTGTTCCAGCTTTTCGGAAGCTTCCAACGATTGCATTGGTAACGCATAAAAATCAAGAAGGGCTTGTTTGCGGAAGGCATAAATTCCGATGTGCTGAAAATAGCGAACACCTACATTTTTTTCTCTTGGATAAGGAATTACGGATCGAGAAAAATACAGCGCAAAATTAGTTTGATCCACCACTACTTTCACATTATTTGGATTTTGGATATCACTTTCATCTTTGATTTCGCGCATCAGGGATGCCAAATCAATATTTTTATTTTCATCAGCATGACAAACCGAAATCAATTGTTGTAATGAATCTTTATCAATAAAGGGCTCATCGCCTTGCACATTAACCACAATATCTACATCCAAGTTGGCCACAGCTTCTGCAATACGATCACTCCCCGATTCATGTTCTTTAATTGACATTATGGCCTTGCCGCCGTTGGTGGTAATTTCGTTATAGATAATATCGGAGTCGGTTACTACAAAAACATCGTCAAACAAATTGGTATTTATTGCTGCTTGGTAGGTTCTTAAAATAATGGTTTTACCCCCCAAATCCTGCATTAATTTTGCAGGAAAACGAGTGGAAGCATATCGAGCCGGAATAACAGCAATAATTTTCATATGAATTTGTATTTAGGACAAATATAATAAATGTTTTAAACATTAATTAAGGAACTCTATTAGAAGATGTTAATGCATTTTTATAATTTAGCCAAAAATTAAAAAAATGAAAATCTACCTTAAAATTCTATTGTTAACTTCCTTTATTGGAAATGCGCAATCAATTGTTAAAGACAGTAGTGCAACAGAAAAAGATAGTATCGCCGAAGTAAAAAGTTCATGGTATGGAAGAACCATGTTTACTGCTTTAACCACTGGTAGCGACACCAAAGGTGAGAACATATCGCAACGAATGACTCGAAATATTGAGTTTGGAAGATCAATTGGATCGGTAGATATTGGATTAGCATTGGGTGAATTTAAACATATGGCTGCAGATAGTAGCGGGGTAAAATACTCTGAATTGAGAGTTTCTATGGATGCGTGTCAATATGGAATTTTTAGCAATGAAATATCAGTTGGTGCAGGATATGTATTTAATTCAAAAACTCCAGTTATGATGGAGATTTCATCTACATTATATGCACAAGTAAGCGATAAATTCGGAATTGGTTTTGTATTTGGAAATATTGATTTTGTAGGAGATAATGAAGATTCTAATAAAAGTTTCTTCGGACTTTATTTAAGATACGGATTAATACGAAATGAAGGCGGAATACTCACCAACAAACTCCATTTAGCCAATCAAGCACGAAGACACAACAACCGAAAAAGAACTAAAATATTTTAATTTCTAATTGGATATTTTAACATTAAGTTTACTGTTCTTGTGGCTGTAGCCAAAATAAATAACTAATCCAATTAGTAACCAACAAGTAAAATAAATCCAGTTCCAAATACTAAGCTGCGACATCATATACAAGCAGCAAATTAATCCTAATAATGGAATTAAAGAAAGGTTTTGTTTCCAAGACCAAACCATCAATCCGACAAGAGAAAACAAGAAAATCCACATTGGAATTTTATGTTTAAACAAACTGAAACCGCTTTCATATTTTTGGTTTTCTGTAATTGGTAACGAATCAATTACATTTTTATATTGTGCTTCGTCTTCATAATAGGTACTCAATAACGCTTCTAAATCGGTTGGTTTTTCATTACCAATTGTTTTTTCTGTTAAGAAATCAAACACTTTTTTAGTGCCGTCCTCACCTATCGCTGTAATTATTTCGGTTGGGTTTTTAATTTGTTTTTCATTCGAAATGAAATTCAGGGTATCTTGTTTGAATTTTGTGAAGGCAAATACCAATCCAACTACCATTAAAAGCGGAAAAATATATTTCGAATTCACATAAGGAGTTTTAAATTTTCCTCGTGAAATATTGGGTTTGTTTTGCAATACCAATACCCCAGCGCAAACCAGTACAAAAGCAAATAAAGTTCCGATACTGCATAAATCGGTTACCATAGTAAGATTTAAAAACAATGCCGGAATTGCAACCACAAAACCAGTTACGATGGTTGCATAAGAAGGCGTTTGAAATTTTGGATGTACTTTAGAAAAACGCTTTGGAAGTAACCCATCGCGGCTCATGCTCATCCATATTCTAGGCTGTCCCATTTGAAAAACCAACAACACCGAAGCCATTGCAATTACCGCACTCACGCCAATAATTCCCGACATCCATTGGAGATTTAATTTATCGAAAACAAAAGCCAAAGGATCACCTACATTTAGGTCGGCATAATTCACCATTCCGGTTAATACCAATGCAATAATAATATATAAGATGGTGCAAATAATAATTGCCCACATCATTCCACGTGGCAAATCGCGTTGCGGATCTTTACATTCTTCTGCAGTAGTAGAAATGGCATCAAAACCAATATAAGCAAAGAAAACTGCCGAAACTCCTTTTAAAATTCCGCCTACTCCATTTGGTGCAAATGGATGCCAATTATTGGTGTCGATATGAAAAATACCTACTGCAATAACTAATAAAATAATACAAAGTTTCACCACCACCATTAAGTTACTAGCGTTACGGGATTCTTTCATTCCTCTGTAAACCAATGCCGTAATAATCACAATAATTAATAATGCCGGTAAATCGGCAATAAAATGAAGTGACCCAATTGTAGGAGAAGTTGTATAGGCTGTGTAGGCCATTTGCAATCCATCGGATAAATTTTCAAATGACTTTCCCCCGCTCATTAGGGCAGTTGCCTCTTTAAATCCGTTGGAAGCCGTAAGATAATCCATTTGAATCCATTGCGGCATGTGCACTCCTATACTATCGAGCAATCCAGTGAAATAATCACTCCACGAAATAGCAACCGTAATGTTCCCAATGGCATATTCCATGATTAATGCCCATCCGATAATCCAAGCAATTAGTTCACCAAAGGCAACATAAGAATAGGTGTAAGCACTTCCTGAAACCGGAACCATAGAAGCAAATTCGGCATAGGCAAAAGCTGCAAAACTACACGCGATGGCAGTGAATAAAAATAAGAAAATTACTGCAGGACCTCCGTCATAACTAGCTTTCCCGATGGTACTGAAAATTCCGGCACCAATAATAGCAGCAATTCCAAAGGCAGTCAAGTCTCTAGCTTTTAGGTGCTTCCCTAAAGTTTGATGGCCGTCCGATTCATTTTTGGCAACCTGATTTAATATATCTTGAATGGATTTTTTTCGAAATAAATTGGAAAAATTCATGTATTAGGAGTTGTATTTATTAAATTTAGAAAACAAATATAACATAATATCAACTGCTTTGAAAAAATAAAAAACCACCACTATAATGAAAAACTATTGCTTAATAAAAATATATAATTAATATTGATAAATATTACCTGTTTTCATCGTATTTTTGCAGTAGAAAATTAATTTAATAACTAAAATTTATACCATGGCATTAGTAGGAAAAAAATTCCCAAACATTACTGTAGATGCAATCTCTTTTATGGGAGATAATTTAAAAATTAACGTGTTGGAAGAAGCAACTAAAAACAAGAAAAAAGTATTGTTGTTTTGGTACCCAAAAGACTTCACGTTTGTATGTCCAACAGAATTACATGCGTTTCAAGCAGCATTACAAGATTTTGAAAAAAGAAATACCATGGTAATTGGTGCTTCTTGTGACACTAACGAAGTACATTTTGCTTGGTTAAACACTCCAAAAAACAACGGTGGAATTGAAGGAGTAACCTACCCTATCCTTGCGGATACAACTCGTAACTTATCTGCTGCTTTAGATATTTTAGATGCAGAATGGGTTTATGATGAAGAAATGAATGACGAAATCCTTGAAGGATCAAATGTAACTTACAGAGCTACTTATTTAATTGACGAAGAAGGTAAAATTTTCCACGAAAGTGTAAATGATATGCCATTGGGTAGAAATGTACACGAATACATTCGTTTGATTGATGCGTATACACACGTTCAAACTAAAGGAGAAGTTTGTCCTGCAAACTGGGAAGAAGGAAAAGATGCAATGAATGCAGATAGAAATAGTACTGCTTCGTACTTAGCTTCTCACTAAAAATAACAGTTTCTAGTTTCAGGTTTCAAGTTACTCTTGAAACCTGAAACTTTAAACCCTAAACTAAAAAACATGTTTTCAGAAATAGAACAAAATAATTTAGCCGAAGTAATTGCTAACAACCCTGTGGTTGTGGTTCAATATGCTGCTTCGTGGTGTGGAAACTGCCGAATCATGAAACCAAAATTTAAAATGTTGGCTTCTCAAAATGAAGGAATTCCATTTTTAATTGTAGATGCGGAACAATTTCCAGAATCTAGAAAATTAGCTAAAGTAGACAACTTACCTACTTTTGCTACTTTCAAAAATGGCGTTTTGGTAAATCAAACTCAAACTAACAAAGCCGAAGTATTAACTGAATTAGTGAATGAAGTAATTTAGTTTTTTTAGTTTCTATGCCAATAAAACTAAAGAAAAAACTCAGAACCTAATTTACTCAGAACCTTAGATCCTTAAACAATGAAATTACCTGTAATAAAACACCTTACCCAATTTATTGAAGACAATGATTCGGATTACTTAATCGAAACGATTGAAGTACTTGAAAACCTTTGTGAAGTCCCTACTTTAAAAGATGAAGAACTAGAAGTAATTGGAGAATTGATTTCCAATATGTATGGTGCAATCGAAGTGAATAAAATGATCAAAGAAGGGAAAGATAAAAAAGAGGCACTGAACGATTTTATGAAACGAGTTTTAGGCTCTATTGATAAATAAAAAAGGCTCCAATCGGAGCCTTTTTTATTTATAATATTTTCTCTTCAACCAAAATGCAACATTTACAAGAGTAATTAATGCAGGCACTTCAACAAGCGGACCAATTACACCTGCAAAAGCTTGACCGCTATTAATTCCAAATACCCCAATAGAAACGGCAATAGCTAATTCAAAATTATTTCCAGATGCGGTGAATGAAATTGCTGCATTATCTCGATAATCAGCACCAACTTTTTTACCTACAAAAAACATTAAGAAAAACATAATTGCAAAGAAAATTACTAATGGCACTGCAATTCTAATCACATCTAATGGGAGTTGAACAATCATCTCGCCTTTTAAACTAAACATTACTACAATGGTAAAGAGCAAAGCAATAAGTGTAATTGGAGATATAAATGGAAGGAATTTTTGATTAAACCATTTCTCACCTATAAATTTCAAAATCATAAATCTACTTGTTACAGCTAGTAAGAATGGAATTCCGAGGTAAACCCCAACCGTAGTCGCAATTTGAGAAATAGAAATTTTCATTATCAACCCTTTAATTCCAAATAAAGGCAGCATTATTTCCAAATAAAAATAAGCATAAAAGCTGAAAAATAAAACTTGTAACAAACTATTAATCCCGACTAACCCTGCTGTAAGTTCTCTATTCCCTTCTGCTAATTCGTTCCAAACAATTACCATTGCAATACAGGGAGCTAATCCAATAATAATTAATCCGGTCATGTATTCGGGATAATCTTTAAGAAAGAAAATAGAAAGTAAAAACATTAAAAAAGGGCCAATAATCCAAGTAACGAAAAAGGAAGCCAACAGAATTTTTGGCTTCTTAAACATCAATGGAACATTGCTAAAATCGACTTTAGTTAATGGCGGATACATCATTAAAATCAGTCCAATTGCTAAAGGAATATTAGTAGTTCCAGTAGTAAATGAATTGATAAAGCTAGAAGAATTAGGAATAAAATACCCAATTCCAACACCAATTAACATTGCTAGTAAAATCCAAAGCGTTAAAAATTTATCTAAAAATCCTAATCTTTTTTTCATGTGGATCTTATTTAATTTTACTAAATACATGATACATTTCTGAAGCAATTTCTAAACTGCGTTCCGCATATTTTTCATCCATTAATTCAGTTCCGTCAAATGCTTTTGGGTCGTTGTATTTTATTGGAAATCGCGCTTCTGCACCAAAAACAATTGGACATCCTTCGTCGGCATTAGTACATGTCATAATTGCTCCAAAATTGCTTTTTGGATTAAAATCATCAGCATAAACTTTTGAAAAACAACTAATTGGAACTTGATTTTCATCAAATTTCACTGAATACATCGGATTATTTTCTTGACTTAATTTTTGAATTTTAAACCCTTGATTTATTAGTGTTTCAGCAACTTTTGGAAACATAGCTGTCGCCTCAGTTCCTCCCGAATAACAAAACACCTTATCAATATTAAATTGAAAAGCCATGGTTTGAGCCCAAATTTGAGACAAATGGCTTCTACGTGAATTGTGTGTACAGATAAAGTTTAATTGAATTTCTTGATTTGAATTTACCTTGTTTTGAATGAAATCAACTAAAGGATTCAATACCTCTTTTCGCTCTTTTGAAACTTCAATTAATGAAATAGATTCTATAGTTTTTTCTAAATTTGGGTACATAATTTACAGTTTTAATTTAACAACAACCAGAATTTGGAGTACAACAAGATGAATCTTTTACTTTCCACTCACCCATTTTTACTTTTAATTTTTCTGGCGGAATTCCACATTTGTCTTTTGCTAAACAATCGGTTAGTTTAGATATTAATTGAAAGTGATTTCCATCAAATTGCAGGTCGAATTTACCAATAGTATCTTTCATTTGGTATTCGACTTCTATTTCTAAGTCAGGAATTTGTAATTTTTCTTCAGATAATTCAATGATGTGTAACAATTTTTCGGGATGCAAACGATGATCAAAGTCGTTGGCTTCCCAAAGTTGAAAATTTGCAACTTCTTCATTTCGAACTAAACCACCACAATCAATAAAATATTTGGTTATTTTTCCAACTTCGGTTACATGAAAATGACTCGGCACCAATTCTCCATTGGGCAATTGAAAGGCAATTTGAGTCAAATTTTTTAACTGAGATTTAATTTCAGATAGTTTCATAATAAAGTAGTATTTAATTAGATTTTGACACTAGTCTTACCTAGCAACATTTATTTTTCAATTGGAAAGTAATAGAACTGAAGTGCTTTTCAATTTTCTGAATTGCCTCTGGATTGATGCAATAACAAATGGCTGTACCTTCGATGGTTCCTTTAATAATATTTGCGTTTTTTAATTCTTTCAAATGCTGCGAAATTGTTGGCTGCGCAAGAGGCAATTCATTAACAATATCCCCACAAATACAAGTATCAACAGACAATAAATAATCTACAATAGCCACTCGTGCAGGATGTGCCATTGCCTTAAAGAGGATTGCAATTTCGTTGTGCTCATCCGAAAAGGATGCTGATTTTGATGCTCCCATAATCATATATATTTATATATTTATATATTGCAATATTACAATAAATTAAATACATTTTACTAATTATTTCAATAAAATACATTTCAAAAATTCCTATTTCCTAATTCTTAAATCCTAATTATTTTTACTACTTTTGAATTCTTAAAAACACAAATAAAAATGGCTTCAATTACATTAGGAGGAAACCCTATAAACACCAATGGAACATTACCAAATATTGGCACTTCCGCTCCCGATTTTAAATTAGTAAAAACCGATTTATCTAATGCTTCTTTAGCAGATTATAAAGGCAGCAGATTGGTGTTAAATATTTTCCCAAGTATTGATACAGGAACATGCGCTACTTCGGTTAGAACTTTTAATGCAAAAGCTAGTGGTTTAGAAAATACGAAAGTGCTTTGCATCTCAAGAGATTTACCTTTTGCTCAAAAACGTTTTTGTGGTGCAGAAGGATTGGAAAATGTAATTAATTTATCCGATTTCAACACAGGAAGTTTCGGTAAAGACTATGGTTTAGAAATTACAGATAGCGTATTGACTGGTCTGCATTCAAGAGTAGTTATTGTTTTGGACGAAAACGGAAAAGTAATCTATACCGAACAAGTAAACGAAATAGCTGACGAGCCTAATTATGAAGCGGCATTGACTGCTTTAGCAAAATAATACTATGGAATTCGAAAGAGATAAAACCTTTTTAACCGGTCGATTTAAAAGCGTTGGCTTTGCATTTAAGGGCGCATTAAAACTAATTAGTACCGAACACAGCATCATGGTTCAAACCTCGGCTGCGGTTTTACTAATTATCGCTGGGTTTTATTTTGATATTTCTCATGAAGAATGGCTTATTCAAACTCTAGCTATTGGCCTAGTACTGGGGATTGAAGGTGTAAATACAGCTGTAGAAAAGGTGGCCGATTTTATTCACCCGGAATTCCACGAGAGAATTGGGTTTATAAAAGACATCTCTGCGGGAGCAGTATTCTTTGCAGCAATGGCTGCCATTGCAATTTTTAGTATTATTTACATTCCGAAAATTTAAGCATATTCATATAAATTTCTATATTTATAGCAACAATTAAAAAATATAATGGCAAAAACAGTTAAGAAAGATACCGCCAAAACTGATCTTCCTGGAGAAAAACTTCCTTGGAAACTACATAGACAATACAAAGTAATTCTTGGTTTCCTTTTGATTTTAATTTCTATTGGATTAACAGTAGCCTTTATTTCTTGGTTTAAATATGGAGCTGAAGATCAGAGTAATTACAATCAATTTCCAAACTTAAAATCAGAATCTGGTAATTGGGCAGGTCAATTAGGAAGTATGGTCTCTGAATTTTTTATCAGAAACGGATTTGGTGTGGCTTCCTTTTTATTTATCAAAATGTTTTTTCTAATTGGTCTTTACTTAGTTTTAGATTTACCCGTAAAAAGATTGCGCAACTCCTGGTTTTGGGATTTGTATTTCATAATGCTAACTTCGGTTACCCTAGGATTTTTCGCCGATGCCATACCTGATCTTGGTGGTGCTATTGGTTTTGAAATAAACGACTTCTTCAGCATCCTAATTGGTAAAATAGGAACTGTACTACTAATCGTTTTTGGCATTTTAATTTATTTGTTTTTCAAAATAAAAGTTTCTCCTGATGGAATTAAAACTTTTTTCGAAAACCGACAAAAGCAAATGAGTGAAGATATGGAAGAAATGCAATCGTTTCAAGACACCTCCACCGCTTATAATTTGGAAGAATATGCTGTAGAAGAGCAACCTGAAAAAGAAGAGGAAGAGGAAGAGGAACAAATAGAGGCGCCATATATTAAGCCAACTTCTCAATTTGAAGTGAATAGAGAAGAATTGAAACCAACTATATCAAGCTATTCAGACATTGAACTTGAACCTAGTTTAAAAACAGAACCTACCGAACTTGAAATTGAAACTCCAGAGGTTTTCCCAACACACGACGAAGTTTTCGTTATTGAAAAAGCGTTGGAAGAGGATGTAATGGAAGAGAATTTAGCTTCTAAATTGGTGGCTGACTTTGGTTTATTTGACCCAACTTTAGAACTGTCAAATTTTAAATTTCCAACAATTGATTTATTAAAAGAATATGCATCGGTTGGTATTACAATCAATCAGGCCGAATTAGAAGAAAATAAAAACAATATTCTTGAGACCCTTCGTAACTATAAAATCGAAATCGCTCAAATTAAAGCAACCGTTGGTCCATCGGTAACCTTATATGAAATTGTGCCTGAAGCCGGAATTCGAATTTCGAAAATTAAAAGCTTGGAAGACGATATTGCACTATCACTAGCTGCATTAGGAATTCGTATTATCGCTCCTATTCCTGGAAAGGGAACGATTGGAATTGAGGTGCCGAACAAGAACCCTACTATGGTTCCAATGAAAACGGTGATTGCTTCCGCAAAATTTCAAGAGGCCGAAATGGAATTGCCTATTGCTTTAGGTAAAACTATTTCTAACGAAACCTTTGTAGTTGATTTAGCCAAAATGCCTCACTTATTAATGGCAGGTGCTACAGGACAAGGAAAGTCAGTTGGACTGAATGCGGTATTAACTTCTTTGTTATACAAAAAACACCCTGCCGAAGTCAAGTTTGTTTTGGTGGATCCTAAAAAAGTGGAGCTTACTTTATTCAATAAAATCGAGCGTCATTATTTGGCTAAATTACCTGATTCGGAAGACGCAATCATCACTGATAATAGTAAAGTAATCAACACATTAAATTCACTTTGTATTGAAATGGACAACCGTTATTCTTTATTAAAAGATGCAATGGTTAGAAACATTAAAGAGTACAATGAAAAATTCAAATCACGAAAATTAAATCCCGAAAACGGTCACCGCTTTTTACCTTATATTGTATTGGTTGTAGACGAGTTTGCCGATTTAATTATGACTGCAGGAAAAGAAGTTGAAACTCCTATTGCTCGTTTGGCTCAGCTGGCTCGTGCTATTGGGATTCACTTAATTATTGCAACACAAAGACCTTCGGTAAATGTGATTACCGGAATGATTAAAGCCAATTTCCCAGCTCGAATTGCCTTTAGAGTAACTTCCAAAATTGATTCCAGAACAATTTTAGATACAGGTGGAGCTGACCAATTAATAGGTCGAGGAGATTTATTATATTCAAATGGAAATGACTTAGTTCGTGTTCAATGTGCTTTTGTAGATACTCCCGAAGTTGAAAAAATTGTAGACTTTATTGGAGCTCAAAAAGCCTATGCCACTGCCTACCTCCTTCCTGAATATGTGGGAGAAGAAGGTAATATTAAACTAGATTTTGACATTTCAGAAAGAGATTCTATGTTTAGAGAAGCTGCTGAAATTATAGTTACTGCGCAACAAGGTTCGGCATCATTATTGCAAAGAAAATTAAAACTAGGATACAACAGAGCGGGCAGACTTATTGATCAATTGGAAGCTGCAGGAATTGTAGGTCCATTTGAAGGAAGTAAAGCACGAAGCGTAAACATTTCTGATCTTGTTGCCTTAGATCAATTTTTAAATGACGAACAAAACAATTAAAACTAATGACTAAATTTCTTACCCTTGCCCTACTTGTTTTTGGGCTAAGCATAAACTTGAATGCGCAAGACAAAAAAGCAAAATCATTACTTGCAGAAGTAACTTCTAAAATAAAAAAATACGATAATATCGCTATTGATTTCAAGTATACGCTAAATAATTCCAAAGAAAACGTGAACCAAGACAGCAAAGGAAACGTGGTGCTTCAAGGAAATAAATACATCTTGAATTTCATGGGGATTACTAAAATATTTGATGGAAAAAAAACTTACACTATTGTTCCTGAAGATGAAGAAATAACCATATCCAACATGAATGATAGTGACGAAAAAGCAATCACTCCTAATAAAATGTTGACTTTTTTTAATAACGGATATAAATTCACTTGGGATATTTTACAAAATAGTAAAGGACGAAAAATTCAATACATTAAATTAACTCCGAGCAACAACAAAGACCAACGAAAAGAAATTTTATTAGGAATTGATGTTCAAACCAAAACTATCAACAACCTAATTGAGATTGGGAAAAATGGAACTAAAACCACTTTGACTGTTAATTCTTTCAAAACCAACCAACCGTTATCCAAAAATCAATTTACCTTTGTAGCCAGTAAATATCCAAACTACTACATCAATAAATTAGATTAATCTTTGTGAAAATAATAGATAAGTATTTATTAAAATCCTTTCTGATTTCATTTGCTACGGTATTTGTAATCTTGTTTTTTATATTTATACTTCAAGTTGTATGGTTATTTATTTCTGAACTTGCAGGAAAAGGTTTGGATTTCATAATGATTATGAAGTTCCTTCTTTTTGCAATGCCAAGATTAATTCCTTTAGTACTTCCGCTGTCAGTTTTGTTAGCTTCAATCATGACCTATGGAAGTCTTTCTGAAAATTATGAGTTTGCTGCTATAAAATCTTCTGGAATTTCATTTCAAAGAATATTAAGAAGTAATGTCATTTTTATTCTTGTTCTAAGTGTTATCTCATTCATTTTCGCAAATAATGTAATTCCGTATGCCGAATACAAATTTATTAATTTTAGGAGAAACATTGCTCAAGTAAAACCAGCTATGGCAATAGCCGAGGGACAATTTAGCGAAATTGGAAATTACACCATCAAAGTTCAAAAAAAATCAGGGGACAAAGGAAATTACCTGACCGGAGTAACAATACATAAAAAGCTAGACTACGGACAAGGGAGCACAACAGTGATTAATGCAGAAAAAGGCGAATTAGTAAGTAGCGAAACTTCAAATACGCTGAAACTAATTCTAACAAATGGGAACTATTACGAAGACGTAATTCCTAGTAATTATGCAGATCGAATAAAAATTCCGTTTGTAAAAGGGACTTTTAAAAGAGATGTTATCAACATCGATTTATCAAAATTAAATCAGACTAATACCGAGAATTTTGACATCACAGATAATACGTGGATGCTAAACATCAATGAATTACGTTATTCGTTAGATTCTTTAAATAAAAACTACAAAAAAGACTTAGTTTCTTATACCGACAACATCTATTTAAGAACCAGTGTTAACAACAACTATTTTACACCACAAACTTCAATTAAAAAAAATAAAGTCAATAGCATCGATTTCTTTAAAAGTTTTTCAACTACTGAAAAGCAAGAAATTTACAAAATTGCAATTAATAATTTAGAAAATACGGGATTTTCAATTAGCAGCTCTCAAATTGAAATGGAGGCCAAATTAAAGAACATAAACAACCATTGGATTGCTTTATTTGATAAATTTAAGATTGCATTTTCATGTATTTTAATGTTTTTTATTGGAGCTCCACTTGGCTCTATCATACGTAAAGGTGGTATAGGATTACCAATAGTTTTTGCAGTTTCTATTTTTATTGCTTATCACTTTATTAATACTTTTGGAATTAAATTAGCAGAAGAAAACCAAATTCATCCTTTTCTTGGGGTTTGGCTATCCACTATGATATTAACTCCATTAGCATTACTACTCACCTATCGAGCTGTAAATGACATTGGTGGAATGGTAAGTTTTGACGGTTTTTTTGAACCTATAAAAAACACCTTATTGGTTAAAAAGATCAATGAAATAATTTCTAAATTTAATACAGACGAAAATCAAGAAGTTACTTCAGAATTTGTTTATCCTACAGAATTAATAGAAAAATACAAAAATACAACTAATATTACTTTAGTACTTTACGCCATTTCAATTCTGATTTTCATTAGTATGCTTATTGCCCATACTAATTTGATTTTAATTGCTGGCATTTTATCATTAATAGTATTCTTATTTTTTGTTTTCAAATCTCAAAAAATTATTTCAGAGATTGAATCAAAAACAAATCAAAATATTGAACCTGGAATGTTAATTACCCTATTGGTAGCATTTCCGTTTTACATCCTAATTTATTTATATAATAAAAAGGAACTCTTAAAATTAGAATCTATAATTTCTATATAACAACTTATATAATGTCAAAATCCCTACATCTAAATACCATTGAAGAAGCAATAGAAGACATCCGTCAAGGAAAAGTTATTATCGTTGTTGATGACGAAGATCGAGAAAATGAAGGTGATTTTTTGGCTGCAGCCGAAAAAGTAACTCCCGAAATGATCAACTTTATGGCTACCCATGGAAGAGGATTAATCTGTGCTCCGCTTACCGAAAGCCGATGTAAAGAATTGGAATTAAGACCCATGGTAAGTAACAATACCGATCACATGGAAACCGCTTTTACCGTTTCAGTAGATTTAAAAGGAAACGGAGTTACTACTGGAATTTCTGCTGCAGATAGAGCTAAAACCATATTATCATTAATAGACAATACAACCAAACCATATGATTTAGCACGCCCTGGACATATATTTCCACTAGTTGCAAAACAAGGAGGCGTATTAAGAAGAACTGGACATACTGAAGCTGCGATTGATTTTGCCCGACTTGCAGGATTTAAACCTGCAGGTGTAATCGTAGAGATTATGAATGAAGATGGAACCATGGCTAGACTGCCTCAATTGGTTGATGTTGCCAAAAAATTCAATTTAAAATTAGTTTCTATTGAAGACTTAGTTGCCTACCGAATGCAACACGATAGTCTTATCGTTAAGAAGGAAGATTTTGAAGTGCAAACGCGTTTTGGAAACTACAGATTAAGAGCCTACGAACAAACAACTAATAAACAAATTCATATTGCACTTACTAAAGGTACTTGGAATATGGGTGAACCTGTGCTAACCAAAATAAATTCTACTCAAGTAAATAATGATTTATTAGGAACCCTTACCAATAACGCCGACCAGCAATTGGACAATATTTTTCAAATTATCAATCAAAAAGAGCAAGGTGCTATAATATTCATCAATCAAGATATGCAGTCGGTTAACATGCTAAGTAGAATCACCGAATTAAAAACGTTGCAAGAAAAAGGAATTCTTAAAGCTCCTAAAATTGTAATTGATAGTAAAGATTTTGGTATTGGTGCACAAATACTTCACGATATTGATGTATCTAAAATAAAATTAATCTCCAATACCGAACACACAAAACGTGTAGGTATGATTGGTTATGGTTTGGAAATAATAGAATATGTGAATTACTAAACCCAATTCACTCAAACTTCACCGATTCACCAAAATGAATCGGTTTTTTTTTGTTATAAAACAGAAAAACTACTTAGAAAGTAAGGAGTAAAATTTAATTTACATTACACAATAATCAACAAAAGTACCAATATGTTGAAAATAATACATTTTATCGCATTTAATAAACCATTAAATTATTAATAATTAAATTGATTTTTTTAATCCAAATTGTAATTATTATTTCTTTTTACTTATTTTTGTTAAAATAAGACAATCCATTTTTATTATGGCAGATACGCAAAACAAGGTCGAAATTACTTTTGAAGATTTTAAAACAGAGGTTTTAAATGATTTTAAAATTGCAGTTACAAGTAGAGAATGTAGCTTACTAGGAAGACGTGAAGTCCTTACTGGGAAAGCGAAGTTTGGTATTTTTGGCGATGGAAAAGAAGTGCCACAGTTAGCTTTGGCTAAAGCTTTTAAAAATGGAGATTTTAGATCTGGGTACTACCGAGATCAAACTTTTATGATGGCAATTGGAGCAATGACTATTGAACAGTTTTTTGCAGGATTATACGGTCATACCGATATTAATTTTGACCCCATGAGTGCAGGCCGACAAATGGGAGGTCACTTCGCTACCCATTCGCTTGACGAAAAAGGAAATTGGAAAAATCTTACTACACAAAAAAATTCAAGTGCCGATATCTCTCCTACTGCTGGGCAAATGCCTCGTTTGTTGGGTTTGGCGCAAGCCTCAAAAATATATAGAAATGTTTCCGGTATTAATCAAACTAATTTCTCACAAAACGGAAATGAAATTGCTTGGGGAACGATTGGAAATGCATCCACTTCTGAAGGGTTGTTTTTTGAAACAATTAATGCTGCAGGAGTGCTTCAAGTACCAATGGTAATGAGTGTTTGGGATGATGAGTACGGAATTTCGGTACATGCAAAACACCAAACTACCAAAGAAAACATATCAGAAGTACTAAAAGGATTTCAAAGAGATTCTAATTCTAACGGATATGAAATTCTTACAGTTAATGGATGGGATTACCCAACATTGGTAGCTACATACGAACAAGCTGCGGCTATTGCTAGAGAAGAACATGTTCCGGTGTTAATTCACGTTAAAGAATTGACGCAACCACAAGGACACTCTACTTCTGGAAGTCATGAGCGTTATAAAAACGCGGAACGATTAGCTTGGGAAGCAGAGTTTGATTGCCTTGCACAAATGCGAAATTGGTTGATTGAAAATAATTTGGCTTCAAATGAAGAACTTGCAGCTATTGAAGAGCAAGCTAAAAAAGACGTTAATGAAGGCAAAAAGAATGCATGGAATTCTTTTGTAACTCCAATGAAAGAAGAACAGAAGGAGTTAGTTGAATTACTAAACAATGTTGCTCAAACCAGCGAGAACAAAATTTTTATTGAAAAAATAAGTTCCGAATTAGCAGCAATAAAAGAACCAATCCGTAAAGAAATAATAACTACTGCTCGTAAAGTTCTTCGAATGGTAGTGAATGAAACTACTTCAAAAACGCAACTTAGCGCATGGATCACCAACTATATTTCAAAAATCCAGCCTAAGTTTAGCTCGCACCTTTTTTCACAATCAGAAAATAACATCTTAACTTCAAAAGAGGTTGACCCTATTTATGCAAATGATTCAGAAGATGTAGATGCACGATTGGTTTTAAGAGATAATTTTGATGCAATTTTTACCAAATACCCTGAAGCCTTAATTTTCGGAGAAGATTCTGGAAATATAGGTGATGTAAATCAAGGACTGGAAGGAATGCAAGAAAAGTATGGTGAACTTCGTGTTGCCGATGTGGGAATTAGAGAAGCAACCATCCTTGGACAAGGAATCGGAATGGCATTACGAGGCTTACGCCCAATTGCTGAAATTCAATATTTAGATTATTTGTTATATGCCATTCAAATCATGAGTGATGATTTGGCAACTCTACAATACAGAACGCATGGACGTCAAAAAGCACCCTTAATTATTAGAACTCGTGGACACCGCTTAGAAGGTGTTTGGCATTCGGGGTCTCCAATGGGAATGATTATTAATGCCGTGCGCGGAATTCATGTATTAGTTCCAAGAAACATGACTAAAGCGGCAGGTTTTTATAACACCCTATTAGAAAAAGACGAGCCAGCTTTGGTAATTGAATGCTTAAATGGTTACCGATTAAAAGAAAAAATGCCAACCAATTTAGGTGAATTTAAAACCGCTATTGGCGTAGTGGAAACCATTAAAGAAGGAACTGATATCACCTTAGTATCTTACGGATCTACATTAAGATTAGTTGAACAAGCTGCTAAAGAGCTTGAAAGCGTTGGGATTAATGCTGAAATAATTGACGCACAATCGTTATTACCATTTGATATTAATCAGGATGTGGTGAAAAGTATTGCAAAAACGAATCGACTATTAATAGTTGACGAAGACGTTCCCGGTGGTGCAAGTGCT
This sequence comes from Flavobacteriaceae bacterium, assembly GCA_947453195.1. Taxonomy (GTDB): domain Bacteria; phylum Bacteroidota; class Bacteroidia; order Flavobacteriales; family Flavobacteriaceae; genus Flavobacterium. The sequence continues at coordinate 23,023 of CANGFO010000003.1, forward strand.
TACCTATTGCAAGAGATTATTGAAAAGCAAAATGGCTACCAATATTTAGACAGCGCTCCGCAAACATTATGTTCTAAATCACACCGACCTGCTTATGGAACCGATGGAGATTATTTTTCTAAACCGTCTGTTGAGGATATTTTTGAAAAGGTGTATGCAATAATGCATGAAGCACAACCTCATAAATATTCAAGTTTATACTAAATAAAAAAACCTTCGAAATTCGAAGGTTTTTTTATCTTTTAGTTGTAGTTTGACTAAAATACGAACATCGCTCTTTCTCCCATCATTTCGTTAACTTCTTCAGCAACTTGAGCAATTACTTCTTCATCGTTTGGATTCATCAACACTCTATCAATTAATTCAACAACAGTCTCCATATCTTCTTCAACTAAACCACGAGTTGTGATTGCAGGAGTTCCTACACGAATACCTGAAGTGATAAAAGGTGATTTGTCATCAAACGGAACCATATTCTTATTTACCGTAATCTCAGCTTTCACTAAAGCGTTTTCAGCTTCTTTACCCGTGATATTTTTATTTCTTAAATCAATTAACATCATGTGATTGTCAGTTCCACCTGAAATTAATTGATATCCTCTTTTATTAAATGCTGCTGCCATTGCTTTAGCATTTTTTTGTACTTGCATTGCATATCTAAAAAACTCATCAGTTAAACACTCACCAAAAGCCACTGCTTTGGCAGCAATAATATGCATAAGTGGTCCACCTTGATTTCCAGGGAATACAGCTAAATCTAATAAAGATGACATCATTCTAATTTCACCTTTTGGAGTTGTTAATCCCCATGGGTTTTCAAAATCTTTACCCATCAAAATCATTCCTCCTCTTGGCCCACGCAACGTTTTATGAGTGGTAGTAGTTACAATATGACAATGCGGAATTGGATCATTCAATAATCCTTTTGCAATTAATCCTGCAGGATGCGAGATATCGGCAAGCAATAAGGCTCCAACGCTATCAGCAATTTCACGGAAACGTTTAAAATCCATATCTCTACAATAAGCTGAGGCTCCTGCAATGATTAATTTAGGCTGCTCTTTAGTGGCAATAGCTTGGATTTTATCATAATCAAACTGACCTGTTTCTGCCTCAACTCCATAAAAACTTGGCGTATAAATTCTACCAGAGAAATTAACTGGAGAACCATGAGTTAAGTGACCTCCATGAGATAAATCAAAACCTAATATTTTATCACCCGGTTGCAAACATGCAGCAAAAACAGCGGTATTCGCTTGAGAACCAGAATGCGGTTGCACATTTGCATATTCAGCTCCAAATAATGCTTTGGCTCTATCAATAGCAATTTGCTCTACAACATCAACTACTTCACATCCTCCGTAATATCTTTTTCCTGGATATCCTTCTGCATACTTATTGGTTAAACAAGATCCTGCAGCTTCCATTACCTGGTCACTTACAAAATTTTCAGAGGCAATTAGCTCTATTCCATGTATTTGTCTGTCTTGTTCATCAAGAATCAAGTCAAAGATTTCTTCGTCGCGTTGCATGTTTTTATTTTTTAAAAAATTGTTTGTCAAAACTACAAAATATGTTTGTCAAATAAATTCTAAATGATATATTTGATTACATTTTTTTCAACAACAAATCAACATTCTATTATGCCAATTTTAGCCAATGATCCCAGTCGTAAATCCTGGATACAAGTTCCAGAAAACAGTGATTTTCCTATTCAGAATATTCCTTTTGGAGTTTTTTTAACCAAGGAAGATGTAATAACAATTGGAACTCGAATTGGTGATTGCGCTATTGATATGGGAGCCCTTCAACAATTAGGCTATTTTGAAGGAATTGAATTAACTGATGATATGTTCATGCAAGACACCTTGAATGATTTTATTTCAGATGGAAAAAAAACATGGCGATTGGTTCGAAACAGATTGAGCGAATTATTTGATAGTGAAAATCCTTTACTTCGCGACAATAAAGAACACAGAGAAATTATCATTTTTAAAATGGAAGACATTGAAATGCAACTTCCGGTTTTAATTGGAGATTACACCGATTTTTATTCCAGTAAAGAACATGCAACTAATGTTGGAAAAATGTTTAGAGATCCCGAAAATGCGTTGTTACCAAACTGGCTTCACATTCCGGTTGGGTACCATGGAAGAAGTTCTACTATTGTTCCTTCTGGAATTCCGGTACACCGCCCTATGGGACAAACGTTACCAAATGGAGAAACTAGTCCTGTATTTGGGCCTTCAAGATTGGTTGATTTTGAATTAGAAACTGCCTTTATCACCACAGACGTAAATGTTATGGGTGAAAATATTTTAATCAATGAAGCTGAAGATTATATTTTCGGAATGGTATTACTAAACGATTGGAGCGCTAGAGATATTCAAAAATGGGAATATGTGCCGCTAGGACCTTTCTTAGCCAAAAACTTTGCTTCATCAATTTCTCCTTGGATTATTACTATGGATGCTTTAGAACCATTTAAAACTAAAGGACCAAAACAAGAGCCAACACCACTTCCCTATTTACAACAAAAAGGAAAACATACCTACGATATCAATCTTGAAGTATATTTAAAACCAGAAAATGTTGAAGAAAGTTTGATTTCAAAATCCAATTTCAAATACATGTATTGGTCGATGTCACAACAACTAACGCACCATACTTCTAATGGATGCAGAGTAAACTCGGGAGACATGATGGGATCTGGAACTATTTCTGGGCCAACTGAAGACAGCTTTGGCTCGATGTTGGAACTAACTTGGGGTGGAAAAAACCAAATTACAATGAAAGATGGATCGGAACGAAAATTCATCAACGATAACGACACGGTTACGATTAAAGGATTTTGTCAAAACAGTTCCATGCGAATAGGCTTTGGTGAAGTCTCTAGTAAACTTCTTCCGCCATTTGTAAGAAAATAAGACTATAAAAAAAGCAGCTTTAAAGCTGCTTTTTTTTATAAATAGGTTTTGATTACTCCTGCATCAATATCGCTATGTGAAGCATTATAAATGCATTTTTCTTTACTGATAATAAGTAATTGAGGTGATTGATGTACCACAGAAAACTTTAAAGTAATTTCATTTGAGATATCGCGATGATTTAATAAATCTAAATAATAAGGAAGAACATTTTCGTTCGCTTCAAATTCATTTTCGAATTGTCGAAGTGCCATTCTGCTAATACTGCAACGGGTACTGTGCTTAAAGATTAGAACTAATTTTGAATTAGATGCATCTTCTATTTCATCCAATTGTGAAATATCGGTTAACTGCAACCAATTGATTTTTGAATTGGTTTCTTCTTGTGGTGTTGATCCAAAAAAATTATTAAATAAACTCATAAATTGTCATTTTTTAAGACTTTTTGTCGTAACTTTATATGGATTTCATCCGAAAAAAGTGTCATTTTGTCTATGATTCGGTATTGGAATACAAATTGTCCAACATTCTTCAAATATAGAATTTATTAATTTAAATTAAACTATAAAAAACACCACAATGAACATAAATAAATTTACAATTAAATCGCAAGAAGCTTTGCAGAAAGCACAGCTAATTGCACAAGAATTGGGACAACAACAACTTGAAAACGAACACCTCTTTAAAGGTATTCTGGAAGTAGATGAAAATGTTACTCCATTTATTTTGAAAAAACTAAATGTTAACATTGAACTATTTAAGAAAATATTAGAATCAACCATTCAAAGCTTTCCTAAAGTAACTGGTGGAGAACTTATGTTTTCTCGTGATGCCTCTACCACCCTGAATGAAGCGGGAATAATAGCTACAAAAAGAAATGATGAGTTTGTTTCGATTGAGCATTTAATTTTGGCAATTTTTAAATCAAAAAGCAAAGTCGCCCAGATATTAAAAGACCAAGGAGTTACAGAAAAAGCTTTGGATGCTGCTATAACTGAAATGCGAAAAGGCGAACGAGTTACTTCTGCATCTGCAGAAGAAACCTACAATGCCTTAAGTAAATATGCAAAGAACTTAAATGAATTAGCTCGAAGTGGTAAACTGGATCCAGTTATTGGAAGAGATGAAGAAATAAGAAGAGTATTGCAAATTCTTACTCGAAGAACTAAAAACAATCCAATGTTGGTTGGAGAACCAGGTGTTGGAAAAACAGCAATTGCCGAAGGTCTTGCTCATCGAATTGTAGATGGCGATGTACCTGAAAATCTAAAAGATAAAATTGTATTTTCTTTAGATATGGGAGCCTTAATTGCAGGAGCAAAATATAAAGGGGAATTTGAAGAACGATTAAAAGCGGTGGTAAAAGAAGTAACTTCTGCCGAAGGCGATATTGTTCTTTTTATTGATGAAATACACACGCTTGTAGGTGCTGGAGGTGGTGAAGGCGCTATGGATGCTGCCAATATATTAAAACCGGCTTTGGCTCGTGGCGAACTTCGTGCAATTGGCGCCACCACATTTGATGAATACCAAAAATATTTTGAAAAGGACAAAGCTTTAGAGCGTCGATTCCAAAAAATAATGGTTGAAGAACCCGATACCGAAAGTGCGATTTCAATATTGAGAGGAATTAAAGAAAAATACGAGACCCATCACAAAGTTCGAATTCAAGATGATGCCATTATTGCTTCGGTAGAATTATCGCAACGCTATATTACCAATCGTTTTCTTCCAGATAAAGCAATTGATTTAATGGATGAAGCGGCCTCAAAACTTAGAATGGAAATCAATTCCAAACCAGAAGAACTGGATGTATTGGATCGGAAAATCATGCAGTTGGAAATTGAAATAGAAGCTATCAAAAGAGAAAAAGATGAGAATAAGTTGAAAGGACTTGGTTTGGATTTAGCGAATTTAAAAGAAGACCGAAATGAAATTTACACCAAATGGAAATCGGAAAAAGATGTAGTTGATTCAATTCAGTCAGTTAAACAAGAAATTGAAGATTTTAAATTGGATGCTGAACGAGCAGAACGTGATGGTGATTATGGAAAAGTAGCTGAGATTCGCTTCGGAAAAATTAAAGAAGCACAAGAGCGTTTGGATGCATTGCAAATCACATTAGCCGAAAACCAATCGGGCACTTCTTTAATTAAAGAAGAAGTTACTCGTGAAGACATTGCAGAAGTTGTGGCTAAATGGACCGGAATTCCGGTGATGAAAATGCTTCAAGGTGAAAGAGAAAAACTCTTGAAATTAGAGGAAGAATTGCACCATCGTGTTGTGGGACAAGAAGAAGCCATTGAAGCAGTTAGTGATGCCGTAAGAAGAAGTCGCGCTGGATTGCAAGACATGAAAAAACCAGTTGGAACCTTCTTATTTCTTGGAACAACGGGTGTTGGAAAAACCGAATTAGCCAAAGCTTTAGCCGAATATTTATTTGACGATGAAAATGCAATGACCCGAATAGATATGAGTGAATACCAAGAACGCCATAGCGTGAGCCGATTAGTTGGTGCGCCTCCTGGATATGTTGGTTATGATGAAGGCGGACAATTAACCGAAGCCGTTCGAAGAAAACCCTATTCTGTAATTTTATTGGATGAAATTGAAAAAGCACATCCGGATACTTTTAACATTTTACTACAAGTACTTGATGAAGGAAGATTGACGGATAATAAAGGTCGGGTTGCAGATTTTAAAAACACGATCATTATAATGACTTCTAATATAGGAAGTGCAATAATTCAGGAGAAATTTGAAAATTTAAAAGGTGGAATTGAGGCTGCAACTGAGGCTGCAAAAACGGAAGTATTAGGCTTATTAAAACAAATGGTGCGCCCTGAATTCATTAATAGAATAGATGAAATTGTAATGTTTACACCATTAACTTCTGATAATATTAAAGAAATTGTGGGACTTCAATTGAAAGGCGTAATTAAAATGCTTGCAGAACAAAACATTACAATGGATGCTACTCCAGAAGCCATTAGCCATTTATCTGAAAAAGGATATGATCCACAGTATGGAGCAAGACCAGTAAAAAGAGTGATTCAACGCGAAGTATTGAATCAACTTTCTAAAGAGATTCTAGCTGGCAAAGTTACAACGGATAGTATTATTTTATTGGATAGTTTTGATGGACAATTAGTATTTAGAAATCAAAATGAATTGTAATAAAAAAAGGCCCGCAATTGCGGGCCTTTAAAATACTATTAAATTATTATTTTTCTCTAGTAAAATCAAAGCTTTGAGGGCCAGCACTTAATGTAAAAGCATCTTTAGCTTCATTAAACTGAATCACTAAACCAGCTTGATCAAGTGTGAATTTTCCAGCTCCTTTGTTATCTAAAGATGTAGCAGGTTGCCCAGGAGAATTAATTACCAAACTCTCTTCTTCTTCAGTAAAAGTAATTTTAATAGGGAGTTTAGCACTTGAAAATTTACCTAAATACGGCGCCAATGATTCTACTTTTGTAATTCCATTTTTTTCATTGGTCCAAACATTATTTTCAGAATTACTGTCTGGTAAATTAGTATCTGGATCAATAGTAATCGAATCTAATTCTTCAGTAGTATCGACTTTAAATGTCCAATCTGCGTTACGTTCCCAAATTTCGACAGGAAGTGATTTTCTAGATACAGCTCCGCTTTTAGTTTTAATTTCTACTACTACTGGCATCACCATTTTTTCTAAATTTTCAATAGTAATAACTGCACCATTTTTAGCATCACCTTTTACATATTTAACTTTAGAAATTCCTTGATCTAATTTCCAATTATTTAAGAACCAACTTCTCCAAAACCAACCTAAATCTTCTCCAGCTACATTTTCGATTGTTCTAAAGAAATCATCAGGCATAGGATGTTTAAAAGCCCAACGCTCTGTATAAGTTCTAAAAGCTTTATCAAAACGTTCTTTACCTAATACATTATTACGCAACATATCCAATCCTGCGCCTGGTTTGTAATAAGCTAAAATACCTAAATTAGCTTCTTTTAAATTATCTGGTGCCGCCATAACTGGCTCCAAACTAGGATCGGTAAGCATTTCAGAAGATTGGTGCATATTTTGTTCTGGTTGCTTGTATTCTCCATTATTGAAATCTTGAGAACTCAATCCATTAATAAAAGTATTAAAACCTTCATCCATCCAAGCAAATAAACGCTCATTAGAACCCACAATCATTGGATACCAACCATGACCAAATTCATGATCTGTAACTCCCCAAAGCTCTGCTCCTTTTGATTTTATTTCACAGAAAACAATTCCTGGGTATTCCATACCACCTTCATTTCCCGCTACGTTTGTAGCCACTGGATAAGGGAATTCAAACCATCTTTTAGAATAATTTTCAATAGATGTTTTAGTGTATTCTGTAGCTCTACTCCAAGCATCTTGACCGTCCGATTCTACAGGATAAGTAGAAATTGCCAATGCTTTTTTACCGCTAGGTAAATTAATTCGTGCTGCATCTACAATAAATGCTGCAGAGGATGCCCAAGATACATCTCGAGCATTTTTAATTTTAAATTTCCAAGTTAAAGTCGATTTTCCTTCAGGGCGAGTTGCGACTTGCGTCACTTCCTCCGCAGTACGAATCATAACCGTTTTATCACTTGCTTTAGCAGCAGCCCAACGTTTTTGTTGCTCAGCAGTATACACTTCAGACGGGTTTTGCAGTTCACCAGAACACACTACAATATGACTTGCTGGAGCAGTAATAGCAACATCAAAATCACCATATTCTAAATAAAATTCTCCTGGTCCAAGGTATGGATTGGTATTCCAACCACGAACATCGTCATACACACACATTCTAGGATACCATTGTGCAATAGTGAAAATTTTTCCGTTTTTAGTATCAACAACTCCCATTCTATCCGATCCATAATCTGGAGAAATGAATGAAAATTCTATTTTAAGTTTTACCGAAGCACCATTTCCGTTTAATTCTTGTGGAAGATTTACTTGCATACGCGTATCAACAACGGTATAAGTCGCTTCTTTCTCAACAGCTTTACCACCCAAAGTATAAATAACTTTAAGTGATTTTATTCTGATTCCACCATCAAAATCTTGCCCTTTAGCTCCATTTCTACTTCCTTTTAAAGGAATAATTGCATTACCACGAGAATCTTTTTTGAATAAATTTTGCTCCACATTCATCCATAAAAAGCCCAATTTATCTGGACTGTTATTGGTGTAAGTTAAAATTTCGGAACCAATTATCTCTTTAGATTGCTCATTCAAGCTTGCCGTTAAAGAATAATCAGCTCTGTTTTGCCAGTATTTAGCACCTGGCTGTCCGCTTGCAGATCGAGTCTCTGTAGCGTTTTTGGTGTAAAAATTATTAGCGAAAGTTTCGTTGTAATTATAATTCGATGAAGGCTTAGTTTCCTGAGCTTTTAAAGAAGAAAATCCACAAAACAAAGCGCTAAAAAAGAATGCTTTTGTAATAAAATTTTTCATAGATTAGAATTGGTTAATTGATCAAACAAATAAAAGAAAAAATTGCTTTTGATTTTCACAAAATCATTTAAATAAGTCTTAATAAAATGTTATTTGTTACATATCAAAAAACTATGGCTGCTTTTGCTACTTTTACGAAATAAAAAAAAATCAAAATGCTAGAAATTAATTTCCATCCTTTTAAAAATTTAGAAAGCAAACGGCTTCTGCTTAGACGAGTTATTGAAACAGATGTTGATGAGATTTTTGAGCTTCGAAGCAATCCGGAAACGATGAAGTTTATTCCTCGACCTTTAGCAAAAACAAAGGAAGATGCATTAATACATTTAAAAACGATTGACGAAAATATAGAAAACAACAAAGGCATTAATTGGGCAATAACTTTAAAAGGAAATCCAAAATTAATTGGAATTATTGGTCATTATAGATTACAACCAGAAAACCACCGCTGCGAAATTGGGTACATGATTTTGCCCCAATATAACGGACAAGGAATTGTAACCGAAGCCATTCAATTGATTTTAGAATATGGGTTTGATGATTTACAAATGCATTCTATAGAAGCCGTAATCGATCCCGAAAATAAAGCATCTGAAAGAGTTTTACAAAAAAATGGGTTTGTGAAAGAAGCGCATATCCTAGAAAATGAATTATGGGATGGAAAGTTTTGGGATACCGTAATTTACTCTATTTTAAAAAGAAATTTTAAAGGATAACAAACTACTCTTTAGCTAGTTTAGGCAAAGTCCTAATGTATAATTCTTCTACTTTTTTTCGAGCCCAATCGGTTTTTCGTAAAAAAGTCAAACTTGATTTAATTGATGGATTAACTGTAAAACATTTAATTTTTATCAGTTCGCTCAAAGTATCAAAGCCATAAAAAAGAACTAATTGATCTAGAATCTTTTGTAATGTAACTCCGTGTAAGGAATCTTTCGATTTGTTGTTTTTCATCAGGTAAATAAAAATAAAAAAAAATACATTTAATTTAAACAATCTTTTATTTGCTGTATTTTTTCTTTCTCAAGAAGGTAAAAACTACTCCAAACAACAACACTAAAGTAATTGGTAATCCAATAGTTAGTGTTTGAGAATAAGTGTAGTTTTCTGTTACTTTTTGAGTGTCTAAAATGGGCAATTCTACTGATTTACTTCTAATATTTATTAAACCATTATCATCCAATAAATAATTAACGCAATTCAGCATAAACTCTTTATTGGCATATAAATTATTAGTCCATTTATCAAATCCCAACTCCAAAGGTTGAAAATTTTTATCTAATTGATTTCTTACTACATCACCATCCGAAATTAGAATCATTTTAGACTCTTTTCCTGCAGGAATAAAATCTTTTTCAGCAAATGGAAGCACCCTATTTTGATAAACCGAATTAAATTTCCCTTCTAATAATACTGCAACCGGAATGTTACCGCTACCCGAAAACTCTTTTTGCTCTGGACGGTCTTGAACCATATTTAGGTTGACTTGTGTTGGGGTACCCACCGATTTTGAATAAAGTGAACTTTGGAGTAAAACTGTCTTTTTGATGTTATTTTTAAGAACTTCAATTGGATTAGCAAATTCAAATTTTATTCCGTCAAGATTACTTACAATTGGATTCGTTTTCGTCGGATCTAAATTTGCAACTGGATAAATCATTGGCGAATAAAGCCAAGGAAACTTTGTGTATTGCGTGGCACTCCCCTGCTGACCTGTAGCTAAAGAAATTGGCGTTGCCATAATATCTTTAATCAAATCGGGTTTTATTCGTACTCCATATTTAAAGAACAGATCATTTAAATTTAAGTCTCTTGGAAATGCCATGTTCTCACCTGTATTCATCAAACTGTCCATTTCCATATTAACTTGATCTACAAGCCATATTGTTTTTCCACCATGCATTAAATACTGATCTAAAACCTGTTTTTCAGAATCTGTAAATGCTTCCGTAGGTTTCGCAATTATGGCTAAATCGTATTTTTTTAATTCTTTTAAGGTATTTTCTGGACTTTTCGCCACAGAATCTAATGTAAAAGGACCAATAAAATAATTTTCACGTACTGACTTTAAAAAATCTGCTAATAACAAATCATGAAGTTCGCCATTTCCTTTTATGATCGCTACCTTTTTTTCTCGGTTTTTGGTTACCGTATTAAAAGCGTTAGAAAAAGCATATTCTAGATGTTGTACTGAACTGACCACTTTTTGTGCCGTTGAAGCACCCATCATATTTTTTAATAAAGGAACTTTCGCACTTTTATTTCCATAACTAATCACAGCCCAAGGAAAAACAATTTCTTGTGTTTGTTTTCCTTTTTCATCAAGTGTTACATTCAAAGGAGTTAATCCTCTATCATAAAATTGCTGAAGCGTTTTATCTCGCTCTTCTTCTTTATCTAAGGGATTTACAAATTGAAAGATGACATTAGAATTATAGGCTTTAAATTCCTCTAAAAGCTGTTGGGTTTCGGTTTGCAATTTTTTGAATTCGCCTGGAAAATTTCCTTCTAAGAATACATCCACATAAAGTGGTTCTTTCACTTCACTTAAAATAGTTAAGGATGTTTGAGAAAGTGTATAACGTTTATCTTCAGTTAAATCAAAACGTTTAAATAGAAAATGTCCAGCAAAATTAACCGCCATTATTACAAAAATAATGGTAAAAAGGCTTTTTAAATTAGGGTTCTTATTTTCCATTATGATTTAAGCAATTTAAGTTTGTAAACAGTAACCGATAAGAATAAGGTAGTGATACTCATAAAATAAATAGCATCGCGGGTATCAATAACACCTCGACTCATGCTTTTAAAATGATTGTCCATTCCGAAGAAAGCAATGAACTCTTGCCAATCTTTAAACTGTGAGGCAATTCCTTGGAAACCAAAATATAGAAAAAAGCATAAAAAAACAGAAACTATAAAGGCTACAATTTGATTTTCTGAAAGGGAAGAGGTGAAAATCCCTATTGCAGTGTATCCCGAAATTAAAAATAACAAACCAAAATAAGATCCTAAAGTACTTCCCATATCGAGATTCCCTTCGGGCATACCCAAAACATAAATTACATATACATAAATAAATGTTGGGATAATAGCAATAATGATTAATGCAAAAGCACCCAGATATTTGCCAATTACAATTTCCCATATTGAAATGGGTTTAGTTAAAAGCAATTCTAATGTTCCTTGCTTCATTTCATCCGAAAAACTGCGCATGGTTACTGCGGGAATCAGAAAAATTAATATCCATGGTGAAATAGTAAAGAATGGCGATAAATCGGCAAACCCGCTATTTAAAATATTGTAATCTCCATCGAAAACCCAGAGGAATAATCCGTTAAGCAACAAGAAAATTGCGATTACTAAATATCCAATAGGCGAACCAAAAAAGGATTTTATTTCTCTTAATAATAATGATTTCATATATTTATTCTAAGGTAACTAATTTATCTACACTCCAAGCTTCTGGCTTGTCGTTGAATAACTTTTTTGTAAATGTCCACACTTCATCAAACAACGCCGAGTTCCTGTAATTTTCTAAATCTGCTTCGGTTTCCCAATAACTATAAGTGAATAGAATACATGGATTGGTTTTATCCTGATACAATTCTAGAAAACGATTTCCTGGCGCATTTCGTATGTGGGTTTTCATTAATTCGAAATTTTCCAAAAAAGCTGGAATATTTTCTTCATGAAACGACATTTTCACTATTCGTACAAACATATATTATTTTATTTCGTTTTCAAAATCACGTCGTTCTTTACTCCACATATTTGTAAAATAGGCTTCGTTAATTACTATTTGATTACCTAATCTTGTATAAAAACCTGCGGATTCATCATAATACATAGGTTTCTTTTTTCGAGAACAAAAAGTATAATCGTTTGCCAAATGATAATTACTCGCCTTATTAATTAGGGCTGCAAAATTACGAACATTACTTCTTAAAAAGGAATTAATTGTACTTTCTATTTCATTCTTTTGATTGTAGTCTACTTCATTAAATTTGAAAAAATTTGCATAATATTTCCATCGGATAGCGCCCAAAATGAAAATATAACTCGCTTCGTTAAATTGTTCTTTTTTAAGAAGTACAACTGCTTCATCCATATATTTTTGCGGAGATTTCGAATTTAATTTTGTAGCAACATCAAAAACAAACGGATTTAATTCACCTTCTTTCTTATTTGATTTTAAATAATCAGCATAAGAATAGAATTTTGTATAAATACTATCTGAATATTGAGCGGTTGTAAAAGTTGCGGAAAACAAAAGAATTAGAATACTGATTTTCTTCATTTAAAATTATTTTAACTGAATTGAATCATCACAAAATCACGACATTCTAAACCTAATAAACTGGAAGCCGAACCAATTTTAGGATTACTTTTATACAAACCAATTTCCAAAAATCCAGCTTCATTAAAAATGGCTAAAGATTTTCCCATAACATTATAAAGCGACTGCTTTTCAATCGTCTCAATGTCAGAATATTTTGCAAAAATATTTTTAACTTTTTTGTTTTTAAATTGCACTTCGTAAGGCCTCCCTTTGGCCGTTTCTAAAAATATTTTTTTAGAAATATTGGTAATAGCATTTCCAAAATTATCTATATAAACCACATATCCTTTAATTGATTTTTTATCAGAATCAACTACCGCTTGAAGTTCGGTAACCTCTTTAAGGGTTTGAATTTCTTTGCCAACTACTGTTAGCGAACCACCTTTAGCTATATGGACTGCAGTGGTTACTAATACATCCATATCAGTAGCTTCAGGAAGTAATCGATCGTGAATGTTAATCGCAACCATTTTTTGAGGCTTAATTTGGGTAGTCAACAAACTCAATATTCCATTATCTGCAGTTACAAAAAAATGATCATTCCATTGCACCACAACATGCTGGTTGTCCTCTTTTAATTCGATATCTACGCCAATAATATGCACCGTTCCTTTTGGAAAACTAGCATAAGCACCTTGAAGTAAATAACTGGCTTCGCTAATATTAAAGGGATCTACTTGATGTGAAATATCAACGATTATCAATTCTTTACTTTGTGATAATATTTTACCCTTCAAAGCACCCACATAATGGTCTTTGTATCCGTAGTCGGTTGTAAGGGTAATTATTGACATAAAATTGTTTATAAATAAATCGGAATTGTACCGGTGTATTTCATAAATTTGAAATGATTGCAAATCTACTAATAATTAGTAAAAAATAATTAAAAAACTACTACCATTTGAACGAACGCATCATTGAATTACACGACATTGCTCCAAAAGAATTTTGGGGTACGCAAGATTCCCATCTTGAAACGATAAAAAAGTATTATCCAAGATTAAAGATTGTAGCTCGAGGTACTACCCTAAAAGTATTTGGAGAAAAAGCTGAGTTGGATGAATTTGAAACAAGATTCAACCGATTAATGCTTCACTTTACAAGATACAATAATATTGATTCGAACGTAATTGATCGAGTTATTCAAAGTAATTCAGGTGAAGAGCAACGCATGCCCGACCACGAGAAAATTCTTGTTCATGGATTAGGCGGGAAACTTATTAAAGCGATGACTCCAAACCAGCATTTACTAGTAGAAACCGTTTTTAAAAACGATATGGTTTTTGCCGTTGGTCCTGCTGGAACAGGTAAAACCTACACCGGTGTTGCTCTTGCCGTTAAAGCTTTAAAGGAAAAACAAGTAAAAAGGATCATATTAACGCGACCTGCAGTAGAAGCTGGTGAAAACCTAGGTTTCTTACCTGGAGACATGAAAGAAAAACTAGATCCCTACATGCAACCGCTTTATGATGCATTACGAGACATGTTGCCTCCGCAAACATTGGAAGATTATATTCTTAAAGGGATAATTCAAATTGCTCCTTTGGCATTTATGAGAGGAAGAACATTAGATAATGCATTTGTCATATTGGATGAAGCCCAAAACACGACGCATTCTCAAATGAAAATGTTTTTAACTCGTATGGGAAAGAATGCCAAGTTCATTATTACAGGTGATCCCGGTCAAGTAGATTTGCCAAGAAGAACGATATCCGGATTAAAAGAAGCTTTATTAGTTTTAAAAGATATTGACGGAATTGGGATCATTTATCTTGACGATAAAGATATTGTTCGCCATCGATTGGTGAAAAAAGTAATTGATGCGTACAAAAGTATTGAAAATCACGATTAATAATTCGTAAATCTTTTCGACCTTTGCGTGAAACAAGCTCCCTATGAAAGACCTTAGTAACTATAGAAAATCCTACGAAAAAAACGAATTACTTGAAGAAAATATCCCAGAGGACCCTATTAATTTATTTAATAGATGGTTTCATGAAACCGAAGATTTTGGTGGTGTAGACGAAGTAAATGCGATGACGGTAGCTACAATTGGATTAGATGGATTCCCAAAATCTAGAGTTGTTTTACTAAAGAAATTCAATGAAGAAGGTTTTATTTTTTACACCAATTACAATTCGGAGAAAGGAAAAGCAATTCAAAAAAACCCTAATATTTGTTTGTCGTTTTTTTGGACAAGTCTTGAGCGACAAGTCATCATAAAAGGAATTGCCGAAAAAACTATAGAAGCAGTATCCGATAATTATTTTGCTTCAAGACCCGACGGAAGTAAGCTAGGTGCGATTGTATCACCGCAAAGCGAGGTAATTCTGAATAGGGAATTTCTAGAAACTAATTTAAAAAAATTAGAACAAGAATTTGAAAATACTGAAATTGAAAGACCAAAACACTGGGGAGGATTTTTAGTTAGACCCGTAGAAGTAGAATTTTGGCAAGGGCGTGCTAATAGATTACACGACCGAATTCGATACCAATTGCAATCGGATTTTAATTGGAAAATGGAGCGATTGGCTCCATAACATATATAAAACTTAATCATTATATAACAATTAAAGATTTTATAAATTTTATATTCGCACAACATAAAATTTTCAAATAATCTATCTTTATTTTAAGAACTAAAAGTATGAATACAGGAACCAATTATAGGTATATAGATCGTGAAAAAAGTTGGTTGAATTTTAATGCAAGAGTACTTCAAGAGGCAGCTGATGTTACGGTACCTCTTCTTGATAGACTTCGATTTTTAGGTATTTTTTCCAATAATTTAGATGAATTTTTTAGAGTTCGTTTTGCCGCTATTCGCAGATTAAGTTTATCTGGAGAATCTGGAGAAAAAGTACTAGGCGGAATTACTGCAGAACAATTATTGCATGACATCACTAAAATTGTGATCAAGCAACAAGCAGACAGTTTGAAAATCCTTAAAGAAATTGAAGACGAATTAGAAAAACAAAATATCATAATTGTAAATGAAACCCAATTATGTCCAGAACATCAAGAATTTGTACATGAATTTTTTATTCAAAAAGTTAGTCCTGAATTAATTACAATCATCTTAAATGATTTAGCAGAATTCCCATTATTAAAAGATACAGCAGGATATTTAGCTATTAAATTGGTAATGAACACTAAGGAAAAATCTAAACCCTTAGGGATTTTAAGAGCAAGAAATGAAGTTCATTACGCGATTATTGAAATGCCAAAAAACTTTAATCGAATTGTAGTACTTCCTTCAATTGGTGATAAGCAATACATCATGATGCTAGATGATGTAATTCGATACAATTTGAGCAGTATTTTCAATATTTTCGATTACAAAAGTATTTCAGCACACATGATAAAAATTACTCGTGATGCGCAATTAGATATTGACAGCGACATGAGTAAAAGTATGTTACAAAAAATTGCTACCTCAGTAAAAGACAGAAGAATTGGAGAGCCTGTAAGATTTGTTTACGATAAAAGTATTGGAAAAGATACTTTAGCCTTCTTCCTTAACCGAATGAAAATTGATTCTACAGATAGTATCATTCCTGGTGGTCGCTACCACAATAGAAGAGATTACATGGATTTTCCAAATTTGGGAAGATTTGATTTATTATACCAACAGAAAAAACCATTAGGCGTTCCAGGGCTGAGCCTTGAAGGAAGTATTTTAAACAAAATTGCAACTAAAGATTTCATGATTTCTGCTCCATATCAATCCTACTCTTATGTTATAAAATTATTAAGAGAAGCAGCTTTGGATCCGAAAGTCAGTTCCATTAAAATTACATTATACCGTTTAGCAAAAAACTCTCAAATAATCAGTTCCTTAATTAATGCTGTAAAAAATGGAAAACGTGTAGTGGTTCAAATTGAATTACAAGCTCGTTTTGATGAAGCAAATAATATTTCCTATGCCGAACAAATGCAGCAAGAAGGAATTGAATTAATTTTTGGAATAAAAGGGCTAAAAGTACACAGTAAAATTTGTGTTATAGAACGGTTTGAAGAAGGCAAAACAAAACGCTACGGATTTATATCTACTGGAAATTTCAACGAATCAACAGCTAAAGTATATACCGATGTAACTTTGTTAACTAGTCACCAACAAATTTTAAAAGACGTCTCTAAAATTTTTGATTTTTTTGAAATCAATTACCGATTACATCGTTACAAACATTTAATTGTTTCACCCCATTATTCGAGAGGTAAGTTTTACAAACTAATCGATAGAGAAATTCACAATGCTCTAGCTGGAAGACCTGCTTATATAAATTTAAAAATGAATAGCTTATCCGATTTTGCTATGATAGATAAACTGTATGATGCAAGTAATGCTGGAGTAAAAATAAAAATGCAAATTCGTGGAATTTGCTGTCTAATACCGGGAGTTAAAGGCATGAGCGAAAATATTGAAGCAATAAGCATTGTAGATAATTTTCTAGAACATACCCGTTTGTTTATATTTTGTAATGACAATAATCCAGAAGTGTTTATTTCTTCTGCCGATTTTATGACTCGAAATTTAGATGGTCGAGTTGAAGTAACTTGTCCTATTTACCAAGAAGACATTAAGAAACAATTAATTGATACTTTTGAAGTAGGTTGGAAAGGAAATGTAAAAGCACGATTTCATTCAGAAAAATTAGACAATAAATACCGAATTCGTAAAGAAGGCGAACCTGTTTTTAGAGCACAATTAGAAACCTATAACTATTTCAAAAACCAACAAGATGCCAGCGAAGGGTACTTGTCTTAATTTGCATATTACCGCCAATACAAAATGATTTCAATAAAAAAATATGCTGCAATTGATATAGGTTCCAACGCCATGCGTTTACTTATAGCGAATGTAGTTGAACAAAAAGGGAAAGAAACCCAATTTAATAAATCTGAACTAATAAGAGTTCCAATTCGTTTAGGTCAAGATGCGTTTACTGTTGGTGAAATTACTCCAGAAAATATTGAACGAATGGTTGATGCTATGTCGGCTTTCAAACTATTAATGAAAGTTTATAAAGTAGAACGCTACAAAGCTTGTGCAACTTCTGCAATGCGGGAAGCCTATAATAGCAAGGAAGTTGTTGAAATTATTAAGAAAAAATCTAATATTGACATTGAAATTATTGATGGCAAACAAGAGGCAGCCATCATTGCCTCTTCTGATTTACATGATTTTATTGCTTCTGATAAAACGTATTTGTATGTAGATGTAGGTGGAGGAAGTACTGAATTCTCCTTATTTTCAGATGGGAAAATGGTCGCATCAAAATCATTTAAAAATGGAACCGTTCGATTATTAAATGATATGGTCAATGAAGTGGTTTGGGAAGAAATTGAAAAATGGATTAAGTTGCATTGTGAACCTTATGATAATATTACCCTTATCGGTTCGGGTGGAAACATTAATAAATTATTTAAATTATCTGGAAAACAACAGTCTAAACCATTGTCTTTTTTATACTTAAACTCACAATACCAATATTTAAATTCATTATCTTATGAAGATCGAATATTTGAACTTGGATTAAATACAGACCGTGCCGATGTTATCATTCCTGCAACCAGAATTTATTTAAACGCTATGAAATGGAGTGGTGCTCGAAAAATATATGTTCCTAAAATTGGACTTTCCGATGGTATCGTGAAAGCCATGTATTATGGAAAAATATAAATTACTATTAACCAAAACCCCTAACCTATCTATGAAAAAATTAATCCTATTATTTGCATTTCTAACATTAATTTCTTGTAAAAAAGAAGAAAATTCAACTACTTATTTCCAATCGGAATCCACTGGAATGCAAATTGGTGGTGTTCAAAAAATAGCGATTGAAACTCCAAAAGGAAAATTTAATGTTTGGACCAAACGCATTGGAAACAATCCAAAAATTAAATTACTATTATTAAATGGAGGACCAGGAATGTCTCATGAGTATTTTGAGTGCATGGAAAGCTTCTTGCCAAAAGAAGGAATAGAATTTATTTATTACGATCAGCTAGGTACCGGTTTTTCAGACAATCCTAACGACACAACTATGTGGGATCTACCAAGATATGTTGAAGAAGTTGAGCAAGTGCGTGTAGCTTTACATCTTGATAAAGATAATTTTTATTTATTAGGACATTCTTGGGGTGGAATATTAGCAATGCAATATGCTTTGAAATACCAAAACAACCTAAAAGGAATTGTCGTATCCAACATGATGGCAAGTTGCCCAAAATATGGAGAATATTCAAAAGTGTTGCAAAGCAAATTAAATCCAGATGTATTGAAAGCCATTCAAGATTTGGAAGCCAAAAAAGATTATGCCAACCCCAAATACATGGAATTGTTAATGGCAAATTTTTACAACCAACACATTCTAAGACTTCCAGTTAGCGAATGGCCAGAACCAGTTACTCGATCTATGGGAAGATTGAATCATTCTCTTTATATAACCATGCAAGGACCTAGCGAAATGGGGCTTTCGGGTAAATTAACCAACTGGGATGTTTCTAAAGAATTAAAAAACATATCGGTTCCTACACTTGTCATCGGCGCAAAATACGACACCATGGATCCAAAATACATGAAATGGATGGCTTCTCAGTTTCAAAAAGGAACGTATTTGTATTGTGCAAACGGAAGTCACATGAGTTTGTATGACGACCAACAAACCTACATGAAAGGTTTGATCGATTTCTTGAAAAAAGGAAATGAATAAAGAATAAAAAAAGGGATGTTAAAACATCCCTTTTTTTATTTATAAATCCAAATCAAAAGCACGCCGGAACTCTTCAAGATGCGGATTGATTTCGTTTAATCGGTTGTATTTATCTTGTGCGGTAAATGCCACTTTACTTTTAACACTTTCATTTACAACTACCTCAATAGTGATTTCATGATTATGTAAATGGCCTCGTAAATAACCTAGTAAATCGGGTTTTTCTTTATCAAAATCAATCTTGGAACCTTCATTTGGCAACGCGTATATAATTTTAAATCCCTCTAGTTTAGGATCACTTATTCGCAATAAAGAAGCCATAATCATGTATCCTTTATCGGTTAATCGTTGTGCATATTTAAACCAAAAATCGAGCATATCCGTTTCGGTAAAATCTTCAGTAGGAAAATGAACTTCCTCTTTAATCATGCCTTTTTGTGCCTCCTGCATTTCTTTTTTAGCCCTAATACTAGACAAAGAAAAAGCGGAAACATTGGGTTGACTTGAAATTGGCGTATGATTTTGTGTTGGAGTTTCTTGGGTAGGTGTTATAATTTGATCTGCTTCAGATGGAGCTGTTTCAACTTCTAAATCTTGACTAACGATTTCAATCTCCTGCTTTCCAACTTCCAACTTCTCGCTAGTTTCTTCTATCTTCTGAATTGTAACTTCAGGCTTCAGACTTGGCGCTTCAACAATGGAATAATCAGATCTTCTAAAATAAGTTGGTGGAATTATAAACTCATTTTTTTTTTCTCCATCAAAATTGATAGAGCAAAGTTGCATAAGTGCTAGTTCTACTAGCAGCCTTTGGTTTTGGGAAACTTTGAACTTTAAATCGCAGTCGTTGGCAATTTCAATACCTTTCAATAAAAACTCGGTAGTACATTGCTGAGCTTGTTCACCGTATAATTTTTGAGCCTGCTCTCCTGCCTCCAATAAAGAAAGTGTTGCTGGATTTTTGCAAACTAATACATCTCTAAAATGAGATGCTAAACCTGCAATAAAATGATGTCCGTCAAATCCTTTAGCTAAAATTTCATTATAGGAAACTAAAATTTGAGGAATATTGTTTTCCAAAATCAAATTAGTGATGGAAATATACGTTTCGTAATCTAATACATTTAGATTTTCAGTAACGGCTTGTCGCGTTAAATTGGTACCACAATAAGATACTACTCTATCAAAAATAGACAAAGCATCGCGCATAGCGCCATCTGCTTTTTGAGCTATAATATGTAATGCATCATCTTCAAAAGAAACCCCTTGACTTGAAGCTACTTCAGCCAAATGCTCTTTAGCGTCTTTAACCGTAATTCTTTTAAAATCAAATATTTGACAACGCGATAAGATAGTAGGAATAATTTTGTGTTTTTCGGTCGTCGCCAAAATAAAAATAGCATGCTTTGGAGGCTCCTCTAAAGTCTTCAAAAAAGCATTAAATGCAGCAGAAGACAACATGTGCACCTCGTCAATAATATATACTTTATACTGACCCGTTTGCGGCGGTATTCTAACTTGGTCAATCAGATTTCTTATATCATCAACCGAATTATTAGAAGCAGCATCCAATTCAAAAACATTAAATGCAAAATCTTCATTTGGATCGTCATAACCTGGTTGGTTAATTTTACGTGCTAAAATTCGGGCACAAGTGGTTTTTCCTACCCCACGAGGTCCTGTAAATAATAAAGCAGAAGCAAGATGATTGGTTTCTATAGCGTTTAACAAAGTGCTAGTAATAGCTTGCTGACCCACCACATCTTTAAATGTTTGCGGACGGTATTTTCTTGCTGATACTACAAATTGTTCCATAGAATTCTAATTGGTTTACAAATATAGCTGTAATAAATTCAATTTCAAAAATGAAAACCACAACATTTATGAATAAAAAATGCTATTTGTTAACAAAAAAAAGCCACCCTTGGTACTGGGTGACTTTTTATTCGAGACAACTCGAAACTAACCAATAAATTATGTTTTAAATTCTTAAATTATCGAAATAAAAATAATTTACATACAAATGTATTTGTTATTTAAATTCCAAAAAATGACATTCGTCATGGTTTACAATTTCACCTGCTATTTTTTACTTTTTGTTTCATTATTTTGTTAGTACCTTTGCAATGAAATGATAAAAACGGCTAACATACTTAACAAAAGAGCACGGTTTGATTACGAAGTAATTGAAACCTATACGGCTGGTATTGTCTTAACCGGAACCGAAATTAAATCAATTCGTTTGGGAAAAGCACAAATTGCAGAAAGCTTTTGTGAGTTCAATAACGGCGAACTTTTTGCCATTAACACCTATATTGAAGAATATGCGTTTGGAAATCAATTCAACCATAAATCAAGAAGCGAACGCAAGCTTTTACTTAATAAAAGAGAATTAAAAACTTTAGCTCGAAATGTCGAATCGAAAGGATTGACTATTGTTCCGCTTCGATTGTTTACCAATGAAAAAGGACTTGCCAAATTGGAAATTGCCCTTTGCAGAGGTAAAAAAACCTACGACAAACGCGAATCTCTAAAAGAACAAGACACTAAACGCGACTTAGCCCGAATTAAAAAAGAATTTTAATTTACTTTTATTCTCATGAATGATTTATTAAAAAATGCGAGGGTAAATAAAAAACTAGGGACGCGCGAACTTGCAGCACTTGTCAACATAGATCCTGCCCTTATTAGTAAATTTGAGAATGGTCAAAGAATCCCTACAGAAAAGCAAATTAAAATACTATCCGATCAATTGGAAATTGATATTAACACCCTTTTAGTTGCTTGGTATAAAGACAAATTCTACAATCAAATTGACTTTAATCCGCAATCAATTCAAGCTATCACAGAAGTTTTAAGCGAAAAAGGTGTTGAACTTAATGCAAACTCCAAGGAAACTCAAATTGCAGAAATATTATCAGAAATTGAGAATTTAAAAACTAAATTAAATTCTATTTAGTTCTTATTTTCTAGAAGCGGAACAAATTTAAAATCACCTAATTCATGTTTTTCAAATTGGGTTTCATTTTTCCGAATCAACAGGGTCATAATTTGCTCGTTTTCACCTACCGGAATAACCAGCTTACCTCCTATTTTTAATTGCGCCATCAAGGGTTGTGGAATAATTGGCGCTCCAGCAGTAACAATAATACTGTCAAAAGGAGCATGATTAGGAAGTCCTTTATAACCGTCTCCAAAAGACAAATGCTTTGGGCGAATGCCTAATTTTGGCAATAATAACGAAGTAGTTTTGAATAACTCATTTTGACGTTCCACTGAATATACTTTGGCACCTAGCAAACATAAAACAGCTGTTTGATAACCACTTCCGGTGCCTATTTCAAGAATTTTTTGATCCTTTTTCACATCCAAAAGTTGGCTTTGATAAGCAACAGTGTAGGGCTGAGAAATGGTTTGTCCGGCTCCAATTGGAAACGCCTTGTCTTGATAAGCAAAATCCTCAAAACTGGAATTTAAAAATAAATGACGCGGAATAGTTCGAATGGCATCCAATACGTTTTTGTCAATTATGCCTTTATCTTCCAGAATTTTAGCCAATTGATTGCGAAGCCCTTTATGTTTATTCGTGTCCTTCAATTTTAGTGTCTTAATTATTGTGTAAAAATAGAAAACAAATTACCAATTATCAATTACCAATTATCAATTAATTACTATTTTTGATAAAATTTAAATTATATGCTTAAAGTTGGCGTACTTGGTGCTGGTCACCTAGGAAAAATTCATTTACGATTATTACAACAATCAGAAAAATACGAATTAGTTGGTTTTTATGATGAAAATCAAGAAAACGGAGCTAAAATTGCGGCCGAATTCGGTTACAAACAATTTGATACCATTGCCCGATTGATTCATGCGGTTGATGTAATTGATATTGTAACGCCTACCCTTTCACATTATAAATGCGCCAAAGTAGCAATTAAAAGTGGCAAGCATGTTTTTATTGAAAAACCAATCGCAACTACTGTTGAAGAAGCTGAAGAAATAATAGCTTTAGCTAAAGAATACAATGTAAAAGGCCAAGTGGGCCATGTAGAACGATTCAACCCTGCTTTTATTGCGGTGAAAGATATGATTGAAAACCCAATGTTTATTGAAACGCATCGTTTGGCAGAATTTAATCCGCGAGGTACCGATGTTCCGGTAGTATTAGACTTGATGATTCATGACATTGATGCCATTTTAAGTGTGGTAAAATCAAAAGTAAAGGCTGTTCACGCAAGCGGAGTTTCTGTTTTAAGTCAATCACCCGACATTGCCAATGCCCGAATTGAATTTGAAAATGGCTGTGTTGCCAATATTACATCGAGTAGAATTTCGATGAAAAACATGCGTAAATCAAGGTTTTTTCAAAAAGATGCTTACATCTCGGTTGATTATTTAGATAAAATTTGTGAAGTTGTAAAAATGAAAGATGCACCTGAAGTTCCGGGAGATTTTGATATGATTTTACAAAATGCCGAAGGTGAAAAGAAACAAATTTACTTTGCAAATCCAGAAGTAGAACCAAACAATGCCATTTTAGATGAATTGGAAACATTTGCAGATGCTATTAACAACAATACTACTCCAATTGTAACCTTAGAAGATGGAACCGAAGCATTACGAGTAGCGTATCAAATTATTGATAGCATGACTGCTATCTCAACAAAATAAAAATTATAAAATGAAAACAATTGCAGTAATTGGTGCAGGAACTATGGGTAACGGGATTGCTCATACTTTTGCGCAAAGCGGATTTACCGTAAAACTTATTGATATTTCTGAAAAATCTTTAGAAAAAGGAATGGCAACTATTGCTTCCAACTTGGATCGTATGGTTGCAAAAGGAACCATTACGGAAGCCGACAAACACAATACTATTGGAAACATAATTACCTACACCGATATTAAAGATGGAGTTGTAGGTACTGATTTAGTTGTTGAAGCAGCTACTGAAAATGTAACTTTAAAATTAAATATTTTCAAACAATTAAGTGAAGTGTGCGATCACAATGTGATTTTAGCAACCAATACTTCATCCATATCTATAACGCAAATTGCGGCTCAGGTAGTGCATCCAGAACGAGTAATCGGTATGCACTTTATGAATCCAGTGCCGATTATGAAATTGGTTGAAATCATTCGTGGTTATACCACTTCAGATGAAGTGACTAAAATAATCATGGAATTGTCTGTTAAATTAGGGAAAGTACCAACAGAAGTTAACGATTATCCTGGATTTGTGGCCAATAGAATTTTGATGCCAATGATTAACGAATCTATTGAAACACTTTATAACGGAGTTGCCGGAGTGGAAGAAATTGACACGGTTATGAAACTTGGAATGGCACATCCTATGGGACCCTTACAACTTGCCGATTTCATAGGTTTGGATGTATGTCTTTCTATTTTAAATGTAATGTACGACGGGTTTAAAAACCCAAAATATGCCCCTTGCCCACTATTAGTAAATATGGTAATGGCTGGAAAACTTGGTGTGAAATCTGGCGAAGGTTTTTATGATTACTCTGAAAGCAAAAAAGCAGAGAAAGTTTCGAAACAATTTTCAAAATAATAAATGTCGAAAATAATACCATTTAAAGCGGTTCGTCCTACATCGGATAAAGTAGCGCTCGTAACTTGTCGGAATTACGACGATTACTCGCCTGCTGAACTTGCTTCTTGGTTGAATTTTAATCCGTATTCGTTTTTGCACATTATTAATCCAGCTTATGTAAATGCGCAAAAAATCACATTAGACAAACGATTTAAAGGGGTTGCTCATAAATATCAAGATTTTAAAAACGAAGGTACTTTTATTGAAGATGAAACGCCTGCTTTCTTTTTGTATCAAATAGAAACTAAGTCGCAAACTTTCACCGGATTGGTTGCAGGAACTTCAATTGAAGAATACAAAAACAACATTATAAAAAAACACGAGGACACGCTTCAGTACCGTGTGGAATTGTTTAAAGATTATTTGCATCAAACGGGATTCAACACGGAACCAGTATTAATCACTTATCCTGATAATGAAGCGATAAATAGTTGGATATCAAAAAAAGTAAAAGAACAACCCGTTTATCATTTTGCTACAACCAACAAAGAAAAGCACACGCTTTGGAAAGTTGACTCTGATATGGAAGTGGATTGGCTGAAAAAACAATTTGAAAGCATTCCCGAATTATATATTGCAGACGGACACCATAGATCGGCATCTGCAGAGTTGCTGTACGACCAATACCGTAATGCAGAAAATGATAACTTAAATTATTTTATGAGTTTTTTAATTGCCGAAAGCAATGTGAAAATTTATGAATTCAATAGAATCATTAGAGATTTAAATGGATTTAGTAAAGAAGATTTTTTAGAAAAACTATCCGATCATTTTATTATAAAATCAAAAGAACAAGAATTGTGGAAACCACAAGGTAAGTTTGAATTTGGAATGTATTTAGACGGCTGTTTTTATGCTTTGTTTTACAAACAAGAAACTAAAAACCCTTCTATCATTGAAAACTTAGATGCTCAAATCTTATATGATAAAGTCTTGCAACCAATTCTTGGAATAGAAGATTTAAGAAATGACGAACGCATTGAATACATTCCGGGAAAACAATCTATTCTTACAATAAAAGAATTAGTAGATGAAGGTGAATTTGAAGTGGGTTTTATGTTATTTCCAAGCGATATTAACGAAATAAAGACACTTGCAGATCACAACTTAATTATGCCGCCAAAAAGCACTTATATTGAGCCAAAATTCAGAAGTGGTTTACTAATTTACGAGTTGTAGCTAGTACATTAATTGCTTTTTGGAACTGTTATTCCAACCCGCTTGATTTTCATACTTGACAAAATAAATTTTCAAATCGGCTTGGTTTTCATATTTTACAAAGTATATTTTTTTATCGGCTTGGTTTGAATAATCCACAAAAAACCATCTTCCTTCATTTTGCGTTGCCTGATTACTATAGGATTCTTTGAACACCTTTAAGTCAGCTTGATTTTCATATTGCACTACATACACCTTAACATCAGCCTGATTTTCATAATTAACTGAATATACTTTTTGGCTATAGGATTTCATTCCTATTAATGAAAACAAAGCTACAAATGGGATAAATTTCATTTTTTGTGATTTAGATTACATCAAAATTAATAAAATTTAAATAGTATTAAATGATATTAATCAAATATTAATAATCTGTCTTTGATTGTAGCTATACATCGAATATATTTGCTGCAATTAATTCTATAGATCCCAAATCTATAAACAAAGCCTACAAAACATGAAAAAGTCACTATTTATAATGCTAACCTTGTTAGCGTTAATTCCATTAAAAACATTTGCTTGGGGTGAAAAAGGACACGAAATCGTCGCCGAAATTGCATTTAACCAATTAGACAATAAAACTAAAAATATCATTTTAAGCTATTTGGATGGAATGACCATTGAACAAGCTGCCACCTGGATGGATGATATAAAAAAAGACCATTCGTATGACAAATTAAAACCACTTCATTATGTGAATTTTGAAAAAGGAGAAGAAGTAAAAGATATTTGTTGCGATAATATTATTTCTGCTTTGAGTACTACAATAAAAGAATTAAAGCACCATAAAGACTTCACTAAAGAGGAAGTAAAAACCAAAATATGCTACTTATTTCATTTGATGGGTGATTTACACCAGCCTTTACACATTGGTTACGGAAGTGATAAAGGAGGAAATACATTTCAAGTTAATTTCAATTCGAAAGGAACAAACCTTCATGGCCTTATGGATTATGGAATCATTGAAAGTAGAGGTATTTCTTTAAATGATTGCATGAATTATAAAACCTATAATACACAACAAATTGAAAGCCTTTGCAAAGGAAGTGTATTAGATTGGGCAAGCGAATCAAGAAGTCATTTAGATCAAATATATGCTACTGATAAGCAAATTGATGCGGACTATGTAGAAAAGAATTTTGTATTAATTAAAACACAAATTCAAATCGCAGGCATTCGATTAGGGAAAATTTTAAAAGATTCCTTTCATGAGTAAAGGATAAAAAAACAGCTTGGGTTTCAAGCTGTTTTTTTTATAATGTTATTTAGCGTTATAAACTTTGAGCGCTTCTTTTAAAATATGCACTGATCGAACCAGATCTTCCTTTTTCAAAACATAAGCAATTCGAACTTCATTCAAGCCAACATTTGGAGTAGAATAGAATCCTGCAGCGGGAGCTACCATTACCGTTTCTTTGTTTAAATTGTAGGATTCCAATAACCATTGAGCAAAATCATCGGCATTAGCAACGGGTAATTGAGCAATGCAGTAAAAAGCTCCTTTAGGAGAACCTACCTTCACACCTTCTATCTTTTGCAATTCTGAAATTAAGATATCTCTTCGTTCTTTGTATTCTTCAATTACTTCATCAAAATAGCTTTGAGGGGTTTGTAAAGCCGCTTCACTTGCAATCTGCTCGAAGGTTGGCGGGCTTAATCTTGCTTGCGCAAATTTCATAGCCGCTGCCATCACCTCTTTATTTTTAGAAACAATACAACCAATTCGTGCACCACACATGCTGTATCTTTTAGAAACCGAATCAATCATAATTGCATTTTCTTCGATTCCAGGAATATTCATAACAGAATAATGTTTGTCTTTAGCATCATAAATAAATTCACGATAGACTTCATCGGCAATCAAAAACAAATCATGTTTTTTTACTAAGGCAGCCAATTGATTCATTTCATCTTCAGAATACAAGTAACCTGTTGGATTACCCGGATTACAAATCAGAATCGCTTTAGTTCTTGGTGTAATTAAATCTTCAAAAGCTGCAATTGGTGGCAATGCAAATCCGTCATCAATTGTAGAAATAACAGGAACTACTGTTACACCAGATGCTACTGAAAATCCATTATAATTGGCATAAAAAGGTTCCGGAATAATAATTTCATCCCCTACATCCATAGTGCTTCCTAAAGCAAATAAAAGTGCTTCTGAACCACCTGTTGTTATTATAATATCTGCCACATCTATTGGCAATCCTTGTGTTTTATAATATTCCGATAATTTGATTCTGTAACTTTCAAATCCAGCGGAGTGACTGTATTCTAAAACTTTAATATCGGCATTTTTAACAGCCTGTAAAGCAACTTCAGGAGTTTTAATGTCTGGTTGTCCAATATTTAAATGGTATACTTTATTTCCATTTTTTTTGGCTATATCTGCGTAAGGCACCAATTTTCTAATTGGTGATTCCGGCATTTGTTGTCCTTTGTTTGAAATCTTTGGCATAGTGTAATTTTTTAATCTGCAAATTTGCATTTTTTAATTGAAAAAAATTAATCAAATTGAATATTTAATTCAAAAAAAAACAGCAGTAAACTTAGTTTACTGCTGTTGTATTATTTAGAAAAATCTAATTATTTTGAAGTGTAGTGTCTTTCTTCAATATCTTCGATATCTCCTTTTGTCATTGTGTCTACCAATACTGGAGTTGCAATGAATAAAGACGAATAAGTTCCTACGATAATACCAACCAACATAGCGAAAATAAATCCTCTGATTGATTCACCACCAAATAAGAACATCGTTAATAACACTAAGATCATCATTAATGAAGTATTCAAAGTTCTTGATAAAGTACTGTTAATAGAAGCATTTACCACATCTTTAAAGTGACCTTTGTAATTTCCACCAAGGTATTCACGAATTCTATCAAATACAATTACAGTATCGTTCATAGAATAACCAATTACTGTTAAGATAGCAGCAATAAAATGTTGGTCCATTTCCATATGGAAAGGCATGATTTTGTATAACCAAGAATACATTCCCAATACAAAAATAACGTCATGGAATACCGCAGCAATCGCACCTAATGAATATTGCCATTTACGGAAAGAGATTACTAAATACAATCCAACAACTAGCATTGCACCAAGTACCGCCCAGTAGGAGTTTGTTTTAATATCTTCCGAAATTGCAGCACCTACTTTAGAGGCTTGTAATACACCTACTTGTTTACCATCATATGAATTAATGAATTTATCATAAGTCATATTAGTGTAATATTTACCTAATACTTTAAATAATTTTTCATTTACTTCTTTATCTACACCAGCACTTTCTTCTTGGATTTTGTATTTAGTAGTTAATTTTAATTGATCAGCATCACCAAATACTTTAGCTTCTACAGCAGTTCCAAATTCTTTAGATAATTCTTCAGAAACTTGAGTTGGCTCAACAGTTTTTTCGAATTTAACTTGGAACGTTCTTCCTCCAACAAAATCAACTCCTTGATCTAATCCATTTCCGAAGAAGATAGAGTACAAACTCACCACTACAACAGCAGAAGAGAATAAATACGTCCATTTTTTCATTCCAACGAAATCAAAGTGGAATCCTGTAAACCAATTTTTAGTTAATGGTGTAGAGAAAGTTAAGTTTTTATTGTTAGCAACATCTTTATCAATAAATATTCTTGCAATAAAAATAGAAGTGAATAAAGAAGTGAAAATACCAATTAATAATGTAGTAGCAAAACCTTGGATTGGCCCTGTACCGAAAATGAATAATATGGCACCTGTTAAAACGTGAGTAACATTCGCATCAATAATAGAACGCATAGCCCCTTTCCAACCGTATGAAGTTTTCACAGCATCAGCTAATGTTTTACCTTCTCGAAGTTCTTCTTTCGCTCTTTCGTAGATAATGATATTCGCATCCACAGCCGTACCCAATGTCAATACGATACCAGCAATACCAGGTAATGTTAATACTGCACCTAAACTTGCTAAAATTCCGAATAAGAAAAGTAAGTTTATTAATAATGCAATGTTTGCATACCATCCAGCTCTACCATAATAGAATACCATCCATAAGAATACTAACAAGAACCCAACGATAGAAGAAATAAATCCAGCGTGGATTGCTTTTTCTCCTAATGATGGCCCTACTACTTCTGATTGAATAATTTCTGCTCTTGCAGGTAATTTACCCGCACGTAATACGTTTGCTAAATCTTTCGTTTCAGCGATATCAAAGTTTCCAGAAATTTCAGATCTTCCACCAGCAATTGGTCCTGAAGTAACTCCAGGTGCAGAATAAACAACATCGTCTAATGCAATTGCAATATATCCTTTAGTTGTAAAAGCATTTCCTGTTAATTCTTCCCATTTTTTAGCTCCTTGCCCGTTCATTTGCATAGAAACAGCAGGTTTTCCTAATTGGTCAAAAGTATCTCTTGCATCTGTAATCACACCACCACTTAATGGAGCTGCATTATCTTTATTTCCTTTTAAAGCATATAATTCAAATGTTTCAGCTTCTTTACCTGTTTTTTCATCTTTAGTGAAAGTTGGTTTTCCCCAAACAAATTTTGCAAATCTTTTATCTGCAGGAATTAAAGCACGAATATCAGCTCTTTGGAAATAAGAGTTGATTTTAGCAGTATCTTTTACAGAAACAATTCCTAATACTGGACCACCACCTTGAGAAACAAACTTGTCTAACAATGGGTTATTTCCTTTTTTATCAGCAACAGAATCTTTTGATTTATCAGTTAACATTGCTGTCAACGAATCTTTAGCAGCAGTTTTAACTTCTTTTGGAGCTGCAACTTCTGATTTTTTCAATGCATCATTAGCAGCCATTAAGAAACCACCAATTTCATCAATTTTATAGGTTTCCCAGAACTCTAATTGCGCTGTTCTTTGTAATAAAAGTTTAATTCTATCTACATCTTTTGCACCTGGTAATTCTACAAGAATTCTACCAGTTTGTCCAAGTTTAGCAATATTTGGTTGTGTAACACCAAATTTATCGATACGTTTTCTTAATACTTCAAAAGCACTTTCTACAGACTCATCAACTTTTTTGCTGATTACTTTTTTAGTTTGTGCATCAGTCATATTAAAATTGATCTGATCAGCTAAATTTCTATTTGCAAAAATACTTGGATCTGCAAGTTTTACAGTTCCTTTTGAATTGGCTTCAAAAGCTTCAAAGAAGGCATCCAAATAAGATTGGTTTCCTCTTTGGTTCGTTTTAGCATCTTCTAAAGATTTATTGAAAATTGGATTTTTTGAGTCATTTGCAAGACCTTTCAAAACATCTTTAACCGATATTTGAAGGATCACGTTGATACCTCCTTCAAGGTCAAGACCTTTATTGATTTGCTTTCCACTTACTTCAGCATAAGTATAATCTACTAATCCAAATAAACTAAAAACATTTTTGTTTTTAAGATCATTTAAATAGTTTACTTCTTTTTGTTGATTTCCTTTAGCGAAAGCTTTGGCATCGTTTTGAATTCCATTTGAAACAAATGTGAAAGTTAATTGGTAAATACTTACCAATGCAAATAGAATTGCGAAAAATTTAATAAGTCCTTTATTCTGCATTATTACTAAAAATTAATTAATTTTTTGGTTTTTTTGTTTATAAAAACAAGTGAATTACTATTAAACTATTGATTTTCAAAAAGTGATCTACGTAAAATAACAACTACACATTTTTATAAACGTGCAAATATATAATTTACGGATAGATTAACAAATTATTTACCCATTAATATCAAAAAAAAGACTGCAATAGCGCAGTCTTTTTTTTACAATTATGTAATTATTTAATTAAAGCACTGATTTTAAATCGGCATTCATTGCTCTAACTGCATCGGCACTTTTAGCAAATTTTGCTTTTTCATCTTCGTTTAATTGAATATCAACAATTTTTTCTACACCATTTTTCCCTATAATACAAGGAACTCCAATGCAAATATCGCTTTGGCCGTATTCCCCTTCTAGAAATACTGAACATGGAATCATTTTCTTTTGATCGTTCAAGATAGCATCTACCAAAAAGGCTACTGATGCTCCTGGCGCATACCAAGCCGAAGTTCCAAGCAAAGCTGTAAGTGTAGCACCTCCAACCATAGTATCTGCAGAAACTTTAGCTAATTCTTCATCTGATAAAAATTGAGAAACGGGCACTCCATTATAAGAAGCTAATCTTGTTAAAGGAATCATGGTAGTATCTCCATGACCTCCAATAACCATTCCTTGTATATCGTTTGCAGGTTTATCTAATGCTAACGATAAATAGGTTTTGAAACGAGAACTATCTAAAGTTCCTCCCATACCTATAATTCTGTTTTTTGGTAAACCAGTAGCTTTTAACGTTAAATAAGTCATGGTATCCATAGGGTTAGAGACCACAACCACGATAGCATTTGGCGAATGAGCTAATAAATTTTCAGCAACTGTTTTTACAATTCCTGCATTGATTCCAATCAACTCTTCTCTAGTCATTCCTGGCTTTCTAGGAATTCCCGATGTAATAACCACTACATCACTTCCTGCAGTTTTAGAATAATCATTGGTGCTACCAACCATTTTAGTATTAAATCCTAAAGTGGTTTGGGTTTGCATAATATCCAAAGCTTTTCCTTCTGCAAATCCTTCTCTAATGTCTAATAATACGATCTCACTCGCAATTCTTCTGTAAGCAATAGCGTCTGCACAAGTTGCGCCTACATTACCTGCTCCTACTATGGTAACTTTCATTTTATTGTGTGTTATATTGATAAAAAATTAAAATTCATATTGAACTGATAAATTTGTGTTTACAAATTTACCAAATGCAATCGAAGATTGCACATAAAATTTGCTAAATTGATATCTACCGGAAATTTCCCAAATACTATTTACTTTAGTTTTGTATATATCCATTAATTTATTATTTAAAGTTTGTTGCACCGGAATAACATCCTCTATCTGCCCTCTTTCACCTGTTAAATAATATTTAATATCACTTTTATTAGTTATGGAACTCAACATCAATTCAAATTTTTTCCATTCTTTGGATGCGCTCACTTGAAATTGAATCGTATTCACTTTACCTGTAATTCTGTTAATACCTAAATTACCAAAAGAAGTATACGTATCTAAAAAGTCAAAACTTATATCTTCTTTAGACAATGCAAGAAGCGCAGCAATATTAATTTTATGCTTAGTCAATGAAGAAACATATTGACTAATATTGTGTTTTATACCAAATCCATAAACTTGATAATCACCTCTTTTTAATTGAACTTTTGAAGAAAACTTTCCAACTAATTCAATTCCTTTCCATAAAGAAATAGATCCTTGTAGATAAGGATAAATGATTGATTCTTGATTTACTCCATTTGGTGCTAACATTTTAATTTGATTAGAAGCATCTAATTGACCAACTAATAAATATTGAGTTTCACTACCTAAAGCAGTTGGAACGGTAGCAGGAGAAACTGTTTCTCCATTGGCATTTTGAATGGTAAAAAATGAAAAGTCGGAATTTTTTATTTCAAAACTTCGATCACTATTCGGAACAAAAAAAGCATTTCCATAAACCCCTAAAGTAACCGCAAATAATTTTCTTTTTTTGGGCGAAGACATCCAACCTGAAGAAGATTGATATACCGCTGCATCAGTTGCTGGAGTAACATACTTATCTGAATACATTGCTGCATCATTTAAAAACAATGCAATATTATCAAGGGTTTGGGTAGATTGAGAAAAGGATTTGCCTGAAAAAATCAAACAAATCCCTATCCCTAAATATTTTAATAAATGATTACGCATCAATTTTTGCATAAACCGCATTTTTCTCAATGAACTCTCTACGAGGTGGAACCTCATCTCCCATTAACATAGAGAAAATACGATCGGCTTCTGCAAGACTATCAATTGTCACTTGACGCAAAGTTCTAAAATTAGGGTCCATTGTAGTTTCCCATAATTGCTCTGCATTCATCTCTCCAAGACCTTTATATCTTTGGATTCCTGCATTACCTCCCATTTTTTCATTTGCTAAATCACGTTGATCATCGTTCCAAGCATATTCTTTTTTGTTTCCTTTTTTAACTAAATATAAAGGTGGAGCTGCAATATAAATATGTCCTTGCTCAATTAATTCTCTCATAAATCTAAAGAAGAACGTAAGAATCAAAGTAGCAATGTGACTACCATCCACATCGGCATCACACATAATGATTACTTTATGGTATCTTAATTTTTCTAGATTTAATGCTTTGCTATCATCTGCAGTTCCTATGGTAACTCCAAGAGCCGTGAATATATTTCGGATCTCTTCATTTTCAAAAACTTTATGGTGCATTGCCTTTTCTACATTCAAAATCTTACCTCTTAATGGTAAAATTGCTTGAAATGCTCTATCACGTCCTTGTTTTGCAGTTCCTCCCGCAGAGTCACCCTCTACAAGATACACTTCACAACGTGCTGGATCTTGCTCAGAACAATCTGAAAGTTTACCAGGTAATCCACCGCCACCAAGAACGGTTTTACGCTGTACCATTTCACGGGCTTTTTTAGCTGCATGACGTGCTTGCGCTGCAAGAATTACTTTTTGAACAATGATACGCGCATCATTTGGATTTTCTTCCAAATAATTCTCTACCATTTCACTTACCGCCTGACTTACAGGAGAAACAACTTCTCTATTTCCAAGTTTGGTTTTAGTTTGTCCTTCAAATTGTGGTTCTGAAACTTTTACCGAAACAATTGCAGTTAATCCCTCACGGAAATCATCTCCAGAAATTTCAAATTTCAATTTATCTAACATTCCAGAGGCATCTGCATATTTTTTCAACGAACGAGTTAAACCCGTTCTAAAACCTTGTAAATGCGTTCCTCCTTCGTGTGTATTGATGTTATTTACATACGAAAAGATGTTTTCGGTGTAACTGGTATTGTAAATCAAGGCAACCTCAACTGGAATTTCACCTTTTTCGTGGTCCATTGAAATAACGTGAGAAATAATTGGTTCACGGTTTCCATCTAAGTATCGGATGTATTCTTTTAATCCTTCTTCAGAATAGAAAACTTCGCTTAAGAAATTTCCATCTTTATCTACTTCTCTTCTATCTGTAAAAGTGATGCGAATTCCTTTATTTAAGAACGAAAGCTCACGCATTCTCGCAGAAAGTGTATCGTAGGTAAATTCAATAGTTTGAGTGAAAATGGTATCATCTGGATAAAAAGTTTGCATGGTACCTCTTTTGGTAGTTTCGCCTACTTGTTTCACCGGATATATTGCTTTACCTCTTTCGTATTCTTGTTCGTATATTTTACCGTCTCTATAAACGGTAGATTTCATATGTTTAGAAAGCGCATTTACTACAGAAACCCCAACACCATGAAGTCCTCCAGATACTTTATAAGAGTCTTTATCGAATTTACCTCCTGCTCCAATTTTGGTCATTACAACCTCCAAAGCAGAAACTCCTTCTTTCTTATGCATGTCAACTGGAATACCACGACCGTTATCTTCTACAGTAACCGATCCATCTTCATTAATAGTAACTCCAATTGTATCACAATGACCTCCCATTGCCTCATCAATAGAGTTATCTACAACTTCATATACTAAGTGATGCAATCCTCTAACTCCAATATCTCCAATATACATTGATGGACGCATTCTTACATGCTCCATTCCTTCTAATGCCTGAATACTATCTGCTGAATAATTGCTCTTTTTGATTTCTTCGCTCATATAATTTTATTCTAAAAATGTATTTTTTGTGTAACACGCAAATATATTAAATCAGCAAGGATTACAAAGTCAATTTATGTAATTTATAGCGGAAGTTATTAACATAAAACCTTAATAAATTAATCCGAAAATGCTTTTTATCTATTTTATAAAAATAAACATAGAATATACTAATTATTAAATTTTCTAAATAATAATATCAGTTTAAAATACATTTTCAACAGTGAAACTTGAAGAATTAATTTCAAATGAAAAACCAACTGAATTCCCCATCAATTTACTTCCTAATGGTGATTGTGGAGAAACCGCAATAATTACCGATTGATCAATAGTTATTTTTGGCAAAGCGGCGCTAACAAATAGCAACATTCCGTTAGCTTGAACCATACTCCCCAAAGCAATATTAGTGTGCTTAACATTAGGGTCAATCTTATCTAAAACGGCTTTTTGAGCTAAAATTTCTTGCAATTTATAATTCAGTTTTTCTTGCTCTAAATGCATCATCGACAAAGCCGTTTCGTGCTTATCTCCTGCAGAGCCTTTGGCATCATTTTGCGCATCTTCGGTTAGGCCTGAGATCATATCCCTAAAGACATCAATGCGATCCTGTAGGATTTGATGGTACCGTTCTAAAACTTGTTTTTTCATTAAGAGATAAATGCGATATTAAAAATCAAATTTATAATTCGCACCCAACATCACTTGAATTCCTTGCACCGGATAATTTACCCATCTTTGGTAGTTTTGGTTAGCCAAATTATTTCCTTTAAAGAAGAAGGTCAATCGTTCATTGTGCTTATATCCCACTTGTGCATTCAAATCGAAATAACTATTTAATGATACTAATTCATTTTTTTCTTGTAATGGTATAGTATTCCATGGTTGAATATTAGTTGCATTAATAGCTAATTGATCTTTTCTTTGACCTACAAAAAACAGTTTTGCATTGGCATACCATTTTGAATTGAAGGTATAATCAACAAAAGAACTCAATTGAATTGCTGGAAGATTCCATGCTTCTTGTTCATCTTGAATTCCATAACTGTTTAAAGTTCCGTTAACGCCAACTGAAAAGTTTTTTGTGAAATCTGCTTTTAATTCTCCAAAGAAACTAAGTGTTTTAACCTTATCATAAATCACCCCAAATGAATTTCCAAAAGCATAACCTGATGCATTTGTATTTAAAGGATCGTATGCATTATTTTTATACAAGGCTTTGTTGTCATCGTTTTTAAAAGAACCACGAACATTATACCCAATTGTATTCGATAATTTTCCTTTTAAACCCACGTACAAATCGTATTTTTGATCAGTTGGTGCGACTGCACTAGTAGGTGACATAAAAAAGTTTTCTTGAGCAAAATCTTGATATGAATTTTGTTTTAACTCCCCTTCCAACCCAGCATAGGCAATCATTAAATCACCAACTACGTTAAATGACCCTGTAATATTTGGATAAATAAACAATTTGCTTTTTGCATCTGAAACTTCAGTTTGCGCTAAGGAATTATAATAAATTCCTAATCCAAAATTAATAGACAATTCCTTTTTGAAATAATTAAAAGTTGGCTGAATTCCCAATATTGTAGATTCATATTTTAAGGAAGTGCTATTGTAATAATCTTTATCAAAACTTCCGCTTAAATAGTCAAACACGAAATTAGTTTTCATTTTTATATCATTAATTTCAAATTGAGCTGCGGGCTTGATAACCAATCGATTTTCTGCGGAAGCATAAGAATCAGAAAAATGACTAAATTTAAGTGTAGCTTCTTTAAAAGCGGATTCACTTAATGCAATTTTACCACCTAAATAAATGTTTTGATATACTTGCTTAGGATTTATTTTACCTAAAAAGATATCCTTATCTGAAGGAACTAAATTTTCATAAAATAAAGGTTCCAATCCATACCAATTGTAGGCTTGACGCTGATAACCCAAATCACCATTCCAAGATATTTTATTTGATTTACTTCCATAGGTTGCATCTAGATAGGTATTTGAAAAATTATTATCCAAAACCACATCTTTAACTCCTCCTTGCGAAGAAAGATGACGAAACATAGCTCCTACATAATCTCCATTTTTCAAGGTTTTTGTTGCAAATAATTCGGCATTAATTGTTCCGTAAGTACCAGCTGCAAAGGTGGCGTAGTTACTAAACAATTTTTCTTTGGCTGCATTTTCAACAGAAGCTGATTTTCCTTTAGCTGGCATAAAGGTAGACGCCACAGGAAAAGAAAAAATGGAATACTGGATCGCTTCTTTTTTTGAATTATCTTCATCATTAAGAACAGGAGATTCTTTTACTTTAAAAGCATCCGAGATTGTTGGCGTATAGGCCTTCACTACATTCACCACTTCGGTTCCTATGTTTTCGTCTTTCTTTTGGGCAAAAGTTATTTGGAAACCAAAAAGGACTACCAAGATTGCGATTTTATGTTGAAAATTGATTTTCATAATTCTATTATTTTTGAAGCACTTTACCATGCTAATGTGATAATTATTTATTTTCTATCGACGAATTTGTTTTACTTTCTTCAGCTTTAATAGCATCTAGTTCCGTTTGTGCTTCTTGAACAACTTCTGGAAAATCAGTGAAATTTTCAATTACACTATCTAAAATGTCAGTCGCTTGGAAACTGTCTTTCAACCCGTAATAGTTTTTAGCCATAACGATTAATCCTTTAGCTCCAAAAAACTTGTAACCTGAATAATCTTTAGCTAATTTTTGAACGGTTTTGTTTGAATCAGCAAATTTTCCATCTTTATTTTTGAAATAAGCATCATAATACAAAGCTTCTGCCGCCAACTCACCTTTTGCAATTTTCAGTAAAACAGAATACGCATAACGCGCTTTAACTTCGTCTTTTGCATTTATCGCCGATCGAGCAACAATTATTTGCGCATCACTTTTTATTTTATCATCAGTCTTTTGATTAGCTATAACTTTATCGGCATAAATAACCGCATTAGGATAGTCTTTTTGTTCGTAATACGAACGCATTAAATTTGCTTGTGCAAAGGTCACATTCTGAGGAAAATCAGCTTCTGTTTCTAAACGAGTTAAAACGGTATTTGCTTTTGCAAAATCGTCTTTCTTTAAATGTATTTCGCATAAACGCACTAAAGCCTGCTCGGTATATTCACTTTTTGGCTGTGCAATCACAAACTCATAATTCGGTATTGCATTAGCTTCTAATCCGTCTGCATAATAGGCTTGCGCTAAATAAAAATTAGCTTTCAATGCATGAATACCTTTTGGAAATTTGGCTACATAACCACTTAAACTAGAGATTGCTTGTTTCGTGTTATTCTGTAAATACTGTTTCTCGGCAGCTTCATAAGTATCGTTATCCAAATCGGCATCTGAAACTTCAACAAAATCTAAAGAGCGAACCCAGGTTGCATATTCCTCTACTTTTCCGTTATCTACATAAATTAATCTAGCTGTAGTTACTGCTTCAAGTGCCTCGGGACTTCTAGGGAAATCGGCTGCAACTTTTTTGAATTTGGCAATAGCCAAATCGTCTTTATTTCCATTATAATAAACCAATCCTTCTCTTAAAACAGCTTTACTTGCATAAGTTCCGTTTTTAAACTCCGTTAGCAATTGATCGTACGTTTTTATTGCTAAATCGGTTTTGTTCTCCGTTACATAAGTATTTGCTAAATCAAACAAAGCATCATCTCGGTATTGCGAAGTTTTAAAAACTTGAAGGAATTTATTAAAATCTTCTATTTTCTTTTCGTTTTTACCTACAAATCCATAGCTAATTGCTTTTTGAAAAGCTGCATAATCGGCATCAACGCTTTTTAATTCGATTGCCTTATTATAGGCATCCATTGCTGGCCAATATTTAGAAGTTACAAAACGACAATCACCCAACCTTAAATAAGCATCATTCAAACGAATTTTATCCTCTTTTGCAGTTCCAATAAAACTTTGAAAGCTGTTTCCCGCTTGGTCGTATTCTTTTTGTTTAAAATAACAATACGCAATATTGTAATTTAGATTTTTAAATTCTGGTGTGCTTACTGCTTCCGGACTTCCTTCAAATTGTTTGAAGCTCAACAAGGCCTCATTAAAATTATCTAACGTATATTCAGTTTCTGCTTTCCAAAAAGTGGCACGAGCCGAAAATTTTGCATCTATTTGAACGGCTATTGAGGAAACAAACATCTTTAACGCCTCTTGATAATTACCGTCTGTATACAATTCTAATCCTCTATAAAATGTTACTTTTTGGTATGCTAATTTATTTTCTGGATTTTTATTTTTTTCCAAAATAACCAGGGCTTCCTTATAATTTTTTGAAGTTATGTAGGAGTTGATTAACAAACTCTCTATTTCTTTTTTACTTGGTGAATCGGGATATTTATTTAGAAACGAATTCAAAACATCAGGAACCGATTGATACGAATTTCCTATTTCATAGCTAATTTTGGCATAATTCAAAAGGGCGTCTTCTTGGATCTTTTTATCAAAATCCATTTCCGAAGCTGCTTTAAACGCATTTAATGCTTGTTGCTTTTTATCAGTATTCATGTAGCATTCGCCCAAATGATAATATGCATTTTGAGCTACGCTATCTTTTCCATCAATAATTTTACTGAATTGCGAAACGGCATTTTCATAATCTTTTTGTTGGTAATACGTATATCCTAATTGATAAAAATCGGTATTACTCCATTTGCCTTTTTTGCCTTTGTATTCTTTTAAATAAGGAAGTGCCAAATCATATTTTTTTAAATTGAAATAACTCTCTCCAATAATTTTATTCAATTCCGATTTTTCAGTTGCATTGGAATTGGTCATTGCCAACAAACCCAAATCGATTGCTTTTTGAAAATCTCCCGATTTAAAACTCATATCTGCTTGAAAATAGGCCAGCTTTTCTTTGTATTTTTCTTCGTTTGCAACTTGATCAAAATATTTGTTTGCCTCCTTAAAATCCTCGCCTTCATAAGCCATGAAACCTAAATAATATTTGGCCTGCGAGCCATATATTTTTGAATTGGCAACTTTGCTTAAATAAAGAGTTGCTTTGTTTTTGTTTTTCTCTGAAAAATAAGCATACCCCTTTTGGAAATTAAATTTTTCTAATTCTTCAAAAGTTAAAGTACGCTCATCTACTTTATCAAAATTTTGGATTGCCTGAGTATAATTGGAATTTTCAAAATAATAAGTTGCAACTTCCAAATGCGCCTGATTTAACTTAGTGCTTGTTGGATAATTAGAAACAAAATCTTCCATTAAGACATTCGCATCCGATTGATTTAATCGAATAGCGCAGTTTGCAATATAATAAGCACAATCTGCTTGAACCTCTTGGTTTTTAACATATTGTTGTACTTTCACAAATAAAATTTGCGCAGCTAAATATTGCTTTTCTTGATATAAAGAAATTGCATTATCATATTCAGATAACGAATTAGTATAAATTACAGATTGTTGTGCTGAAATTGTCGCACCCGAAACTAATAAATTTAAAAGTAAAAAAGCGGCTGTTTTTCGCATGGCATGGTATTTAAAAGTACATCAAATGTAGCATTATACAAGCTATAACGAGAGTACGTTGGGTTTTATTATAAACATATTTTTTAACAATAGAAAAAGTAAGAGACTTGAAGTTGAAAGTTGGAAAATTTTAACAACTAATCTTAAAATTTATTTTGAAAACCAGCGTTATCTTATTACTTTTACCAAATAAACACTATTTTTTATGTCAAATCCTGTACTATCATTAAAAGACGTTACCATCTACCAAGAGAATAAAGTGATCTTATCACAAATTAATTTGGAAGTGAATCATGGGGAATTCCTATATATCATTGGAAAAACCGGAACCGGTAAAAGTAGTTTCATGAAAACATTATATGCCGATTTACCTTTAACACAAGGTGAAGGACATATAGTAGAATTTGACCTAGCTACTCTAGAAGAAAAAGACATTCCGTATTTGAGAAGAAAAATTGGAATTGTTTTTCAAGATTTCAAATTATTACCCGATAGGACAGTCAATAATAATATGATTTTTGTACTTAAAGCAACCGGATGGACGGATGCTGCTAAAATGCAAGATAAAATTGATGAAGTATTGGACAAAGTGGGTATGAGAGGTTTTGCTTCAAAAATGCCTCACCAACTTTCGGGTGGTGAACAACAACGTGTAGCCATTGCTAGAGCTTTGCTAAATGACCCTGAGTTAATTCTTGCAGATGAACCTACTGGAAACTTGGATCCACAAACGAGTGCCGAAGTATTAGATGTATTAAAAAACATTAATGCTTTAGGAAAAACCATTATTATGGCTACTCACGATTACGCTTTATTAATGAAGTTCCCATCGAAAACTTTAAAATGTGAAGACGGATCTATTTTTGAAGTGGTTCAGAAAATGGGGTAATTTCCCTAAAATTGTAATATTCACAATTTGACAAAAAATACAATTGTAATTTCGGGAATAAACATGAAAGAAGGTGGTATTTTCACCATCCTAGACAATTGTTTGCAAAAAATAGCAATCTATGCAAAAGACAAAGACATTAAAGTAATTGCTTTAGTACCTGATTCTTCTCAATTCAACTACCCAAATATCGATTACATTGACTTCCCAAAGTCTAAAAACTCTTGGATTGCAAGATTGTATTACGAATATTTTTATTTCAAAAAATTATCCAAAACAATTCAACCTGACGTATGGCTTTCCTTACATGATGTCACCCCAAATGTAAAAGCCAAAAAGCGTTTTGTGTATTTTCACCATCCAACTCTATTTTACAAATCAAGTTATAAAGATTGGAAATTTGATTATAAAATTGGAGTTTTCTCCATTTTATACAAATACCTGACAGGGTTAAACATCAAGAAAAATGATGCGGTATTGGTTCAGCAAAATTGGATTAAATATGAATTTGAAAAATTATATCAAATTCAAAATATAAAAGTATGTTATCCAGAATTTGTAGCCAACACAAGCACAAATGCAACCCCAATAGAAAATACTAAAATTCAGTTTTTATATCCCTTAGTAGCTCGAAGTTTTAAAAATGTAGAAATTATTGCTGAAGCAATACAACTCCTACCCGATTCGATTAAAAATAAAATTCAAGTTTCTTTAACTTTTGCCAAAGGGGATTCGAAATATGGAGATTACATAATAGATAATTACACTTCAACACCTTTTCAATTTCTAGGCAAATTAAGTCGAGAAGAAGTATTTAGAAACTACCAATCCATGGATTGTTTGCTATTCCCATCCAAATTAGAAACCTGGGGGCTGCCCTTATCGGAAGCTAAAGCATTTGGCAAACCAATATTAGCAGCCAATTTACCCTACGCAAAAGAAACGATAGGAGATTATAAAAAGGTTTCATTTTTCAACGCAGAAAATCCGAAGGAATTAGCAGATTTTATCAGTCAATTTGTTTCCAAAACCATCGAATTTCAAGGAAATAAAAATACATTTGAAAATTCAAATCAACTAAACGATTGGAATTCGATTTTTGAATACTTATTTAAAGACTAATCCATGGCATTTTTCACAATCATTATTCCACTTTATAACAAAGAAAGTTATATTGAAAATACAATTAACAGTATTCTCAATCAAACTTTCACAGATTATGAAGTATTTATTGTAAACGATTGCTCGACGGATGACAGTGTAGTAAAAGTAAAGCCGTTTCTTTCGGAAAAAATCAAACTTATTGAACATTCTGAAAACAAAAGATTATCTGCTGCTAGAAATACAGGAATACAAAATGCTAACTCCGATTACATAACTTTTCTTGATGCCGACGACTTGTGGAAACCGACTTTTTTAGAAACAATTCATCAGTTAATTACAAATTTTCCAGAAGCTAAAATATTCGGAACCAATTATGAAGAAGTATATGAGAATAAAATAGTTGTTCCGAAAAATTCAGCAAGTGAGTTGACACCAAATAGCGCTCAAATTATTGATTTTTTCAAATATAATTTAGGTCAAGGCATATACAACCACGGAAGTGTTTGTTTTCACAAATGTGTTTATGAAAAAGCAGGTTTATATGATGAAAGCATTGATTTTGCTGAAGATCTTGATTTTAATATTCGAGCGAATTATTATTTTAAATT
This sequence comes from Flavobacteriaceae bacterium, assembly GCA_947453195.1. GTDB lineage: Bacteria > Bacteroidota > Bacteroidia > Flavobacteriales > Flavobacteriaceae > Flavobacterium. Next base: position 67,156 of record CANGFO010000003.1, read on the forward strand.
GGCCTATTCCAATACCATTCAAATGCAGTATTTCATGGAAACTGGATTGCAACTTACCCGAAGTTCCATTTTGAACAAAAGGCTACCTGATTTTGACAAATACGATGCATTTACTAAGGAAAATAATGCTTTGACAAAGTATTTAGCGTTTGAAAGATACGTCTTAGCCAAACACATTAAAACCGATGGAGGTTATGAATTGTATAAGAAAATAAGTTCCAAAATAGACTACAGCTACCTCAATTGGAAACAAAAAATGCTCTTGAAATTACCTGCATTTATTTTGAAATTAATAAAAGCAATTAAAGAAGTTTTAATAAAAAAAGGAGTTAAAATTACGAGTTACTAAACTAGTGGATCTTCATAAGTTTCAACCACTGATTTCCAATGGCTTCAATAGAAAATCGCCGCACGCTGGCTTTTGCATTTTGTTTGCAATAATTATACAACTCTTGGTTAGAAGCCATTTCGTTCATTGCCTCGATCATTTTTTTATGATTTTGGTTTTCTACTAAGATTCCGTTTTCTTGATCAATAATAATTTCATTTGGACCCGAAAAACAATCAAAAGCGACTACGGGTGTTTCACAAGCCAAAGATTCCAATAAAACTGTTGGAAACCCTTCATTCTTACTTGTTAAAACAGTATAAAGTGCTTGTTTATAATAAGGAAATGGATTGGCAACTTTTCCTTCAAATAAAATAAAATCTTTCAAGTTTAGCTTAGTAACTTGATTTTCTAGAGTTTTCTTTAGCAAACCATCACCCAATAAAACTAACTTAATATTTTGCTTTGGCAGATTTGAAGACGCATAACAATCAATTAATACATCAAATTGTTTCACTGAATCTTGCATCCGTCCTACAGCTAAAATGTATTTATAATTGAGTTTCAGATCTTCATTTGATGCTTTTTCAATTGCATTAAAATCAATTGGATTGTAAATGGTTTCTATATTTGAATACGAAAATTCGGATTTGATTTTATCAGTAATCGATTTAGAAACCGCAACAATTTTATTACAATGCGAATACATAGTATTGGCTAATAATTTGCTTTTCGGAAAATACAAATTGGTCATGAAACTATGAACAGTAACTATCAATGGAGCATTGAATATGTATTTTGCAATATAAAATTCTTGTAAAGCGTGGCGTTTTACTCGAAAATCAATGATATAATCAAATTTATTTTTCTGAAAAAATTGTTTTAATACCTTAAATCGTTTAAGACGATTAAAAAACCCATTGGACTGATTTTTTAGTTTACCAAGGTTTAAAACTTCACCCGCAAAATCATATTCAATTTTATCCACCACTACAACATGATGAACTTTACAATTGTTTTTCTCTAAAAAAAGTGACAATGTTGCAGCACAGCGCTCCGCACCACCCGTTGCGAGCTGATCGGAAACGATACAAATTCTAGGTTGCTTTTTTTCGGAAACGTTCAAATTTTAACTATTTTAGCAACAAATATAAGCAATAAGTGAGAATTTTATTAATAGGAGAATTTAGTCGGCTGCACAATTCCTTAAAAGAAGGATTGGTTGCACTTGGCCATGAAGTAATCATCGTTGCTAACGGTGATGGTTTCAAGAATTATCCCGTTGATTTATCTACTAAAGCTAGATGGTGTGAAACTAAATTAGGCAATATCCCAAGACAGTTGATTTTTCGATTAACTAAATTTGATATTGCTCGAATAGAATTCGGAATTCGATATTATTTACATTTGGATAAGTTGAAAAACTTTGATGTGGTGCAATTAATAAATGAATCACCCATTCAAACAACCCCAGCATTTGAAAGATTTCTATTAAAAAAAACGTTCAAGCAAAATCACAAATCGTTTCTGCTTTGCTGTGGAATAGATTACTTGGTTGCTAAGCATCTTATTGAAAAAAAAGAACGGTATTCTATTATGAATCCGTATTTTGAAAATCCTAAATCAAAAAAAGAATACCAATTTATTCTTGATTACATTTCAAATAATCACAAAAAAAATCATGATTTAGTATATCAAAACATTAAAGGTGTAATTGCTTCTGATATGGATTATTTATTGCCCTTACAAAAACATACTAAATTTTTAGGGCTTGTTTCAAATCCAATAAATACCGATGCGATTGAATTTTCTGAACTTAAAATAGAGGATAAAATAATTATTTTTTTAGGAATTAATCGCGGAACTTATCACACCAAAGGAATTACCTTTTTTGAAAATGCATTGGAAATAATTAAAGTAAAATATTCATCAAAAATTGAGATTATTATTGCTGAAAATCTTCCGTATCAAACTTACATAAACCAATACAATAGGGCACATATCATCTTAGATCAGGTTTATAGTTTTGATCAAGGCTACAATGCTTTAGAAGCCATGGCGAAAGGTAAAGTGGTTTTAACAGGCGCAGAGAAAGAATTTACTCAGTACTATAATTTGACTGAAAAAGTTGCTGTAAATGCTTTGCCTGATGTGGATTATTTGATAAATGAATTAGAACATTTAATTAATAATCCAAATGAAATAATTGCAATTGGTACAAGTGCAAGAAAATTTATTGAGAAAGAACACAATTACATTGCCGTTGCTGATAAATACTTATTCAAATGGAATAGTTAGTTCTTAGCTAATTTTCTAAACATAAATAGAATTATCAAAAAGGTCAATACGTTAGCTGCAAAATAAGCTTGAACCACCCCTTCTGAAGAGCGACTTGGAATCCATAAATAAGCTAAAATCAAGAAACAGGAATTAAATACTATTTCTATAATAAAATATCTTTTTAGCATTGATTTTACTAGAATTTGAAAACCAAAAGCAAGCGTCATAATTCTAAAAAAATCGCCAAGTAATTGCCAAATCAAAATCGAATTAATTTTATTAAATTCTTCGGTGAAAGCTAATTGTACAATATAGCTTTTCAATAAAAAAATCGCCAAAACAATCACTATAAATAATGGAACCAAAGTTTTAAAATAGCTTTTTAATTCCAATTTAAATTCGGAGTCCGTTTTCAGAGAGGCAAGTTTTGGCATATAATACATTGAAATTCCCGTGTTAAAAATCAACATGTAAAAACTTGAAAGTCGGTTTACACCATCCCAAATTCCAGCTTCTTGAATCGAATGAACAGATACTATATTATCTCGAATTAAAATTAGAGTAAGCGGAACCAAAACAGCACTTAACAAAGCCATTATTGAAAAGCGCTGCATGTCGCTCAAGTATTTTTTTAATTCAATTTGGTGGTAATCAAATTTAAATTCACTAAAGGTTTTTCTTATGAATAAATAAGTTACAAAAAACATAATTACTTCTCCAATAACTACAGAAAGCAATCCGCCTTGAATATTATTTTGCCAAACTAAATAAGCAGTACTTGCAAAAATGATTAGGTTGGAAATTATTTGAATGGTAATTAGATGTTTAAATTTTTCGAAGGCATTGTAAACCGAGGTCCAGAATACATTGATAACAATTAAGGGAAGCATTAATCCGAAAAACTGAATTGGAGTTGCATAAGAATTATTAAAAAAAATAAGCTGAGAAATCCAACTTGAAAAAAGTGAAATTAAAATTCCCAATACAATTGCTAATCCTAAAAAAACACCAAAAAATGTAGAGTAAATTAGGGATACTTCTTCTTTATCTTCTTTGTTTTCAACGATAAGTTTAACAACAGAGGTATTCATTCCAAGAGTTGCAATCGACTTGATCATTGCCGTAAAGTTTCGAAAGCTTCCCATTAATGCCATTCCAGATGGACCTAAAAAAACAGAAATAATCTTAGAAGAAAGCAATCCCAAAACAAAACTAACCCCCACCGAAACAGAATTCAGTGAAAGAACTTTGATCAATGCATTGTTTTTGAGCTTACTAATCACTTTAAATTTCTAATAACTTTAGCTGGAACTCCAGCTACAATAGTATTTTCTGGTATATTTTTTGTCACCACAGAACCACTGCCTATAACTGAATTAGCTCCAATAGTAACTCCTTTAAGAATTGTAACATTATCTCCAATAAATACATTGGATCCAATTACAACTTCTGAAGTTGGAATTGAGTTGGAATTTCTCTCAAGAGGATTTAGATTGTGGCCATCATTATCCATAATATTACAATTAACACCAATTAAGGCGTCATCACCTATAGTGATTTTAGAAAAAGCTACAGCCGAAAAAGCATTATTTATCGTAACATTATCACCAATATGGATTGAACTCGATTCATTTCTAGCCTCTAAATAAGTGTAATGTGAATAATAATTTGGAGAAGCTACCACACCAATTTGCACATTTTTTCCAAAAGAAATGGTTCCGTTTCCCTTAATTAATAAAGGATGAAAACATTTTGGCTTACCGATACTGTTTTTACAATCCGAAAGAAATTGGTATTTCCAAACTCGAAGAGTAACAAAAAAGAATTTATTTAATAGTCCCATTTAGCAGCTATTTAAAAACAGTTTCTAATATTGAATAATTTACAGTTTCTACTTCATAAAAGTTTTGAATTACCGTCTTTGCTCCAAAACTTTCTTTCCAAAACAAAAGGCCCTTATTTATCTTTCTTCCATCGTATTCATTACAAATTCCAAAATCATGAAAATGATAGTCTTTAAAAACTTCTTTGATTAAATGATGGTGTAAAAAATCTAAACTTCCACTTACATTCTTTGTAACATTTCCAGATATATATTGCGAATGCACTACCTTTTTATTTACAAAAACAGTTGTTCCACCAAGCAATTCATCATTTTTATACACATTAAATTGACGAATATTATTAGGAAATAAATTCTTCAATTTAGTTATCTCAGATAACGTATGAACCGGCTTGGCATTGTGTTTTGAGTCTAAATTGGGAATAAGAATTTCATTCCAAAATAACTCAAAATTTGATTCTTCTTTTACAATTAACTCGTTTTTTATACCCCGTTTAACCCCTTCCATCCTATTACTAGCAATTGCGATTTTTTTGGTTAAATCCAAAACTGACAATGCATCTCTTCTATATAATTGGGCTTTTACAATAAATAAACAATATTCAATTTCTTCTGAAAAATAATCGGAATAAATATTTGGAATAGTTTTTACTATTAATTTTTCAATTGAGTTTTCATTTAAATACTGTAGAACGTTTTTAAAGATAGAGATAACAGCACTTAGTTTAGCTTTGTTAGTTAAAATTAAACCCCCATATGTAAGCCCTTGGTGTGAATATACCGTATCTTCTACTCTATTTGCCGGTAAGACTGCAATTAGTTTTTCCCCATCAAAAACCATCAAAGAATAATCTTGAAAACGATCAGAATGGTAATCCATGAAATTTCTATCAAACAAAAAAGTAGCATTTTTGGCAACACTTATAAAAGCATTCCATATAGAAAAATCTTGCGGTTGGTATAATCTAACTTGGTATTGTTTCACGAGATGTTTTAAAACTTTGGAAAATTACACAATAATTATTAGCAATTCCAATTACAAATGTAGTTATCTAAAAATAAATACCTAATTTCGACAATCCAAATTGATTAATTGCAGTGAAAATTAAAATTCATAAACTAATTTTAGGACTATTCATTGGCCTATCAGGCGCAATTTATGGTCAAAATGTTTCGTTGTACCAACAGTTTAACGGTAGATACGACTTTACTTTTATTGGCAACACAATGAATTTAGGTGAAAACAATATCACTGCTGGCTGTGAAGATTTATTAATAAATTCCTCATCGGCTAACTTAAACATAAACCCAAATCAAATAATTCAAAACGCCTATTTGTATTGGGCCGGATCGGGAGCTGGAGATTTTGATATTAAATTAAACACTACTTCAATTACTGCACAAAGAACTTTTTCGGTTATTTCGGCTTCTTCTGGCTTACCTTATTTTAGTGCTTTCGCAGACATTACTTCGCAGGTAGTAAGCACCGGAAATGGGGATTATACGCTCTCTGATTTAGATGTAACACAAACCTTACTCGACGAACCTGGATATTGCAACAACCGAACTAATTTTGCTGGTTGGGCTATAATAATAGTCTATAAGGATTTAAGTTTGCCACTAAACCAAATTAATATTTATGATGGTTTACAAAGTATTCCGAGTGCTTTGAATATTACTTTAAACAGTTTAAATGTAGTTGACAATAATAATGCTCAAATTGGTTTCATTGCTTGGGAAGGTGATTCTAATTTGGCCGTAAATGAAACTTTAAAGATTAATGGTAATACTTTAAGTAATCCACCTTTAAATCCTGCAAACAATGCTTTTAACGGCACCAATAGCATTACTGGATCCTCGAGTTTATACAATATGGATTTGGATATTTACAACATTCAAAACAACATTAATATTGGAGATACCTCAGCTCAAATTCAGCTAACATCAGGACAAGATGTAGTATTAATTAATGCCATAGTAACCAAATTAAATAGCCAATTACCCGATGCCGCAGTGGAACTTAATTCCAATAGTCAAATTTGTGATTCTAGAGACCTAACTTTAAATTTTACAGTAACTAATTACAATTGCACGAGTAACCTTCCAGCAGGAACACCAATTGCAATTTATGCCAACGGACAGTTAATTGAGCAAATGCAAACAACAGCTTTAATTCCTATTGATGGCAGTGCTACCCAACAAATAACAGTATTCATCCCAAGCAGTATTCCAGATAATTTCACCATAACTATAGTAATAGATGACGATGGCACCGGACATGGGATAGTTACAGAAATTTCTGAAAGCAACAATCAAGTTATAAGTGGATTGCTCACATTTTCTACAAGCCCAATTGCAAATGCACTTGAACCAAAAACAACCTGCAATCAAGGGTTGACAAAAGGATCGTTTAACTTTTTTGATTATGGTTCGCAATCATTAACCAACACAACAGATACCTTTATTGGATTTTATGAATCAGCTGCCGATGCAACTTTAGCAACCAATGCAATTGCAAATCCAACCAACTACATTGCGACTATTACTCCTAAAGAAATTTTTATTCGCATCGAAAACCAACATTGCTATACTTTAAGTTCATTTTGGTTGTATACCAAAAATTGCCCACCTACTGTATACAACTATGTTTCAAGCAACAACGATCAAGCCAATGACAATTTTTTCATTGATGGATTACGAGATGTATTTGTTAATTTTGAATTAGAAATATACAACCGTTGGGGAAAGCTAATTTGGACCGGTAATAATTCCACTCCCAACTGGGATGGTATTCCTAGTAAAGGAACGCGAGTAGATAATTCGGCTGTGCCTGAGGGAACCTATTATTATATTTTAAACTTAAACGACAACGACTATCCCGAACCACTTACAGGATGGTTGTATTTTAGAAAGTAACTCGATTATTTTTAAAAATCTCAGTAACTTCGCAAAAATTAATTTCTCTTGAAACAAATCACTTCCATACAAAATCCTTTTATTAAAACACTGGTGCAATTGCAAGAAAAGGCCAAAGCACGCAAACAATCCGGAACTTTTTTAATAGAAGGTAAACGCGAAATTGAATTGGCGTTAAAAGGAGGCTACATAATTAATACTATTCTTTTTCTGCCTGAAATAATTTTGCAAAAAGATCTTACTGAACTTATTGCTAATTCAAATGAAATTGAGGTAATCGAAATCAATAAAGAAGTCTATCAAAAATTGGCTTACCGAGATTCTACAGAAGGAATTATAGCTGTGGCAGAATCTAAATCGGTAGCTCTAGAAGATTTAATTTTACCCGAGAATCCATTAATTTTGGTTATGGAAGCTATTGAAAAACCAGGAAATATTGGTGCGATGCTCCGCACGTGTGATGCAGCCAATATTGATGCTGTGCTATTAGCAAATCCAAAAACCGATTTATACAATCCGAATTTAATTCGATCTAGTGTGGGCTGTATATTTACCAATCAAATTGCAACCGGAACCAACGAAGAAGTAATTGCATTTTTAAAAAATAAAAAAATTGCAATTTACAGCGCAACCCTCCAAAATTCGAATTCCTATCACACCCAAAATTACACAACTGCCTCTGCAATTGTTGTAGGAACTGAAGCAACCGGACTCTCACAAACCTGGCGCGACAACGCCAATCAGAATATTCTTATTCCAATGCAAGGGCAAATCGATTCTATGAATGTATCGGTCGCTGCTGCCATTTTATTATTTGAAGCCAAAAGACAACGCGGCTTTTAATCCAAACAAATTAAAATTATGAAAAGCAAATTACTTATAGCGTTATTAATAGCAACGGTTAATCTAAATGCCCAAATATCGGAAGACAAATTAGATGATGTGGTGCAACGCGCCATGAAAACTTTTAATGTACCTGGAATAGCTGTGGCTATTGTCAAGGATGGCAAAGTAGTTGTTTCTAAAGGTTATGGCGTAACCAATATCAAAACCCAACAAAAGGTTGACGGCAACACACTTTTCGGAATTGCTTCCAATAGTAAAGCCTTCACTTCTGCAGCCCTTGCCATGTTGGTAGACGAAAAGAAAATCAACTGGGACGATAAGGTAATTCAATACATTCCAGAATTTAAAATGTACAACGATTATGTTACTAACGAATTTACTATTCGGGATTTACTTACGCACCGAAGCGGACTCGGATTGGGAGCCGGTGACTTAATGATATGGCCTGACGGACATAATTTTACTCCAAAAGATATTATTAATAACATTCATTTTCTTAAGCCGGTTTCGGCATTTAGAACCAAATACGATTACGACAATTTATTGTACGTTATTGCAGGAGAAGTTATTGAAAGAGTATCAGGTAAAGGTTGGTGTGATTTTGTAGAAACAAGAATACTATCTCCATTAAAAATGAATAACAGTGCAGCTTCATGGAACAGATTAAAAGACACCACAAATACCATTGTTCCGCATGTTCCAACAAATGGAAAACTAGAAGTAATTAAAAGATATACAAATCCCATTTTTGATGCCGCTGCCGGAATTTACACCAGCACCAATGATTTAAGCAAATGGGTAGTTGCGCAATTAAACCATGGAAAATATGGCGCAAACAATGAAAACAGATTGTTTAGCGAAGCTGTTCAAAAAGACATGTGGACTTCCCAAACTATACTGCCATTAAATAACATGAAACCCTACAGCTGCAACTTTAAAGCTTATGGATTGGGATGGCAATTAACGGATATTAATGGCCATTTACAAGTTTCACACACAGGAGGTTTAGATGGAATTGTAACCCAAACGATTATGATTCCCGATGTACAATTAGGAATTATTGTATTAACCAATCAACAATCGGGGGCGGCTTTTACAGCAATTTCCAATACAATTAAGGATAGTTATTTAGGCCTTAATTTTCCTGATCATGTGGTTACCTTAAGTGCCAATAGAAAACAAGCCGAAGACAATGCCGATAAAATTACAGACGAAGTTTGGACTAAAGTAAATCAAAATGTAGCATCAAACACCCAATTAGAACCAAAAAAACTTATAGGAACTTATACTGATAATTGGTTTGGCAAGATAAAAATATTCTTAAGCAATGGCGTTTTGCGTTTTCAATCGGAGCGTTCTTCACGACTTAAAGGCTCTATTTTTTATTACAAAAACAACACCTATGCGGTGAAATGGGATATTAGAAGTTTTCAAGCTGATGCCTTTATTCACTTTGACATCACAGCAGACGGCATTGCAAATCATTTTAAAATGGAAGCCATTTCTCCCCTAACCGATTTTAGTTATGACTTCCAAGACTTGGATTTCAAAAAGGAGGTAAATTAATACTGAGGTTATTTTTTTGATTTTATTGCTTTGACTTTACTTTTAAGCGTTTTTTTGTACAACGGTAAAAAGTAAGAAACGCTGTAATTAAATCCTGCCCCGAAATTCCCACCGTAAGTTCTATTGAACCCAGGAATATAAAGATTATCGAAATTTTCGGGTGTTTTGTTAGAAATTAAATGATTCATTCTAAAACTAAATCCAAGGTATAAATTACGGAATAATTCCGATTTAACTCCAGCAACAACTTCTAACCATTGAGCAGATAAGCCATCAAATTTTTCTCCTGATTCAATAATTGGTTTCGGAAAATAATTATTAGAATAATAAATAGAATAACTATTTAAAGTTTGACTAAAAGTGCTTACTCCATAGCGCATTCCCACATAAATCATGTTATTCATTCCCAACCAATTTTCGTAGGAATTATAATCAAATCCGACTTTAAGATACGTACCGTTTGTAGTAAAATTCAACTGATCGTCGGCAACCGTGATATTTTCATTTCCAATTTCGGCAGCCAAATAATGTCTTCTTGTAAATTTGAAATCTCCAACAAGCTCTAATCCTTTGTAATTTTTGTCATATAAAGAACGAGTAAGTTTATACATATCTACACCCACGCGCAAACCATAGCGTTCGGTTTTAAGCTTCACGCTATCCTTTTTCACAGCTGTTGAATCGTTAACGGTAGCCTTTTGTGCCGAAGTAAGTAGCGAACACAAAACCAAGAATAAACTAAAAAAACATTTTAATATGTACTTCATTTTCAGATTCTAGATTAGGTTTTGCTATGATTATATTTTTTATCCAATTATTGCTATCAACGGAAAGTATATTGGAACTGGTATTGGTTAAATTAAATAAATACTTAAATCCACATGCCCTAGAAATATAGACTTCTTGAGTGGCATAATTATAAGTTACGATATCCTCATTTTCGGATGCACCACCAAAATCATATTTCAACGAATAGGTTGTGGTTGTTGTAGAAGGATTTAAGGGAAGGTATATTTTATTGCTATTTGATAAATAACGTGATGGATTAATAACAGGCAAAGTGGTATTAAAAACAACCCCTTCAGACATTCCAGAAGCAACCGCTTTTAAATTAGTTACACTTTTTAATGTAGGGGTAGCAATTGAATTATCATAAAACTCAATGACTAATCTTGGTGTTGTTGAAGTCGTTGCATCGCAAATATCATCCTTTTCACAAGAAAAGAACGAGAAGGATATTAATAGAAATAAAAATATTTTTTTCATAATACGATATTCAAATTATTTCAATTCTAAAAGTACAACATTTTCCACATGATGCGTTTGCGGGAACATATCCACCGGACGCACACGAATTACTTTGTATTTTTCATCCATTAAAGCCAAGTCTCTAGCTTGAGTAGCTGAATTACAACTTACGTAAACTACTCGTTGCGGAGCTATTTTCATAATTTGTTCCACTACGTCTTTATGCATACCATCTCGAGGTGGATCGGTAATAATTACATCGGGCTTGCCATGTTGTGCAATAAATTCTTCATTGAACACATTTTTCATATCGCCAACAAAAAACTCGCAATTGGAAATGGCATTGCGTTTCGCATTTTCTTTAGCATCGGCTATGGCTTCAGGCACTGCTTCTACCCCAATTACTTTTTTGGCTTTTTTTGAAACAAACTGCGCGATGGTTCCGGTACCGGTATATAAATCATAAACAACCTCGGTACCAGTTAAACCAGCAAAATCTCTAGTGATTTTATACAATTCATACGCTTGATCTGAATTGGTTTGGTAGAACGATTTGGCATTAATACTAAAATGCAACCCTTCCATTTCTTCCAAAATGTAATCTCTTCCTTTGTATAATTTAATATCTTGATCGTATAACGTATCGTTAGCCTTGCTATTAATTACATATTGTAATGAGGTTATTTGTGGAAACTTCTCATAAATATGATCCAATAATAACTCTCGGTTTTCTTTATCATTTTCAAAAAACTGAAGCAATACCATGATTTCTCCAGCAGATGCAGTTCGTATCATTAAAGTTCTCAATAAACCTTCGTGATTTCTGGCATTGAAAAAAGTCATTCCGTTTTGAACGGCAAATTCGCGAATCGTATTTCGAATGGCATTTGAAGGATCTTCTTGCAAATGGCATTTATCGATATTTAAAATCTTATCCCACATTCTAGGAATATGGAAACCCAAAGCTGGATTTTTACTCAAATTAGAATCTTCCGATTGGATTTCAGTTTCGGTTAACCAACGCGTATCCGAAAAACCAAATTCCATTTTGTTTCTATAAAAAAACTGCTTTTCCGATCCCATAATAGGTTCAAATTCGGGAAGTTCAACTTTAGCTATTCGTTTCAAATTGTTGTAAACCTCTTGGTTCTTGTAAAACAACTGGAGTTCGTAGTTCATATTTTGCCATTTACATCCGCCACAAGCACCAAAATGTTCGCAAACAGGCTCAATTCTGTGTTCAGAAAAAGAATGAAATTTTATGGCTTTTCCCTCAAAATAGGACTTACGCTTTTTTAAAGTTTGTACATCAACCACGTCACCAGGCACCACATTTGGAAGAAAAATCACTTGACCTTCTGGCGCTTTTGCAACCGAAACTCCTTTGGCACCCGCATCAAGTACGGTAACATTTTCAAAAATAACTTTATCTGTTTTCTTTTTTCCCATAACGCAAAAATAAACTATTGCTTCGTTTTTTATATTGGTTTAGCAAAAAAATAAGAAATCTTTTTACCCCAACAGTTTATTACCTTCGAAAATGGTATATTTGAAAAAATAACTTTTATGATTACCCACCTCGCTTTACTTCGCGGCATCAACGTTTCGGGACACAATATGATAAAAATGGATGCTTTAAAAACAGCTTTAGAAAGCATCGGTTTTTTAAATGTGAGTACCTACATCCAATCCGGGAATGTATTTGTTACAACTCCCGAAGAAAGTCCTACCAAAGTGGGTTTCTTAATTAAACAAGAAATATATAAAACCTTTGGCCACGATGTACCGGTGGTGGTAATTAATAAAAATGATTTGGAAGTTTGTTTGAAAAACAATCCGTTTTTAAGCGACAAAGAGGTAGACACCAAGAAACTCTATGTTTCTTTTGTTTCAATGGAATTAAAAAGCGAACGCATTCATGATTTAAAAATCAGCAAAATCAAACCCGATCAGGTTCACATTGACCAAAATAGAATTTATATCAAATATGATATCTCTCCGGCCAAAACCAGGTTAGACAATACTTACATCGAGAAAAATCTGAATGTAATTTCAACCATTCGAAATTGGAATACGGTTAATAAATTATTGGAATTATTCGATATTAATGACTAAATTTATAATCTAAATAATAGAAATTGAAAAAGTCAAATGCCCTAATCAAATTTTGGAAAATACTAGGTCCCGGACTAATAACTGGCGCTAGCGATGATGATCCGTCAGGAATAGCTACCTACTCTCAAGCGGGTGCCGCCTTTGGCTTATCCACATTATGGACTTCAATAGTTGCATTTCCTTTAATGGCCTCCATTCAACAAATGTGTGCCAAAATCGGATTAGTAACTTCTCAGGGATTAACGGGGGCCCTAAAAGCAAACTATCCAAAACCAATTTTATATGTGATGCTTTTGTTTAGTTTTCCAGCTATTGTTATGAATATTGGCGCTGATATTGCAGGAATGGGAGCTGTTGGGAATTTATTATTTCCAAAAATAGAAGCCACTTATTTTAGTGTAATTTTCACTTTGTTGCTCTTAATTCTAATTATTTATTTACCTTATCAAAAAATTGCTTCAATATTAAAATATTTATGTATTGTACTATTAGTGTATCTGGTTGTTCCCTTTTTATACCATCAAGATTGGATGGATGTTGCTGAAAATACATTTATTCCAACAATTCACTTCAACAAAGACTTTATTAGTGTCTTAGTTGGAATTTTAGGGACTACCATTTCACCCTATTTGTTTTTTTGGCAAGCCTCTATGGAAGTAGAAGAAATGAAAAACAAAAAACGCCATCTTATAGTAAACAAAAAAATAATCCATAACATGCAACAAGATGTCGATTTTGGAATGTCCTTTTCGGGTGTGGTCATGTTTTTTATTATTTTAACCACCGGAACCGTTTTGTACAAAGCCGGAATTCACCAAATAGATACCGTAGAACAAGCAGCAGCAGCCTTGAAACCACTTGCAGGAAATTTTGCCTATCTCTTATTTGCTATTGGCGTAATTGGCACTGGCCTATTGGCAATACCTGTATTGAGTGGCTCATTATCTTACATAATCACAGAAACATTTGGCTGGGAACAAGGTTTAGACAAAAAATTCCATGAAGCCAAAGCGTTTTATATTGTAATGGCAATTTCATTAATTCTGGGGCTTTCGCTGAATTACATTGGAATTTCACCTGTAAAAGCATTAATTTATACCGCAATACTTTACGGAATGACCGCCCCTGTATTGATTGCGATAATTCTGCACATCTCAAACAATAAAAAAGTAATGGGCGCATATACCAACAGCAAGAAAACTAACATTCTTGGATTTGCCGCTTTTATTATTATGACTGCCGCTGCAATTACCCTAATTTACCTTCAAATAACAGAGTAATACCTACTCAAAGCTTATTAAAAAATCACTAATAATTAGTCATTATTTTTTCGATTATCGCAATATTATTTCCTATTTTTGCTATCCTAGGATGATTTCTCTCCAAAAAGAAGGAATGGCTTTATTAAAAAAATCTGCCTAATTGCAGATAAACAAAGAAAATATGTCAGTTTTAGAAAAAATTACCTCACAGGAAGCTATTACTTTAGAAAATAAATATGGCGCACACAATTACCATCCACTACCAGTTGTTCTGAGTAAAGGAAACGGAGTTTTTGTATGGGATGTGGAAGGAAAGAAATATTATGATTTCCTTTCGGCTTATTCTGCAGTAAACCAAGGGCATTGCCACCCAGATATTGTAAATGCCATGATTGAGCAAGCGCAAACCCTAACCCTAACCTCACGTGCATTTTACAACGACAAATTAGGTGTTTACGAAGAATATGTGACCAATTATTTTGGTTTTGACAAAGTATTACCCATGAATACAGGTGCCGAAGCAGTAGAAACCGCTTTGAAACTATGTAGAAAATGGGCCTATGAAAAAAAAGGAATTCCAGAAAACGAGGCTCAAATAATTGTTTGCGACGGGAATTTCCACGGAAGAACAACAACCATCATCTCCTTTTCTAACGATGACAATGCCAGAAAGAACTTCGGACCTTACACAGCTGGTTTTATTAAAATCCCTTATGACGATGTAGCCGCTTTAGAAAAAGCATTGCAATCCTCTAAAAATATTGCCGGTTTCCTTGTAGAACCAATTCAAGGGGAAGCCGGAGTATATGTGCCTGCGGAGGATTATTTGGCGAAAGCCAAAGCACTTTGCGAAGCAAACAATGTATTGTTTATTGCTGATGAAGTGCAAACCGGAATTGCAAGAACAGGTTCAATATTAGCCGTTTGCGGAAATTGTACCTGCGAAAAATCTTGTGAAAAACAAAGCACTTATGTAGCGCCAGATATCTTAATTTTAGGTAAAGCACTTTCAGGTGGAGCCTATCCTGTATCTGCTGTATTGGCGAATGATTCCATTATGAATGTGATTAAGCCAGGCCAACATGGATCTACTTTTGGTGGAAATCCAATTGCTGGAGCCGTTGCAATTGCAGCTCTGGAAGTAGTAAAAAAAGAAAGTCTATCTCAAAATGCTCGAGTACTTGGAAAGCTATTTAGAGAAAAACTAGACGAATACATTAAAACCTCTTCAATCGCAACTTTAGTTCGTGGAAAAGGGCTTTTAAACGCTATAGTCATTAACGACACCGAAGAAAGCGATACTGCTTGGAACATCTGCATGGCTTTGAGAGATAATGGCTTATTAGCCAAACCCACACACGGAAACATAATTCGATTTGCTCCGCCATTAGTAATGACCGAAGTGCAATTGTTAGATTGTGTTTCTATAATTATTAAAACACTAAAACAATTTGAATAAAAGTATAGAAAGCATAAAAAAACCGTCTGATAGACGGTTTTTTTATGCTTGTTAACGAGCCATATCCTGCAAATGCTTTAATCGCTCTTGAAGTAAGGCAGGATTTTGCAACGCATCCAACCCAATCATTTTTATAATCCAAATAAAATACAATAGTGTTATAGCATTTAATACTATTCCTATGATACACAATATTTTACCAGTATTTAACTGACTAAAATTGATGAATTTGTCTGGAGATCCGTTATAAACAATAAGATCTTTATGCGTTAAATACAATCCTACGATCGCTAAAATCAATCCGAACAATCCATAGCAACAACAAGTTAGTATTGATAAGATGCCTAGAACAAGAACAGCGGTAGCATTGGGTAATTTTTGGTTTTCCATTGGTTATTATTTTTAAAATTAAAAAAGAAATTTCATTTTGTAAACATACGAAGCTATCATGATAATTGCATTGCTGATAGCGAAAAATACTACTATTTTAGAATTCTTAGGATTCGGAAAAACTAGATAATAAGCACCCGAAGCAAAGAAGAATAGCGTCGAATATATTGCAGGAAACATATAAAAGGCATTGATAAATTCACCATGTAATAATAAATCTAGAGCGCGTTGAAAACCGCAACCAATACAATCCATTCCAAAAAACTCCTTGAACATACAAGGCAACATATAGTTTTTCATCCTAAAAATAATTAGTACAATTTTACAAATATTTTATGAAAAGTCTGCATTCTAATTTTAGTTTTCTATTTTTGATACTTAAATCGATTCCAATGAAGAAGTTATTTTTTCTAATTATGGTTGCTGCCATTTTTGTTGCATTCTACGAACAAAATACACCTGAACCAAATATTTTTATCACGTGTATTGCGTTGTTAATTTTCATGTATGGTATGCTAAAATTATCGGCAAAAATTCCACCTAAAGATTCTGAAGATGACCACAAAGAAATTTGATATTGGCGATCAAGTTTCTGTTCTTGATGAAGCAGTAGACGGAATTGTTATTGCGGTAAAAAATAATGAAATTACGATTAAAACTACGGATGATTTTGTGTTGACTTATTTTGTCAATGAATTAGTTAAAATAAACAATTCCAATGATTTAAAACAAATTATAAAAAGTGGAACTTTAGTTAAAAAAAGTGTCGACATTCAGCCGCAAAAAAAATACAATACTCCTACTTTTAAGTCGGATAAAATAGAAAGAGGTATTCCTGAATTTGATTTACACATTGAAAAATTAGTCAAAAATTTTAGAGGAATGAGTAATTTTGACATCCTAAATATCCAAACGGAAACGGCAAAAAGACACCTTGATTTTGCAGTCAAAAATCGAATCCCAAAGCTTGTTTTTATACACGGTGTTGGTGAAGGAGTTTTGAAAGCAGAACTCGATTTTATGCTCAATCGAATGGAAGGCGTTTCGTTTCAAGATGCCAATTATCAAAAATACGGATTGGGTGCTACTGAAGTTTATTTTAAACAAAACATTAAATAAATTCTGGGTTCAGAATAAAAAATACAGATTAAGCTTACATGAAAAGAATATATCTCGATAACGCAGCAACTACTCCCCTTCGTGCGGAAGTAATAACTGAAATGACTCAAGTTTTGCAAAATGACTTTGGAAACCCCTCTTCTACACACAGTTTTGGAAGAAGCTCTAAAGCCATTTTGGAAACCTCTCGCAAATCAATTGCTAAACTTATGGGTTGTGCAGCTCAAGAGCTAATTTTCACTTCAAATGCTACCGAAGCGACTAATTGGATTCTAACTAGCGCAGTTAAAGATTTGAAAGTAAACCGAATCATAACTAGCAAAATTGAACATCACGCTACATTATACACCGTTAAGCACCTTCAACAACAGTATAACATTGAGGTAGATTATGTAAACATCTTATCTTCTGGAGCGATAGACATGACACATTTAGTGAATTTACTATCAAAAAAAGCACACACTTTAGTGACTTTAATGCAAGTGAATAACGAAATAGGAACTGTTTTAGATATTGAAAAAACAGGTAGGATTTGCCATCAGTATCAAGCTCTTTTTCATTGTGACACCGTGCAATCTATTGGAAAAACCGAATTCAACTTACACGAATTACCTGTAGATTTCATTGTAGCAAGTGCACATAAATTCCACGGACCAAAAGGGATCGGATTTGCTTATGTGAAAAAAGGAATTGCACTTCAGCCACTATTATTTGGGGGTGAACAAGAAAAAGGATTGCGCGCTGGAACCGAAGCGGTGCATCAAGTTGCAGGAATGGCTAAAGCTTTAGAACTTTCCTTCGAACATTTAGAATCTGAAAGAAATTACATAGCTGACTTAAAAAAATATTGCATTTCTCAATTGGAAACGCAATTTCCAGATATCAAAATTAATGGCGAGGCCACCTTTTATAACATTTTAAATATATTATTGCCTTTTTCGGAAGAAAAAACAGCCATGATTTTATTTAATTTGGATATGAAAGGCATTGCGGTTTCTCGTGGAAGTGCCTGCCAAAGTGGAAGTGCAAAACCGTCCCATGTATTAGCAGAAATTCTTACTGAGGAAGACTTAAAAAAACCAAGTTTACGCATCTCTTTTAGTCATTACAACACCAAAGAAGATATTGACGCTTTAATTGATGGATTGAAAGGAATCTAACTAGTTTACTTCCTTCACCCCTTTTACAAAAAGCCATTTCATAAATAACTTTTCTCCGTCTTTAGTTCGTACGGCTTGAAATTTTGGTGCCAAAATAGTTCCAATTACAAAAGCGGTCATCGGTACCCAAATTCCTGATAAATTTGAAAAACGAATAAGCAAAGCTTGCAACGGAATAAAAAATAAGGTGAATCCTATAAGGTTGTAAACGAATGATTTTGTTCTTTTTGACATAACAAAGTAACTATTATTGGTTATTTTCAACTTGAAATTTAGCTCTCTTACTGCCTTCATACATTTCGTATTTCACCAAACGAGCTTCTAAACTTCCGTTAAATAATTTAATTTTTCTTGATGGTTTTAATCCTACAAATTTCAATGCTTCCAAGTTGGCTGTAATAAACCAAGCATGGGTTCCTGGATAATGTTGCTTCATGGTATCCCCCATTTCTCTGTAAAAACGCTCTAAATCGATATCCAATCGCTCTCCATAAGGTGGATTAAACACCATTTGAAGTGGGCCTTCAGTAGTCTTTTCGGTATCAAAAAAGTTCTTTTGCTCCACAGTTATATATTCATCCAAATTGGCATTGATAACATTTGCTTTGGCTTTTTCCACAGCACTTGGTGCTTTATCATAGCCTTTAATCGAATAATGAAATTCGCGCGTGCGTTTCATCAACGCATCAATAATTTGATCAAAAAGATCGTTATCCCAATCGTTCCATTTTTCGAAAGCAAATTCTTTTCGATTAATATTTGCTGGAATATTACAAGCAATCATAGCAGCTTCAACCAAAATAGTTCCTGATCCACACATAGGATCTAGAAAATCGGTTTTACCTTCCCAACCTGCCAACAACAACATTCCTGCTGCCAAAACTTCGTTTATTGGTGCAATATTCGTTGCCGTTCTATACCCTCTATGATGCAAAGAAGCTCCCGAAGTATCTAAAGCAACGGAAACTTGATCGCGATCAATGTGGATGTTAATTCGAAGGTCTGGAAAATCTTTATCAATACTTGGTCGTTGTCCTGTTTTTTCTCTGAATTGATCTACAATCGCATCTTTTGCTTTTTGAGATACAAACTGTGAATGCTTAAAATGATCCGAATGAATAGTTGTGTCTACCACAAAAGTTTGGTTGGCATTCATGTACTTACTCCAATCAATTCCTTGAATTCCTTTGTACAACAAAGCATCCGATTTAGCTCGGAAATAATAGATAGGTTTTAAGATTTTTAATGCAGAACGGAGCGATAAATTGGCTTTATACATAAACCCTTTATCTCCTTTAAAGCTTACCATTCGAGTTCCAATTTCTACTTCTTGGGCGCCCAATTGTTGTAATTCTTTTGCTAATATTTCTTCAAAACCAAAAAAGGTTTTGGCTACCATTTTAAAATTTTCCATTTTTCCAGATCAAAATTCAATATCAATTGCAATATCAATTGCAAACTTGAGATAATTTCTGCAAAAATACACTAAATTTGTGCGTTACGAATTTTATGAACAAGAATTAATGTCAAAAATCTCAAATCAACCCTCTCAAACCGACGACCAACAAACCTCTTGGTTTGCCTCTTGGTTTGATACACCGTATTATCACATTCTATATAAAGACAGAAATTACCGTGAAGCTCAGGTTTTTATGGATAATTTAACTCATTATCTAAACTTACCCGAAAACGCCAAAGTATTGGATTTAGCTTGCGGAAAAGGGCGTCATTCTATTTACCTGAATCAATTGGGATTTACTGTTTTAGGAGTTGATTTGTCTGAAAACAGTATTGAAATTGCCAATAACAATGCAAATGACAACTTAAATTTCAAGGTGCACGATATGCGTGAGCCTCTAGAAGATAAGTTTGATGCCGTATTTAACTTATTTACAAGCTTTGGCTATTTTGAACAAGAGGAAGACAACTTAAAAACCTTAATTGCAATTAAAGAAAACCTTTCGGAATATGGATTTGCTGTAATTGATTTTATGAATGTGCCTTTTGTTTTAGATAATCTAGTTGCCGAAGAAGTTAAATCGGTAGATGGAATTGATTTTAATTTAAAACGTTACTTATTAGACGGTTATATCATTAAAGAAATTAATTTTAAAGATAAAGGGCAAGAATTTCATTTTACCGAAAAAGTAAGAGCCTTAACTCTTGATGACTTCAAACAAATGATGGAGCAAGCCGGAATTTACCTATTGGATACCTTTGGTGACTATAAATTAAAAAAATACCATAAGAATACTAGTGAACGATTAATTATGATATTCAAATAATGAATTATATTTTACCCTTATTATCCGTTTTACTTGGATTTTCTATTGCGCTTTGGTTAAAACCCCAAGACAAAAAGAATCTAAAATTGCTATTGGCATTTAGTGGATCGTTTTTACTTTCTTTGACCGTGATGCATTTGCTTCCCGAAGTTTATGAAAGTGGAAATAGCAAAGTGGGAATTTTTATTATGGTTGGGATTTTATTTCAAATTATATTGGAATTTTTCTCAAAAGGTGCTGAACACGGGCATGTGCACGGGCACGGCAAACTAACTCAAATGCCTTGGCTTTTATTTATTAGTTTGTGTATTCACGCTTTACTGGAAGGTTTTCCTGTTGGACACCACCACAATTTAGCTATCGGGATTGCCATACACCACTTTCCTATTGCAATTATTTTAACTGCCTTTTTCATTCAGGCCGAACTAAATAAAACCGCTTTGTTTTTATTTATGTTAGCCTTTGCGGTAATGACTCCGTTAGGAACTTTAGTGTCGGACACATTCCCAATTTTAAATGAATATTATACCGAAATAACTGCAGTTGTAATTGGAATTTTATTCCATATTTCTTCCACAATTATTTTTGAAAGCAGCGAAGGACATAAATTTAATATTGCCAAAATATCGATGATTGTTTTAGGAATTGTATTGGCTTGTTTTGTTTAATTAATAACCAAAAACTAGTTATCTTAGTACCATAGAATCTTATACTATAAAAATGAATTTCACGAAAACCACCGAAGAATCATCCAAATACGAGCATTTAGAAAAAATGTCGGTTTCGGAATTGTTACACAACATCAATAACGAAGACAAAACCGTACCATTAGCCGTTGAAAAAGCGTTACCTCAAATTGAAACTTTGGTAACAAAAGTGGTAGAAAAAATGAAATTGGGCGGACGAATTTTTTATATCGGTGCAGGCACATCAGGAAGATTAGGTATTGTGGATGCTTCCGAATGTCCTCCTACTTTTGGAGTACCATTTGATTTAGTAAACGGAATCATTGCCGGGGGTGATCAAGCCATTCGCAGTGCGGTTGAAAATGCCGAAGACAACACCACACAAGCCTGGATTGATTTGCAAGAGCATAATATTGGATCTAATGATGTGGTTATCGGAATTGCCGCTTCTGGAACCACTCCATATGTCCTTGGCGGATTAACAAAATGCAATGAAAATAACATTCTTACAGGTTGCATCACGTGCAACGAAGGAAGTCCGTTGGCTTTATTGGCAAATGCACCAATTGTTGTGGTTGTTGGACCAGAGTTTGTAACTGGAAGTTCTAGAATGAAAGCAGGAACGGCACAAAAATTAGTTCTGAATATGATTTCGACTTCTACGATGATTCAACTCGGAAAAGTAAAAGGAAACAAAATGGTCGATATGCAATTGAGCAACGACAAATTAGTAGATCGAGGTGTAAAAATGATTATGAGCGAGATTCCGGTAACCTATGAAAAAGCAAGCGAATTGTTACTTGAAAATGGTAGCGTTCGAAAAGCAGTAGACCATTATAATTCAAAATAAACACACTATATGGCAACTAACAAAGAATTATTAGCTAAAGGAGTCAAATACCTTTTTGGTGCCTTACCCTTAATGTTTTTGGGACCTAGTGTTTTTTACAATGCATTAATGAACAAACAAAACAACTGGCATTATTTGGTTTTAGTTATTGGCTGTGCCATTTGTATCACTTCTGTTTATTTGGCATTTAAAGGTTTAAAAACAATGACCGATGCTTTATTCAATGACAAATAACATTATGAAAAAACTTCTATTTCTTTTAACCCTTTCTCTTTTCTCCTGCCAAAAGCAAGTCGAATGCAATCCAAAAGAATTTAAAACAGGAACCTTTCGATTTGAACAAGTTGTAAATGGCAAAAAAGAAATTACTACGTTTACAAGAACAGAAAACCTTCAAATTGAAACTTATCACGAAAGAACAGATACCGCTTCGGTTCGTTGGGTAAACGACTACGAATTTATTCTTCAAAAACTAAAGCCTCGAAATAGAGCAGAGAAAAAAGCTATAAGCATGCGATTTCTTTCTACTAAAGGCAAAACCTATACTTTTGAATATTCGTTTGTTGGAGAATCAAAAAAACAAATGGGAACTGTAACAAAAACCAATTAATCTCGTAAAACTACTTTACAACTTAGAATAATAAGCAAATGATTGAACTAATTTCAAACCCAAATGCTTGGGTCGCGCTACTTACACTTACGTTCTTAGAAATCATTTTAGGAATAGATAATATTGTTTTTTTATCTATTGTTTCAGGGAAACTTCCAGAAAAAGAACAACCCAAAGCACGAAAAATAGGTTTGGCACTTGCTATGGTTTTCCGAATCATATTGTTGTTTGGAATCACTTGGGTCTTGAGTTTGCAGGAAACCTTATTCCATGTCAACTTCGGATTTTTTGAAGCTCATGTAACCGGTCAGAGTTTAATTATTTTTGGTGGAGGCTTGTTTTTATTGTATAAATCGGTTTCTGAAATTCACCACAAAATGGAAGGTGAAGAAGAAGGAACCAAAGGAAAATCGGCCTCTGGCCTATCCAGTGCCATTATACAAATTGCCTTATTAAACATTGTCTTTTCATTTGATAGTATTTTAACTGCAATCGGAATGATTAGCATGAAAAGCCCAGCAGAAGGTGGATTTGGTCCAACAGGAGCTATTGAAATCATGATACTTTCAGTAGTAATTTCAATAGGAATAATGATGATTTTTGCAGGTCCCGTTTCTAAATTCGTTAACGAACACCCAACCATTCAAATCCTTGGATTGTCCTTCCTAATCTTAATTGGAGTGATGTTGCTTGCCGAAGGTTCGCACTTGGCACACTTCCGTTTTGGCAACGATGTGGAGGTAACCAGCATCCCAAAAGGTTATTTGTATTTTGCTATTTTCTTCTCTTTGTTTGTGGAATTTCTCAACATCAAAGTGCGCAAAAACAGCAAACCTGTTCAGCTACACAACAACGAAATCAAAGATGATAATCTAAAAGATACCGATATTAATAATTAGTAGCGAATCATTGGGACTTATCAGCAATGGCATTTCCCGCTATACATTACAACAAAAAATGTCCCGAAACAATCGGGACATTTTTGTTTTCATTACTATCGGGGCTATAATGGTTATGTCTTTTGTTAAATTATCGTTGCAATTTATAATTTATAGAAAACATGAATATTCTTGGCAAAACATACGTTTTCCGTTCTGTAATTACATAATCCGAAAAAGAATAATCGTTTTTAATTTTATTATTGAACACATTATTTGCAAACAATTCAAATCCAAATGGACTATTTTTTTTCTGATAATGCAACGAAACATTCGCAATATCATAAAAATTAGTTTGATTTAAATTATTAGTATTCTTTAAATTATCATAATCAATTTTTAAAACAAAAAACTTAGAAAAAGTCAGTTCCAGTTCCGTTGTTATCTCATCCGATTGGTACTTGCTTTTGGTTATTCCATTAAATTGGCTATAACCTTTTGTATAACCAATACTTATATCGGGCCATTTTTTGTAGGCTGTTTTAAATACCAGCCCAATATTTTGATTATTCCTATCATTGGTGGTGGTACTATTATTTAATGTTTGCAAATAATTAAACCAACTTAAATTAGAATTCAACTTCAAATTAAAACGATATATCTTTTTGCTAAAAGAACCATTAAAACGCCAATTCGTTTCAGGATTATCAGATAGTATTGGGGTTGAATATTGATTAATACTATTTATTTGAATATCATTTCTAGTAGTTTTTACCTTCTTGTTGTAACTCGCCAAAGCATTCCATATAATACCACGATACATATTCATTTTAGAATATCTTAAGTTTGCAGTATGGTATTGCTCGTTCTCCAATAATGCATTTCCTTTAAAAACAGAGTTATAACTTTGCAATGTAAATTGATTTGCCATTTGGCTCACTTCGGGAAAAGTATTAGAAAATTTATAATTAAAAGTTATCGTTTCCGATTTATTAAACTCATAATCACTATTAAATTGTGGCTGAAATAAAGTTTTAGAAATAGTATAATCCGTTAGATTTTGATTAGTATTCAAATGATACCAATGCAAAAACATTCCTGGTTTATTTGTCCATTTACCAATCTTGAATTTATACTCTAAACCTACGTAAGCATCATTCAGTTGGTATTTCACATTATTTCCAAAACCAGCAGTAGTAAAATCATTTATCGTGCCATTGCTTAATAATTGCTTTTCTGAAGTTTCAAAATTGGAATTAATAAAGTTGTTTCCAAAATTTGTGTAAAGATGATTAAAGTTATTAAGGATCCAATAATGCTTAAATAAAGCATCTACGCTATTACTTTTTATCCTTTTTATTTGATCAATGGTATAACTAGAATCATTCTGTAAAGGAATTAATCCTACCAAAAAAGGTTGGTCTATAAACCAATGGTTTTGTGGTGTGTTTTTTTCATAGGCCTGATTAACAACAAAGGTTGTAGTATGATGATTGTTATAACTTTTATGCCATTCTACATATTGCTTTAAAGAAACATTATCTGCTTTGGATAACGTTTCAAAAGTACTAGTGTTTAAATTCGTAACCGAATTAATGACATTATTAATATCATTAGCACTCGATTGCAATTGAGAATTGTAATACCATTTTTCTTTTTTATTAGGCGAATAATCTAACTTGATATTTCCTATTCCTAAAACCGTTTTAGTTTCATTGTTTTGCAATTTATTTTCAAAAGATATCGAGTTGTTTTGTAAATACTCATTTTTACTTTCGGTTTGCGATTGCATGAATACTTTTGAAAAAATTCCAAAACCAGAAATAGATAATTTTGGAGAAGTATCCAAACTAAAATTCAAAGCTCCAAATTGGGATTTATTCTGAACTACATCGGTATTATCATTGGTAAATGAATACAGATTGGTGAACGACTTTCTATCGGATAAAAAACTACTTACCCCTCCTTGAAAACGCATTAAATCTTCAAAAGTAAAGGTGCTTTTTCCTATATTATTCATATCCCCAATAAAACTTATATTAGTTTTTGGAGCGAAATAATACAAGCCGGTATGAGCCAAATAAAAACCATTATCGTTGGCAATTTCTGCACTGGCTTCAACATCACCAAACACAAATTTCTTTTTGTTTGCCTTTAGTTTTACGTTCATTGCCAAATCTTCACTATCTGAGACTTGCTTCATAAACCCGACCTCGTTAAAGTGGTCTATAACTTCAATTTTATCTAATGCATCAGCAGGAATATTTTCGACAGCCAATTTAGAGCTACCACCAAAAAAAGATTTTCCTTCTACAAACATTTTGGTAACTTTTTTGCCTTGAACGGTTACATTCCCTTTTTTATCTACTTCTACTCCTGGTAATTTTTCAAGAAGATTTTTCATTTTTCTTTCATTGCCATTAGCAAAAGCCTTAACATCAAAAGTTAAGGTATCTTTTTTTATTTCTATGGGTTTGTACTCGTGTTTTATAACAATCTCTTTAAAACTTGCCCAGTAGATTTTAGTTTAAAGTCGTGCGTGGCAATTGAATAATTTGGTTCTACAATAAAGACTTCTTCTGTATAACCAATATATGAAACGGTTATTTCATATTTTACCTCCTTATCCAATTCCAATCGGAAGCGCCCTTTATTATCTGCAATAGCAAATTTTAAAGATGCCTTTTCTTGTAGCGGTTTAGCAATGATGTTTGCATACTCAAGAGGTACTCCTTTATTATCAAAGACCACACCAGTTATGGTGTGGTCTTGTGAATAATTTATTGAATGAGTAATGAAAAATATGGTTAAAAAAAATAATCTCAATGTTTTTAGTTTAAGATTAGAATTATGTTTTTGTATTTGGAACTTTCATCATTTCGTCTTTTTTTGCATTTGATTCGCATTTGTTTAAATCAATGCTTATAGTCGTATCCATCAAATCATGCATTTTGGATTCTGTAATTATTTTTTTATTTAAGGGTAGTGAAATTACTTCTTCTTTCTTATCATTATGAACTTTTTCGGCTACATAACTTACGAAATTTTCATCAACTTCTAAAATTAAACCCGGTAATTTTCCATAACCTTTTGGTCCATATGAATATTTTATTTGTGGGCAATACCATGCTGATATTGGGTACAAAACATGAATCTCGTTTTCTCCAAAATCAACTTTCAAGATACAATCTGCTTTTAAACACTCATAACCACAAATTATCTTTTTCTCACCAGTTTTTTTCCAGTCAGTAATGAACTTCTTTTTAATTATGAATTTTTCTTCATCACCATACTTTTCAATTTCAACATACAAATCATTTGAATTATTTTTACGATGATAAACTCCTTGAACATCACTTATAAAAAGGGATGAACCAATATTTCCATTAACGCTTTCTGGTACTTTATCCATATAAAATTTCATTTCATCTTCATTATAGATTAAATGAAGATTAACTAATTTGAGATTTGATTCCATCTCAAGGTCAGACTCGATCATTTCATTTGTTATTTTATCAGCCTTATTGGGTATAATTTTGTAATCAACAACAAAGTTCTGACCAACTGTAAAATTGACAATAAATAGCAAAAGGAATATAAATTTATTTTCCATCATTTTCTTCTTTCATTTTTTTAGAAAAATCTTCAATTAGTTTATTATACTCTTCATATGTAACAATTTTACCTTTATTAGGTTTTGTTATTACAGCAGATTTTGTTTTAAGTTCAATTTTTGTGACTCCAATTACAATATTTCTATCTTGTAGTTCCATTATTAATCCGGGCAGACCACAAAATGCTTTCGGACCAAATGAAAATGGAAGTTTTGGACAATACCAAGCAATTACAGTTCTCTTAAAAGTTCCAACTTCGTTTGTAACTGTTACATCTGTCGTAGCTTTATAACATAAATAATTTTGTATTTTTTTACTTTCTTTAGATAAAACCCACTTAGTATTATCAGAACTTTTAACTAAAAAATTACCTAGTAATTTATTTTCTACTTCGTTTAAAATGATATTTGAATTCTTTTCTTTAAAGTATTTACCATTTACTCCACTGAAAGCAGTAGAAAAAGATGTATTATTATTATCACCATTCATCTTCATGTTTTCATAAAATAGCATTTCATTATCATTAAAGTCTAAAGAAAATGAAACATATTTTGCATTTTTTTTTGCTTCCTTATAATAATCTGCCATTGGACCGTTATCCATAACTTTATCATTACCTATTACTAGACCGTAAGAAATTTTACTGGTTTTTAATTGACTATAAATTGATAAAGTAAATAATAAAAATAATATAACTGGTTTTTTCATTTTGTAATTTTAATGCCGTAAATAAATCTATTCAAATTTATATATTAATTTAAATTATTTAATAAGGAATATTTTGTCTCAAACAATCCTGCAAAGCAGCAACGCAATACTCTTGAGCTTGACATGCTTCGACACCATGGCTAACATAATAGTTATAGCTATTATCATATGCAATATAACACGGATTTCTTCTTAAAATAACTTCATTTTTTACTTTTGGTAAAGCGGTGTTTATTGCTAAAAGATTAGCTACCACTAAAAATATTTTTTTCATTTTTAAATTATTTATTATTAATTATCACAACCTATACACTTATCATAAGCCGCAATAGCCATAGTGCTTGCTTGATTATTATCAAAACCAGCTTGTCGGGCATAATAATAAGCTATATTCCAAACATTTGAACAATTCAATCTTTTTTCCTTTTTTGATGCATTTGATACACCACTAAAAGCTACCAATGCGATAGCTGTAAACATTAATTTTTTCATAATAAATAATTTTAAATTAATAATAAAGTTTTTTAAAAGGCTCAAACCTTTAATAATGTTAAATAGTTTCTCGAGAACTAATTTTCATTACAAATTTTAACCAAAATTTATTCATTACCTAAACGCTATATGACTAAATAATGCGTGTTATGCATAAAATAATTTGTTTGTTTATTTAAAGAAAATTTAATAGTATTGTAGTACCCCAAATCATAATAAGTTTTACTAATAAGCATTTTGCTTTTATAATTTATTAATATGGTACATTGGGTACAACAATCTATACGAAAATATAGGCTTGAAAAAAATTATTCTCAAGAATGTATGGCTTCTCAACTTAATCTTTCTCAAACAAGTTATGGAAGAATTGAAAATGGCAAAACACCACTTACCATTGAAATGCTGGAAAAAATTTTAGAAATTCTTAATATTGAATTATTGGTTTTTTTAAATAAAGCAAAAAAACATAAATCATAAATCAATATTTTTTACAAACGTTAAGACAAGCCAATAATTTTACCGTCTGCATCAATATCTATGCGTTCGGCATTAGGAACTGCAGGTAAACCAGGCATGCGCATCACATCGCCAAGTAGTGGCACAATAAAGCGAGCACCGCTGGCAATTTCAAACTCTCGAACGGTAATCACAAAATCGGTTGGGCGACCAATTAGTTTTTCGTTATCCGAAAAACTGGCCGGAGTTTTGGCCATACAGACTGAAAAATCACCAAACCCTAACTCATTAATCATTTTTAATTGCGTTTTTGATTTAGGCGAAAACTCCACTGCCGAAGCACCATAAATCTCTTTAGCAACTGTAATTATTTTATGTTCAATAGAATCTTCTTTTTGATATAAAGGCTTGTAATTGGCTTTGCCACTTTCAATTTCAGCAATTACTTGTGTTGCCAATTCCGCCGATCCTTTCCCTCCCACAGCGAATGCCGTGCTCACAATAGCGGTCACACCTTTAGTTAAACACAACGCTTTCAAAGCAGCATATTCGGCTTCGGTATCATCTGGAAATGCGTTGATACACACCACAGGATTTAACCCAAACTTTTGCATGTTTTCAATATGCTTTTCAAGGTTGCAAAATCCTTTGGCAATAGCTGGAACATTTTCGGTTTTAAACTCTTCGGCACTTAAACCTGCATGGTGTTTAATCGCTCTAATGGTAGCTACTAAAACTACCGCATCCGGCTTCAATCCGGATTGTTCGCATTTAATATGTAAAAACTTTTCGGCACCTAAGTCAGCTCCAAAACCTGCTTCGGTCACCACATATTCACCCAGTGAAAGTCCCATTTTGGTTGCTATCGCTGTATTCGTTCCTTGCGCAATACTAGCAAATGGTCCTCCGTGTAAAATAGCCGGATTCCCTTCAAGAGTTTGCACTAAATTAGGTTTCAAAGCATCTTTAAGTAAAACTGCCATGGCACCTACCACTTTCAAATCGCGTGCAAAAATGGCTTTTCCGTCAAGGGTTTTTCCAACAAATATATTTCCTAAGCGCAATTTTAAGTCTTCCATATCTTTAGAAAGACATAAAATCGCCATCACCTCAGAAGCGGGTGTAATATTAAAACCATCTTCGCGCATCGTCCCGTTGGCTTTTGCTCCTACTCCAATTATTATTTGGCGCAAAGATCGATCGTTCATATCCATCACGCGTTTCCATGCAATAGATTTCGGATCTAAATTCAAAGAATATTTTGGATTTTGCAGGTTGTTATCAATCACCGCCGATAATAAATTATTGGCTTTTTCAATAGCCGAAAAATCACCCGTAAAATGCAAATTAATATCTTCCATTGGAACCACTTGAGCATAACCACCACCAGCAGCGCCACCTTTCATTCCAAAAACAGGTCCCAGCGAAGGCTCGCGCAATGCGGCAATCGCTTTTTTACCGATATAATTTAAGCCATCGGTCAAACCAATGGACATGGTGGTTTTACCTTCACCGTATTTTGTTGGCGAAAGTGCCGAAACCAAGATTAATTTTCCTTTTGGTTTTTCTTCTTGAAGTTCTAAAGGCAACTTGGCCTTATACTTTCCGTAATATTCTAAATCGTCTTCGGTGATGTTAATTTTTTCTGCAATTGCACGAATGTGCTGTAAGGTTGCGCTTTGCGCTATTTCAATATCGGATGGAAAATTTGACATTTTAAATTAATTTTGAGGTAGCTATTAAAAGAAAATCTGCAAGGGTATTCCTTGCAGATTTTATTATTCTAAACTAAGTGTTATTTGGCCGTCTTCATCCAATTCGGTTTTAATATCTTCCGAAATGGAATCTTCACCAGAACTTTCAATCTCTTCAGGAACTTCTTCAACAGGCTCTTCAAAAGGAAGTGATTCTAATAAATTAACTTGTTTTAATTTATCTGCTGTCAATTGATTTCCAAGTGCTTTAATCCCTTTTACGGCAATAAATTGTTCTAAATCGATCGTTTGGTTTTCTTTCTGAATTCCTTTTACTTTGGTGAAAACTACCTCAGCAACAGGTCTCCAATCGGTAGATACGATTTCTAATTGGGATTTTTCATGTTCAGTAATAAAAATCTCCTCTTTGTTTTCATTTTCTACCAAGAAACGTTTTATAAAATAACGCTCTTTTTCTCCGTCATAATAAATCGTAGAAATGGGTTTCTTCGGATTCCATTTTTCTAAGACGATCATATCTTCATCAAAATGCGTAGTCAACTCAGGAATAATTGTTTTCAATTTACCCGTTTGATTGATAATCAACAAGCGATCATTGGGTCTAAATTCACCCAACAATTCCCCTCTTCCATCTACATTCAAACGCTGAACAGTGTCATCAAACCAAATTTTTCTAGGACGCAAAGTGGATATTCCTTTTTCCTTCAATTCGATTTTCTTGATTGGATATTTCGTAACCGTATTTCCTCTGGAGGCACGACCTTTAATAGCAATATCGGTAAAATCAACATCCCATTTCAGTTTTTTCACACTACCTACTTGACGCAGTAATATGGTAACTACTTCTGCTTCACCATTCGGATTTGCAGAGAAATACAATACTTGTGAACCTGCAGTTTCTTGAGTTAAATCATAAAATTTATCACGCGTAACTCCCGAAACATTGAAACGTTTTATAAATGTAGATCCATTTTTACCATCACGGTAAATCATGTTGTAAATGGTACGCTTATCGTTTTTATCAAATACCGCAATATGAATAATATCTTTACCGACAAACTTCTTGTCGTCAACTTTAGAGATCATTATTTTTCCATCTCTCAAGAAAACAATCACATCATCAATATCCGAGCAATCGGCAACATATTCGTCTTTTTTCAAACCAGTTCCAAAGAAGCCTTCCTCTTTATTTACATAGAGTTTGGTGTTTCTTAAAACCACTTTGGTTGCTTCGATATTTTCAAAACTTCGCAACTCCGTTTGACGCTCTCTACCTTTTCCGTATTTCTCTTTTAATTTGGTGAAATAATCAATGGCAAAATCGATAAGATTGTCTAAATGATGTTGCACCTCCTTCATTTCGTCTTCCAACTTAGCAATGAAATCATCTGCTTTATCGGAGTCGAAACGGGTAATTCGAATCATCGGAATTTGAGTCAACTTCTGTAAATCGTCGTCATTAATATCCCTTACAAAAGATTTAGCAAAAGGCTCAAAACGTTTGTACATGTAACCGTAAAGCGTTTCCCTATCAGAATACAATTTGAAGTCAATATACATTTCTTCGCGAATGAATATTTTTTCCAAAGTAGAAAAATGCCATTTATTTTTAAGCTCTTCCAATTGAATTTCCAACTCAGCTTTTAACAGTTGAACGGTTCGTTCTGTTGAAATTTTCAACATAGCAGAAACTCCAATAAACAAAGGCTTATTATCTTCAATAACACATCCTAAAGGCGCCACCGAAGTTTCGCAGGCTGTAAATGCATATAAGGCATCAATTGTTTTATCGGGGGAAACCCCAGGAAATAAATGAATCAGGATTTCAACTTCAGCCGCAGTATTGTCTTCAATTTTCTTGATTTTGATTTTACCCTTTTCATTGGCTTTCAAAATACTATCAATCAATGAAGAGGTATTTGTTGAAAACGGAATTTGAGTAATGACCAACGTTTGCTTGTCGAGTTGTGCAATTTTGGCACGAACACGAACACGTCCGCCACGCATTCCATCATTATAATTGGAAACATCGGCAATACCGGCAGTTTGAAAATCAGGATATATAGTAAACGGCTTCCCTTTTAAAATCTTAACCGAAGCGTCAATTAACTCATTAAAGTTATGTGGCAAAACTTTGGTAGAAAGACCAACGGCAATTCCTTCGGCACCTTGGGCTAATAATAATGGAAATTTTACTGGTAGATTATTTGGTTCTGCACGACGCCCATCATAGGAAACTCCCCAATCGGTGATTTTTGGAGAATACAAAACTTCTAAAGCAAATTTTGACAAACGCGCTTCAATATATCGCGAAGCTGCAGCGCTATCTCCAGTTAGTATATTACCCCAGTTTCCTTGGCAATCAATTAATAATTCTTTTTGACCAATTTGCACCATTGCATCTCCAATACTCGCATCTCCGTGGGGATGGTACTGCATGGTATGCCCCACTACATTGGCAACTTTGTTGTAACGGCCATCATCCAACTCTTTCAAAGAATGCATAATACGGCGCTGTACCGGCTTAAATCCGTCTTCAATAGCTGGTACGGCGCGCTCCAAAATTACATACGACGCATAGTCCAGAAACCAATCTTTGTACATTCCAGTAACTTTGGTAATGGTATCCTCGGGGTTTTCGTCGTTTTCGTAAAAATGATTTCCGCCTGTAGAAACTATGTCTTCAAAACCTTCCTCAAAAGTTTCCTCTTGGGTAGATTCGTCCAACTCGTCGTTAGTTTCTTCAATATTATCTTCTTCTTCGTCTTTCATTTATGCTGACTATTTCAGTAATTATAAAGTGTATTTTTATGCGATTTCTTCAACTTTATCCAATTCGACTTTCAAATTATTTATGATAAAGTTTTGTCTATCTGGTGTATTTTTACCCATATAGAATTCCAATAAAGTTTCTATAGAAGTAGCTTTATCCAACATTACAGGATCTAAACGGATGCTTTCTCCAATGAAATTCTTAAACTCATCAGGAGAAATTTCTCCCAATCCTTTAAATCGTGTGATCTCAGGTTTTGGCTTTAATTTTTCGATAGCATTTACACGCTCTTCTTCGCTGTAGCAATAGATGGTTTCTTTTTTATTTCGAACTCTAAACAAAGGTGTTTGCAAAATATACAAATGCCCTTCTTTGATCATTTCAGGGAAAAATTGCAAGAAAAAAGTGATTAACAACAAGCGAATGTGCATCCCGTCGACATCGGCATCGGTAGCAATTACAATGTTATTGTAACGCAAATCTTCAATACTTTCTTCAATATCTAGTGCCGCTTGAAGCAAATTAAACTCTTCGTTTTCGTATACGATTTTCTTAGTCATTCCATACGAATTCAAAGGCTTACCACGCAAACTAAAAACCGCTTGCGTATTCACATCTCTACTCTTGGTAATCGATCCCGAAGCCGAATCTCCCTCGGTAATAAAAAGGGTGCTTTCTAAACTTCTTGGGTTTTTGGCATCGGTTAAATGCACTCTACAATCACGCAGTTTCTTGTTGTGCAAACTCGATTTTTTAGCTCGATCTTTGGCTAATTTTCGAATTCCGGAAAGCTCTTTTCTTTCGCGTTCTGCTTGCAGAATTTTACGCAAAAGTAAATCGGCCGTCTCCGGATTTTTATGTAAGAAATTATCTAATTTGGTTGTGATAAAATCATGAATAAAAGTACGAACTGTTGGACCGTTTGGACCTACGTCGTTAGATCCTAATTTAGTTTTGGTTTGCGATTCAAATACGGGTTCTTCCACTTTAATTGAAACAGCAGAAACAATTGATTTTCTGATATCAGAAGCCTCAAAACCTTTATTATAATATTCACGAATGGTTTTCACCACTGCCTCACGAAAAGCATTTAAGTGCGTTCCTCCTTGAGTGGTATTTTGTCCGTTTACAAACGAATGGTACTCCTCTGAATATTGTGATTTACTGTGCGTTAATGCAATTTCAATATCATCTCCTTCCAGGTGAATGATCGGATATTGCATGTCTTCTTCAGTAATTGTTTCCTCCAATAAATCTTTCAATCCAAATTCAGAAACATATTTTTCACCATTATAATATATTGTTAATCCACGATTTAGATAACAATAATTTTTGAGCATTTTAACGACATACTCATTACGGTATTTATATTTTTTGAAAATAACCTCATCAGCTACAAAGGCAACTTTGGTTCCTTTTCTTTTGGTAGACTCAACAATTTCTTCTTCTAAAACTAAATTTCCTTCAGAGAATTCAGCTGCTTTTTGTTGGTTATCTCGAACCGATTCAACTCGGAAATAGTTCGACAAAGCATTCACCGCTTTGGTACCCACTCCATTTAAACCAACCGATTTTTTAAACGCTTTAGAATCGTATTTACCTCCGGTATTCATTCTGGAAACTACATCTACCACTTTCCCTAAAGGAATTCCACGGCCATAATCTCGAACAGTAACCAGTTTATCTTTGATGGTAACTTCAATCACTTTTCCCGCACCCATCACAAACTCATCGATACAGTTATCGATAACTTCTTTTAAAAGAATATAAATTCCATCATCTGGAGAAGATCCATCGCCAAGCTTCCCAATGTACATTCCGGGACGCATTCGGATGTGTTCCTTCCAATCGAGTGAGCGGATATTGTCTTCGGTATATTGATCTTGTTCTGCCATTTTTAAATAAATCGAATTTAATTGCGTTCTGTTCGGATTGGTCTTACAGGATAAGTATCCGATTTGCTAATTTACTGAATTTCGACAGTATTAAAAAGGAGATTTAGAGAAGTTATTAAGAATGTTTTTGACAATTTTTGAATCTGAAAGAGAGAAGTTTGAAGAAAAAGAAAAAAAATAACTATTTATTAATTTTAATATATATTTGATCAAATCCTAATTTTTTCAACTTAAAAAAACGAGCAAATTCTATTCTCATTGGAGTAATAATAAAACTCGTAGAATCAATCAATTTAGAGTGTATTTTAGTAATAGAATCTATTCTTTTTAAATCATCTTCAGAGAATAATTGTTTAATGGTAATCGTTTTTTTATTTAAACATATTAATTTCACCCGCCAATAGATTGAATCTCTTTCACTTAAAACTAAACATCCATTAATTCGTTTTGCTTTTTGAGAATCTGAAAACTTAAAAATAGTATCAATGTTTTTAGATTTAAATTCTACTGAATCACCAACCTTACAAAAACGAAAAATCTCATTTGTATTCTTCGAAATATACTTCCCATCGACTATATCAAAATATTGCTTTAAAGAATCTATTTGTTTTTTATGAAATCTAAATTTGGTTTCACTTTCATAAAAAATAACATTATCAGTAATATTTAAACAAGTAGAATCCGAGTTTATATAAATTCCTTTAAATTTATTTGGAAACGCACTCAATTCAGAGTCATTTATTGGCTGAGGGGCTTCAAAATAAAAATTATAACCAAAAGGTACAGCTTCTGATTTTTTACACGAAAATATCAAAACCGATAAAATGAATAAAACAATTATTTTTTTCATAAATTAGATTTTTTAAAATCAACCAAATGTCATACCAAAAATAAAACCGCAAAATCACTTTTGCGGTTTTTTATTTATTTTATGTTATTATTTCGTTTCGAGAAATGACTAAACGTTAAAACGGAAATGCATCACATCACCATCTTTTACGATGTATTCTTTTCCTTCTACACGCAATTTACCAGCTTCTTTTACTTTAGCTTCCGAACCAAAACTAGAAAAATCTTCATAGGCAATAACCTCAGCACGAATGAATCCTTTTTCAAAATCGGTGTGGATAACTCCGGCTGCTTTTGGAGCGGTATCTCCGATGTTAATTGTCCAAGCGCGAACTTCTTTTACACCTGCAGTGAAGTACGTTTGTAATTTCAATAGTTTGTATGCTGCACGAATTAATACTGCCGATCCTGGCTCTGAAAGTCCCATATCCTCTAAGAAAACTTGACGCTCTTCGTAGCTTTCTAACTCGGTAATATCAGCCTCAGCTCCTACTGAAAGTACAATAACTTCCGCCTGTTCGTCTTTTACTAATTCACGAACTTGATCTACATATTTATTTCCATTAACTGCCGCTGACTCATCTACATTACAAACATATAATACTGGCTTATTGGTAATTAACTGAAAATCTTGCATTAATTCTTCCTCATCATTATTTTGAGGAACTATGGTTCTTGCTGATTTTGCTTGTAATAATGACTCACGAATTCGATCCAACAATGCTTTTTCTACTTGAGCTTCTTTATTTCCAGTTTTTGCTGCACGATTTACTTTTTCTAAACGTTTTTCAACAGTTTCTAAATCTTTTAATTGCAATTCGATATCAATTGTTTCTTTATCGCGCACCGGATTTACATTACCGTCAACGTGAACGATATTGTCGTTATCAAAACAACGCAAAACATGAATAATTGCATTACACTCTCTAATGTTTCCTAAGAATTGATTTCCAAGACCTTCTCCTTTACTTGCTCCTTTTACCAAACCTGCAATATCTACGATATCTACAGTTGCCATTTGAACACGCTCTGGCTTAACTAATTCTTCTAAACGAACAATTCTTGGATCGGGTACATTTACCACACCAATATTTGGTTCGATAGTACAAAAAGGAAAGTTTGCACTTTGTGCTTTTGCATTTGATAAACAATTAAATAAAGTTGATTTTCCTACATTAGGTAAGCCTACAATTCCTGCTTTCATTATGAATTTGTTTTAAAAGTGTGCAAATATACTTCTATTAATTGAAAGTTTAAAAGTTTTTGAAACACATTCTATTATAATATAAGTGCAAAAAAAATCCCGAAGACAGCTTCGGGATTCGTTTCAATTTTATAAAAATAAACTATTCGTTGTGTAAAAACGATTGTCTATTTAATAAGGTTTCTTCACTTTCCACATGATTGTCATCGGGAACACAACAGTCTACTGGACAAACTGCGGCACATTGTGGCTCTTCGTGAAACCCTTTACATTCGGTACATTTCCCTGGAACAATATAATAAATATCATCAGAAATTGGAGTTTGTGCTGCATCAGCATCAATTTCAGTTCCATCTGGTAAAATTACTTTTCCTTTCAACTTGGTTCCATCTTTATAACGCCAATCATCAGCTCCTTCGTATATAGCTGTATTTGGACATTCCGGTTCACAAGCTCCGCAATTAATACATTCGTCTGTAATTATAATAGCCATAACATTATATTTAGGAATTGAGATACTACCATTTGGGATTTAAAAAAATATTCGTAAATCCATAATCGTAAATCCTCAATACTTTTGTTTAATTTTGTGCAAAATTACAATCAAAACCATTCATATACAAGTCACAAATGTTACAAATCGATAAAAAAAAGTGTTTTATTGCTTTAGGAGAGTTTTTAAGTCAATTTTCATTAGATAATTCTACCAAAAACGCTGCCGTAAAAAACAATGATTTGTATTATGATGAATTTCTAAAATTGATTGAATTATCCCAATCGCACAATGGCTGGTTTACTCCTGAACAAGTATTTTTTGCTATTCAATCTTGGGCAGAAGCGTTAACAGAAGACAATTTAAACGAGTGGTTATCCAACTATGATTTTAG
Organism: Flavobacteriaceae bacterium; assembly: GCA_947453195.1. GTDB lineage: Bacteria > Bacteroidota > Bacteroidia > Flavobacteriales > Flavobacteriaceae > Flavobacterium. Next base: position 105,590 of record CANGFO010000003.1, read on the forward strand.
CAATCTAAAAACTAAAACGGTTGGATTAATATTGGCTGGAAATATTCCGTTGGTTGGATTTCATGATTTTCTATCGGTGTTGATTTCCGGACATAAAGTACTGGTTAAAACTTCGTCAAACGATCAAAAGTTATTACCTTTTTTAGCTAATTATTTGATTTCTATCAATCCAGAAATCAAAAACTATATTTCGTTCACCGACGACAAATTGGAGCATTTTGATGCCGTGATTGCAACAGGAAGTAACAATACATCACGTTATTTTGAATATTATTTTAAAGACAAACCAAGTATTATTCGAAAAAATAGAAACTCTGTTGCCGTGTTAACAGGAAATGAAACTGATGAAGATTTAGAGAATTTAGGCGAAGATATTTTCAGGTATTTTGGATTGGGATGCCGTAATGTATCTAAATTATTTGTACCAAAGGATTATAATTTTGACGCCTTTTTTCAAGCCATTTACAAGCAAAAAGACGTGATTTATTATGAAAAATACGCTAATAATTACGATTACAATAAAGCGGTTTTCCTAATGAGTAATTTCAAATTATTGGATAACGAGTTTCTAACTATAAAAGAAGACACCAGTTACTCCTCTCCCATTTCGTCATTGTTTTATGAATATTATGAGGATATTGAAATACTAAAAAATCGCTTGGAATCCGATGCCGATCAAATTCAATGTATTGTTTGCAAGGATTATTTTGAAAACAGTATTCCATTTGGGGAAACCCAAAAACCAAAACTTTGGGACTATGCAGACAATGTAAACACCTTAGATTTCTTGCTGCAACTTTCTTAAATTTACCCATTACATTATTGATAAAATATGTTATAAACTATTACGATTTCGTTAATAACATACCCTGATTTTTGATAAATTATAACCACAATTCCAATTGGTATTTCCGAAATTTGCACTTTAAAAATTTGGAACTACTACCATGAAAAAACACAACTACAGCGCAGGACCTTGCATTTTACCACAAGAAGTATTTGAAAAATCGGCGCAAGCCATATTAAACTTCAACAATTCGGATTTATCCCTTTTAGAAATATCGCACAGAAGCAAAGATTTTGTTGCCGTTATGGACGAAGCGAGAGCCTTAGTTTTAGAACTATTAGGACTTGAAGGTAAAGGATACCAAGCACTATTTTTAGCAGGAGGCGCTAGTTTAGAGTTTTTAATGGTTCCTTATAATTTAATGAAAACCGATGGAAAAGCGGCCTATTTAGACACCGGAACTTGGGCTAACAACGCTATTAAAGAAGCAAAACATTTTGGTGAAACGGTAATTGTAGCTTCATCAAAAGAGGAAAATTACAATCACATTCCGAAAGGATATGCTATTCCAGCGGATGCTTCTTATTTTCACTGCACCAGCAACAACACAATTTTTGGAACCCAAATGAAATCGTTTCCAAAAACAAATGTTCCTGTAGTTTGCGATATGAGTTCGGATATTTTTTCAAGAAATTTAGATTTCTCTAAATTTGATTTGATTTATGCGGGAGCTCAAAAAAATATGGGACCTGCAGGTACAACTTTAGTAGTTGTGAAAGAAGAAATATTAGGAAAATCAGGTAGATACATTCCGAGTATGTTGGATTACGAAAAACACATCAAAGCAGAAAGCATGTACAATACACCGCCTGTTTTCCCGGTATATGCTTCGTTATTAACGCTTCAATGGTTGAAAAACTTGGGAGGAATTGCTGCAATTGAAAAAATTAACGAGGCTAAAGCTGCCTTGCTTTATGCAGAAATCGACAGAAACCCATTATTTAAAGGTGCTGCTGCCCTAGAAGACAGAAGTATCATGAATGCTACTTTCTTATTGAATGACGAAAGCCACGCTCCTATTTTTGACAAAATATGGAAAGACGCTGGAATTTCAGGATTGCCAGGACATAGATCTGTTGGTGGATACCGCGCTTCTATTTACAATGCATTGCCTTTAGAAAGCGTTCAGGTATTGGTAGATGTGATGCAAGCCCTAGAAAAACAAATATAACTATTAAAATAATGGAGGTACGATTGATTCATTCCTCACAATTACAATAAAAAATGAAAGTATTAGCAAACGACGGAATTTCAAAAAGCGGAATTGAAGCTTTAGAAAAAGGAGGTTTTGAAGTAATCACCACTAAAGTTGCACAAGAACAAGTTGCCAATTTTATTAATAATAATGAGGTAACCGTTTTATTAGTAAGAAGTGCAACCAAAGTTCGTAAAGACATTATAGACGCTTGTCCAGGGTTAAAAGTTATTGGCCGTGGCGGTGTTGGTATGGATAACATCGATGTAGAATATGCGCGTGCCAATGGAAAGCAGGTAATTAATACACCTGCATCATCATCTGAAAGTGTAGCTGAATTGGTTTTTGCACATTTATTTTCGGGAGTTCGTTTCTTACACGATGCCAATAGAAACATGCCTCTTGAAGGAGATTCTAATTTTGATGGATTGAAAAAAGCTTACGCAAACGGAATAGAATTGCGTGGTAAAACTATTGGAATTATTGGTTTTGGAAGAATTGGTCAAGCGGTGGCTAAAATGGCACTAGGACTTGGAATGAAAGTTATTGCTGCCGATAAATTCGTCAGTAAAGCCGAAATTAAAGTTGATTTTTATAATGGCCAATTTATTAATGTTGACATTATCACCGAACCATTGGAGGATGTATTCAAGCATTCTGATTTCATTACTTTACACGTTCCTGCGCAAGATGGTTATGTTATTGATGCAGCCGAATTGGCACTTATGAAAGATAATGTGGGAATTGTAAACTGTGCGCGTGGCGGAGTTATTAATGAAGTAGCTTTAATTGAAGCTTTAGACAACAATAAAGTGCTATTTGCAGGATTGGATGTTTTTGAAAACGAACCAACTCCAGAGATTCAAATATTAATGCATCCAAAAATTTCCTTAACTCCACATATTGGAGCTGCAACTTTGGAAGCACAAGATCGAATAGGAACCGAATTAGCAGAGCAAATCATAGGACTCTTGAAATAATATTTCCTAAACCCTTACTATAAAAATCCAAATTTCACAATTTGGATTTTTTTATCTTAATAAAATAGGTAAAACTTACAAGCATAAAAATTTATTATACAATTCCATTCCAATTTATTTAGAGTACCTTTAATAAAAAATTAGTAACTATTAAAATAAAAAAACATGGAATCCATAAAAAAAATTGGCATTTTTCTAGATCATGCACAAGCAAACGTTATCGAATTTTCTGATGAAGTAAAAGAAACGAAAACAATAGCTTCCGATTTTACTTATCAAGACAAAGTAGAAACATTAAAACGAAGCGAAAGTGAAATGCACCAAAAAGAACAACATAAACTGACTACTTATTATAAAAATATAGCTGCGGTAATTGAAAACTTTAATGAAGTACTTCTTTTCGGACCTACAGGGGCCAAAGTAGAATTATTCAATTTTATTAAAGAACATCACAAATACGATAAAATAAAAATTGAAGTTAAAAATACAGATAAAATGAGTGCTGCCGAACAACATCAATTTGTTCGAGAATATTTTAAACGATTTGAAATTAAGAAATTATAAAGAGACCCATAGATTTGTTCTAAAACGATATATTGATTAGATTTGCAAGAGACACTATGTTATGGCAAATTTCAAACAAAGCTGGAACTTAACTAATTGGCGCTTTTTTGTCATCATTTTGGTATTTGCAGTAACTGGTTCTTCAGCCGCAATGCTATCCAAACCTATTTTACATTGGCTCGGAATTTCAAAAGAAACCCACCATATAGTACTCTACATCCTACTTTATATTGTAATTATTTTTCCAATCTATCAAGTCCTACTTGTATCCTTTGGATTTCTTTTTGGACAATTTCAATTCTTTTGGAATTTTGAAAAGAAAATGTTGCGCGCAATGAAATTAGGATTTATAATCGATTTTTTAGAAAAGAAAAAAGGAACTAAATAGTTCCTTTAATTTTTATTTTTCTTTGTTTATCAAACTGAAAAAATCATTTCGATTTTCTTTCTCGTTAAACACTCCTCCATATTGAATGGTTGAAGTATAACTGGATTCGTCTTTGATACCACGGCTAGATACACAAAGATGTGTTGCTTCCATAACTACAATAACATTATCGGTTTCTAAAACGGTTTTCAATTCGTTAAAAATCTGCATAATCAAACGCTCTTGTACTTGAGGACGACGCGAATAATAATCTACTATTCGGTTCAATTTAGACAAACCAATAACTTTACCGCTAGAAACATAACCAATATGAGCTTTACCAATAATAGGTAAAAAATGATGTTCACAAGTTGAATTAAAGCTAATATTGGCCTCAACTAGCATTTTATCATAATGGTAACTGTTATCAAAAACGGATATTTTTGGCTTATTTGCAGGGTTCAAACCCGAAAATATTTCTTGAATAAACATTTTGGCAACTCTATGTGGCGTGCCTTGAAGGCTATCGTCAGTCATGTCCAATCCCATTTCTTCCATAATGCTATGGAAATGATTTTCAATTGCCGCCATTTTATCAGCATCCGATTTAGCAAAAGCATCAGCACGTAACGGTGTTTCGGCAGAAGTCATTTGGTGGTTATCTCCAATTAAATCGTAAATCTCTTTATCTAATATTGTTTTCAAAAAAATGTAGTTTAAATTTTGTTTAACAAAAGTACTAAATAATTAAACAAAAATAACATTAAATAAAAAATTAAATAATTATTGAGCTATAAATAATATCTATATATGGTATACATATCAAAATACTTTGTTACTTTGTGAAAAATTGAAGCATGATTAAAGCCCATAACATTCATAAATACTATGATAGTTTACAAGTATTAAAAGGTGTCGATTTACATATCGAAAAAGGAGAAATTGTATCTATTGTTGGTGCTTCGGGAGCCGGAAAAACGACACTTTTACAAATATTAGGTACATTAGACAAACCTTCTATTGATAAGGAAACTTCCTTACATATAAACGGGGAGGATATTTTAAACATGAATGATAAAATGTTATCTAAATTCAGAAACAATCATTTGGGATTCATTTTTCAATTTCACCAATTATTACCTGAATTTACAGCTTTAGAAAATGTTTGCATTCCTGCCTTTATTGCTGGAAAAGACAAATCGGAAACCGAAAAAGAGGCAAAAAGACTATTAGACTACTTAGGCCTTTCTCATAGAATAGATCACAAACCCAATGCGCTTTCTGGCGGAGAACAACAACGCGTTGCCGTGGCTAGAGCATTAATCAACAAGCCTTTGGTGATTTTTGCCGATGAACCTTCAGGGAATTTAGATACAGCTTCTGCCGAAAACTTACATCAATTGTTCTTCAAACTTAGAGAAGAATTTGGACAAACCTTTGTAATTGTCACCCACAACGAAGAACTTGCTAATATGGCCGACCGAAAATTGGTAATGGTAGACGGATTGATTAGCCTATAAAGTTGGAAGATGGGAGAGAAAAAAATGAACTTAATATAAAATGCTGTTACTAATTCTATCCTGGATTTATATTCTTATTACCACGGTTCACCTTGGTTATGGTACAGCTAGATTCCTGAAATTAAATACCAATAACTTTGTGTTAACTGCTATTTTAGGACTTTTTAGTGCTACAATTTTAGGGACTATATGGGCTTGTTTTGGAAGAATAAACAGCGAGTTTCATTTGTTTTTATTAGTAGTGAACTTTCTGTTTTTTTGGATATATAAAAAGGACATTAAAACTATTTATAACTCTTTTTGGCTAGAATTAATAGACCTCAATTCGAGTTTAAAACTCTATCTAACAGGAATTAGTATTCTCATCATCGCTCAATGTGCTGCCAAGCCTTTCATCATTGACAACGAAAGTTACTACATTCAAACCATAAAATGGATTAACGAATACGGCTTAGTAAAAGGATTGGCAAACTTGCATATTTTCTTTGGACAAACCAGCGGATGGCACCTTACTCAAAGCATTTTCAATTTTTCATTTCTGTATTCAAACTTCAACGACTTAAGTGGCTATTGCTTACTATTAGGTTCTGTTTTCGCTATCTTTAGGCTTGATTCCTATTTTGAAAAAAGTGAAAAAATTGATCTTATCATCGGGTTATTACCTATAGCTAACGTGCTGTTATTTCAATTCATTAGTGCCCCTTCGCCTGATTTACCGGTTTATATCTTCTCCTTTATTTTGTTCTATTATTTCATCACTGACTTTAAAGCACCTTCAAGTTCGAGTTTTACAATTCAGGTTCTACTCACATTATTTATTCTATTTATCAAACCTACAGCTGTAGCACTACTCCTAATTCCTTTTTTGTTTTTAATTGCAAATTTCAAACTATTAAAAAATAAACTTGTCCCTAGTATCCTAATAAGCCTTTTAGTATTTGCCCTTTTTATAATAAAAAATACCATTATAACTGGCTATCCCCTTTTTCCAACACAATTAATAAGTGTGAATTCGTTTGATTTTAAAGTTCCGAATGAACTAATTGCTTTTTATTTTGATGAAACAAAACTCTACGGATTTTATAGTTCTCAAAATGAATTTCATGCCATGAGTTGGTTTCAACTATTTATCAAATGGCTAACTATTAATAAAATTAATGCGCTTTTCAATGTAACGAGCATTCTATTGGTGCTATTTAGTTCGCTATTTATTTACAAATTTCAAAATAAAAGATCCTACTGGTTGTTATATTTAGTAATGGTTCTTCAATTTGGATTGTTACTTTTCACCTCACCACAATTTCGCTTTTTCATACATTTCTTATTGTTTTTTGGATTCTTATTACTTTCAAGCTTCATAAATTCTAAACGGTCTGTTTTGTTTTTTCTATTTGGAAGCGGTCTTTTAGTATTAATTATGGTTTTAGTACCCCTGAATTTATCTGTCTTTACCACCAATAAATTACTATCCGAAAACAGTACTTTTAAACTAAACGAAATTATTTTTCCACATACGAATACCAAAAAACAAAATCAATTTTACAAAGCAAAAATTGGAAACCTAGAATTCAATTCTCCTTTGGATAATTCCTTTTTTTGGGGAACCGGAGATGGCGCTGTTCCATGTGTAAACACCCAACAATTGGAGTATTTTAAAAATCAATTTCATTACATTCCCCAACTAAGAACCACTCATCTTAAAGAGGGTTTTTATTCCAAAAAGATTTTACAAAATGAATAAAATAGAACTAAAATCTTTTCTGGACGAAAAAGTAGCGCTTTACAATCGTCCTAATTTTATTGAGAGTGATCCTATTCAAATTCCGCATCGGTATACCTTAAAAGAAGACATTGAAATTGCTGGATTTCTTGCTGCTACTATTGCTTGGGGAAACCGAAAAATGATTATTCAGAATTCCAATAAAATGATGGATTTAGTAGGAAATTCACCTTATGATTTTATTCTAAACCACGGAGAACACCACCTTGAAAAACTTGAGAAATTTGTTCATCGAACCTTTAACGGACACGATTTTATTTATTTTATAAAAAGTCTTCAAAACATTTATTCCAACCATGGCGGAATGGAAGCTATTTTCAACAAACACCAAGAACCCGATTCTTTGCAAAATGCAATAAGTGAATTTAAAAAAATATTTTTCGAATTAGATCATTCTTTTCGTACAGAAAAGCACGTTTCTGATCCAAGCAAAAATTCCTCAAGTAAACGCATCAATATGTGGCTTCGCTGGAATTGCCGTCAAGACACAAATGGAGTTGATTTAGGAATTTGGAAAAACATATCCCCTTCTAAATTAAGTTGCCCGCTAGATGTCCATTCGGGAAATGTAGCACGAAAATTGGGATTGCTAACTAGAACTCAAAATGACGGAAAAGCCCTTGCAGAGCTGGATGCAAACCTTAGAATATTAGACCCAGAAGATCCCGTAAAATATGATTTTGCACTTTTCGGATTAGGGGTATTCGAAAAATTTTAATTTTAATCTTTAGTAGTTCTCATTTTTCTAAACTCAACAATCTTAAATATTAAAAAATCCATAACTTTCAATGTGTTTTGGTTTATTACAACTTCCTTTGAATTAATATCCTTCTCACAAAATTCTATAAAAAGATGGATTTCATAAGGTTCTAACTTTAAGGTTCTTGTATAAAAATCACTATCAATGTTTGTTTCAACAAATTTTTTAAATTCAATTGGTTTAGACACTATAAAAGGTACTGAATCTTTTTTAAACACCTTTTTCAATAATTTAAAAAAATCACCACCCATCCTGTTAAAATCCATCCCATTTTCAATATTTCCGGTATATACTCCTATTACTTTAGGTGCTGCTTGTTGCTTTGCTAATCTCAATTCATCTGAAAATGCTTGATTAGAATATATATGTGGTAAATAAGAATTCTTGATTTTTACATCTTCAAGCTCAATCGGTTTTTTTTCTAAATTAATTTCTAATTTATTTATATCAAAATCGGCTTTCATTAAGGTAATTTTCTTGTCAATATATTCTTTCTTAATTATGATAATAATATCTCCAACATTAGCATAAATACTAAACTCTCCTTTTTCATCTGTTTTCACAACTTTCTTAGTACTATAATTTACTACATCAACTTCTGAAAATGGAAGGTATAATTTCATGACTTTTCCTCTTATTATTTTTTCATTTTGAGAATAACAAAATTGTAAGAAAGCAACAAAAAAAATTAAAAAGAAATTCAACTTCATATTATTAGATTTTAATTAAATAAAAGTACCTGAATCAATCAAAATAAAATGATAAATAATAAATAATTAAATGTTAAATACTAATTTATCATACAATATTTTACAAACCATTATCTCATAATTCATAATTATAAATTCATAATTCTCAATTATTATTCTATTTTTGTACAAACCTAAACACTTCAAATATGCTAATAATAGGAATTGCTGGCGGAACAGGATCAGGAAAAACTACTGTTGTTCAACAGATCATGAACGAACTTCCTGAAACTGAAGTTGGAATCATTTCTCAAGATTCCTATTACAAGGAAACCAATGGCATGTCTTATGAAGAAAGATGCAACATCAATTTTGATCACCCTAGAGCAATTGATTTTGATTTATTAGTTCAGCACTTAAAAGATTTAAAAAAAGGAAAAATAATAGACCAACCGGTTTATTCATTTGTTACACATAACAGAACGGATGACACCGTTACAACACATCCAAGAAAAGTAATGATTGTAGAAGGAATCTTAATCCTTACTAATCAAGAACTTAGAGAGATGTTTGACATTAAAGTTTTTGTACATGCCGATTCGGATGAACGATTGATTCGAAGACTAAAAAGAGATATTGCAGAGCGTGGAAGAGATATGGAAGAAGTGTTGAATCGCTACCAAACCACTTTGAAACCAATGCACCAACAATTTATTGAACCTACCAAAGCCTTTGCCGATATTATCATTCCGAATGATAAATACAATACCGTGGCCATAGATGTAGTACGTGCAGTAATAAACCAACGATTAACCTAATTCTAATGAAAAATTGGTATGAAAATTTATTGCTTCAGTATCCTTTCCTAAAGTTTTTAGGGAATAAGTATACTATAGTACTTTTATTTTTTACCGTTTGGATGGTTTTTTTAGATAACCAATCGTATTTAGAGCAGAGAATTTTGAACAAGCAAAAAGACGAACTTGAGGCTAATAAAGTATATTATAAAGAAGAAATCGCTAAAGACAAACAAAGTATAAAACAATTAAAAAATCTAGGCCAAATCGAGCGTTACGGAAGAGAAAAATACTACATGAAACGTCCTAATGAAGATATATATCTAATTGATAATGAGGATGAAAAAATTAAAGACAGTATAGAAAAAGCGAAGCGTTAACTACTTTATACTGCAAAGATTCGCAATTATCTCATTTAGAAACTACATTTTATTAAGTGTATATCTAATTTACAAAAAATCAAACTAAATTCATTTTTAGAAAGCTATTTTATCCTAAATTTGAAGTAATAAAAAGCAAAATAATTTTGAGTACAAAAAACACACTTTTTTCAGAATTTGAAAGCGTTAGTTCCAAACAATGGAAACAACAAATTCAATACGAATTAAAAGGAGCTGATTACAACGAAACCCTAGTTTGGGAAAGCCCTGAGGGAATTAAGGTAAAGCCATTTTATCATAACGACGAGGACGGTAAAACTTTTGAAAATAACACTCCATTAATACCTTTTGCAATTGTGCAAAACATCTTTGTTCATGATGTTAAACTCTCTAATCAAAGAGCATTAGACACTTTGAATAGAGGTGCTGAAATTATTCGGTTTACCCTAGAAAACGATTCGATTGCAATTGAAGAATTAATGCAAAATTTACCCCTAGAAAACAAAACTTATTACTTTAATTTACCTTTTCTATCTAAAGAATATTGTGCGTCAATTCAAGAGTATGCTATAAAAAATAAATTCAATTTTGTAATTCTAATAGATCCTATTGGACAATTGGCTAAAGACGGAAATTGGTTTAATTCTTTTGAAAAAGATTTTGAAAACCTACAAACAATAACATCCAATTCAAGTATTCCTGTTATCAAAATAGATGGTGGTTTATACCAAAATGCTGGTGCTACGATTTTGCAACAATTGGCTTACACTTTAGCGCATGTAAATGAATATTTTAATAGAATTCCAAATCTAAACCAACCCATTTCTATTGAGGTATCCGTTGGAACAAACTATTTCTTTGAAATTGCAAAACTTCGTGCCTTGCGTATTTTATTTAATACATTGTCTAAAGAATACCAACACGATTTTGAGTGTAACCTTATTGCAACGCCTAGTAAACGTAACAAAACCATTTACGATTATAATGTAAATATGTTGCGCACCACCACCGAGTGCATGAGCGCTATTCTAGGCGGAGCAAATGCAGTTGCCAATTTAGCTTATGATGCGTTGTACCATAAAGACAATGAATTTGGAGATCGAATTGCACGAAATCAGTTGTTGATTTTAAAACACGAAAGCTTTTTTGACAAAGTTAATAACGCGGCAGATGGAGCTTATTATATAGAATCGCTAACCGAACAATTAGCCGAAAAAGCCCTTACTTTATTCAAAGAAATTGAAGAAAAAGGTGGTTTTTTAGCGTTATTAAAAGAAGGCGTTATCCAAAGAAAAATTAGCGAAAGCGCAAAAAAAGAACAAGATTTAATTGATAGTGGAAAAGAAGTTTTATTGGGAACCAATAAATATCCTAACAAAAACGACCGAATGAAACACGACTTGGAATTGTATCCTTTCGTAAAACAAAATCCAAGAAAAACGTTAATCACTCCTATCATTGAAAAAAGATTGGCAGAGAAATTAGAACAAGAACGTTTATACCAAGAACAATAACCATGAGAAAAATTACTTTATTTATTCTATTCATAATTATTTTTAAATCAAATGCTCAGGCTCCCGTTTGGTCATGGGCAAAATCAATCAATGGTGCTAATACAAATTATATAAATAAAACAGTAATTGATTCTCAAAATAACACTTATATATTAGGTAGTTTTTATTATAATATTGATTTTCAAAACATCTCTTTAACTACCAATTCAAATTCTAACTTCTTAGCAAAATTTGATCCTTTAGGGAATATTGTGTGGGCAAAAAAAATTGAAAATGGTGGGGTAAATAATTTTACAACTTCTTTTTTAAAAATAGATAATAACGATAATATTTTATTAGGTGGGTATGCGAGTCTAAGTAACTTTTCAGGAAGTATAATTTATAATAATGAAATGAACATTTATTTTGAACCAACTCCAAATTTTGGTTTTTATAGGTATTTTTCAATGAAAATTGATTCATCTTCTGGATCTGTTGATTGGTACGATACTGATTTTGGAAAATCCTCTTTATATAGTGGAGATTTAGATAGTTCAAATAATAATTACTTTTTTGGGGATTATAATACATCCATCTCAATCGAAGGAACAGTATTAGAGTCAACAACCCCATCAGGAACGGACTTTTACATTCTTAAAAAGAATAGCAATAATCTTATTTGGGCTAAACCATTTAATTTTAACTGTACTCTACTTGATCCCATAATAAAAGTTATTAATAACCAAAATTTAGTATTAGTAGCAAAAACATATTCTGAAGATTTCTCATTTCAAAATAATTCTTTCCAGATGGGAAATCCAAATATTCCTAAATTAATCATCTTAAAACTTGATTTGAATGGTAATTTTATATCATTCAATTACTATATTGATTGTCCTCTTGTTACTAATGCTAGTTCACAAGGTAATTTCCATGTTGACGAAAATGGGGATGTATATTTATATGGAACCTTTGTAGATAGCAACTTACAAATAGGCTCAACCACTTTAAATAAAATAGGAACAGAAGATATTTATGTTTCAAAATTTAATTCAAATGCAAATTTATTTTGGGCAAAAAGCATTGGAGTTGCAAATTTTGGATTTATTTTTGATTGTTTCACAACTCATAATGGAAATATACTAATTGGTACTGATTTTAATCCAAGTGGTAATTTTACAATTAACAACTCCAATTACATTTGCAATGGTGATTTTACTTCCTTATTCATTAATTTAGATACTGATTTTAATTTTATTTGGACCAAAAGTACTACTGGAATAGGTAATCAATATGGGAATTATCCTAATACACTTACTTACAACAATCAAGATGAAATTATAATTACAGGTGCATATAATTGTCAAAATATTAGTTTTGATAATTTCAACTTACTTGACACAAATAATACAAATTCAAGTTTTAAATCATTTATTGCTAAATTAAATGGGGCAATTTTAACAACTAATATTTTTAATAGAAATATAGTTTCATTGTACCCTAATCCAGTTAAAGAAAAGTTCAGTATTAGTGGAATTGAAAATTTAAATGGCAATAGTTATACTATAACTGATACTTCCGGAAGAATAATTAATAAAGGTACTATTTCAGATAATTCTAATAATTCATTTGAAGTAAGTAACTTAAAAACAGGAATCTATTTCTTTACTACAAATAATGGTTTCTGTCAAAAATTCATAAAAGAGTAAATCTCAAACATTATGAGAAAAAACATCCAACATATCACTTTGGAAAATTCCAAAAAGGAAACTCCAAAACACAATAATTCAGCTACTTTCCACACCGCCGAAAACATAGAACTAAAACCTATCTATTCCAAAGAAGATATTGAAGGAATGGAACATTTAGGTTTCGGAGCTGGTTTTGCACCCAACCTTCGTGGCCCTTATGCAACCATGTATGTGCGTCGCCCTTGGACGATTCGGCAGTATGCAGGATTTTCAACTGCCGAAGAAAGCAATGCCTTTTACAGAAGAAACCTTGCAGCAGGACAAAAAGGATTATCGGTTGCATTTGATTTAGCAACGCACAGGGGTTATGATTCGGATCACGAACGCGTTTTTGGAGATGTAGGGAAAGCGGGTGTTGCCATCGATTCGGTTGAGGATATGAAAATATTATTCGACCAAATCCCGCTTGGCGAAATGTCGGTTTCTATGACAATGAACGGCGCGGTTTTACCAATTATGGCTTTTTACATTGTAGCTGCCGAAGAGCAAGGTGTGGCACCCGAATTACTTTCGGGAACTATTCAAAACGACATTCTTAAAGAGTTTATGGTGCGAAACACCTATATCTATCCGCCTACTCCTTCTATGAAAATCATTGCGGATATATTTGAATATACCAGTAAAAACATGCCCAAATTTAATTCGATTTCTATTTCGGGTTACCACATGCAAGAAGCTGGAGCTACCGCAGATATTGAGTTAGCTTACACCCTAGCCGACGGATTAGAATACATTCGAACTGGATTAGCCACTGGAATGAAAATTGATGAATTTGCTCCGCGCCTGTCCTTTTTCTGGGCAATTGGAATGAATCATTTTATGGAAATTGCTAAAATGCGTGCCGGTAGAATGTTATGGGCAAAATTGCTAAAACAATTTAATCCAAAAGATGAAAAATCATTGGCTTTACGAACCCATTGTCAAACTTCAGGTTGGAGTTTAACCGAGCAAGATCCTTTTAATAATGTGGCGCGTACTTGCATTGAAGCAGCTGCATCAGCATTTGGGGGAACCCAATCTCTACATACTAACGCATTGGATGAAGCCATTGCATTGCCAACGGATTTCTCTGCAAGAATTGCCAGAAATACCCAAATATTTCTACAAGAAGAAACCAAAATTTGTAAAACTGTAGATCCTTGGGCAGGAAGTTACTATGTTGAAACTTTGACCAAAGAAATTGCAGACAAAGCATGGGCTTTAATTGAAGAAGTTGAAGAATTAGGCGGCATGACTAAAGCTATCGAATCGGGGATTCCTAAATTGCGTATAGAAGAAGCCGCTGCTAGAAAACAAGCGAGAATTGATAGTAGCCAAGATATTATTGTGGGGATCAATAAATTCCGTTTAGAAAAAGAAGATCCGCTGCAAATTTTGGATGTAGATAATGACATGGTCCGAAACCAACAAATAGAGCGTTTACAACAAATTAAAGCCACTCGAAATTCAAAAAAAGTAAAAGAATGTTTGGTTAAATTAACGGAGGCTGCAAAAAACTCTAACGATAATTTATTATCTTTAGCCGTGGAAGCTGCAAGAAACAGAGCGACTTTAGGAGAAATAAGTGATGCTCTTGAGGAAGTTTTTGGCAGATATAAAGCACAAATTAGATCTTTTAGTGGCGTGTATAGTAAAGAAATAAAAAACGACGAAAGCTTTGAAAAAGCAAAACAATTAGCCGATGCCTTCGCTAAAAAAGAAGGACGACGCCCAAGAATTATGATTGCCAAAATGGGGCAAGACGGTCACGATCGTGGAGCCAAAGTTGTGGCAACCGGTTATGCCGATGTAGGATTTGATGTGGATATTGGTCCGTTGTTTCAAACTCCTGCAGAGGCTGCAAAACAAGCCGTAGAAAACGATGTACACATTCTTGGTGTTTCTTCCTTAGCAGCAGGTCATAAAACTCTTGTTCCTCAAGTTATTGAAGAACTAAAAAAATACGGTCGTGAAGATATTATGGTCATTGTAGGAGGTGTAATTCCAGCGCAAGATTATCAGTTTCTATTTGATGCAGGTGCCGTTGCCGTTTTTGGTCCTGGTACAAAAATTAGCGAAGCTGCAATAAGTATTTTAGAAGTTTTATTGAAGGATTAACTTCAATATTCAAATAAAATAACCTTTGTAAATTATAAAAGCACTAACAATAAGTTGGTGCTTTTTTCATTATATTTGAAAAACAAATAATACGAAATATGGATTTTTCAGCAAAAATGCTTCGCGATGATGCCCTTAAAGGCAAAGTAATTGTAGTAACTGGTGGTGGAAGTGGATTGGGCAAAGCCATGACAAAATACTTTCTAGAATTAGGAGCCAATGTGGCGATTACTTCTCGAGATCTTGACAAATTAAAAGCAACTGCCTCTGAATTGGAAACCGCAACAAGCGGAAAATGTTTACCGTTGCAATGCGATGTTCGCCATTACGACCAAGTTGAAAACATGCTCGCGGAAGTATTAAAAGCTTTCGGAAAAGTAGATATATTATTAAATAATGCAGCTGGAAATTTTATTTCCCCTACCGAACGCCTTTCGGCAAATGCTTTTGACACCATTATTGATATTGTTTTAAAAGGTTCAAAAAATTGCACTTTAGCATTTGGAAAACATTGGATTGCTCAAAAACAAACCAATTGCAATGTATTAAATATAGTAACCACTTATGCTTGGACTGGTTCTGGATATGTGGTTCCGAGTGCTACTGCCAAGGCTGGAGTTTTGGCTATGACAAGAAGTTTGGCTGTAGAATGGGCAAAATATGGTATTCGCATGAATGCCATTGCACCTGGACCGTTTCCTACTAAAGGCGCATGGGAACGCTTGCTTCCTGGAGACTTGGCGGATAAATTTGACATGTCAAAAAAAGTCCCTTTGCGACGTGTTGGAAACCATCAGGAGTTAGCCAACCTTGCTGCTTATTTAGTATCTGATTTTTCTGCCTATATTAATGGAGAAGTCATTACCATTGATGGTGGCGAATGGTTGCAAGGCGCTGGACAATTTAATATTTTGGAGAAAATACCTGCAGAAATGTGGGATATGCTTGAGGCCATGATTAAAAGCAAAGGCAGTAAATAATTATTTTTTGACCTGAAGGTTTCAGGTTCAAAACTTTACACTAATGTTAACAAATAACACTTTTATAAACCATAATAAATTGTATTTTTACGTCTCAAAATTTGAATAAATAAATGGGTAAAATCATTGCAATTGCCAACCAAAAAGGTGGTGTCGGAAAAACAACAACTTCGGTCAATTTAGCCGCATCCCTTGGTGTATTAGAAAAAAAAGTGTTACTAATTGATGCCGATCCGCAAGCCAATGCGAGTTCGGGTTTGGGTATTCAAGTTGAAGATGTTGAAATCGGTACCTATCAAATTTTAGAACATAGTAATACACCTCAAGAGGCCATTGTAAAATCGACTTCTCCAAATGTAGATGTTATTCCTGCACATATTGATCTTGTAGCTATCGAAATTGAATTGGTAGACAAGGAAAATAGAGAATACATGTTAAAACAAGCATTGGCTAGTATAAAAGACGATTACGATTACATCTTAATTGACTGTGCTCCTTCTTTAGGATTACTAACACTTAATGCATTAACTGCTGCGGACAGTGTAATTATTCCTATTCAATGTGAATATTTTGCTTTAGAGGGTTTAGGAAAATTATTAAACACTATTAAAAGTGTTCAAAAAATTCACAATGCCGAATTAGATATAGAAGGGTTATTATTAACCATGTTTGATACCCGATTACGACTTTCTAATCAGGTTGTGGAAGAAGTTCAAAAGCATTTTAACGATATGGTTTTTAAAACCATTATTCAGCGAAATGTAAAATTAAGTGAAGCGCCGAGTTACGGAGAAAGCATTATTGCCTTTGACGCAACAAGCAAAGGTGCTAGTAATTACCTGAGCCTTGCAGAAGAGGTGATTCAAAAAAACAGCATATAATTTATGGCAAAAGCAATAAAAAAACAAGCTTTAGGACGTGGTTTATCCGCATTATTAAAAGATCCAGAAAACGATATTAAATCGGTTGAGGATAAAAATGCAGATAAAGTTGTTGGAAATATTTTAGAAATAGACATTGATTCTATTGAAATTAATCCATTCCAACCACGAACAAATTTCAATGAAGAATCCATAAAAGAATTGGCGTCTTCAATAAAACAACTTGGAGTAATTCAGCCAATTACGGTTCGAAAATTAGCTTTCAATAAATACCAATTAATATCAGGTGAGCGTCGTTTAAGAGCTTCAAAATTAGTTGGCTTGCAAACGGTTCCCGCTTATATTCGTATTGCAAACGACAACGAATCTTTAGTTATGGCATTAGTTGAAAACATTCAACGTCATGATTTAGATCCAATTGAGATTGCACTCTCCTACCAACGTTTAATTGATGAAATTCAATTAACTCAAGAGCAAATGAGTGAGCGAGTTGGCAAAAAGCGTTCTACTATAACCAATTACTTACGTTTATTAAAATTAGATCCAATTATTCAAACTGGTATTCGTGATGGATTCATCAGTATGGGCCATGGTCGTGCCATGATTACTATTGAAGATCAAAATGTTCAAACGGATATCTATCAAAAAATTGTAAGCCAAAACCTATCCGTTCGCGATACGGAAGCCTTGGTAAAAAAATACCAAGACGGATTAAAACCGGTAGCCAAAACAAAAGCAAGTGCAACTTTTGCTATTTCCGAAATACAAAAGAAAGCAATCACCGGATTTTTTGGAGCTAAAGTAGATGTAACTGTTTCAAGCAATGGAAAAGGTAAAATTGCCATTCCGTTTCATTCTGAAGAAGATTTTAATAGAATACTAAAACTAATCAACGGTTAGTGAATCGCTATTATTACATACTACTTTTCTTTTTCTTTCTAGGGAACTTCTCCTTATCGGCACAAACCGAATTAGGACCCGAATTGCGTGTTAAAGACACCATCAAAAAAAATGAAATAAATATGTTAGCCCCATCAAAAGCAGCCTTTTATTCGGCTGTTTTACCTGGCCTTGGGCAAATTTACAATAAGAAATATTGGAAGGTTCCTTTGGTCTATGGCGCACTTGGAACGACCATCTATTTTTACATAAGCAACAACAATAAATATCATGCTTATAGAGATGCTTACAAACGAAGATTAGAAGGTTTCAATGATGATGAATTTACTTATCTTGATAATTCCCGTTTAATTACAGCTCAAAAATTTTACCAAAACAACAGAGATTTATCTGCTTTACTTACTGGTTTATTTTACATATTAAATATTGTTGACGCCAATGTTGACGCTCATTTAATGCAGTTTAATGTAAATGACAACCTTACAATTAAGCCCGATTTTTATAGAAATGAGTTTTCTTCAAATCAAAATTTAGGAATTTGCGTAACTTGGAAATTATAAAGTTTTCTTAATTTGTAACAAATAAATTCAATCCCCTACTAATCTCAAATGAAAATAGCGCTTTTAGGATACGGCAAAATGGGTAAAGTAATTGAACGAATTGCTTTAGAGCGAGGGCATGAAATTGTGCTAAAAAAATCTAGTAGCGACAACTATTCTGGACTTGAAAATGCCGATGTAGCGATTGATTTTAGTGTGCCTTCTTCTGCTGTTGCAAATATTTCTGAGTGTTTAAATAATGGAATTCCTGTGGTTTCTGGAACTACTGGTTGGCTGGAGGAATATTCTAATGTGGTGGCACTTTGTGAACAAAAAAATGGAAGTTTTATTTATGGATCCAATTTTAGTTTGGGTGTAAATTTATTTTTTGAATTGAATAATTATTTGGCGAAAATGATGTCGAAATTCAAAAATTATTCGGCTTCTATGGAAGAAATTCACCATACACAAAAATTGGACGCGCCAAGTGGAACCGCTATTAGTTTGGCAAAAGGAATCATAGAAAACTCCGATTACATCAATTGGACATTGGATGCAAATCCAAAAGAAAATGAATTGGCAATTGAAGCACTTCGAATTGAAAATGTTCCCGGAACACATAGTATTTTTTACAATTCTGAAGTAGATACTATTGAAATTAAACATACAGCACACAGCCGCGATGGATTTGCTTTAGGATCAATTATTGCTGCGGAATGGCTGGTTGGAAAAAAAGGAGTTTACACGATGAAAGACGTATTAGAATTAAATTAACATAAAAACAAAATATTTAAAGTTTATGAAAAACAAGCTTAAACTTTAAACCTTAAACTTTTAAACTAAAAAACTATGAACATTTATCAATGGTTTATCTTTTTCTTTGCAGTTCAAGCAATTCACTATTTTGGAACTTGGAAATTATACGTAAAAGCAGGTAGAAAATCTTGGGAGGCGGCTATCCCTGTATACAATTCAATTGTATTGATGAAAATCATCAATCGCCCTACTTGGTGGACATTTTTGTTATTTATTCCAATCATTAATTTAATCATGTTTCCGGTTATTTGGGTGGAAACATTACGCAGCTTTGGAAGAAGATCTACGCTAGATACCTTTTTAGTAATAGCAACTTTCGGACTTTATATTTACTACATCAATTTCACTCAAGAGGTACAATACAATTCCAATAGAGAAACTACGGCTACTTCTAAAACTGGAGATACGGTAAGTTCGTTATTATTTGCGATCATTGTGGCCACTTTTGTGCATACCTATTTCATTCAGCCTTTTACAATTCCTACCGCATCGTTAGAAAAATCATTACTTATTGGAGATTTTCTTTTTGTAAGTAAAATGAATTACGGAGCTAGAACCCCAATGACAACTGTTGCCGCACCTATGGTTCACGATACTTTGCCCTTAGTACACACTAAATCGTATTGCAAATGGCCGCAATTACCTTATTTCAGATTTCCTGGTATTGAAAAAATAAAAAATAATGATATTGTAGTTTTCAACTGGCCAGTAGATACGGTAGAGAAATTCTTCGATACCTCAGGTAGAAAAGCAGATAAACCAGTAGATAAAAAATCAAATTACGTTAAAAGATGTGTTGGAATTCCAGGAGATAATTTAGCTATAAAAGACGGAATTATTTTCGTTAACGGAAATGAATTAATCTTACCGGAAAGAGCAAAACCTCAGTATTCCTATAAAATGGCAATAGATCCAACAGCTTCAATTGACTTTGAATCGTTGTTTAAAGAATTGGATATTACCGATAGATACGGTATCAATAATACAAA
The DNA here is from genome assembly GCA_947453195.1 of Flavobacteriaceae bacterium. Classification (GTDB taxonomy): domain Bacteria; phylum Bacteroidota; class Bacteroidia; order Flavobacteriales; family Flavobacteriaceae; genus Flavobacterium. The sequence goes on from CANGFO010000003.1 coordinate 125,915, forward strand.
AGATACCATTTATTTTAGCGCATTACCTGCATCTAGCGTAGAGCGTTTTAAAGGTGTTGCTGGAATAAAATCGGTTACCCGAATCATTCACAAAGAAGCAGATCGATCAACTTTCCCTCATACTAAAGATTGGAATGTTGATAATTTTGGACCAATATACATTCCTCAAGAAGGAAAATCGGTAGCTATAAACATGGAGACTTTACCGTTTTACAGCCGAATTATTACCGAGTATGAAAAAAACAAATTGGAGATCAAGGGATCCGATATTTACATCAATGGTAAAAGAACCAAATCGTACACCTTTCAACAAAATTACTATTGGATGATGGGAGACAACCGTCACAACTCTGAAGACAGCCGTTTTTGGGGATATGTACCAGAAGACCACATTGTAGGAAAACCAATATTTATTTGGATGAGTTGGGATTCAAATGGAAAAGGAATCATGAATAAAATCCGATGGAATAGATTGTTTACCACCGTTAGTGGTGAAGGTCAACCAGAATCGTATTTCAAATATTTCTTAGGCCTATTGGCTTTATATTTTGTTGGCGAATATTTCTGGAAAAAACGCAAAGCAGATAAAAAAGTTTAGTTGCAATTATAATTGAATGAAATCCATTTTAATTCATCCAAGTTACTTTCCTTCCATAAGTCACTATATTGCTATGGCAAATGCAGATGCAGTGACTTTGGAAATGGAAGATAATTTTCAGAAACAAACCAATCGCAACCGGATGTATATTTATAGTCCGAATGGCATTCAATTATTAAATATACCTATAAAGCATTCTAAAGATGCACATCAAAAAATTCAAGATGTAAAATTGGAAACCGCATTTGATTGGCAAAAGCAACATTTCAAATCGTTGGAAGCAGCCTACAGAACTTCTCCGTTTTTTGAATATTATGAGGATGATTTAATGCCCATTTTCACTAAGAAGTATACCTTTTTAATGGATTTGAATTTGCAAACCATGGAATTGGTTTCAAAATGTTTGGGTATGGATTTCAATCCTCAAAAAACAACAGAATATTTTCATGAAGTTCCCAATCATGAAGATTTTAGGTACTTAATCAACGGAAAAAAAGACACTACTCAATTAGAATCATACACCCAGGTTTTTGAAGAAAAACATGGCTTCCTAAACAACTTAAGTATTTTAGATTTGTTATTTAACGAAGGGAGATACGCAAAGGATTACTTAAAGAGACAAACGCTTTAATTTATATTATTTTACTTGGAACTCGATTCCTTTTTCATCTATATAGAAGGTTTTATTGCCTCTTTTTACCTGTAATAATCCTTCTTGATATCCTGAGTAATCAATTTCATTATATCCAATTTTATTGATAAATTGCTGTTTGGCATAATCGTATAAATATCTTAATTTATCTTTCTTCCCTGTAAACAAACCTATGTGTTGTATACCAGAACCTCCACCATCGATATAATTATCACTACAAACTAGAGTATTGTTTTTATCGTTTATCACACATACTAGTTGGTCTTTTCTAACTGTAAAACAGTAGGTGTAATTTTCATCAAAATAGCGAACCCCTTCAATAAAATCGTATTCTAAATTCAGAACAACCTTACCTGTTGTGGTAATAACTCCATATTTTTTTTTGAGATTAACAGAATATAAATCGTATGAATTATCTAAATTGGAAAAAATCTTTCTTATTCCATCATATTGAGGCTCTACTATAATAGCACCCGTACGTTGGTTTCGTATGCCTTTTTTACCTGAAATAGAATCATTTATAATACCAAACTCTTCTTTCTTAATCCTAGCCCGTTCTTGTTCCTCATCAAACACACTAGTTTCAACTGTTGGAGCATCCAGTCTGTCATAGTGACTAAAGCCTTTAGGAGCTTCTATTTTTAGTCCTTTTTTATTAATGAAAAATTTCTCTTCACCTTCCTTTACATAAGCTAAAGTATCAATTCTATTTGTGTTCGGAACTTCATAAGCTGTAAATGGATAAACAATTGCATCGTAAGTTGGTTTAATTACGAAATGCATTTTTCGGTCTGTAAAACCCCATTTATTGCTTTTAACAACCGGAATTAAAAATGGCAAATTTTGTGCAGATAATAAGTAACCCATTAGTAGGTGCAAAAATAAAAAATGGTATTTTTTCATTGGAATGTATTTTATTAAAAATAAAATTTTTGGGATATTAATTAATATTTTGATAGTATAAATAACAGCTATTCCATCATCAATCGAGTCAAAATAGGATAGTGATCGGAATTTTTAAATAACGGAAAGTTTTGAAAGCTTTTTACTTTCATTCGTTTATCCACAAAAATATAATCTATCCGGGCCGGGTAATATTTAAAATTATAGGTTTCCCCAAAGCCATTTCCGGCTTCTTCAAAACAATCATTTAAATTCCCTTTTATACTTCGATACACATACGAGAAGGCACTGTTATTCATGTCTCCACAGATAATCATTGGGTGATGGCACTCTTTTTTGTGGTTTCGTAAAATTTCGGCTTGTAATTGCTGTTTTCTAAAAGCGAGGCTAATTCGCTTTACCATCAATTGTGATTTATGTTGACTAATCGAATCTACATTGTCTTGTATTTCATTAACATCGGGAGAAATTTTTATTGATTGTAGGTGCATATTATACACGCGAATCGTGTCTTTTCCTTTTCGAATATCAGCATATACAATTAAGTTATCTGACTCTGGAAACTCAATATTTCCTTGATCTACAATAGGATATTTAGAAAAAATGGCCTGTCCCGTTTTTATGTTTTTCCCTTGCATGAAAATAAATTTGTGTTTGTACACACGCAAATCTACTTTGGCTGTTTTAGAATATTCCTGAATACAAAGAATATCCGGATTCTGATCGTTAATGAACTGTCGAATCGTATCACCAACATGCTCTTGCGGAAGCCAATTGAACAGATTAAACAACCTGACGTTGTAACTCATTACAATAAAATCTTTTTCTTCCTCTTGAGTTGGATTAGATGAAAATTTGTAAAATTTATTAATAAAAGTAATTCCGATAATTAATACGATTCCGGATAGAATCATTTGTCTTTTTAATTGAAATAACCAATAAATAAAAAACAAACCGTTAATTATTAAAAACAAAGGAAGAATTAAAGTCAACACCGATAAAATCGGAAAGAATTTTGGAGCTAAAAAGGGTAAAACATAAGCAAGGAACGTCAATACAGTGAGAACTATATTAAAGGAAAACATTACTTTATTAAACCACGATAGTTTATTCATTTTTTAGATGCAAAGGTGCTAAGGCACTAATTTTATATGTTTTACTTTGACACAACTTTAAACTTTTAAACCTCACTTTATTTCCCGGCTTTAAAAAGAAATTCTTTTTCTTTGGCTGTTAAGGCATCGTAACCCGATTGGCTAATTTTATCTAAAATCTCGTCTATTTGCTGCTGGTGTTTGTCTTTTATTACAATCTTACTAGCAGACTTAGAAGACGGCTTTTTTGGGTTAACATGTACTTTTCTAAACGGTGTTTTTTTACTAGGTTGAAACAAATTAACAAAAAAATCCAATACCTTACTCACAAGGATACTTAAATCAGTTCCATTAATAAGTAGTTTAATAAATACAAATCCAAAAAAAGCACCCGCCAAATGTGCAATATGACCACCTGTATTATCTGTCATAAACTGCATCGCATCAAGCAATAGTATCACAGCCGTTAAATGCCAAAGTTTAATGGTTCCAATTAATAATAATCGAATTTGCATTAGAGGCTGATAGGTAGTCGCTGCAACTAATATTGCCATCACTGCTGCAGAAGCACCTACTAATGTCGAATTTAAATTCAAGAAATAATAACCCAAAACAAAAGCCAATCCAGCAAAAATTGCGCTTAATAAATACAATCCTAAAAATTGCTTTTGGGTAAAAAAAGTTAGAAACAACCGGCTTGAAAAATTCAACACCGACATGTTAAAAAACAAATGCCAAAAACCACTATGAAGAAAGGCATAAGTCAATAATGTATATGGAAAATGGATTAAATCGTTTGGATTGGATGATAAAATTATCCAATTGGGAAAGGTAAATACCCCCAAGCTAAATTGATAGAAAAAAATTAGAGATGTTAAAAATACAGCCACATTCCAATAGATAATTCTATTGGCCACACCACCTAATTTGTATTGTAATTTAATATCGTCGAATACGTTCATATTAATTCCAGCGATTGTGTTTAAATTGATTTTTCTTCCAAAACCACATCATAATAAATCCGGTAATAGCTCCTCCAATATGGGCAAAGTGAGCAACGCCAGTGCTTCCTGCACCAAATATCGATTGCCCATTAAACCCTAAAAATAAATCGATTACCAATAATCCTGGCACAAAATATTTGGCTTTGATTGGAATGGGAATAAACATAATTCCCAATTCGGCCATTGGAAACATAAAAGCAAAAGCAACTAACAATCCGTAAATAGCTCCCGACGCACCTACAACAGGAATTTTAGATAACATAGCTGCTTGAACAATAGAATTGAATTGCTCTTGCGAACAATGCGCTGCTTCTAAAATAGATTTCATTTTACTTGGTAAAAGATGTCCATCTGTATCAAAAACCGATTGAAAATCGGCGTTAAGCAAGAGATGCAGATCAGCTTTAGATAAATTTAAATTGGTAACCTCCGAAAGTAAATTATGAATTTGAATATAATTAACTGTGGTATGCAATAAAGCAGCACCTAAACCGCAGGAGATATAGAAAAACAAGAATTTTGTTCCGCCCCAAAAATGCTCTAATGCACTTCCAAATGAAAATAAAGCAAACATATTAAAGAAAATATGCATAATTCCTCCATGCATAAACATATGCGTTAAGGGCTGCCATAACTTAAACTTATCACTTTCGGGATAATACATTGAAAATAAATCATAAGTTCCTGGAACAAGCTGAGTACCAATAAAAAATATAATATTGATAATCAAAAGTTGCTTTACAACTGGCGTAATTCTCATCATAATATAAAACGTTTATCAATATCTTCTACACGCATCGTGATGAAAGTTGGTTTTTGAAATGGAGAAACATTAGGTTCCTTACAAGCAAATAAATTATTAACTAAATTTTCTTGTTCTTTTTCAGTTAAATACATTCCGGTTTTAACCGCTAAACTTTTAGCCATGGATTTGGCAATAGTATCATTTTGACTAAAGCTACTATCGGGAATTCCGTCTTGTAAATCGCTAACTAATTGTTCTAATACCAAAACCACTTCACTTTCGGTGGTATTGGAAGGAATTCCTAAAATATGTAATTCTTCAGATTCCCAATTAAAAACAAAACCTGTGGTTTCTAATGCGGGTTGTAATTCGGATATTATTTTTAATTCATTCACTGAAAATGAAACCTGCAACGGAAATAACAATTGCTGACTTGAAGCCTGCTGCACGGTCATGTTAGTTAATAACTGTTCGTACAAAACACGTTGGTGGGCACGATTTTGGTTTATAATAACCATCCCCGATTTAATTGGACTTACAATGTATTTTTTTTGAATTTGATAGGTATGTTTTGCAACTTGTTCTTCTTCTTTTTCGTCAAAAAAAGAGGCCGTTACTTCATCATTTTCAATTGAAAAATTATCAATCTCGAAAGTATCTTGCTTCAAACCTACATACAAACTTTCCCAATTTTGAGTAGTCTCAACCTTTTTATAGGATGAAGAAGATCCTCCACTTGAAATAGAATGGTTTGGCTTCTCATCTGAAAATGGATTAAAAGTGCGATCTACTTGAACTGTTGGAAATGCTGCCGTTTTATTTTGGTATTCATAAGGCGTATCCAAATTAGGATCTCTATCAAAATCTAATACCGGAACGACATTAAACTGCCCCAAGCTGTGTTTAATAGCCGATCTCAAAATGGCGTACAGCGCTTGTTCATCATCAAACTTAATTTCAGTTTTGGTAGGATGAATATTGATGTCAATAGTATGCGGCGGCACATTTAAGTAAATAAAATAACTTGGCTGCGCGCCGTTAGGAAGTAACCCTTCGTAGGCATTCATCACAGCATGGTGCAAATAATTACTTCTAATGTATCTGTCGTTCACAAAGAAAAACTGCTCCGCTCTATTTTTCTTAGCAAATTCTGGTTTGCCAACAAATCCTTGAATACTTAAAATATCGGTATGTTCTTGAATAGGAACTAATTTTTCATTGGTTTTTCCAGAAAATATAGTAACAATTCGTTGTCTCAAATTGGAATTTGGCAAATTAAACATCTCACTTCCATTGTGATACATTGTAAAATAAATATTGGGATGTGCCAAAGCAACCCTCTGAAATTCATCCAATACATGGCGAAATTCTACAGTATCTGATTTTAGGAAATTTCTCCTTGCCGGAATATTATAAAATAAATTTTTTACTGCAAATGAAGTCCCTTTTGGTAAAACAGCTGGTTCTTGTGAAACAAATTTACTTCCTTCAATAATAATATGATTACCTAACTCTTCTTGATCTTGCTTGGTTTTCATTTCCACATGCGCTATCGCAGCAATAGAAGCTAAAGCTTCACCACGAAATCCTTTAGTATGAATGGAAAATAAATCTTCGGCTTGTCTAATTTTAGAAGTGGCATGACGCTCAAAACACAAGCGTGCATCAGTGACGCTCATCCCTACTCCATTATCAATAACCTGAATTAATGCTTTACCCGCATCTTTTATTATCAATTTTATGTCGGTTGCTTTTGCATCTACTGCATTTTCCAGCAATTCTTTCACTACCGAAGCAGGTCGCTGCACCACTTCCCCAGCGGCAATCTGGTTGGCAACATGATCGGGAAGTAATTGAATTATGCTTGACATTATTTTTGGGGTTCTAGGTTTTGGGGTCCGAAGACATAGAAAACAAAGTTAACAAATTTAAGTAAAATCTATTGGTAAATATAATTAAGAAGGTGCAAAAAAAGAAAAACCTATTCATCAAGAATAGGTTTTATAATTATTGTAGTTTAAAACTTTATTCTTTTTCGGAAATTCGGCGTAATTCGGCCATTTTTATAGCAGCAATTGCAGCTTCGATTCCCTTATTTCCGTGCACTCCTCCACTTCTATCAATGGATTGTTGCTCGTTATTATCGGTCAATAAACAAAAGATTACTGGAACATCGGTTTGCACATTTAAATCTTTAACTCCTTGGGTTACGCCTTCGCAAACAAATTCAAAGTGCATGGTTTCACCTTTAATCACGCAACCAATTGTAATAACAACATCAACATTTTGGGTAACAATCATGCGTTGCGCTCCATAAACCAATTCAAAACTTCCAGGAACATTCCAACGAATGATGTTTTCTTGTACCGCACCACAGTCTAAAAGTGCAGCTAAAGCACCTCTATAAAGCCCTTCTGTTATGTGGTCGTTCCACTCTGAAACAACAATCCCAAACCGAAAATCTTTCGCATTTGGGATTGTGTTTTTATCGTAATTTGATAAGTTCTTGTTAGCTGTAGCCATATTTAATTAAAAATTAGGAATTACGAATTATGATTTGCTTTCGTAATTCATAATTCATAATTGATTTACTGTGCCATTCCAATTAAAGCATCAATATTTTGAGCTTCTGGAGTTGCCTCGTATTTTTCTTTTATTTCAGTAAAATATTTTAAAGCTGCTGCTTTATTTCCTAATTCCATTGCAGTTTGACCCGCTTTGAATAAATATCTAGGAGTGGTGAATTCATTTGTATTTAAACGAGCTGCTTTTTCATAATAATCTAATGCTTTATTTGCATCTTTTTTTTGTGACCATGCATCTCCAATTGCACCTAAAGCAATAGAGCTTAAGAAATAATCTTTAGAAGAGAATTTCTCTAAATATTGAATGGCTGTATCGTATTTTTTCAAATATAAATTAGCAATACCTGCATAGTAATTCGCAATGTTACCCGAATCAGTACCTGCATATTGCTCAGCAATTCCAACAGCACCTTGTTTTCCTTCAGATCCTTTTAAAACTAAATTGTATAATGAATCTTGAGATTTAGGATTCGTTGCATCTGCAGCCAATTGAAAGTTTTGTTGTGCCACAAATAAATCAGTAGTTGCTTCTTCTTCTTTCGGCTCTACAACAAATTTTTGGTAAGATAAGTATCCAACAGTAATTACAACTACTGCTGCTAATGCATTTAGAATGTATTTTTGATTTTTAGCAACCCAATCCTCAATTTTAGAAGCACCTTCATCAAGCGTATCAAAAGCCTTAGCTGTTGTGCTGTCCTTATCTTCTACATTTGGAGTATCCTCAATAAAATTATTATCTAATTTTTCTTCTTTCTCTTTTGGAGTTTTGTAACCTCTTTTATTATAAGTTGCCATTTAATTTAAATTTAGTGTGTGCAAAAATAAAATATTTATTGATAATTAAAAGCGATTTTTATCGATATTTTTCAATAATTTGCAGGCTCTTAAAAAAAGAATGAAATTAATACTCCTTTTTGTAGTATTTGCAAGCTGTAACACATGTTTTTAAAAAAAATATCCTTATTTAATTATAAAAATTTTTCGGAAGCTTCCTTCGAATTTGACGACAAAATAAACTGTTTTGTTGGAAAGAATGGTGTTGGAAAGACCAATGTACTCGATGCAGTGTTTCACTTAGCAAATGGAAAAAGTTATTTTAATCCGCTTGCTGTTCAAAATATCAAGCACGATGAAGATTTTTTTGTAATTGACGGAACGTTTGAAAAAGCCGATCGCCAAGAACAGATTGTTTGCAGTTTTAAAAAAGGTCAAAAGAAAATTTTAAAGCGAAATGGCAAAGCCTATGAGAAGTTTTCGGATCACATCGGATTTATTCCTGTGGTTATTATTTCTCCTGCTGACAACGATTTGATTATTGAAGGAAGTGAAACCCGAAGAAAATTTATGGACACGGTGATTTCGCAACTGGATTCTTCCTATCTACAAACCCTAATTCAATATCATAAAATTATAAGTCAGCGCAATGCCTTATTAAAGTATTTTGCTTTAAATCATGTTTTTGAAAACGACACTTTATCTATTTATAACGAACAACTAAATGATTTTGGAAATGTAATTTTTGAAAAAAGAAAAGAGTTCATTGCCGCCTTTTTACCCATTTTCAATAAACACCACCAAGCCATTACTGGATCGGGAGAGGCAGTACAATTGGTATACGAAAGTCATTTACTTGAAAAAGACACCTTAACTTTATTAGAACAGAACTTAGCAAAAGACAGAGCTTTGCAATATACTTCAGTGGGAATTCATAAAGACGATTTGGTTTTTCAAATTGATTCCTATCCCATTAAAAAATTCGGCTCACAAGGTCAGCAAAAGTCCTTTTTAATTGCATTAAAATTGGCTCAATTCGAATTTGTAAAAAAACAATCGGGTGAGAAACCCATTTTATTATTGGATGATATTTTCGATAAACTTGATGAAACTCGGGTTGGGAAAATTGTAGAAATGGTAAACCAAGAAGAATTTGGGCAATTATTCATTTCGGATACGCATCCCGAAAGAACCGAGAACATTGTAAAAACTACGCATCAGAGTTATAAAATTTTCAATTTATAACTCTTTGAATTAACAAAAGAACAAGAGTATGATTACAAAAGAAGCCTTGCAATTTTTAAATGATTTGATTGCCAACAACAATACCGAGTGGATGCACGCCAATAAAAAGCGTTACGAAGCATACAAAAAAGATTATCATCAATTTATTGGCTCCATTTTATCTGAGATGAAGCAATTGGATCCCTTTTTAGAAGCATTAGAAATTAAAAATTGCACTTTTAGAATCAATCGAGACATTCGTTTTTCAAAAGATAAATCACCCTACAAAACCAATATGGGCGTTTGGATGTCACAAGATAGAACACAAAAAAATGCACCCGGTTATTACATTCATTACGAACCAGGAAATTGTTTTATTGCAGGTGGCGTATGGTGTCCGGAAGCAAATGAATTAAAAAAAATCAGAAAAGAAATTGAATTTTTTCATGATGATTTAGAAGAAATTGTTTCTAATAAAAATTTTAAAAAAGAGTTTGGCCAATTGGATCGAAGCGAAAATAATGTATTGAAAAAAGCGCCGAAAGATTTTGATGCAAACCATCCTGCAATTGAATTTTTAAAATTAAAAAGTTTCACCACTTCTAATAAAATTAATGAAACTGCATTTATTGAAGCAAATTTCAGCAAAAAAATAGCAGGGCAATTAATCTTGTTAAAACCATTAAATGACTTTCTAAGAAGAGGATTTGGAAACTGAAGAATAAACACAATTAAAAACTCGAATTAAGAAATTCTAATTTAGTTACTTTTGTAAAACACATTTCGAAAATACTTATGCAAATTCAAAATAACTTTTCCTTAAAAAAATACAACACCTTTGGCATTGAAGCGAAAGCAAAACAATTTGTTGCCGTTCATTCGGTTGAAGAATTGAAACAGATTTTAGCAACTCATAAAACGGATGCCAAATTTATTTTAGGTGGCGGAAGTAATATGCTATTAACTCAGGATATTGATGCTTTGGTAATTCATGTTGATTTAAAAGGAAAGAAAATCATCAAGGAAGATGATGATTCTGTTTGGGTTGAAAGTCAGGCGGGTGAAGTTTGGCATGAATTTGTACTATGGTCAATTGATCAAAATCTTGGTGGATTGGAAAACATGTCGCTTATTCCCGGTAATGTTGGCACCACCCCGGTTCAAAATATTGGTGCTTACGGTACCGAGATAAAAGACACCTTTGTTTCTTGTACTGCCGTAGATATTGCTACTCAAGAACTGAGAACTTTCACTAAAGACGAGTGCAAATTTGGCTACCGTGAAAGTATTTTCAAGCAAGAAGCTAAAGACAACTATGTAATCACCTCGGTGGTTTTCAAACTAACCAAACGCAACCATAAAATTAACACCGCTTACGGTGACATCACTAAAGAATTAGAAAAAAACAACATAGTTACCCCTACTTTAAAAGAGGTTTCCAATGCAGTAATTGCAATTCGACAAAGTAAATTGCCTGACCCAAAAGAATTAGGAAATAGCGGAAGTTTTTTTAAAAATCCAATAATCGCAAAGGAATTGTATGAAAAAGCGCATGCGCACTTTCCTGAAATGCCGCATTATGTAGTTTCCGAAACTGAGGTAAAAGTTCCTGCAGGTTGGCTTATTGAACAAGCTGGATTTAAAGGAAAACGCTTTGGAGATGCCGGAATTCATAAAAATCAGGCCTTGGTTTTGGTAAATTACGGAAACGCTACCGGTCAAGAAATTCTTGCAGTTTCTCGAGACATACAAGCCACAGTTTTAAATAAATTCGGGATTGCAATTGAAGCGGAAGTGAATGTGATTTAATTCGAAAATTTCACTTGTCATATTTCGTATATAAAAATTGAATTTTGTACTTTTGCACACGTTAAAAAAAAGACCATAAAGCCATTATGCTACTAATTTTACTTTGTTTATTTATTGCTGTTGTAGTTGTTCAATTTCTATATTACATTGTGTTTTTTGGCAAATTTTCATTTGCTAAACCACAAACCTCAACTCCAAAAAGAGTGCCTATTTCTGTTATTGTGTGCGCTAAAAACGAAGAAGAAAATGTAAAAAACTTTATTCCTTTATTAGCACAACAAAACTATCCCGATTACGAAATTGTATTAATTGACGATGCCTCTAGCGATGAAACTTTAGAGATATTTGAAGCTTTTGAAAAACAATATTCCAATGTTAAATTGGTTAAAGTAGAAAACAACGAGGCTTTTTGGGGAAACAAAAAATTCGCACTTACCTTAGGAATTAAAGCAGCCAAAAATGAATACCTTTTATTCACAGATGCCGATTGCTATCCGGTTTCAACCGAATGGATTAAAGAAATGAGTGCTCAATTTACCATCGAAAAAACAATCGTTTTGGGTTATGGAGCGTATGAAAAAATTAAAAATTCTTTTCTAAATAAAATCATTCGTTTTGAAACGTTGCTTACGGCAACCCAATATTTTTCATGGTCAAAACTTGGAAAACCATACATGGGAGTTGGAAGAAATATGGCATACAAACGAGAAGAGTTTTTTAAAGTACGTGGATTCATGGATCACATGAAAATTAGATCTGGAGATGACGATTTATTCATCAATCAAGCGGCAAATTCAAAAAACACTACTATTTGTTATACTGCCGATAGCTTCACCTACTCCAAACCAAAAACTAGCTTCAAAGAATGGTTTGCACAAAAGAGAAGACACGTTGCTACAGCCGAGCACTACAAAGGATTTGACCGCACCCAATTGGCGTTTTTTTATGCGTCACAATTGTTATTTATAATTCTACCTATTGTACTTCTTGCTTTTCAATACCAATGGATTGTGGTGCTTAGCATTATTGGATTTCGCTATATATTTGCTTGGACAACAATGGGATTCGCTGCTGGAAAACTAAAAGAAAAAGATGTCATATATTGGTTTCCAGTAATTGAAATTATTTTAATTTTCACCCAATTAAATATTTTCTTTTCCAATATGTTTTCAAAACCGGTGCAGTGGAAATAATTTCCTACATAGAAAAAGCCAAGAATGGCGACCAAGTAGCATTCACATTTTTGCTTGATCATTATTGGAACGAAGTGTATGGCTTTATGCTAAAACGCACCGAAAACGAAACCGATTCGGAAGACATAACCATAGAAACCTTCTCTAAAGCATTTGATAAATTAGCCACTTATAATCCAGAATATCAGTTTAACACTTGGCTGATTGCTATAGCAAAAAATGTACACATTGATTTACTCCGTAAAAAAAAGTCGAGCTTATTTGTAGAAATCACCGACGAAGAAGACCAACAAGCACATAATGTTGCTGACAGTTCTCCATCTGCCGAAGATGAACTTATAACCGAACAAAACCTGGCTCAGCTCTTACATTTCATAAAAGAGTTAAAACCCCATTATCAGGAAGTAATTCAACTTAGATACTTCCAAGAAATGAGCTATCAAGAAATTTCAGAACAACTGCAAGAACCACTAAGTAACGTTAAAATTAAACTGCTTAGAGCAAAAAAACTGCTTGCTGAGATTATCCAAAACCACCGTTAATTTTTTTTTGTAACGAAAGAATTGGCATTCAACCAATCCACTTTCCTATTATCCGCGCTACAAGGTAGCTTGCTCCTACCAGGGTTATTAGAAAATCCAATTTCATAAATAACAATAATTCAATGAAATTTTGAAATAAAAAACAATATTTCAACAGTTCTTAATTTACTTTATCAAATTATCACAATATCAATCCAAATATTGCGTTATCAAATAAAAAGCCTGCTTATGTAACATCGATACTTAACCTTTAAAACTCTACATCATGTCAAACGTTAGTATCTTTGAAAAAAAGTGGTTGGATCTTGTGTTTCAAGACAAAAACCAAAAGTATGGCGCGTATCAATTACGCTTAAACAGTGAAAAAACTACCTTCATCGCCTTCCTATTTGGGATTAGTTTTTTAGTTTGCGGAACTTTAATTTTAAGTTCATTTAATGCAGTTCCAGATATAAAACCGGCTGATACTCCAATAGTAGATATCATTCATGTTGTGAAAATTCACGAACCCGAAACTGATATCAAACCTAAAGTAACTTTACCAAAATCTGAAAAACAGGCTGTAAAAACCCCAAAAGACAACAAAAACTACCAAGTAGCTCCTAAAGAATCAGCGGTTATTCCTGTTAGCATTACAACTAAAACTCCTATTCCAAACGGACCTACTTCACCAACAGGAACTCCGGGAGGAACAGGCACAACTTCAATTACCACTATCAATGTAAGTGTTCCTGACAATAGACCGGTTAAACCATCTGAATTAGATAGAGAACCTACTTTTCCTGGTGGAATGAAATATTTCTACGAATACATAGGCCGCCATTTTGATAAACAGGAGCTTGAAGAAGAGGGCGAAACTATACGAGTATTGGTTTCATTTGTAATTGAAAGAAATGGGGTCATGACCGATATTGAAGCTACCCAAAACACCAACGAAGCAGTAAGCACGGAAGCCATTAGAGTATTAAAATCTTTAAAAACCAAATGGGAACCCGGTTATAAAGACAACCAACCCGTTAGAACAAGATACACCTTACCAATTGTAGTACAAATGTAAATTCAAAAACAATCTTCCATATCCCTACACTGAATTATCATTTAGGGATTTTTTTTGATTCAAAATCTATTCAAATTAGGAGAAAATTTTAGATTTTTTTCAGAATTGTTTTTCTTATTTCTAATTCCAATATACTTATCTTTGCTATCGAAAAATACAAGGCATGGAAGCAATTTCTGAAAACACATTACCTGTAGGAAAACCAAAATGGCTCAAGGTTAAATTACCTATTGGACAAAAATATACCGAACTTAGAGGACTAGTAGATAACTATAAGTTAAACACTATTTGTGCTTCAGGTAGCTGTCCTAATATGGGTGAATGCTGGGGAGAAGGAACTGCTACCTTTATGATTCTTGGAAACATTTGCACCCGTTCTTGCGGATTTTGCGGTGTAAAAACCGGCCGTCCAGAAACGGTTGATTGGGATGAACCCGAAAAAGTGGCGCGTTCCATAAAAATCATGAAAATTAAGCATGCCGTTATTACAAGTGTAGATCGAGATGACTTAAAAGATATGGGATCTATCATTTGGCTCGAAACAGTTCAAGCGATTCGAAGAATGAACCCAAACACAACCTTAGAAACCTTAATTCCAGATTTTCAAGGAAACACTAGAAACATCGACCGAATTGTAGAAGCTAATCCAGAAGTGGTTTCGCACAACATGGAAACCGTACGAAGATTAACAAGAGAAGTTCGAATTCAAGCAAAATACGATAAGAGTTTAGAAGTGTTGCGTTATTTGAAAGAAAAAGGAATCCGCAGAACCAAATCGGGAATCATGCTTGGACTTGGAGAAACCGAGGCAGAAGTGATTGAAACCATGCAAGATATTCGCAATCAAAATGTAGACATCATCACCATTGGACAGTATTTACAACCAAGTAAAAAACACCTTCCAGTGAAAGAATACATTACTCCAGAACAATTTGAAAAGTATGAAAAAATAGGAAAAGAAATGGGTTTCCGTCATGTTGAAAGTGGCGCCTTAGTTCGTTCTTCTTATCATGCTGAAAAACACATCCTTTAATTCAACTAATTGAAAACAAGAATTACCATAAACGGTTTTGGAAGAATTGGAAGAAATCTTTTTAGATTACTCTTAAATCATCCTACTATTGAAGTCGTTGCCATAAATGATATTGCAGATAACAAAACCATGGCACATCTTATCAAATACGACAGTATTCATGGTGTACTGCCTTATGCTGTTTCCTATTCTGATAAAGCAATTATTGTAGACGGAAAAGCATATTCATTTTTTCATGAAAGAGAAATTTCGAATTTACAATGGAACGATATCGACTTTGTAATTGAAGCAACCGGAAAATATAAAACCTTTACTGAGATAAATGCCCATATTACTGCCGGAGCTAAAAAAGTAATTCTCTCTGCACCATCAGAAGTTGCCGAAATAAAAACTGTAGTTCTTGGAGTAAATGAACATATTTTAGACGGAACAGAAATTATTGTTTCCAATGCAAGTTGCACTACAAACAACGCAGCACCCATGATGCAAGTGATTCATGATTTGTGTGGTATTGAACAAGCTTATATTACTACAGTTCACTCCTACACCACCGATCAAAGTTTGCATGACCAGCCGCATCATGATTTAAGAAGAGCACGAAGCGCAAGCCAATCGATAGTACCTACTACTACAGGTGCAGCAAAAGCACTAACTAAAATATTCCCAGAATTGGACGGTAAAATTGGAGGTTGTGGGATTCGAGTACCCGTGGCAGATGGCTCCCTAACCGATATCACCTTCAATGTGAGCCGAAAAGTAACTATTGAAGAAATTAATTTGGCATTTAAAAAGGCTGCAGAATCTAACTTAAAAGGCATCCTTGATTACACCGAAGATCCGATTGTATCTGTAGATATTATTGGCAATAAAAATTCCTGTGTTTTTGATGCTCAACTTACCTCTGTCATCGATAAAATGGTCAAAGTGGTGGGCTGGTATGATAATGAAATTGGATATTCTTCTCGAATTATCGACTTGATTCAATTTATAAATAAATAATTAATACTGGAAAATCAATTCTTTTATTAATTTTCGAACAGAAGGTTCTGCTTTTTCTGCTGCCTTCAATACTTCGGCATGATTGACTTCTTCAATGTTTTCCTCATCCCCCATATCGGTTACTACAGACAATCCGAAAACTTCCATATCCATATGGCGTGCCACAATAACTTCAGGAACAGTAGACATCCCTACACAATCGGCACCAATATTTTTAACCATTCGGTATTCAGATAAGGTTTCAAATGTTGGGCCTTGCAATCCCATATAAACCCCTTCCTGCACTTCAATATTTAGAGACGCAGCAATTTGTTTTGCTTTAAACAACATGGCTTTACTGTAGGGCTCACTCATATTTACAAAACGAGGTCCAAATCGTTCGTCATTTTTTCCTCTTAACGGATGTTCGGGCATCATATTAATATGATCTTTTATCAAAATAATGGATCCGATTTTATAGTTAGGATTAACGCCACCCGAAGCATTTGAGACAACTAATTTAGTAACTCCTAGCATTTTCATCACCCTAACCGGGAAAGTAACTTGCTTCATATCATAGCCTTCATAATAATGAAAACGACCTTGCATTGCTACTACTTTTTTGTTTCCTACAGTTCCAAAAACTAGAGCGCCTTTGTGACCTTGAACTGTTGATATTGGAAAATTTGGGATTTCAGAATAAGGAATACTGTATTCAATTTGGATGTCTTCGGTGAAACCACCTAACCCAGATCCTAATATCACACCATACTCTGGAGTAAAACTGAATTTACTTTGTATAAAACTAACGGTTTCTTGGACTTGTTCCCACATAATTTTTTATTTTATTATCTAGTTCCATACTGTTTGAAAAGAAACTACTTTTAATTGGCAAATAATAAATTGGGGCATTTAGGTTTTGATTCGATAATCGCACAAAATCTTTTTCAGTCGTGATGATGATTTTGTTTTTTGCTTTGTCTTCAATTTGTTGAATGTCTTTTGCTGTAAAAAAATGATGATCCGGAAAGACCATACAATTCTCATTTGAAACTTTTAGATAATCAAAAAAGGGTTCTGGTTTTGCAATACCCGCTACAACTAGTTTATCTAACGACATTATTTCGCTTAGTTTTTTGCTTTCATTTTGGTTATAAACCAAATCATCATAATCGATATAGCTAAAAAACACAGACACCTCTGCTCCAATTTTTACCTTTATTTCTTTCTGTGCAATTTCAGACAAATCTTTCGGACATTTTGTGATAATTATCACATTTGCTCGCTTTATTCCGCTTCTACTCTCTCTAAGATTTCCTTTAGGCAACATAAAATCATTATAAAATAAATCAGCATACGCTGAAAGCAAAATATAAAACCCTGCTTTTACTTGGCGGTGTTGGAATGCATCGTCAAGTAAAATAACTTCTGGTTTCAATTTTGATGAAAGTAATTGCTCAATTCCGTTTTTTCTATTGGCATCCACAGCAACTTGAATTTGAGGAAATTTCTGATGTATTTGAAAGGGTTCATCGCCAAGAATTTCAACAGTAGTATTGGAATTAGCCAAAATAAAACCTTTTGATTTTCGTTTGTATCCTCTACTTAATGTGGCTAATTTATAATTTGGCGAAAGCAAACGAATTAAATATTCTATTTGAGGTGTTTTTCCAGTGCCACCTACACTAAGATTCCCTACAACAATTACTGGAACGTCGAACGAATAGGACTTTAAAATTTTAGAGTCATAAAGGAAATTTCGCACAGATGTAATCCATCCATAGAGAACAGCAAAAGGAAATAATAAATACCTTAAAATAATCATAGTACGAAAGTAACATTTTTTTATCTTTGGAAAGGAAATATTTTTAAGAATGAATTTTTGTTTTAGATTAGTAACGGCTTTATTATTTTGCTTTAGCATCTCAAATGCTCAAGAAAATCAAGATGCATCGGTACTGAAAGTGTTATTTAGCAAATACTATCAAAATGAAAAAGTAATTGTTAAAAACAGAATGCAGTATTTAAATTTTTATTGTCAGAAAGCTCCAAATAACGAGGAAACTTTTGAAGTAATCAACAAAAGTACCTTTCTCAAAAAATATGCTTTAGAGATTAAAAAGCAAGTTAGCAATTTAGTTTCTGAAGATTGGTCCAAAGAAATGAATATCATTTTCACCAATCAAAATCAATATTTAAAAAGCAAAGTAAATAATTGTTTGTCTTTAGAAGAATATCAAAAAATAGCTATTAAAGCGGAAGAAAACAACCAAAGACTAATGATTGTAAGTAAACCTATATTTTTTGCAGAAAAATTTTGCCTTGTAAAAGTGGCTTTCTACAGAAATATTGAGCACAATAATGGCTGTTTTTTATTACTTGAAAAAACAACCACTGGCTGGAACATAAAAGATTTATTAAACGAATGGGCTACTTAATGATTAGCAGTGTTCAGTGTTCAGTAAATAATTTAGCACTAATTAGAATTCTATGAAAATAAAAGAAATCATCACGGTACTTGAAGAAATGGCTCCTTTAGCCTATGCAGAAGACTTTGACAATGTTGGACTCCTAGTAGACAATGAAAATGAAAATGCAACTGGAATTTTAGTTTGCCATGATGCATTAGAATCGGTGATTGATGAAGCCATTGCAAAAAAATGCAACCTTATTGTTTGTTTTCATCCAATCATTTTTTCGGGAATGAAAAAAATTATTGGAAAAAATTATGTGGAACGTGTTGTACTAAAAGCAATAAAAAATGATATTGCTATTTATGCAGTTCATACAGCGCTTGACAATCATAAAAACGGAGTAAATAAGATTTTTTGCGATGCCCTTGGGTTGGAAAATACCAAAATTTTGATTCCGAAAACTAATTTCATTCAGAAATTAATCACCTATACCATTCCAGAAAATGCAGAACAAGTTAGAAATGCATTATTTGGAGCTGGTGCAGGAAAAATTGGGAATTATGAAGATTGCAGTTTTAATTCGCAGGGAATTGGTACCTATATGGGGAATGAAAATAGTAATCCCGAAATTGGTGAGCGATTTGAATTTGTAGAAACTCAAGAAATAAAGATTGAAGTAACTTTTGAAAAGCATTTGCAAGGAAAAGTACTACAAGCCCTTTTCAAAAGCCATGTGTATGAAGAGGTTGCCTATGAAATGTATGATTTACAAAATCAACATCAAAACATTGGACTTGGTATGGTTGGAGAATTAATGAATCCATTATCCGAGTTTGATTTTTTACATATGGTTAAAACTAAAATGCAATGTGGTGTAATTAGGCATACTACCTTGCTAGGTAAACCGATAAAAAAGGTAGCTGTTTTAGGAGGTTCGGGAAGTTTTGCAATCAAAAATGCAATACAAGCGGGTGCTGATGTTTTTTTAACATCCGATTTGAAATACCACAACTTTTATGAAGCTGAAAACAAGATAGTTATAGCTGATATTGGTCACTTTGAAAGTGAAAGGTATACAAAAAATTATATTGTTGATTATCTTAAAGAAAAAATTACTAATTTTGCAATCGTTTTATCAGAAGAAAATACTAATCCTGTTAAGTACATATAGAAAATGGATACTACAAAAGAATTGAGCGTTGAAGAAAAATTAAGAGCGCTTTACGATTTACAAATTATCGATACAAGAATTGACGAAATTAGAAATGTAAGAGGTGAATTACCTCTTGAAGTGGAAGATCTTGAAGATGAAGTAGCGGGTTTAACTACTCGTTTAGAAAAATTAGAATCTGATTTAGTTACTATTGAAGATAGTATTAAAGCTAAAAAGGTGGCTATTGAAAACCACCAATTAGCGATTAAAAAATATACAGAGCAACAAAAAGAAGTTCGTAACAACAGAGAATTTAACTCTTTAACAAAAGAAGTTGAGTTTCAAGAATTAGAAATTCAATTAGCTGAAAAGCAAATCAAAGAATTGAAAGCTTCTACAGAACACAAAAAAGAGGTAATTACTAATTCTAAAGAAAAATTAGATCAAAAATCGACTCACTTAATGCACAAAAAGGCAGAATTAAGTGAAATCATGTCGGAAACAGAAAAAGAAGAAACTTTCTTACTTAAAACTTCAAAAGAATTTGAAGCTGGTATAGAAGAAAGATTGTTAGGTGCTTACAAAAGAATTCGTTCAAGCGTAAGAAATGGCTTAGCAATTGTTTCTATTGAAAGAGGTGCTTCAGCTGGTTCTTTCTTTACTATCCCTCCACAAACTCAGGTTGAGATTGCAGCCAGAAAAAAAATCATCACTGATGAGCATTCTGGAAGAATCTTAGTAGATGCTAGCTTAGCAGAGGAAGAGAGAGAAAAAATGGAAAAATTATTTGCTAAAATGTAATATCTTAAATCCCGATTGATTCGGGATTTTTTTATGAAAAAAATTATTCAGAATATTCTTGTTAAAAGTATTGGAGGTTCTATTAACCTTTTAAGTTTTGTTGCACCCAAGCAATCTTTAACTTTGGCGTATAAATTATTTAGCGAACCTAGAAAAGGTAAAATCAATAAAAATAAAATACCTAGAACACTCGAAAAATGCATTTTGCAAACACACACCTTGCATGGTCAAGATTTTTGCACTTACCGTTGGGAAGGAAATAGTGAAGTGATTTTACTTGCACATGGTTGGGAAAGTAATGCCTCTAGATGGAAAAAAACTTTACCCTATTTAAAGAAGACGGGTAAAACTATCATTGCAATGGATGCCCCTGCGCATGGTTTCAATACAAATAAAGAATTCAACGTGCCTTTATATTCCGAATTCATTGATTTGGTTGTTAAAAAATACAACCCTACTATAGCAATCGGACATTCTATTGGCGGCAATGCGTTAGCTTATTATCAAAAAAACTACTCTCAAAACTTTGAAAAACTAATATTACTAGGATCTCCAAGTGATTTTAAGATTATCATGCATAATTATTTTAAAATGCTGGGATACAACAACAAGGTACAAATGCAGTTTCAAAACTATGTTTGGGATAGATTTAATATCAAAACAGATGACTTCAATGCTTCTGAATTTTTAAAAGACTGCACTATAAAAGGACTTGTAGCGCACGATCAAAATGATTACATGGTATTAGTTGAGGAGGGTAAAAAAATTGCTAATTCCTGGAAAACTTCAGAACTAATTATTACAAATGGATTAGGACACAGCATGCACGACGCTAGTTTGTATGAAAAAATTGTGGATTTTATAGCTTCTTAATTTTTTATTCTACCCAAAACAAAGATTTTTATTATTTCAAATTGATTACTTTTACCAAATGGAAGAGCAACTTGTACGCATTAATAAATTTTTATCTGAAACCGGCTTTTGCTCCCGCAGAGAAGCTGATAAATTAATAGAGCAAGGTAGAGTTACAATTAATGGAGTCGTTCCTGAAATGGGCACGAAAATCTCTACAAATGATGAAGTTCGTGTAAACGGAAAATTGGTACGAGAAAACAGAAAGAAACGAATTTATCTAGCTTTTAACAAACCTCCAGGTATTGAGTGCACAACTAATCAAGAAGTTAGAGATAACATTGTAGACTACATAAATTATAACGAGCGAATTTTTCCTATAGGTAGGTTAGACAAAGCCAGTGAGGGGTTGATTTTTATGACTAACGACGGAGATATTGTAAACAAAATATTACGAGCTAGAAACAACCACGAGAAAGAATATATTGTTACTGTAAACCGACCTATAACCGATCGATTTATAGAACGAATGGGCAACGGAATTCCGATACTAGATACTGTTACCCGAAAATGCAAGATAGAACAGATTAGTAAATTTGTTTTTAGAATCATATTAACCCAAGGTCTGAATAGACAGATTCGGAGAATGTGTGAGTATTTAGATTATGAGGTTACTGCTTTAAAACGAACCAGAATAATCAATATTTCATTGGATGTTCCACTAGGAAGATATCGTGAATTAACTGATAAGGAAATTGAAGAACTAAATCAATTAATTGAGCCGTCAAGCAAAACAGAAGAAGCAAGTTTACCAAAAATAAATAGATTTAAATAATTTATCTTCAATAATTTAATTAAAATCAATTGAATCATAACTACAGCATATAATGAACACCAAAAAAGACATTCAAACCGAAATAGATCGCTATTTAAAATACAACTATTCTAAAAAAGATGTGATTGCTTATTTAAAAAGAGATGGGTTTAGTGATTCTGAAATAAAGGAAAATATTGCTGTTTTCAATAAAGTAGATTCCAATTATTTTAGCAACGTATTGCATTTTCTTCCTGCTTTACTTTTTCTTATTCTTACTATTCTTTCCACTCTAGGTCAATTTTATTCAGAACAGGACACCTTGAAAAAAGGAAGTTTTATTATCATCTCTTTGGTGTTAGTTTATTTCGCCATTGGATTTTGCAGAAATAAACCTTTTTTTATCCTTACAACTGCAATACTAATATTAATCTCAACACTATATTACAGCTACGTTTTCTTTATTGTTTCAGAAAGAGATGAATTTGGATTCACTTTAAGCATTCCTTCAAAGATTGCAATACTATTTCTACATTTATTGACTTTAAGAGGGTGCTATAAGATATATAAGACCACAGCTAAATAAGCACCTTATATACTTTTCTTCATAATATAATCATCCATTACATAGTCATTCCCAATGTCAACCACAACGGAATCTGCAATTTCAAAGCCGTTATGCTGATAAAAGTCTTTCGCCTTGTTGTATTTGTTTACATTTAAAATCAACCCTTTATTTGCTTGATTTTTGGCGATATTTTGAATATAATAAATCAATTCCTTTCCCACTCCCTTACCCTGAATTTCAGGTAATACATATAGTTTATGGATTTTAGTGAAGGAAGAGTTTTGATAATTCAGTTCATACGATGCAAAACCAATAATAACCTCATTTAGTTCTGCCAACAGGAAAACATTATTGTTTCGCAACTGACTACTTAATGATTCGTTACTGTACATCATTTTCATCATATAGTCTAACTGCTCTTGAGACAAAATAGCACCATAAGCATCTGGCCAAATAGCCTTTGCTAGATTTTGTACGATCCCCAATTGAGATTCAGTAGCGACAGAAATGGTCATTTTATTTTTTAGCTCGGTTTTGCTCTCTTGCTAAAAGTGTGTTTTTTAGCAACATAGCAATTGTCATTGGCCCTACACCCCCAGGAACCGGCGTGATGAATGATGCTTTTTTGGATACATTTTCAAAATCAACATCACCTACAATTTTATAACCTTTTTCAGAAGTTTCATCAGCAACACGAGTAATACCCACGTCAATTACAACCACGTCATCTTTTACCATTTCTGCTTTTAGATAGTTTGGAACGCCTAAAGCAGTGATGATAATATCAGCTTGAGAAGTAATTTGATTGATATTTTTTGTATGACTGTGCGTTAATGTAACAGTAGAATTCCCAGGAAATTGATTTCTCCCCATCAAGATACTCATTGGCCTTCCCACAATATGGCTTCTTCCAATAATTACAGTATGTTTTCCATCCGTTGGAACATTGTAACGCTCTAACAATTCCAGAATTCCAAATGGAGTTGCCGGAATAAAAGTACTCATATCCAATGCCATCTTACCAAAATTCTCCGGATGAAAACCATCAACGTCTTTACTCGGATCAATAGCATTAATTACACTTTGCGTGTCAATTTGCTTTGGCAAAGGCAACTGAACAATAAAACCATCAATATCTTTATTTTGATTCAGCTCTGTTATTTTCTTCAGCAATTCAGTTTCTGAAGTAGTGCTTGGCATTTTCACTAAAGAAGACTCAAATCCTACTCTTTCACATGCTTTTACTTTACTCCCAACATAAGTCAAGCTAGCTCCATCATTCCCTACAATTATTGCAGCTAGATGCGGAACTTTCTCTCCGTTGTCTTTCATTTTTTGAACTTCAGCAGCAATTTCATTTTTGATGTCTTCCGATACTTTTTTTCCGTCTAAAATAATCATTTCTAAATATTTGTATGTTGTTGTTTATATATTTAATTTAATAAAAAAGACGTGATAAATCACGTCTCAATATTACATTTTCGGCATACCTCCTGGCATTCCACCCATCATGCGCATCATATTTTTTCCGCCTGGGCCTTGCATCATTTTCATCATTTTGCTCATCTGTTCGAATTGCTTCATCAATTGATTAACCTCTTCTATTTTTCTACCAGAACCTTTAGCAATTCTAGTTTTTCGCTTCATATCAATTATTGACGGCCTGCTTCTTTCAATTGGAGTCATTGAGTAAATTATGGCTTCAACATGTTTAAAGGCATCATCTTCAATTTCTACATCTTTCATTGCTTTTCCAGCACCCGGAATCATTCCGATTAAATCTTTCATGCTTCCCATTTTTTTGATTTGCTGAATTTGCGACAAGAAATCATCAAAACCGAATTCATTTTTTGCAATTTTCTTTTGTAATTTCCTTGCTTCTTCTTCATTGTATTGCTCCTGAGCTCTTTCTACCAAAGACACCACGTCTCCCATTCCAAGAATACGATCGGCCATACGAGAAGGATAGAATACATCAATCGCATCCATTTTCTCACCAGTACCTACAAACTTAATTGGTTTGTTTACTACCGATTTAATTGTTATAGCCGCTCCACCACGTGTATCTCCATCTAATTTTGTAAGAATGACACCATCAAAATTAAGTCGGTCATTAAATGCTTTTGCTGTATTAACCGCATCCTGACCAGTCATTGCATCCACCACAAACAATGTTTCGTGCGGCTGAATTGCTTTATGCACATTGGCAATTTCGGTCATCATCTCTTCATCAACAGCCAAACGACCAGCAGTGTCTACAATTACCACGTTAAAACCATTTGCTTTAGCATAAGCAATTGCTTTAAGGGAAATATCAACAGGATTTTTGTTTTCTGGCTCAGAATATACTTCTACACCTATTTGATCTCCAACTACATGCAATTGATTAATTGCCGCTGGACGATAAATATCACACGCAACCAAAAGTGGTTTTTTGTTCTTTTTTGTTTTAAGAAAATTGGCCAACTTACCGGAAAAAGTAGTTTTACCAGACCCTTGTAAACCCGACATTAAGATTACCGTTGGGTTTCCAGAAAGATTAACTCCAGCTGCATCACCTCCCATTAGCTCGGTTAGTTCGTCTTTGACCAATTTAACCAATAATTGCCCTGGCTCAAGAGTTGTCAATACATTTTGACCCATTGCTTTTTCTTTCACTTTAGTAGTAAAATCTTTCGCAATTTTAAAGTTAACATCGGCATCAAGTAATGCACGACGCACTTCTTTTAAAGTATCGGCAACGTTTACTTCAGTGATTTTACCATGCCCTTTTAGGATATGGAATGCTTTATCTAGTTTTTCACTTAAATTATTGAACATAGAATTCTATTATTTTTGAAATGCAAATATAAGTTTTAGAATTCAGAATTTTGAATTCAGAATTCAGATTTTGTTGTGAATTTTATTATTACATTCTTTCAGGAACTTCAATTCCCAAAAGTTGAAATGCTAATTTTATTGTTTCTGCCACCTTAGCAGACAATTGAACTCGGAATATTTTTTTAGTTTGATTTTCCTCTCCAAGAATCGAAACCGTTTGATAAAACGAATTGTATTCTTTCACTAATTCATAGGTATAATTAGCTACTAAAGCAGGACTATGATTACTTGCCGCATCTTGAATTAGTTCGGGAAATAGGGCGATTTGTTTCAATAATTCTTTTTCTTTCGGATGAATTGCATCCAATGTAATGGTGACGCTTGAGTTAAAATCTGCTTTACGCAAAATAGATTGAATTCGAGCATAAGTATATTGAATAAATGGACCTGTATTTCCTGCAAAATCTACCGATTCTTCTGGATTAAACATCATTGATTTTTTAGGATCTACTTTAAGCATATAATACTTCAAAGCGCCAAGTCCGATTATTTTATACAATTTAGCTTTTTCGGCATCTGAATACCCATCCAATTTTCCTAATTCCTCAGATATCGATTTTGCTGTAGTTGTCATCTCCTCCATCAAATCATCTGCATCCACAACCGTTCCTTCACGCGATTTCATTTTACCCGAAGGTAATTCTACCATTCCATAGGATAAATGAAACATATTTTCAGCCCAAGCAAATCCTAATTTTTTCAAAATTAAAAACAATACTTTAAAATGATAATCTTGTTCATTACCTACCGTATACACCATTCCTCCAACATCTGAGAAATCTTTAACTCGCTGAATTGCAGTACCTATATCTTGCGTCATATAAACTGCCGTTCCATCTGAACGAAGTACAATTTTTCTATCTAAACCATCAGGCGTTAGATCAATCCAAACGGAGCCATCCGGATCTTTTTCGAAAATTCCTTTTTCTAATCCATATTGAACTACTTCTTTTCCTAAAAGATAGGTATTTGATTCATAATAATACGAATCAAAATCAACCCCTAAATTTTTATATGTCTGCTCAAATCCATCATAAACCCATTGATTCATAGTTTTCCATAATTCAATTACTTCAGGCTTTCCTGCTTCCCAATCAAGCAACATTTGTTGAGCCTCGACTAGACTTGGAGCTTGTTTTTTTGCTTCTTCTTCCGATTTTCCCTGAGCCATTAAAGCAGTTATTTCTGCTTTATAAACCTTATCAAATTGAACATAAAAATTACCAACAAGCTTATCCCCTTTTAAGTCAGTAGATTCTGGAGTTTGCCCTTCACCATACTTTTTCCAGGCCAACATCGATTTACATATATGAATCCCTCTATCATTTATGATTTGGGTTTTATATACTTTTTTCCCTGAAGCTTTAAGAATTTCAGCTACTGAATAGCCTAATAAATTATTACGAATATGACCAAGATGCAGTGGCTTATTGGTGTTAGGAGAAGAATATTCAACCATAATTGCATCCGACTGAGTTGTATTTGCGGAAGCGGAAACAAAACCAAAAGTGGAATTATCTTTTATAGAATTAAAAAAATCTAAATAATAAGCATCTGAAATTACAACATTCAGGAAGCCTGCAACTACATTGAATTTTTCTACTTCTTTAACATTTTCAACTAAATAAGTTCCTATTTTAGTTCCAATATCAACAGGATTTCCTTTAATTATTTTCAATAATGGAAAAATAACTACAGTAATATCTCCTTCAAAATCTTTCCTAGTTGCCTGAAATTCAATTTTTTCGACATTCGCATTAAATTGCTTTTGAATTGCTTCAAAAATAACAGAAGATAAGATTTTTTGTAATGACATTGTACTGTTTTTTAAAGGTGCAAAGATAGAATATTATTCACAAAATTTCCTATTGCTTTATCATCAAATATGATTAATAAAACTCGAATCTGTAATTCGAGTTTTATCTATTATTTACCATTTAATAATTGCGCTTGCCCAAGTAAATCCACTCCCAAAAGCTGCCAAAACTATGATGTCTCCTTCTTTGATTTTTCCTTGCTCCCAAGCTTCTGTTAATGCTATTGGAATCGAAGCAGCTGTTGTATTACCGTATTTTTGAATATTATTAAACACTTGATCATCTCTTAAATCAAACTTTTTTTGAATGAATTGAGAGATTCTCAAATTTGCTTGGTGTGGGATTAATAAATCAATATCTGAAACCTGCAGGTTGTTTGCTTGCAAAGCCTCATTAATGACTTCTGCAAATCTAACAACGGCATTTTTAAAGACAAATTGGCCATTCATATGTGGAAAATAACTTTCGTCTTCTGGGCTGTTGTCTTTTATAATATCGGTAACCCATCGCCCTCCCATACCAGGTGCAAGCAAAGCTAATTCTTTGGCGTGCTCACCTTCTGAATGTAAATGTGTAGAAAGAATACCTTTTGAAGTATTTTCTTCTCTACTCAAGACTGCAGCTCCTGCACCATCACCGAAAATTACAGAGACACCACGACCTCTATCGGTCATATCCAATCCTAAAGATTGAAGTTCTGAAGCCACTACCAATATATTCTTATACATTCCGGTCTTAATAAATTGATCAGCAACCGAAAGTGCATATATAAAGCCGGAACATTGATTACGGATATCTAAAGCTCCTACCGTTTTAAGTCCAAGTTCATGTTGCAATGCGACACCAGGACCAGGAAAATAGTAATCTGGCGAAATAGTAGCAAAAACAATAAAATCAATATCTTGATAATCTACTCCAGATCGCTCTATTGCGATTTTGGCCGCTTTTACCCCCATAGAAGTTGTAGTATCTTCACCTTTAACAATATGCCTTCTTTCTTGTATCCCAGTTCTTTCTTGTATCCATTCATCTGTGGTATTCATGATTTTGGACAAATCATCATTGGTCACTATATTCTCTGGAACAAAATAACCCAAACCACTTATTTTAGCTTGAAACATTGTATATGAATTTAAAATAATGGTATAAAATTAGAGAAAAGTGATGACGAAATCTAATAATATAGTATTAATAAAAAAGCAGCTAAAAACTAGCTGCTTTTTTAGATTTAATAATATCGAAATTTATTAAATTTTTGTAACAATAAACTCACTTCTTCTATTAGCTTGATGTTCTGCTTCGGTACATATTACACCATCCGTACATTTGTTCAATAATTGAGATTCACCATACCCTTTAGCGGTCAATCTTTTCTTGCTAATTCCTTTACTAATTAACCAATTCATAGTGGATGTGGCTCTGTTTTGAGACAATATTCGATTTTTTTCAGCAGATTGTCGAGAATCAGTATGTGAACGAATATCTAATTCCATCTGAGGATATTGTTGCAAGACATTTAATATTTTAGTTAACTCGATTTCTGCATCTGGGCGAATGTTATATTTCCCTAAATCAAAGTGAATTGGGTTAATGCTATACAACTTCATTAAATCATCTGATTTATGAATTGTCTTAGAAGAACTTGCAATAGGAATTTCCAAATAATTATCTTCCCCTTCTTTAATTGTAACCTGTTGCGTTTGTGAAAATGAAGTCTCTTGCAATTCAGATTTTATATAACAAACTGAATTGCATTCTTGCAAACCAAAATCAAATTTCCCATCTTTATTAGTGACAACTTCTTGAAGCATTTTTTTATCTGCATCCAATAGTGAAACTTTAACATTAAACAATGGTAATCCAGAATCTTTATCTACAATAATACCATCTAAATTTTGCTCGCATTTAATAATTAATTTTTTAATTTCTTTAAATTTATAGACATCATCTCCTCCTAGTCCTCCTTCTCGATTGGAAGTTACATAGCCATAACGAGATACTTCATTTATTAAAAATCCAAAATCATCGAATGAACTATTTAATGGCTCCCCAACATTTGTTACTTCACTAAAACTTCCATCTTTATTAATTTTCGATACAAAAACATCTAAACCACCAAGACCAGGATGTCCATCGGAAGCAAAATACAATTCTCCAGATGTTGTAATCATAGGAAAGCTCTCGCGTCCTTCAGTATTTATTTTAGGGCCAAGATTTGTTGGCGCCCCAAATGTACCATCTTCTTTGATTTCAATTTTAAAAATATCCGATTGCCCTAGTGTTCCTGGCATATCTGAAGCAAAATATAACGTATGCTCATCGGCACTTAAAGTGGGATGTGCAACATTATAATTATCACTATTAAAAGATAATTCTTGAATATTTGTCAATTTTTCATCCTCTAAAGAAGCTCGATACAATTTTAATAAAGTGGTTTTGTTTGCATCAGCTCTCAACTTTCCTTTAATAAAATTATTTCTTGTAAAATATACTGTTTTCCCATCATTAGTAAATACAGGAGTAGATTCATTTACCCTAGAATTGATTCCCGAACCAAATTTTTCTGCTTTGGTCAAAAAACCTTCAGCAACAATATCTGCTTTATACAAATTCGTAAATCCCTCACCAGTCCATGAGTGGCGTCTATTTGTGAAATTTCCAGTATCTTTAGCAGAAGCAAATACAATTTTATTGTTAAAAAATGCACTTCCAAAATCAGAATATTTTGAATTTATCCCAGCATTTTCTACAACATAACGTCCCGAATTCTTTTTGATTTGTTCTAAGTAATTAGCCTGTAATTTTGCCAACTTTGCTCTTATATCCGTTCCTTTTAGTTCATTAAATTTTGCCATAATACTATCTGCTTTGGCATAATCTTTAATGCTCTTAAGAGATTGAGCATAACGATAATAATATTCTGGATCGATATATTGACTATAATTAAATAATTCTCCATACCATTTTGCTGCATTAACTAGATCGGCCTTAAAATAATAGGCATTACCTAAATTTTGCAATAAATCTTGCGACTTAGTCCCGCTTGCAATTAATTTTTCATAATTTTTAATTGCCGAAACATAATTATAATTATCATAAGCTTTATCAGCTTTAACCTCTTTTGTTTTTTGTGAATGGATATTATATGTCACCATACACAAAAGCACTAAAATTATTTTATTTATATTTTTCAAAACTTTATTGTTTTTAGAAAATTTAAGAATCTTTACTTTCATGATTTTGATATTTTAGAAGAACCTTGGAGAAACAATTCTGCTTTGACGGTTAAACAATTCAAAACGCAAGAAAATTTCGTGAGATCCAGAATTATAATGAGCTAGTTTAGTGGTATCTAAATCATAACCATAACCAATATAAAGCCCTTCATTCACATGGAATCCTGCCATTAAACTTGCTGCAGCACTCCATCTCCAAGCAACCCCAAGAACAAACTTGTCATTGAACAAAAAGTTTGCAGAAAGATCTACTTGCAATGGCGCACCTTGTACCATTTTACTAAGAAAAGCTGGCTTAAATTTTAAATTTGGATTCAAATCAAACACATATCCTCCAATTAAATAATAATTCATTTTTTCTTTATATACAGCATAATCCGAATCGCTATAGCGCTTTGTTTCAAAAAAGTTTGGGATAGAAAATCCTAAATAAGATTTATCAGAATGCAAGTAAATTCCTGCTCCAATATTTGGAGAAAATTTATTAGCATAAGATCCTAAAGTGTTATCTGAAGTATAAATATTTAATTTTGTTGCATCAAAACTAAATAAATCAATCGATCCTTTGACACCAAATGATAATTTATAGCTTTCTGAAGTTTTTATAGAATAAGAAACATCAGCTGCTATATTATTTTCATCAGTTGGTCCTAGACGATCATTTACAAATGACAAACCTATACCTAAATTTGTATTTTCAATTGGTGAGTTAATAGAAATAGTATTGGTAACCGGAGCCCCATCTAATCCAACCCATTGAGATCTATGTAGTCCAAATATACTCATTACACCTCGTGATCCAGCATAAGCAGGATTCACATTAACGGTATTATACATGTACTGAGTATATTGTGCATCTTGCTGTGAAAAACTTACCAAACTCACTAACAATAAAGCGGTAATAATAATTTTTGTTTTCATATTTTTAATTTTAATCTAAGAAACTAGAATGTAAGCAACTCTGATACTATATTATTTATTATTTTGTTAAGTAAAGGAAACCAGTTTTAGTTGAAATAGTTCCATTAAATTCTTTGTATTTTAAAATGTAATAATAAGTACCATTAGGTAAAGCATCTGATTGATTAACATTTACTCTTCCTTCTGAATAACCTTTAAACGCTCTCAAATTGTTATCATAATTCTCTGCTTCAAACACTTCTACTCCCCATCTATTGAATATTTCTACTGAATTTTCAGGGAAACAATCTAAACCTCTGATATAAAAATAATCATTATTTCCATCATTATTTGGAGTTACTGCATTAAACACTTCAACTTGACATCCTTTTATTTCTGTAACTGTAGCCGAATCACCTGTATTATTAGTACTATCAGATAAATCATGAACAATTATTCCCGCAGGAGAAGTTCCAAATACAGTAGCTTGATTACTAACACTTCCATTAATAATATCTTGTGCAGTTATTGTATATGTAGCAGTTATTGAATTTGAATCTACATTTCCTACACCCAATGAAATTGGCCCACCTGTTACTAAAACTCCTGGAAGTGGATCACTTATTGTAATATTATTTAAAGAAACTAAACCTGTATTTGTAATAACAAATGTATAAATTATATTTTCACCAACTTGCGCTATTCCATCATGATTTAAATCATCTAAATGAGCTGTCTTAATTAATGCTATGCTAGCACAATTCAAGTTACTAGCTGAATTAACTACTGCTGGTAAAGATATTGGTGAAACGCAAGATCCAATTGTTGCCGTTACTGTATAACTTCCTGAAGGAGCTGTCACTGTACTTCCTGAAATTGTAACTCCTGTTGATGGAGTAACGGTATAAGTGTAGGTAGCATCGTAATTAGTAATTGTGAAATTACCTGTTGAAACACTACACGTTGGCTGTGTAACTGAACTTAATACTGGTGTTGCCAATGCTGATGGCTGCGTGTTTATAACTACCGATGCCGATGCTGGTGAAACGCAAGATCCAATTGTTGCTGTTACTGTATAACTTCCTGAAGGAGCTGTCACTGTACTTCCTGAAATTGTAACTCCTGTTGATGGAGTAACGGTATAAGTGTAGGTAGCATCGTAATTTGTAATTGTGAAATTACCTGTTGAAACACTACACGTTGGATGTGTAACTGAACTTAATACTGGTGTTGCTAAAACAGGACATAAAACATTTATAATAACACTTGCTGTTGAACAAACTGCTCCTTGACAAACTTGATAGACTATTGTTACTGCACTTCCAGATTCACTTGCAAGTGGAGTGTAACTCATTATTCCTGTAATAGGATTAAAAGTTATGATTCCTCCTGCATTTCCACCTGGTGCCTGAGTAATGGTATTGCCGTCATTGGCTAAGAAGTCATCATTGGCTAATATATTAACTGAACTTACTTGTCCAAATGATGCTGTTAAAGTATCATTTTGAGCTATAGGCAATAGTACGTGTGGATCTGTTCCGTTTGGATTCCCATCTAAATCACAATCTAATGTATTCCATGTAGCTGTTACATTTGCTATAACTTGGCCCGTTCCATATATACATGGATTGGTTGGGTCTGGATCTGAAGAATCTGGATCACCATCTCCATCTAAATCCCCTGATCCGTTTGAAACTGCTAAACTAGTTTGGGAATCATCATTGGAATTTAATGCATTTCCTTGTGATGAATTTAAGCAAATTCCACAAAGTAATGGATTAGCTCCTGAAATATATGAAATATTTCCAAATATTAGAATAGGAGTACTAACAACATTTCCTCTTACAGTAAGTAAGATATCTCCAACATCGAAAGGGGTAAAACTTCCTGCTGTGTTAGTCAATTTAATTATGTTAGCTGATCCGGAGGTCAAAGAATATATTGTCCATCTAGAGTCACTTCCTGCAGACAGACCAATTATTTCAGCATCTATACCAACTGAAATAGTTACAATAATAGAGTTTAATACAATGTTATCATTTCCATAATTTCCGACGGTTGCACTAAGGATTCCTGTACTACCTTGCATAACGGTAGGTGGACTCATAATAATTCCAATACCAAGATCTGCATTTTGGGAATATCCATTTAATGCAAAAATCATTAATGAGTAGCTTAATACTATTTTGAATATAGTTTTCATAGCATTTTATTATTTTAAATTCAGATTATTGAGCTTTAACTATAACATTATATGAATTATTAGAACTGTCACTATCAGCCCCAGTCCCATTTAAAATTGTTGCTGTTAATGGTTGCCAAGTTTGATTAGGAACATTTGTTTTTCTTGCAATTGTAAATCCAATACTTGAAAATGAATTAATACCTATTATCACATTTGGTTTTAGTGTAACTGTAATAAATATTGAGTTTTCAGTAATAATCCAATCTGAATTATTAACGCTAGTTCCCCCACTTACATTTGATAAAGAAGTTGTTGCGTTATAAGAAATCAAAAATCCAGATTGTTTAGGTATCTTAAATACTAACTGACCAATAGATGGACCAGCGCCAATTTCAGAAATATTTACAACAAAATCTCTAGAAGTTCCAGCAGTTAAAAATACAACATTATCAATATCGATAGTTGGTGTAAAATCAGTAGCTATTACTACAACCGAACTGGTTACCGAATCACAATTCGTTGGATTGGTTACCTCACAAATGGTGTACTGTACTGAATAATTTCCTGCAGGAGTGTTTGGTGCTATAGTGACTGTTCCGTTTGGATTTAATGTCAATCCGGTTGGAACACTCA